>NZ_JBIVSV010000006.1:0-545454 GCF_044756385.1 Streptomyces sp. NPDC091972 | reverse complement strand
GTGCGCTCGTCCTCGCGCAGGGCGGAGTCGGCGGCGAGACGCGCCGCTTCTCCCTGGAGGACCTCGATCTCCTTCCGAGTCAGTAGAGACTGCTCTGTGTGGTAGCCGAGCCGGTCAAATGCGTCCAATCGATCGGCTGACAGCGGGCCGTCCTCGGCCGTGCCCCAGGCCGTCGGATCCTCGCGTGCCATGGCGGGTGCGGGCGAGAGCAGACGAGTGGGGTAACGGTCGGTCAGAGTGGTGCTCATGATGCCGGTGCCTTTCGTCTAGAGGGGGTTCTGGTCGTGGCAGGCTGTGGTGCTGTCGCATCCGTTCGGCGCGGGCACGTCCAGGGGGGGATTGCCGTCGAAGAAGCCGTTGGGGCGTAGGGCGAATCCGGTACTCACCACGGGCATGGCGGGTCAGTCCTCGGGGCGCACGATGTGGTGCTCGCCGAACGTGTGCCACACCACCACGTCCGTGTCGGCCAGCGGCCGGTCCTGCTGTACGAAGGCGGGCAGTCCCTCGCCGCCGCGGCTTTGGTTGGGGTAGTCGCCGGCCGCGTAAAACTGTGTGGGGTCGTATGCGGTCACCCACAGGTGTCCGTAGCAGAAGCGTGCCCGCTCCCATGCCTGGCTGCCCTGGGGCTGCATCGGCAGAAGGCCCGAGTTGGGCACCAGTTTGTAGCCCACGGGCTCCCCCAGGCCGTTGCGCTGCCGGGGATTGACGATGCTCCAGAACCGGCCCGTGGCGGCGTGCGCGGTTCGTTGCTGTGCCTGCTGCTCGGATTCCAGTAGCCGGTGCTGAGTGCGCCAGGCGTTGGCGTGCGGATTGTGCACGGCGACAGGGAGCGCCACGGAGTCGACCTCGTGACCAGCGAGAAGCACCTCGCGCCGTCCACGATCCGCAGCTATCAGGGCAGCCTGCGCCTGTTCAGCGAGTTCTTGATCGACGGCCGATACGGCTGGTCGGTGGCCTGCGAGGACGCCTTCGGCACTCACCCCGTGGCCATCTGCCACGAGTGGAACACCATCGCCCACCTCAACGACTACGAGGGGCGCCCTGAGGCGAGGCCGTTCACCCGCGAGGAGATTCAACGCTTCCTCGACTACGCCGACGACCAGGTCGATCGAGCGGTAAGGGCCAAGCGCAGGGGAGCCCTCGCCGCCTACCGCGATGCCACCCTCTTCAAGGTCATCTATGGGTGGGGTCTGCGCCGGACGGAAACATCGAAGCTGGATGTGGTCGACTTCGGGCGGAACGCGAAGGCACCGCAGTTCGGCCGGTACGGCACCCTCAACGTCCGTTACGGCAAGGCGAAGAAGGGGCAGCCGCCGCGCCGTCGGAACGTGCTGTCGGTGATGGGCTGGGCGGTGGACGCCGTCGTCGATTACGTGGAGAACGTACGGCCGCGGTTCGGCTGCGAGGAACATCCCGCCTTGTGGGAGACCGAGCGGGGTGGCCGGGTCAAGCCGGCGGAGATCAACGCCCGGTTCGTCGCCTACCGCGACGCGCTGAGGCTCCCGAAGGCTCTGACTGTCCACTCCGCTCGCCACTCCTACGTCACCCACCTCACAGAGGACGGGGTTGACCGCCGGTTTCTCCAGCAGCAAGTCGGTCACGAGAATGACAGCTCCACCGCCATCTACACGCACGTCAGCGACGACTTCATGAACACCATGCTCCACAAGGCACTTGCTCCCCTACGTGACCCTCCCAGAAGGCCGCTGAAATGCGCTGGCAGGGAGAAAGAAGCCGCTGAGAAGCTGTCTTCATGATGGACAAAGCTGGCGGGGCTCAAGGTCAGACGGTTCACCCGGGAAAGTACGCGCACGTCGAGCGGGAGCGGCGGTTCTTGCTGGCTGAAGCGCCGGCGCTGTCAGCGGTGACGGTCACCCGGATGATCACCGACCGGTATCTGGTCGGGACGCGCCTGCGTCTGCGACGCGCAGAGCGGTCAGACGGCGGCTGCGAGCTCAAGCTCACCCAGAAGGTGCCGATCGCTCGGCCGGGTGCGGTTCAGGGACTGATCACGAATACGTACTTGTCGCCGGCCGAGTACGACCTCCTTGCTTCCCTGCCGGCCGCAGTGCTGTCCAAGACGCGTTTCAGCGTGCCCCCCTTTGGCGTTGACGTCTTCGACGGTCCTCTGCAGGGCCTGGTCCTGGCGGAGGCCGAGTTCACCACCGACGAGGAGGCCCAGTCCTTCGTGCCCCCTCCAAAGTGCGTGGCAGAGGTGACCGACGACGCCCGCTTCACCGGAGGCCGCCTTGTCGAGACCTCCCGCCCAGACCTGCTCCGATGGCTGGCTGAGTACGGGCTCCAGCCAGCGACTCCCTAGCAGCCGAAGCCTCTCGGGTCAGGCATTCGGACAGTTCCAATACCCGACGTCACCATTAGTGGGCCAGCAACGACGGCGGGAGGCAGTTGAGCGGGTCACGGCCATGCAGTTCGACCGGCGCGGCCGCCGGATGCGGCGCCAGGCCCAACTCGTCCTGGACTCCGAGCACGCACGCCGGGCAGTCGGCGAGGTCGCCGATCCCTACGGTTTGTGCGCCGAGCCGTCCAACGTCGCCGCCGGCGGCCACGACTGCCCCGTCCGTTTGCGCTGCGTGGGCTGCGGCCATTTCCGCACCGACGTCTCCCATCTACCCGACCTGGAGTCCTACCTCGCCGACTTGCTGCGCAGCCGCGAACGCCTGGCCGCCTTCAGCGCCGATGACTGGGCCAAGGGCGAGGCCATGCCGTCCGACGAGGAAATCACCCGCGTCCGTCGCCTCATCAGCCGCGTCCGAGCCGACCTAGTTGAGCTCACCGACGAGGACCGCGCTCAGATCCAGCAGGCCGTCCAGGTCGTCCGCCGCACCCGCCAGGTCGTCTCTCTCGGCCTGCCCAGAGTCCGCCTGCCCCTGCCCGACCTGCGTCCCGAAAGGCCCACCGCGTGACCAGCCCGATGATCGAGGGAAAACGAGCCGACTCCGCCCGCCGCCGCGAACGCGTCCTTCAGGCCCTGGATGCGGCCCTGCGCAGCGGTCAGGACATCACCGTGTCCCGGCTCGCCCGCACCGCCCGTGTCGACCGCACCTTCCTCTATCGCCGCCGCGACCTGCTCGAACGCGTCCACGCCGCGGCAATCACCCCTGCCGAGGCAGGCAGAACAGCGGCCGTGAGCAGAGCCTCGCTCCAGACCGACCTCGCCAACGCCCTGGAACGCAACACCCGGCTGACGGCACGCGTCCGGCAGCTGGAGAAGCGGCTGTCCGAGGAGCTGGGCAGGACTGTTTGGACCGAATCCGGCCTCGGTGCCTCAGCAGACCTCGACCAGCTTCAGCGCCGCATCACGGAACTGGAACAACAACTCACGGACGTGCAAGGACAGTTGGAGGAACGAACCGAGGAACTGGACGCGGCACGCGCCGCCAACCGTGAACTGACCCGGGCACTGAACCACACACCGGAGAGAAGCACGGACCTGATCCCTCAGCCCGAACCGGCGACCAGTGCCTCGCCGAGCGGGGTGCGCCGGTAGAGCACCGACCGTCCGGACCGGGCGCGGACGAGCAGGCCCGCGCCTCGCAGGATGGCGAGGTGGTCTCCTACCGCGCCAGGTGCCATGGCGAGGCTTCGGGCGAGGTGGCTGGTACTGGCCGGGGCGTCCAGCGCCACCAGCAGCCGGGCTCGAGCCCGGCCGACCAGAGCGGTCAGCGCGTCCGGTTGAGGGACAGTCTCCTGTTCGCCCCACAGGGCGGCGGTGCCACGGGCGGGGTAGACCAAGGTCCTGGGCCATGGGTCTTCCGTGTGGGCGGCGACATGCCCGACGACGGCCGAAGGGATCAGTAGGAGCCCGTCGCCGGCGAGGCGGACTGTTCCGCCTCGGAAGAAGCCGATCTCGATGCCACCGGCTTGCCAGGCGATGCCCGGGTGCAGGCTCTCGATGGTCGTGGCCCATCCGTGTTCGCCGATCACACCCACCCGGTGCACGACATCGCGCTCACAGATCGCGCGCAGTTGCGGCCAGTCCGTGGCGAGCAGCTCGTGCCACGCCCGGTCCATCGCCTCGGCGATCCTGGGGACGGCGTCCTCGGAGTCCAGCACTGCGCGTACGCGGGGATCGCGGGCGGACGGCCCGGTCGCGGTGTGCGTGAATTCGTGGCGGGCCGCTTCGAGCGGTGTGGCCCGGATCATTGCCAGGTCGTCTGCCCAGGTCTGGTTGAGGCCTCGTGGGGGCGGGGCAACGAAGTTCGGTCCGGATTGCGGGGCCTGCAGAGCGAGGACGGCGTCCAGTTCGGTGTCGCGGCGAAGCCGTTCAAAGGCTGGCATGAGCCGGGCGGCCCAAGCTCGCGGCAGCGGCTGGCCCTGGCCGATGAGCGAGCGAAGCAGTAAGCAGAGGTCCAGCGCGGGCGACAGCGCGAAGCGGCTGCGCAGCAGGTCCTCGACGGAGACTTCGAAGCGCAGCACCCTGTGATGTTATCGCCGGACGTCTGTTCCGATTCGTCCAGCGACGAATCATTGGTGAGTGGCGTGGGCGCACGGCGAGGCTGCGCGTCATGACCCCAACCGCCGAACCCGCACAGGTCAATCACCGTGCCACCTACCGGAAAGTGCTGGCCGAGCCACGATTCCGGCTGCTCTTCTCCGCCCGCGCCGTCTCGATCACTGCGGACGCGCTGCGGATCACCACGTTCTCGGTTCTGGTCTTCTCGGCCACCGGCTCCCCGCTACTGAGCGCAGTGGCCTTCGGCATCGGCTTCATCCCGCAGCTGTTCGGCTCTCTGCTGCTGGGCTCACTGGCCGACCGACTGCCGCCCCGCGCGCTCATCACCGGCGGCTACGCCCTGACGGGCGCCACCGCCCTGCTGCTCGCCCTGGTGCGGATGCCGGTCGCGGCAAGCCTCGGTGTCGTGGCGCTGGTCGCCCTCGCCACACCGGTGTTTCACGGCACGTCGAGTCGGCTGGTCGCGCAGTCGCTGGAGGGCGACGCCTATGTACTGGGCCGTTCACTGAACAACATCGCCGGCGCCGGCGCCCAATTGTTCGGCCTGGCGCTGGGAGGTACGGCCGTCGCGGCACTCGGCCCTCGCCGGGCGCTCGTGGTCAGCGCCGTCCTCTACCTCGGCTGCGCGCTTGCTATCCGCATCCGGCTACCCCGGCTGCAGCCGGGAGAGTTCGGCGGCACACCCGGCAGCGATGGGGGCGATAGCGGGGCCGTCCGTGCAAGCCTGCAGGGTGCAGGCCTGTTGCTGCGCGGACGCACAGTGCGACGACTGATGCTGGCCCAGTGGCTACCTGTCGCGTTCGTAGCGGGCGCGGAAGGCCTCATCGTCGCCTACGCGGGAGAACGCCACTTCGCGCCCGGCTGGTACGCGGTGCTGATGGGCTGTCTGCCGGTCGGCATGCTGGTCGGTGACCTGCTGGTGGGCCGACTGCTACGGCCACCCACCCGGGAGCGACTGGTAGTCCCGTTGATTGCGCTGGCGGGGCTGCCGCTGATCGGCTTTGCTGCCGAGCCCGGAGTGGGCGTCTCGTCCTGTCTGCTGCTGCTCAGCGGCCTCGGATACGCCTACGGTCTCGGACTGCAACGCCCGTTCCTGGACGCCCTGCCGCAGGATGGCCAGGGCCAGGCCTTCGGCTTGCTCGGCTCCGGCAGCATGACGCTGCAGGGCGTCGGGCCGGTTTGCTTGGGCTCGGTGGCCGCAGGCGTGGGAACAGGCGGCGCAATCGCCCTGGCAGGCGGCGCGGCGGTGCTGACCGCCGGCTGGATTCTCACCTGGCACCCGTCCACCTTCCCGGTTCCCGTCCCGAACTCCTCGACCGGATCAGCGAACGGCACCGAACACTATGCGTGTAGTTCTCCTGCGCAGTAACCGTCGCAGGCCAGGCCAGCCGCGGTCGGCATTGACGGGTTCGTCTCCCCGGACGCGTGATCTGTACTTGGTCCTCGTCGTCGGCGTCGTACTCGACGGCGTCCGGGTCCCAGAAGGGGCGCCGGGGCCGCTGGCGGTGATGTTGAACAGGTAGCGGCCCTAAGAAGTTAAAGTGCCGGTCCTTGAGCGGGGAGAGCGGGCCGACGTCCTCGTCCTTGATGTCTTGGCCCTCGGCGCGCGCAGTCGACGCCCAGGTTCGCTGACGGTTGTCCCTCTCGAATTCGACTGCCCAGCGACGGTACCCGGCGCACGACCCCACAGTGCTCCGGACTCCCAAAGAGCCTCGTCAACGAGAGGGCCGCCCAACAGCCCATTCAGGCGACAGCACCACACCTATCGCAGTGGCTAGACTCCGGATCAATGGCGCTGAGCTGCACCAACGTGAACCACTCACTATCGCCATAGGCCAGAACCCCAGAGAACGTGCAACTGCCCGACGCGACCGCGTTCGACGGCGAGCTGGTGGTGTGGGAGAACGGCCTCGCGTTCGAGCGCTCCAGGAGCGGCTGCATCTCCGCGGCGCTGGCGCGGCCCGGGCGGCGGAATTGTGGCCGGCGCACTTCGTCGCCTTCGACCTGCTGCGGCTGTCGGGCACTGGCCATTCGTGGACTGGTTGGTCATTCTCCGCCGGGTGGGGCAGCCGCCAGACGCTGAACGTCACGCTGGTGGAACCCGAGCTGGTGGTGGAAGTCAGCGTCGACGTCGACCGCGACGCCTCCGGTCGGTGGCGTCACCCCGCACGCTGGCACCGGGCCCGCCCCGACCTCTCCCCCGCCGACGCCTCCACCGTCACGCCGCCGTAGCCCGACCACCCGTGCAGCACGGTGAAACGGCGCTGACCTGCCATGGTCTGCGTCTTGGTCGGTGTGTCCTCCGCCGTGGTTGGGTCTCGACCGGTTTTCCTCCCCGGACGGGTGAAGCCCGCCCCATTGCCAGAACCTTCACCGGCACCGACACGTCATGCCGGGCATGAGACCGATCCATGACACGCACATCGAAGAGCCGCGGCTGGCCGTCGCCGAGGTCGCGGCCGCCGACGACACCACCGCCTTCGCCGTCCAGGAGCTGCTCGCCGCGCACTGCACGATCGCACCGGCCGACCACACCGTGTGTGAGCCCGGCGAACCTGGCGTCCGGCCGCGATCCGCGTCGCCGACCCGGCCAGCTTGCGATTGGCCAGGCCCAGCCGCACCGGGCTCGGGGCGCGGATGTGCGGGCGGCCGCTGGTGCTGCACGAGCAGTTCATGAACGGCTACATAGCCCCCGGTCGCCAGCACCACGTCCGGACGGAATGCCGCGATCGCCTTGCGTGCCTGCGCCACGCCCAACGGCACTCGAGCCATGTCCCGCACCTTGGCGGCCGACAGCATCTTCAACGGATTCGACGACCGGCGGATCTTGCCCGTGGCGACCGGGGTGAACGGAATCCCTTCGGCGGGAGCAACCCGGGCCTCCAGCCCGCTCTTTGCACCGATCCACAGCACCTCCAGCACCCGCCCGGACCCCGCGAGCCGGTCCCGAAGCGCCCGGATGGCGGTCAGCGCCGGGTAGGTGTGCCCACCGGTCCCACCACCGGTCCCAGTCAACCGGAAAGCAGACAGCGCACCGTCATGAGTCCTGTTCACCAACGGAGCTGTGTGGAGACGCGCTCGTACCGGTGCGGGACCCCCAGCGCACGTGCTGATGATCAATACGGCTGCCGTAGAGGTCACTGCGATCGCCGACGGGCCACACAGCGCCCGTCTTCGGCCGGTGGGCGGCCGCTGCGGGCGCGTACCTGTAGGGGCTCCGTGACAGCGATTTCAGGACCTTAGTCACCGCAATGAGTGACAGGTCGAACGTGATTGCCCGGAAGGGCCCGAAATCTGCGCCAGAGATCGGTGGCCGGCATGCCGGACTCCCGGCGGCCGGGAGTCGAACTAATATCTCGTCGTGGCAAACGACGACGTATGACTATCCCCGATGATCCCTGACCGCCCAGCGCGACCTCCTGGTGGTGCGCGCCGAACCCGCTGCTCTCCTCGAGGCGCTGCCGTACAGCGTGAAGCCGACTAACCAGCACGAAGCCGCCAGCGACCGGAAACTGCAGTTGCCGGGGGGCCGTAGCACGTTGAAACAGCCCTGGTATACGGTGGCACCATGAGCGAACGTATCGGTGTGCGGCGTAGCATAAAGAGCTTTATCTCGAATGTGTTTAATCGCCCTTTCCTTGGGCTTCTGTTTACTCTTGTGCTGATTGTCGCAATTTGGGTTGGCCTTCAACTGGTACTACCCGCCCTGACCTGAAATGCCTTACAGAAATACTTCCGGCCGCCCCAATGATGCAACGCCGGGGCGGCCGGAAACATTATTTAATCAGCAGTTTGATGAGGCTTTATACCAGGGATAGTGGTTCGAGGGTGCGAACTTCTTATGTCCCTTGGTCTTCGGGTTGACCGTCATAGTGCAGTAGGATCCCGTTTTGGGCTCACCGCCGGGCTCCTGGCCGCTGTAGTAGGTCCGTACACTGCGCTTCTGACTGCAGTGATTGTTGAAGTAGATCGTCTGGCTCAACGGCCCCCGGTACCCGATGGATATGTTGAACTTCGCGCCCGCTGGTGAACTGCACTTCCAGCTATAGCGCTTCCACACCCCGTCGTCATCGGACTTCGCGGCAGAAACTGCGACCTCGGCGCCGAAGTGCGCGAACATGTCGGCGTCGAATTCCTTGAACAAAGTGGGGTTGGTAATCTCCCCATCCACGCCGCTGAGTTCTGCGGACATCGCGGCAGGAACTCCGGAGTCGGCCTCCTCGAATGCCTCGATCAAGGGCGGCGCGGTGAGCTCTCCATCGACGGCACTCGGCGCGAGAGCTTCCTCATTAGCGTGCGCCGCGACGGGGCTCCCCGCCGTAAGCGCCACTGCGGTCAGCGACCCCAATGCAGCCGTCAATGCCCGCATCCGGATCCCCTGCCTAATTCGCATAGACACGCATATCCCCCTGTGACTCTGTGTAATTGTGTGGTCGTGGATCACGATATGGCTTTCGGCATCGGAGGGCGATACCCGTGTCCGAAATGGCACCAGATATCCGCTGGAATTTGAGTTAGATCTGAGGTTTCTGATGGCCTGTGGCGCGTGGCGGTAGGGCAGGCCCGCTGGACCATACGCTGCCCATTGAGGGCCTCCAGCAGAGCAACTCCAGAGTGAGGACAGCCTTGGTGATAGTCGTCACGCGGTTCGGACTCCACCGGGCGCAACGGAAAATTCGCCAGGATTTCAAGCGGGCAACCGCTCGTTCGACGGGGACGCGAGCAGTGGGCAAGGCCGGTTGACCGTCTGCTCGGTCGTAGGGAGTTCGCCTTGGAGTGGGCGGCGTTTGGGGGTGGTGCCCCACTCGCCTGCACCGATGCAGGCCATGTCGGCGAGGACAGGGACGCCCTGGCGCTCGCAGATCCTGATGTCTGCCCTTCTTGGCGTGAAGCTCGACGATGTCCCTGCCCCGCGTGCCCTCCGCCCTCGACACCGCTGCGGCCGGTCTGGCAGCGACGGGGGATGCCCCGCTGCGGCTGGCGCTCGCTTTCGTGCTGCCCGGCCTGCTGTCGGTCGTGGTCCAAGCCGTCAGAGAGACGCTCACCGGCATCTCCCGCTCCCGCACGCAGGCGATGCGCCGCCGTCACGAGGACCGGCTCCTTGGCACGCTCACCGATGCCGGGGCGGGCCTGGCACATCTCGAGCGGGTGCAGCAAAGGCTGCCCCCGGCTGCCGGGACGGCCGGCACCGAGTCGACTCCGCCCGCCGGTGTGGAAAACAATGACCCACCGTCCGGATCGCCCCCGTGAGGCCGCGAGACGTCGGCCCGCCCGGGGTGGGTGCCGGCGGGGACGCACCGAGGGGGCTGGCGCTACCGGCCGGCGCTGGCACACGTTGTCTGTGTAGCGGACGCGTTGCCCGCTGGCTGGCGCCGCCGCACCCGGCTGCCTGACCGACCTTTGTTGAGGGCCATGACCGACGGCCAGGGGCGGCGTGTAGGACGTGCGGCATCCTCACCCAGGCGCTGCTTGTACTGCGGCCTGCGGCTGCACCGACCGGGCGGTCGTGATGGCGTCATCCGGGTGAGCAAGCGCCACGACTGCGGTGTCCGCAGCCGCGGCGCCTCTAGCGTGCGGCCATGGAAGACACTCCGATGCCCGAACCGCTGCGCCGCGCGGTTCACCAGCTCGTCTCTGAAGTCGTCCTGAACTGCCAGGAGGTGCTGCGCTACACCGAGCCGGCTGTTGCGCACGACTGGCAGCGGATGACGCTGTACCGGGCCACGGATGCCTCGGACACGATGGACCTGGCGTCCCTGCTGATCGCCGCGTACTGCCAGCGCACCGGCATGTCCATGAACACCCTGGCGTCGTACATGCAGGTCCGACAGCAGCGCAGCCGGGCCACCGGCCCGCAGGATCGCGACCGCCACGAGGTCGCCGGGATGCTCGGCACGCCGCTTCCACCCGAGGACGATCACGAGGCGCGGCGGTGGTTCTCGTGGGGCGAGGGGTACGCCGAAGACGGATTGATGACCGAGGTGGATGAGCAGCGGTTGTTCACCGAGGCGTGCCTGCACGGCCTGCGTGCCAGGCTGTGTGACGACGTCGACTCCCTCGACAGTTGCTTCCCGCCGCACGTCGCGGCGCTTGCCCGGAAGGTCGCAGGGGTGCTTCAGGTGCCGCAGCCGGCACCCGCGTGACCGACCAATCCCACCGTCGTTGGACGGTACGCCGCTCGATATGGGCCCCGGGGCCGTTCCTCCGGGGCCCTCGGTGTATCCGGGGCGGTATGACCGACAGCGGCACGTGGCGGTCGACCTCTTCGTACCGCGCGAGGCTGACGGATCAGGCCTGAGGTGGGTGGAAGACCCAGCCCATGGCTTCCATGGTCTCCGTTTCCCACATCGCGAAGAGCAGGGGCAGGTCGATGGCGCGCCGGGCGGGATCGCGTTTCCAGCGGATCAGGTTGGCCGCGGCCGGGCGGCCGCTGTCGCAGTGCTCTCACAGCTCCAGCATCACCTCCGGTGCGGGCGCCCTCCAGTGCAGCACCACTTCGCGGCCGCACCGCGAACAGGCCACGGGTGCTTTGTCCTCGCGATGCTGGTCCACCAGAGGCCACATGCCCTGGAGCTGCTCATCGGTCACCGCGTCGAGGGCCCCGTCAACGTTGCGGGTGCGCCAGAAGGAACCGTCGGGACGGACGACGTAACGCCACTCGAACGACATGACAGCCCCCTCTTGGGACGAATGTGGTGCGATGCGCGGTGCCCGTACGGCCTTGACCCCGACGGTATCCCCAGCGCTCCATGGCAAGCGCCACTGCCCGCCTGACTAGCCTGGACAAGGCGCTGGCACACCGCCGTCGCCAGTAAGATTTCAGTCATGTCGCCACTTGGCGGCGGAGGCTGACGCTGTGAGGGCCAGTCTCCCACCGGATGCCTAACGCGGCGGGCCATGCCCCCTGTCCGGCCAGCTACTCGACGTTGGGCTTGACGCCGGGTTCATCAGCACCTGCACCAAGCCGCGTCAGCCTGGTGACAACTCCCCGGGTGCAGCCCAGGGCCAGAGCCAGGTGAGAGCGTACAGCGCCAGCGCAGGGCGCGGTGCGAGTCGCGTGTGCCAGCTGTGGCCTGACGCGTCCGAGGGTGGCGGTGTGCGCGATGTCGGCCGAGCACGGTAGAAACATTGCATGTGGTGGAAAAGAGCACGGTGGACTGCCGTGGCGGTCGTCAGTGTGGCGCTGCTGGCCGGAGTGTTGGCTGTTGTCTTCACTCCGCTCACGCGGCGTCTGACCCGCTGGGTAACGAACGGCGATTGGTCCCATCTGGACGCTGCTGCTCGGGCAGCGGCAGTCGGCCAGCTCCGTCTTGCCGTCGTGCAGGTGGTCGCTGCCGTCGGGGCTGCCATCGCCCTGACCTATACGGTCCGTACCTTCCGGCTCAGTCGCCGGGGCCAGGTCACCGACCGCTTCACCAAGGCGCTGGAGCGGCTGAGTTCGGGCGAGGCGTATGTGCGCATCGGAGGCGTCCTGGCGATGGAGCAGATCGTGCAGGACGCCCCGGATCAGGGCGATCACGCGGCGCGGGTGCTGAATGCGTTCGTACGCCGTCATGCACCAGCCGCCGAGTCGGTTGCGCTGGAGGCGGGGAAGTTGCCGAAGGAGCCGGAGGAGCAGGTCCAGGAGGCGCTGCGCGCGCTGACGGTGAAGCGACCCTGGCACCGTGGCCCACGCAGGCCGGTGGACCTGGCCGGCCTCCACTTGAAGGGGGCTCGGCTCCGGGACGCGCAGCTGGGCGGGGCCCTGCTGAAGGGGGCCACACTTACCGGAGTGGACCTGCGGGGCGCCGTCCTCAAGGACGCCGACCTGTCGGATGCCGATCTGACCCGGGCCGATCTGTCCACCGCACGAGGGCTGAGCGAGGCGCAGCTCCTTGCGGCCGGTAGCCTGCGCGGATGTCGTCTGCCGTCGGCGCTTGCCTCCCGGGCTGCGGTCGCCGGCCGCGTCGGCGCGGGCGAGTAGGACGCTGTGGAGTTCGGGTGCCGCGGCCGCGAGTGGCGGGTACGGGCCAGTTTGGGGTCAAGCTTCCAAAGCCCAGTCGGCGATGGGTTCCGGCAGGCGGTCCAGCACCTGCGTGCGGGTGGTCAGTTCCCGCAGGTTCTGCCAGAAGCGGCGTCTGATCAGCTGGGGGGTCGTGTCGTGGAGCTGGGCCAGCCGCTGTTCCAGCGGGTCGACGACTCCCGGGCGGGTCGCGCCGGTGGCGCGTCTGCTGGCGGGAAAGTCGGTCTCGGGCAGCAGGCGGTGCAAAGGCGTTGCGGAGAGGGTGTCGTCGGGCATAGCGGCGTTCACCGAGAAGTATGCGCCCAGGCTGATGGCCTGTTTCCGCTCGGCCGCGCTGCCCAGGAACCAGTGCAGGATGATGCCCGGGTGCGGACGGCTGGTGAGCAGGTCCAGCAGGGGGCCGGTACGTCCGCTGCTGTGCAGGGAGAGGATGACCGGCTCGTCGCGTGCGGCGTCGAGAATCTGGGTGAGCACCGCGCGTTGTGTCTGGAGGCTGCCGCGGCGGTCGAGTCCGACTTCCCCGATGAGGCAGGTCCGCTTCAGCGTGGTGGCGAACTGCCGTGGCTGGAAGGCCTTGAGGGCGGCGGGGACCGCGGGGTGGGCGCCGCTGCCCCAGACCAGCGTGGTGTCCTGGCGCCGCAGGGCGTGGGTGGTCTCGGCCGGTGTGCGGGTCATGGCGAATACGACGGCCCCCTTGAGCGCGCCGATCTGGGTGTCTGTCACGTCGGCGGCGATGTGGGCGTGGCAGTCCAGCGCGGGCAGTTCGTCAGGGAAGAGGGACACGGCTCAGTTCCTGGAGGCCGCGCTGGCACAGGTCCACGACGGCGTCGAAGTCGGTCTGGGGGGGCAGATCGCCGACGGCGAGGATATCGGTGTCGTCGATGCCGCTGAGGATGGCCTGTTGGACATCGCGAACGTCTTTGCGGCGGTTGCTGAGCAGACGCCGGTGGCTGGTGCCCTTCAGGCGGTGAACGAGGTAGACGGTGGAATCGTGGCACGGACCGGTGGTGAAGGATCCGCGGCGCACCAGACAGGCCACGCACAGACCGCAGTTGAGGTTGGCGTCGCCGCCTGGGTAGAAGCCTCCGTCGAGCTTGCCGCAGGACAGCGTGTCGGCGGCCGCGGCGAGCAGCGCGTCTCCGGCCTGCTCGTGGGCCCGTGCCAGCAATTCACCCTTGGTGCAGTTCAGGTAGGGGTTGGTGATCTGGACGGAGAGGCCTGCATCGGTTAGCAGGACGTTGAGGCGGCTGAAGGTTCCGGGGTGCGTGGACCGGGTGGACAGGGCGCCGCCGCGGGCTGCGGTGAGTGGCGGGTTGATACTGGTGAAGCCGTTCTCGGGCACCGTGACCTGTGGGCTTGAGGCGCTGGCCGCGGTCGCGGCTGCGAGGGCGGCGAACAGCAGGCTCCGGCTGCGCGAGGAGGGTTCCGGAGACGGGCCGACCTGGCAGATCTTGATGCTGAGGTGCCGCAGAGGGTGGGCGGCGCGGCTCTGCAGCCAGGTGCCGGCCTTGGTCTGTGCGCCGCGCACTGCGGTGCTGCCGTCGTAGTGGCTCAGGTGGATTCGTTCCCTGCCGTCCGCCAGGTGGTCGACGGCACCGCACAGGGAGTCGAGGCCACCACTGAGGAGCATGACGTCGTCGGCCGGTACCAGGGGGGTCAGCGTGCGGTCCGTGGGCGTGGCCGGCACGGCGTGCAGGTGCCACACGTCGCCGGTGAGCCAGTGCAGCAGCTCTTCGACGCGTTGCCCGCACGTGCTGTTCCAGGGTTCGGGGTTCACCGTGTGGACGGTGAGTTCGATCGTCCTGACGAACGTGAGGGGGCGGCGGACGGTGCGGTCGGCGAGGTAGGCGGAGGCGGCGATGCGGGCCAGGTCGGCGGCCGCGGTGGGGGCGGGCCCGATCAGGTCCAGGTCCCATCCCAGGGTGCCGGTCACCTTCGGTGGGGCGTCGTCGGCGCGGGTGCGGGCCCAGTGCAGGGGTGTGGCGGAGGGGTTGTGCTGCTGGGCATCGTGCGGCAGCACTTCGATGGCGGTGGTCATGAGCGTCGGGCGCGCAACATGCGCAGTGCCTCCCCGGTCACCTTGGCTGCTGTAGCGGAGAACTCCCCCACGGTCATGCGTCGCATGTCGGGGATGACGAGACGCTTGAGTCGGCGCTCCAACCAGGAACGGAGCCATCGCTGTTTGCGGATCGCCCCCTGAGCGCTCAAGTTCCCCTGCGCCTTTTGGGATCCCAGTTCGACCAGGGACAGCTCGTAGATCCATTCGATGACGAGTCCTCGCAGCCCCTCTTGCATGGCAGGCGGCTCGGCATCGAGGAGCACGGCCTTGACCCATCTGGTGGCGGCCTTCCGCAGGGCCGCTTCGTCCGGGTGGCCCGCGTCGCCGAGCACCGCCTGCAGGATACGGGCGATCTGCGCCCGTGGTCCCAGACGGCGCAGTTCCGCGAGATCAAGGCCGAGTTCCTGTAGGCGGGCTGCATCACCCCTGCGCAGCGCGTAGGCGCCGGCGATCGCGGCCGCCCCGCGGGCGGAGCCTTTGAGGACCTGCCGTCGTGAACCTGCGCCGGCTCTTCCGGTAGGTGTCTGTGTCCCCCCGCCGCCTCCTCCCCCGCCGCCGCCTCCGGGAGAGGCGAGTAGCGCGGAAAGTGGATACCCGGCGGCCGGTGGTCTCCCACGGTCCGCGTCGTCCTTCTGCAGGGCCGTGGACAGAGCGTCGAGCAGATGGTCGAGCAGATGCTGCTGGCCCTCCGCAGGGTCGGGTAGGTCTCCTGGACCGGTGTCGGATGGCGTGGAGGCGGGCAGAGCGTCGAAGGCCTCGTGGGCTTCTTGCCAGTCCGCTGTGCCGCTGCCTCCGTAGGAGCCCGAGGTGCCCATCAGGCCTCCCGTGCCATCTGTGCTGCTTCTTGCACCGCCGGCTCGATGTCGGTTGCCTCAGCCAGCCGGGGGATCAGCGCCCGCAGCTCGTCCACATCGCTGGCGTCCAGGTCGACCACGGCACCGGGCAGTAGGTATTTGCGCACCTCCCACAGGCCCTGCGCGATGTCGGCCCGCAGCTCGGGTGTGTGTATCGCTATATAAGCGAGGGATTCGACCAGCGGGTCGGTTTCCGTCTCCCGGCGTGCCCGCTGAATCAGCGCATGAACGACGGCCTGCTGGTCGGCTACGGGCGCGGCCACGATCTCTGCCTGGGCGCCGCTACGGTGCGTGTCTGAGGCACTGGCCAGGTCGCTCGTCCAGGAGAGCTGCTGCTGTGTCAGAGAGGCTGCGGCAGTGAGGCTCACGAGGGACGCGGCCAGGCTCAGGTACGGGCCGATCGGGGCGTCGACGAGGTCGGGGTCGGATGCGGCCCACTCCCTGCTCATCTCGCTGACCTCGTCGGGCTTGTCGTGCTGCTCGCTGCGTCCCCAGGCCTGCCAGCGTTCCAGGAGTTTGCTGCGCTGGGTCTCCTGGAGGCCGGCGAGGGTCTCGAAGTCCTTGCTGTGGCTGTCCTCCAGCAGCATGAGCTTGGCGATCACCGAGGCATCGATATCGATGCCGTGTCGTTCGGCAATCCGGGTACGCAGCGCGAACGCGTTCAGGAACCGCTTGATGCTGCGGGGACTGCCCGACCGGTGGGTTGACAGGCCGGTGGCGAGCCGGCTGGCCAACCCCACGGTGGCGGCATCGGGTTCCCACGGCAGGCCCTGCATGTCGGCCAGGACGGGTGACAGGCCCTGAGCGCGCCGCTGTTGGGCGTGCCCGATCAGCTGCGTGTAGTGGTCTGCCTCGGGGCAGCGCCGTTCGGACAGCAGGAGCGTGATGTAGGCGGCGGCCTCGTCCGTGCTGATGCGTGGCAGCGACAGCGGCAGTTGGACGATCTTTTCCAGGTAGCGGAGCGCGAACTGTTCGCCGCGGCCGGTGGCGTCGAGGCTGACGGCGATGGACTCCCGCACCATCTCCTGGTCGGCTGCCAGAACGAAGGCAACCTTCTCCACGGACAGGAACAGCTTGATGGCCTCCAGGGTGGCCATCACTGCATCCGGCAGACACCGGTCGAGGTCGTCCACCAACACAACGAGCCGCTGCAGCGGCGCCAGGCCCTTCAGCAGCTTGGCGAACTCACTGCGGAAACCTGCCAGGCTCCGGGCGTTCTCCTTCGACCGGGGTGTGAGCGCTTCGACGAGCTCAGCTGTCTGCGCCACCAGTCTGCCGCGGGCCATGCTGGAGGCGACCCGTGACCAACTGATGCGTTGAAGCAGGTCGTTGACGGAGTCACTGAGCTCTTCGTCCGGGTAGGCCGTAAGCAGGTCCTGTAGGACTTCGCCGATGACAGCGCCGCGCACATCGAACTGGTCGTCGAACTCCCAGGGATCGAGGCGAATGACACGGTATCCGGGCTGCTGGCCCAGCTCACGCTGCAGGAGACCCAGGACGGTGGATTTCCCTCCACCCCAGGGAGCGTTGATCCCGATGGTCACAGGGTCCAAAGACGGAGACTGCAAGGCCGCCACGACGGTCTCGACGATCGAGGTGAACCCCAGAAGGTCAACCTTCGTCGGGTTGTCGTCCCACAACTGCAGCTCGCTCATCATTGCCCCCGACAAGCTCGTCCCTCTTCGCCACCGTCCGGCCGTGCCGTCGAAGAGCGTCCACCCGGGAGCGGCCTCGGGTGATCGAGCACGTCCATAAGAGTTCAGCGCCCCACCACCGCACCGTTCTCGTCAGCACCATGCATATCACAGCACTGCCGCACCCCCAGGAAGCGACACACTGCCCGAAATGCCGCAGGCAGCAGCCCGTAACTCCCGTCGCACGCGGGCGATACGGTCGCACTCACCCGCCGTGAAGAGGACGAGCAGCTTTGGGTGCCGTGGTGTCCGGCTGGAACGCGCCTCAGAAACACGCAACCGGGTCGCAACAGCCATCACCAAACGGACACCGATACCTGAACGGCGCGCGCGCCTCTGGCCCCGAACGTCACGCACAACCTGCACAGCGGCTGCACCGGCAACAAGCCCTTCTGGTGCCCCAACGCCGTGCATGACTTCGCCACCATCACGAACGTCCCCCGTCCCCGGCCCTCCTACCACGCACCCGGCAGTCGGGAACCGGGACATTGACGTGGCATCCGCCCCCACGCCCCTCCGTCGCCGCACCCTCTGCAACGCTCTGACCTGCGCAAGTAGCGCGAAATTTATAAGGATTCCCGAGGTATTCATGACTTTCCAGCTTTATCACGGGATTACAAGACCCCAGCACCGCATACCTCTAGTCAAAGAAGCACGATTTGCAGCTCTCGCTGGTCAGACAGCACACCCCTGCACGCTGAGAAAGCGTGACTCAGAGACGGGTTTCCAGGCCACAAGCCTGTAGGAGGCGCACAGAAGCCGGGAACTCACACCGGCTGCCAGGGGCCGCGAGTTCGTCGGGCTTTTGGCGTCGTAGATGTAGCGGCGCACACCGCCTGCGCTGGTAGAACTGCTGACATCGGCATCAAGCCCGCGCTCGCCGGTGCTACTACCGACATCAAGCGGCCGTCCAGCCATGAAGATCATCATCTACGGCTGGAATATTCCATACGATTATGGCTTAAGGGCCTTAGCCGCCAGAAACTCCAGGAATTTTTGGTCCTCAGACACCAATTCCGCGGTTTCATGGTCGAGGAGGGTCACCCGATCCAGACAGACGCCATCCTCAACCATGAATCCCCAAAGATCCCCAGTGCCGACTGGAGAAAATGCGAGGAAATTATCATCCCACCAGCGCTCACTGTTAACAGACTGGAAATCCTCTACACTCCCCTGACGCTGACTCAGTGGGAATATGTCGAGGAATCCGAATTCCCCGCCACCCACGGTTGCCATGAAGCGTCTATAGGCGACAGGGAAGACTACTCGGAAGTTGGCCTCAATTTCGACGATTTCCTCTTCGGAGGCTCGCCACCCTTTAAAGTTCCCGAACCAGAACGGATGATCCGATCTGACCTGCTCAAGCAAGGTCGCAAACTCTGAGTAGTCCACTTTGCCTTCAATCCCTCTAGCAGCATCAGGGGCCTTCTAGATCCCCTGTTGGCCAGTTATCGAACCATGCCTCCGGACCGTAGGCGCTTCCCCAGCCTTGCTCCATCGAACGATACCACCAGTGCATCTGGGTATCTTGGCGCCGCATCAGGCTATCTACTCCCCATTGTGATGCGCCGGCCTCGAAAGGAGCACCTCGACCGTCATCAGTGGTGCTGAGCACGACCGGATCCTTGCCATGCTCTCGTCGATACCGCGCCGCTACACGATGCTGCATCACTCACCCCCCATACGTCTCCGACGCCTAACCTCCTCTCCCGTCAAGAATGCCCAACACGCTCCGCACGACATGATTCCATCAACTCTCGTAGTGTGAGGTCACGAAAGCCTCTGCAGTAGCTATGACATAATCACGTCATGATTGACCCAATGAGTATCGACCTGCCCAACACCCTCAGCACTTGGTACGGGCCACCGTCTCGACCGGCAACCCCCTTGCCAGACACATGCGCCTGGCTACCTGAACCCCTAAGGTCATGGTACGAGCTATCTTCCCAGTGGACGACACCGCTCATGACACTCAAGAGGATGCGTAAACCTGAAAATATTGCAGTCCAGGAAGGCAGGGCTATCTTCATGGCGGACGCCGGGGATGCAATTTGGTCTTTCGATGCCAATGACCCTTCCAAGGTGTACGAGGGACAACTCCATGAGCGCTGGACAGAATCGGCCGAAAATTTGTCAGAGTTCCTCATTCACAACGCCATGAATGAGGCCGCATTCAACGCTAAATTCGGGCGATCTTGTGAGCAAGTGGAGGAGTCGCACCTGGATCAGATCATTGCCCCGTTGACTGAAGTTTCCTTCGGCGGATGGCAGTGGCCTCGCCCCGGCCACCGAATCTTCATGGGTGTTGGGTTGATCGCTGATGTTGGACCAGCCATGGAAGATCATGCGCCTTGGGGAAACAGGCCGGGATTCGTAGAGATTCAGATTGGAAGCAACGACCCGGATCTCCTTTGCTATGTGGACAAGATGCGAGGTATTGACTGGTTCAAGTCTGGCCCCTTCTGAGCAGAAGCAGCCACACTCGGGATAAAAATTAAAGGAGCGGCCCCAGTATCAAACGCTGGGGCCGCCTCCTTTAGGTACTAGCCGGCGGAACCGGTGAAGAGTCGCGACTGAATATCACCGTCACCATCCCGGTAGGTAACTCTCAGATTTGCTCCATCCGGCAACATCTGAGAAAGTTTATCTGCACACGCCCCACAGATATAGTCTCCACTAATAAACAGATGGCCATCCATTATTCCAGTGCTGCGCATTTTCGCTGCCGCTTGAGCCTCAAGGTGATGGAAATTCGACGTGCTGGCTCCTGGGGGACGAGCATATCCCTCGGACAGATTAGCAGACCCAGACGAAAGTGCAATCGGGTCATCATGCCCCTCAAGATAGAGGGCACCGTTCATATTGCCAGGCTTAGCAAATTCCGCCCCGGCCGCATCTGCAGCAGCTAGCCCCTGGCTATTAGTTAGCACGCAGCGGTCTGAATTGTGTACCAGTATCGAGACGCCGCCCGCCACCACATAGTACGTATGGAGTTGTTGGACGGTGAGGTTCCACCGGTCTGCGGTACCAGGCGTGAGGCTCGTGGTGATGACGTGAACGTGTTTGTTACTGGCCGTGTTGAGGGAATCGCCGTTGCGGAGACTGCCAGCCGGGACCCAGGTGTGGGTGGCGTCGTCCCAGAAGGGGTGGTTGGCGGTGGTGTGGAGGGTGGCGGTTTGGCCGGTCTTGGTGCGGATAGTGAGATCGAGTAGGTCGTGGTCGTGGTTGATCCACACGTGCTGGACGGTGCGGGTGCCCTGGTTCTTTCCGGTCTTCGGGTTAGCGGCCTGGACTTTGTCGCCCACTTTGATCTTGCTGATGGGTTTTGTTTTGCCGTGAGCCATCAGGACCGCGGTGGAGGGTGCGAAACTGCACCCGATGCCTTCTTCTCCGAAGAGCCCCCCTTCCTCCCCGAAGAGCTCTCCACCAGCTAGCAGGTTTCCGGCTTCTTCACCGGTTTTCTTAGAAGCCTGATAGTCAAGCGAGTCAGTGTCTGCGCCAAGATCCTGCATCCAGCCGTCAACGGCACTGGCGTCTGGCCCACACCCGATCGAAAGAATTGAGCACCATGGATGCGTCGCATCGCTTACGTGCGTGAGTACGTCAAGCATGCCGGCGACTTGGCCGAGTGCGATCGACTCGCCGTTTCCTTTGGGTCGCGTGATGGTTCGGCTTCCGCTACCGGAGGTCGAGTCTGAAGTCTTGGTCGTCGTGCCCCAGTGGTTGTAGTGGATTGGGCCGCAGGTGGGGTGGCAGGTTCCTCTGCTGATGTTTTCAGGGTCGATGGGGGCGTTGCGGATGATGCCGCTTCTGCCGCCTACGACGTTGCCCTTGGGTACGCCGTAGCCGCAGATGTCGGCCTTGCACAGTCCGGTGGGGTCGCTTTGGGTGACGGGGTTGTCGCCGGCGTAGGTGTAGCCGCCGAGCTCTTGGGGGCTGGTGGCTTCGAAGACGGGGTCGAGGCTGATGAAGCGGCCGAGCGTGGGGTCGTACTCGCGGGCTCCGACATTGGTGAGGCCGGTGGTGGTGTCTGTGGTTTTGTTGAGGAAGGTGCGGTTGTCGGCCCAGGTGGTGGGGGTGCCGCGGGGGTTGCCATAGGGGTCGAATTGGCGCCAGGTGGGGGTTTGGGCGGTGTTGTCGAGGTAGAGGCTGTTGGTGCCGTGCTGGTCGGCGGCGAGTTCGAAGCCGTAGGCGGTGCCGGTGCCGGTACGGACGATGGTGGCGCCCCCGGGAGCGCTGTAGTAGCGCACGCCGGTGGCAGTGCCTGCGGCATCGTTGAGGGTGATCTGCTCGCTGCCGAGATACAGCGTGGTGGTAGTCGGGTCGATCTGGAGGAGCAGGTTACCGGCAGCGTCGTAGATGTAGCTGGTGGTGGTGCCGGTGGTGCTGTTGGAGACGCTGGTGAGCTGTTCGGCGTTGTTCCAGACGAGGGTTTGGTCACCGGTGCCGGTGTGACGGGTCTGGGTGTTGCCGGCGTCGTCGTATGTGTAGCTGGTCGAGCCGGTGGTACCGCCGGTGGTGGTCGTGCCGGTCAGGGTGTTGGGCTGGCTGCTGGAGTAGGCGCTGCTTGTGAGGGTGTCACTGGCCGTTGCGGAGAGGGCGTGCTGGGTCTGGGTGAGACGGTTGCCGATGGCGTCGTAGGCCCAGCTGGTCCAGTACGAGCCGCCGGTGATGCCGTCGCCGACGGTGCCGTGGCTGCTGCTGGTGGGGGTGGTGGCGCAGTTGTCGGTGGCGGTCCAGGCATCGGTGAGCCGGTCGAGGGTGTCGTAGGTGTAGCACTGGGTCTCGGCTGTAGTGCTGGAGCCGGAGCGGGTTTCGGTCTGGTGGGTGATGTTGCCGGCGAGGTCGTAGCTGTAGGCGGTCTCGTCCACGCTGGCCGGGGTGGTGGTGGAGCGGGTGACGAGCTGGTCGGTCAGGTTCCCGGTATGTGGGTCGTAGGTGTCGGTGGCGGTGGCGTAAGAGGTGGAGGAGCCGAGCTGGACCTGGGCGACCTGGTTGTAGGCGCTGTAGGTGACGCCTTGCAGGTAGCTGTAGGAGGTGGAGGCCAGACCGGTGAGTTCGTCCGCGTCGTTGTAGGCGTAGCCGACCGTCTCGGCAGGCAGGCCGCCGCCGAGGGTGTAACTGTCGGAGCGCAGCAGGCCCAGGACGCTGGTGTAGCCGTGGGTGATCTTCCATGTCTTGCCGAGGACGGTGCCCTGGGCGGCGGAGGGAATGATGGTTTCTTCGCCGAGGGATTCGCCGAAGACGTTGAAGTTCACCGCCTGTTGGATGTAGGCGTAGCCGCCGCTGTACGAGGTGGCGGTGGTGACGTGGCCGACCGGGTAGGTCATGCCGGAGATCGCCGTGTTGGCGTTGTCGTACACCCAGGCTGCGGTCTGGTTGCCGGGCGAGCTGGTGGAGCTGAAGGCGACCTGGTTGGCGGCGGCTGCAGCATACTGGCCGGTCTTGCGGTCGAGGGCGTCGTAGGTGTACGAGACGTAGTCGCCGCGGGCGTCCTTGGCCTGCAGCAGGTTTCCGTCCGGGTCGTAGCCCATGGTGGAGGTGCCGGCGGTGGGGTCGGTCTTGGAAGTCACCTCCCCGGCCAGGTCGTAGGCGCTGGTCCATACCTGGTTTTTGGCGTCGGTGGTGGTGGCTTGGTGGCCGTGGCCGTCGTAGCCGTAGGTGGTGGCGCTGGTGGTGCCGCCGGTGAGGTAGAAGATGCCGGTGGCGCTGTTCAGTGGTGTGGTCAGCGTGGGTGCGACGGTGTATTCGTCGAGTTCGGTGGTGCGACCGAGGGGATCGGTGTGGGTGCTCTTGGTGACGCCGCCGGTGGGCGGGATGACAGTAGTGGCGTCGCCGTTGTAGACCGTCGTAGCGGTGGAGACGATGGCGCCGTTTTTCTCGGAGGTGTCGTAGATCTGCCGGCCCAGTCCGTCGTATGTGTAGACGTCCTGGTCGGCGACCTGGTTGTCGGCCACCGATTTCAGCGACAGGGTCGGTGTGGTGGAGGAGTCCCAGTAGCCGCTGTTCTTCTTCGCCGCCCAGCCGCGTGAGTCGTAGAGGGTGTCGTCGATGAGACGGCCGCCCTGCGGAGTGTGGGTCTGGCTCTGGCGGGCGCGGCCCAGGGAGTCGACGATGCTGACCGAGGTGAGGTAGCCGTTGTTGTCGTTGAGGGTGTTGGTCACCACGCCCGAGATGGCGCTGTTGGTCAGGGTGTAGGCGTAGGTGATGTTCGCGAGCGAGGTGGTGGCGCGGGAGTCCTTCCACACCGAGGTTGCCCGGCCCAGTGCGTCGTACTGGACGGTGGTCACTACATGGTTGACGTCGGTGCTGGTCAGAGTGAGGCCACGCTCGGGATCCAGTGTCGAGCTGCTGGTGTGGGCGACTCCGCCGACGGTCGGCTGGGTGACGCTCTGTCCGGTGGTCAGATAGGCGGAGTTGACCGTGTAACTGGTCGTGGTGGTGTTGCCGTTGCCATTGGTGGTGCCGGACAAACGGTGGTACGTGCTGTCGTAGGTGTTCTTCGCGGTGGTGCGCCAGGTGAACGCGCCCGCACCGTAGTCGGTGGCGGTGCGGGTCATGGTGACCAGGCCCATGGTCGGGGCGCTGGACTGCGGGAAGGTCGTGGAGAAGGCAGGGTCGTCGTAGAAGGTTCGGGTGGCGGAGACGACCTGGTCTGGGCGGTTGACGTTGGTCGGGGCGGCGAGGGTGTTCAGCCCGTCGGGTACGGAGGTGACGGAGCCTTCGGTGAAGCCGGAGCAGGCGACCGAGTCCTCTTCCGTGGACGAGACGAGGCCGACCAGGTTGGCGCTGGTGTTAGCCGGGGCGTAGGTGGTGGCGGTGCACCGGTCGTATGCAGTGTCGGCTGGCACGGTGTGCTTGTAGATGTAGGTCGCCAGGCCGAAGTCGTCGTCGGAACGGGTGGCGTCGTAGGTGGTGTCGGCCTCGGTGTAGCGCCAGCTCGTGGTGCCACCGTCGGTCAGGCGCTGGCGGCTCCACACTTCGGCGGTGCCCATCGCGTTAGCGGTCAGGTCCGGGAGCCCGGAGCGGGTGCGGGTGGCGGTGGCCGCGGAGATCCAGTACGAGGTGATGGTGGAGTGGTCGACGCCGCCGCCGTTGCCCAGGTAGGACGTGGACTCCAGTACCTGGCCGGCGAGTTGGGCGGAGTCGGTGTGGTGGCCGCCCTGTGAGTCGGTTAGCGAAATGCTGCGGGTCGAGGTGGACGAGAGCCAGTCGCCGTCCATGCCCTGGTAGTAGGAGTCGACCTGCTTCGTTTGGGCGTCACCGGATCCGTTGCCGGTGGTGGTGGTCACCTGCTGGTAGCCGCGCCACTGCCCATAGGTGCGGTACTTCGGCTTGGTGTTCTCGTCGTCGTCGTAATGCCAGGCCGCGCCGCTGTAGGCGTAGTTGGATTCCTTCGTGGCCGAGCCGCCGTAGGTGTCGGTCTCCAGGACCTCTTGCACGGCGTACTTGTTGAACCAGTCCAGCATCGGGCTGATGTAGCCGCTGGGCGTCCAGTACTCCGGAAAGCACGACGCGGTGTTCGATGACGGTGTGGCGGAGGTCGAGCAGGCGGTCGGCAGGGTGTAGGAGACGCCGGTGACCCCGCCCATCTCGTTGGTGATCGCCGTGATGCGGTAGCGGAACAGGCCCGGGTAGGTGGCCGTGCTGACGCGGTTCTCCAGCGCCGAACCCGCGAACTTGATCGGCGGCATGGTGATGGAGGAGGTGGAGCCGCCGGCGGTGGTGTCCGAACCGGTGCTCTGGACGGAAGCCAGCCACAAGGTCGCGCTGGTCGCATCCCCCGTATTGGGCTCGGTCTGCGTCAAGGCGTAGGAGTCGACCGTCACATACCCGCTGGCCGTGACTGAGTACTGCTGGGTGGTGATCGAGCTCAGGCGGACGGTCGAGAAGAACGACGGCCCGTACGCGTTGCAGGCCGCCCCGCTGGCGCAGACCAGGTCGTAGGGGACGTCGGGGTAGTAGGCGGCATTGGTCGAGGTTTCCGCGCTGCCGCAGTTGGTGCTGGTGGAGGTGCAGCGCAGCGACGTGCCGTAGACGATCTTGTCGGGGACGGTGCCGTAGGGGCCGGTGGTGGTGGTGAAGCCGTAGTCTATGTGCGCGAGGTAGGAGTCGCGCACGTACTTGACCTGGGAAGATCCGTTGTAGGCGCCGTAGTAGTTGGTGTCTTGCTTGTAGTAGTACGCCATCGCCGCGCCTGTTGCGGTGGTGACGTAGTCCAGGTGCCACTTGTAGGCCATGGTGCAGTAGCTGCTGGTGGCCGTGGAGTTGTAGCAGGGGTCACCGGAGTGGGCGGCGTACACCCGCTCGGAGTCCACCGAGTTCGTCGTGGCGTTCCCGGAGATCCACCCTGGGAGCTGGTTGCGGCCGAAGTAGTACTTGGTGCCGTCCCGCTCCGTGATCACCCAGTACGACGTGTCGTACGTGCCGGATCCGTTCGATGAGCCGGTCACCTTGCTGACCGTCGCGCCGTCGTCGTCGGCCAGCTTGTAGGTGGAGGTGCTCTTGTCGTACACGATCGAGGTCGACGAGCCGTTCAGTGACATCGTCAGGACTGGGCCGTCGTAGCACTCGTCGGTGGTCGTCACCGAGCCGGCGCTGCCTTCCGGGGAGTCGGAGCAGGGCGCGAACTCCTGGGCGACGAAAGAGTCCTGCGTGGTCCACCCGTCGCCCACCCAGGACGACTGGGCCTGGGTGTTGGCCGTTTTCCCGTCGACGCTGCCGGAGTCGTAGGACAGTGACGCATCCGGCGCCAGCGACGTCGAGGCGGCCGGCGCTTCCACTTTGTAGGTGTAGGTGAAGTCACCGGACGATCCGGACTGGCCCCAGGAGCCGGCCGACGACAGCGTCGAGGCGTAGTTGCCGCCCGCCCCGCCCTCCTGGCCGGTCGAGTCGGTGGCCGCGATCACCGTGGCTGCGCCCGAGGTCGAGGCCATTTGTGCGGAGGCGGCCACGGATGTCGAGCCGCTGTAGACGGCCGAGACCGCCGCCCCGGCCTTGGGTCCGCGTGTTCCCGTCGAGGCGGGCTTCACCGTGGATGCCGCAGGAAGCGTGATCGCTGCTGATACGGCCGCGGTCTTGGCGTCGTTGTGGGACGTCAGGGGCGTCTGCTTGCGGCACTTGGCCAGTTGCGGTGTCGTCAGCGCGCAGGCAGGCAGTTGCACCAGGCGCAGCCGGGAGGCGTAGTTGCCGCCGATCGCCTGGCGGAACGCGCCGTAGTCCAGGCCGACCTTCACGTGGGCCAAGTCTGAGGATGCACCCCCGGCATCCTTCCCGGGGGTGAGCGACCATACCGGCCCGGACACGCCCAACCGGGCTGATACGGACCGAGGCTTGAGCGACACTCCCAGCTTGCTGGGGCCCGTGTAGTGGCCCCTTGTGGGGGTGAGGGCCTGGGCCCATACCGGGGTCCCCACCGCAGGGGATTTGGCACCCGAAGTCGCTGTAGGCGTAGGCGCCTTGAGCTGAAGGGTTGCTGTACGACCTGTCGGCCATGCGGTCTTGGTTGGTGTCGTGGTGTGCCGAGTGGCGTCCGAGATGCGCACGTGCTTGGGCGGGACGGATTTCAGGCCCGTCACCGAGTGGCCGAGGTCTGCCTTCGGTTGGGCGGTCGGCGTGTGTTGGGCCGCTGGCAGCGCGCTTGCTGTGGATCCGAAGGCGAGGCTGAGGCTCAGGGACCAGGCCAGGACTGCCGCTGGCCCGACGAGCAGCCGCCTGATGGTGCGGCGATGCCGTGCCACACCCGTTGTGCTGTTTCTGCGCGCGCCTCTATCTGACACGACCCACCCCTTGCCACGACGACATGCCGAAATGCCAGACGCTCGTATGGGGCTCACGCACCTATTGCCGTGCCGCGTGATCGCTCGTCCGCGGACACAGAATTACCTGAACGTGCCAACTACAAGAATAAGGAGCCGGTAAAAAAGAACTGTGAAGAGCCGATTAAGCGGCACAGAAACGACTGCACCGGACATTTCCATAACGTGACCTAGGTCACATCACCCGCACGACCAGGTACAACTACTCATACGGTGACGCCCGTTCCCACCACCCAGTGCCACGCCAGCCGATCCCGCAGACCCCAGGAAGCCACCCCACTAGAACGTCAAGGCAAGCTCAAAATTGTTTTGCGAATACATGGCCCATCGCTGGCAGTTCAATGATTGCCGCCGAAAAACCTCGCCGGATTTTTCATCAGTCTAAAGATTCGAGGAAAGAAAGTGCAAAATAATAGGCGGACCCGTTTGCCCCTGTCGTGGGCACGATGGCTGGTCGTAGGCACTGCCACTCTCGCGGTCAGCGGGGTGGGCAGCATTCCCGCTCTCGCCAACCCGGCAGGTTCAGCGATGCGCGCTGTCGCGCCGCATGCATCAGCCAAGTCATCTACCTGGCTGACCGAAGACCAGGCGCTGGCCAAGGCGCGAGCTACAGGCAAGCCGGTCCAGGCGACGGCCGCCACGACGGACTCCTCCACGCTGACCGCCAACCCGAACGGCACGCTGACGCTTAGACAGACCGTGGCTCCGGTACGCCGGTTGGTGCACGGCAAGTGGAAGAGTCTGGATCCCACCCTGGTGCGACACGCGGACGGTACGGTCTCCCCCAGAGTCACCACAGGCGTGCTGGCCCTCTCCGGCGGCGGCACGGGTGCACCGCTGGCGAGCATGCGGGCCGGCAGTGGCTCCCTGGCTGTCTCGCTCCCTGCAGCGTTCGCCCTGCGCACGCCTACCCTGTCCGGTGCGACAGCCACCTACCCGGACGTACTGCCCGATGTGAACCTCGCTGTGACCGCACAGGACACCGGCGGGTTCAGCGAAGTCCTCATCGTCAAGAACGCCGCGGCCGCCGCGAACCCCGCGCTGACCGGCCTGAACCTGTCCACCAAGGCAACCGGGGTCACCCTGACCAGTGACCCGGCCGGTGACATCACCGCCAAGGACCGCACCGGGCGCACCCTGTTCTCCGCCACCGCCCCCACTATGTGGGACTCCGCCCGACCCGGTGCCAACGTCCCCAAGGCGACTGACCCGCATACCGGTCAGACCGTGGACCGGCGCAACGGCGCCCCCCTCTCCTCCAGTCCCGCATCACCAGGTGACGCCGCCCACAAGGCGAGCCTGAAGGCCGCCTATCACGCGGGCCGCATCAGCCTGTCCCCCGACCGCAGCCTGCTGACGGGCAGGCACACCGTCTACCCGGTCTACATCGACCCCACCTTCACACCTTCTGGGCAGACCGACACCGTCCAGGCCTGGGCGTTCGTCGACAGTGAGTGGCCCGACACGGCCTTCTGGAAGCCCGCTGCCTCTACCCCCGGACCACTCCACGTCGGTTACACCGACTGGACCTCCGACGTCTCCACCAACCGCGCCTTCTACCAGACCAGCATCCACAGCAGTATCTGGGGCGCGCAGGACGTGATCGACTCTCATATCTCCTTCTACGAGAACTGGTCCGCTTCCTGCACCGCCGAAGCCGTCGACCTGTACTGGACGGGATCGATCACCTCCAGCACGACCTGGAATCACCAGCCTGCGCGGCTGAGGTCCCTGGGCTCCCAGTCCGTCGCCCACGGCTGGTCCACCTCCTGCGGCCCCGCGGACGTCACCTTCGACATCCGCAGCTTCATGGCCCAGGCCGCAGGCAGCAAGTACTCAAAGGCCACCTTCGAACTGAAGGCCGCCGACGAGGGCAATGACCTGGCGTGGAAGCAGTTCAGCAAGCAGGCCACCATCACCACCACCTATGACCACAAGCCCAACACTCCGACCTCGCTGACCACGAGCCCGGCTACCAGTTGCACCGCCGCCACTCCCACCACGCTGGGGCTGGGTGACGTCACCTTGCGCGCCGGGGTGTCCGACTCGGACGGCACCACCAGCGGCCTCACCGCGAACTTCACGCTGAAGAACATGGCCAGCGGCAGCACCTACACGCGCGCGATCGACGCCACCAGCGGCACCACTGCCAGTACCGCCTTCTCCCACACCAGCACCTCAGGTCCCTTCCAGGCACTTACAGCGAAGACCGAATTCGCCTGGTACCTCACCGTCACCGACCGCGATCTGACCAGCGACCAGTCAAAGACCTGCCACTTCTACTACGACCCCACCGCCCCAGGCGCCCCCGACATCAGCCCTGCCACGTCGTCTACGAGCCAGTGCCCGGAACTCACGGACAGCCCCTCGGGCGACAGCCTGTGCACCGTGGGCACCGCCGCAAGCTTCACGATCACAGACACCAACACCACCTCGGCTCCCGGCAGTTACCGCTACCAGCTCAACGGCGGCAACCCCATCAGCATCAGCGCTTCAGGGTCCAGCCCCTACAGCGCGAACATCTCGCTCAAGCCGACCACTCAGACCAACGTCCTGACCGTCACCGCCGTCGGCGCCAGCGGCAACGTGGGCGATACCTACAACTACCTGTTCATCGCCCAGGCCCCCGCCACCGCCACCAGCGACGACCTCAACGGCGACGCCAACGCTGACCTGCTGACCGTCGGCGGCAAGAACTCCTTGCCCGCTGGCCTCTGGCAGGCCACCGGCAACGGCAGTGGACAGCTCAACCCCGCCTCCCGCAATATCGGCATCGACGGCAACGGCGTCTCCACCACCCAGACCGCCACCTCCTTCACCGGCACCCAGGCCATCACCGGCCACTTCTTCACCGGGACCGGCTTCAACGACGTCCTCGACTACCGCTATGACACCTCCACCGGCGCCATCAGCGGCGAAATCCTGCGCGGACAGGGCGATGGCACCGACCTCCAGACACGAGCGGACGGCAGCGACCACACCCAGATAACCGATGCCACCGCCACCTTCGGCATCACCGACACGACCTTCAACGACGACGGCACCACCACCGACACCACCACCCCGGCTACCTCCATAGCCAGCGGCGGCAGCCTGTACAACACCGTCAACGGCAATGCCGCCACCGGCTACCCAGACCTGCTCCTCCTGATCAACGGCTCGCTCTACGACGAGCCGTCCTTCGACGGGAAGGGCAGCTACGTCGGCACGGACCAGGCCACCGATCTGGCCGACTACAACCCCTATTGCCTGGCCCAGAACACCAGCACCACCACCAATTGCAGCATCGGCTGGAGCGGCTGGACGATCACCAGCACCCTCGACGCAAGCGGACTGCCGGCGCTGTTCGCCCGAGACACCAGCACCGACACCAGCGACCCCTCCCACGGCCAGCTCTGGTACCTCAGCCCCGCCAACCTGCAGTCCCTGACATACGACACCCTCTACAACGGCGCCACCGACAGCACCCTCACCTCCGTCGAGGCCGCCACCAGCGGCTGGGACTCCGTCAGCCAGCCCACCCTCCAGGCCGCCGACATCAACAACGACCACATCCCCGACCTGTGGACCATCAGCAGCACCGGTATCGCCACCGCCCATGAGATGACCCTCACCGGCACCGCCGCCAGCTTCACCACCCCCACCGGTCAGGCCCTGAGCACCGACACGCACGACTGGCCGCTGAACGACTACGACACCACCGCGCACACCGCCGACGACACCGCCACCAGCGCGATCACCCTCACCGGCACCAGCGGCATCAGCGCCCCGACCGGCGGCCTGTTCGACCCCGACGTCCAGCTCGATGCCACTAACCACGACTACCTGCAGGGCAGCAAAGCCCTGGACCTGACCAAGTCGTTCACCGTGTCCGTCTGGGCCGACCCCACCGCCTACGGCGGCGCCGTGCTCTCGCAGAGCGGCAGCGCCGACTCCGGCATCCTGCTCCTGCCCACCACCAGCGGCTGGCAGTTCAGCCTCAACACCGGCTCCGGCACCGCCTGGACCTTCGACACCATCACCGGCGGCACCGTCCACCTCGGCACCTGGGCACACCTGACCGCCACCTACGACAAGACCACCGGCGTGATGAACCTCTACGTCGACGACGTCTTCGTCGCCACCGGAAGCCACACCGCCCCCACCACCGGTGCCAGCGGCAACTTCCAGCTCGGCGACGCCCTGAACGCCTCCGCACGTACCGACTACTTCACCGGTGAACTCGCCCGCGTCCGCACCTGGACCGGCTCAGCCGTCCCACCGGCCCAGCCCTACACCCCGGCCGGCTACCACCAGGCCGTCACACCCACCCGCATCCTCGACACCCGCAGCAGCAGCGGCCTGACCTACACCAGCGGTATCACCACCGGCGCCAGCACTGTCACCAACGGCTCCGTCACCAGCCTGAAAATCGCCGGCGACAGCGTCACCTCACCCGTCAGCGGCGCCCCGACCACCGTGCCCGCCTCGGTCACCGCGGTCGCCGTCGACGTCACCGCCACCGGCGAGAGCGACAGCGGCTTCGTCACCACCTACGCCGACGGAACCCAACGCCCCATCACCTCATCCACCAACTTCGCCGCCAACACCACCGCCACCGGCTACCAGATCGTCCCGGTCGGCAACGACGGCAAGATCGACCTCTACACCCACGTCGACAGCACCAGCGGCACCACCGCCCTCATCGTCGACCTCACCGGCTACTTCACCAGCAACGCCACCTTGACCGGAGACCAGACCTACACACCACTCGCCAACGCGGTGCGTGCCCTGGACACCCGCTCCAGCATCGCCCACACCAACCTCACCAGCACCGGCACCGTGGCCGCCGGCACCAACTTCACCCTCCAGATCACCGGCCTCAACGGCATCCCCGCCACGGCCACCGCCGTCGCCGTCAACCTCGCCGCCGCCAACGCTGCAGGCGCCGGCTTCCTCCAGGCCTACGCCACCGGCTACGCCCCCACCGCCGACACCAGCCTCAGCTTCAACAGCGGCAACAGCATCGCCTCCCTGTCAGGCGACGTCCCCATCGGCACTTCCGGAACCATCACCATCTCCGTCCACGGCAACGCCACCGCTGTCGTGGCCGACATTTCCGGCTACTACACCACCACAACCACCGGCCAGAAATTCCACACCCTCAACCCCACCCGTCTCGTCGACACCCGCAGCGGCATCGGCGGCACCAAGGGGGCCGTCGCCGCCAACACCGCTTACATCCTCACCACCGCCACCACCCAGCAAGTCACCATGGCCACCACCCCCACCCTCGCCGCCATGCTCACCGTCACCAACACCGCCGCTGGCGGCTACGCCACCGCCTACCCCACCGCTTCCGGCGAACCGGCCACCAGCAACATCAACTGGGGAACTGGCGACACCCTCGCCAACCTCACCCTCACTCCCACCGACACCAACGGACAGATCAGCATCTACAACAACAGCTCTGGAAGTACCGACTTCGTCGTCGACTGCAGCGGCTACTACACCTGACACAGCACGGACACCGAAGGGCCGAAGGGCCGGCCTGCAAACCAGCGGTCGGCCCTTCGGCACATACCGCGACGTCCGCTTCAGCCTCGGCCGCGAACGCATACCCGAAACCAGACTTCCCGCGTCGGAGGCCGCTTGACCTACTCGGCATCGCCTGACCTGCAAGATCACCCGCAACCCGGACTTTGAAACGACCTTGCCTCATGCCTCCCTTGCCGGGCACGAGAAGACCTTGCGGGAGAGGCAGTACCTGTGTGTACTGCTTCGCCCGCAAGACCCACAGCTATCTCGACCTGGACACCGGTCTCGGCTTCGACTCCCAGATCGTGGTCAAGGTGAACGCGCCCGAGCTGCTGCGCCGCCAGCTGGCCTCGCACCGCTGGACCGGCGACCACATAGCGATGGGCACCAACGTCGACTGCTACCAGCGCGCGGAGGGGCGCTACCGGCTGATGCCGGGCATCCTCGCCGCCCTGCGCGACCACGCCAACCCCTTCTCGATCCTGACCAAGGGCACGCTGATCCTGCGCGACCTCGACCTGCTCCGGCAGGCCGCCGCGGTGACGGACATCGGCATCTCGGTCTCGGTCGGCTTCACCGACCCCGAGCTGTGGCGCACCGTGGAGCCGGGCACACCCGCTCCGGAGCGGCGCCTGGACGTCGTACGGACCCTGGGCGAGCACGGCATCGGGTGCGGGGTGCTGATGGCCCCGGTGATCCCGTTCCTGAGCGACAGCCCCGCGCAGTTGCGGGCGACCGTGCGCGCGATCGCCGCCGCCGGGGCCACCTCGGTCACCCCGCTGGTGCTGCACCTGCGGCCGGGCGCCCGCGAGTGGTTCATGGCCTGGCTGAACCGGGAGCACCCGTATCTGGTACGCCGTTACGAGCGGCTCTACGCGGACGGCGCCTACGCCCCGAAGTGGTACCAGCGCCGGATCACCCGTCAGGTCCATGAGCTGGCACAGGAGTACGGCATCGGTCCCGCGGGCGCGGGGATGCCGCGACGGATCCGGGAGCCGGAGCCCGAGGTCGCGCCGGTGTCCGAGCCGGTACAACTCACGTTGATCTGAGAGCGTTCGAGCGCATCGGACTGACCAATCGGGTCAAGTTCTGTCAGAACACGTTCTTCCGGGCGTACTTTCCGGGACGATGCCGCGTGGACCGTGAGCCTCGCGGTCCGCCACCTCCGTCCTGGGAGGACCCCATGAGAAAACGCGCAGCCGTGCTGTGCGGTGCCGCGGTCGTCGTGGCCGGGACCTTCACCGCCGTCCCCGCCGACGCCAGCGCCCCGCAGAACACACCGACCTCTCCGACCGTTCGAGCCGCCCCTGCCGCGAAGCCCGCCTGGAAGAAGTGCGGCACCGCCGACTACCCGACGCTCCAGTGCGCGTCCCTCAAGGTGCCGCTCGACCACGCGAACCCGCGCGGGCGGCAGATCACCCTCGCGCTGTCCCGGGTCCCGCACACCGCGAAGAAGTACCAGGGCCCGCTGCTGGTCAACCCCGGCGGCCCCGGCGGCAGCGGTCTCACCTTCGCCGGGTTCATCGCCTCCGGCCTGCCCAAGGCGGTCGCGGCCCAGTACGACGTCATCGGCTTCGACCCGCGCGGGGTGGGCGCGAGCAAGCCCGCCCTCGACTGCAAGCCGGGCTACTTCCACCCGGTGCGCCCGGACTCGGTGCCGAGCACGGCCGCGATCGAGCGGGCCAACCTCCAGCGCGTCAGGTCCTTCGCCGCCGCCTGCGGCCGTAAGTACGCCGACGTGCTGCCGTACATCGACACCGTCAGCGCCGTGCGCGACATGGACGCGATCCGCCGGGCCCTCGGCGCGCAGCGGATCAACTACTTCGGCTACTCGTACGGCACGTACCTGGGCGCGGTCTACGCGAAGCTGTTCCCGCACCAGGTGCGCCGCCTGGTCCTGGACTCGATCGTGGACCCGACCGGCGTCTGGTACGACGACAACCTCGCCCAGGACCACGCCTTCAACGACCGGCACCGGGCCCTGATGGCCTGGATCGCCAAGTACGACTCGACGTACCGGCTCGGCACCGACCCGGAGCAGATCGAGGCCAAGTGGTACGCGATGCGCGCGGCCCTCGCCAAGAAGCCCGCGGAGGGCAAGGTCGGCGCCTCGGAGCTGGAGGACACCTTCATCCCGGGCGGCTACTACAACGGCTACTGGCCCTACCTGGCCGAGGCGTTCGCGGCGTACGTGAACAAGAAGAACGCCGACCCGCTCGTCGAGGCGTACGAGAACTTCGGTGCCGTCGACGCGTCCGGGGACAACGGCTACAGCGTCTACACGTCCGTGCAGTGCCGTGACGCCTCCTGGCCGCGCGACTGGCGCCAGTGGCGGAAGGACAACTGGTACGTGTACGAGCAGGCGCCGTTCATGACCTGGAACAACGCCTGGTACAACGCGCCCTGCGCGTTCTGGCCCACGACCTCGCTCTCGCCGGTGAACGTCGCCAACGGCAAGCTGCCGCCGGCGCTGCTCTTCCAGGCGACGAACGACGCGGCCACCCCGTACCAGGGCGGTGTCACGGTCCACCGGCTGCTGGCGGACTCCGCTCTCGTGGTCGAGCAGGGCGGCGGGAACCACGGCATCACGCTGAGCGGGAACACGTGCCTGGACAAGCACCTGACCGCGTACCTGACCAACGGCACGGTGCCGCGCGGCGGTGGCGAGGCCGACGCGGTGTGCAAGGCACTGCCCGATCCGAAGCCGCCGGCCTCCAAGGCGGCGTCGACGTCCTCGCGCGGCGCGGCCCTGCACGGACTGCTCGGCGTCCGCCGCTGAGCCCCTGACGCTCCGTCGGGGACGGGCGTTGTCAGTGCCGTGGTCCACCATGGACGCATGAGTGAGCTGACCAGGATCCCCGCCCCCGACGGTGTCGCCCCCGCGGCCCAGTACTCCCACGTGGTGCTGGGCCACGGCCGTTTCGTGGCGGTCTCGGGCCAGGTCCCCCTCGACGAGGACGGCGAGCTCGTCGGGGGCGGCGACGCCGCCGCCCAGGCCCGCCAGGTCTTCGAGAACCTCCGCCGCTGTCTGGCGGCCGCCGGAGCGGGCTTCGACGAGGTCGTCAAACTTACCTATTTCGTGACGGACATGGCCCACATGCCGGCGATCCGCGAGGCGCGCGCCGCCCACATACCCGACGACCGGCTGCCGGCGGCCTCGGCCGTGCAGGTGGTGGCGCTGGTGCGGCCGGAGTTCCTGATGGAGATCGAGGCGTTCGCGGTGCTGGACCGGTAAACGGCGAGCCGGTGAGGCCGGAGGCTGCCTAGGGTGCCGTCATGGACGACGACCGCCTTCTCATCCGCCCGATGACCCTCGCCGACTGCGACCGCGTGGCCGAGATCCGGGTCCGCGGCTGGCAGAGCGCCTACCAGGACCTGATCCCGCGGTCTTACCTCGACGCGATGAGCGTGACCCGGGACGCCGAGCGGCACCGCACCCGCTTCGTCCAGGGGGACGGCAGCGTGGTGAACCTCGTGGCCGAGTGGGACGGCGAGGTCAGGGGCTGGGCCTGCCACGGCCCGTACCGGGACGGCGAGGTCCGCACCGCGGACGCCGAGTTGTACGCCGTCTACGTGGACCCCCGGCACTACGGCAGGGGCATCGGAAACGCCCTGCTGCTGGAGGCCCTGTGGAACCGCACGGCCCTGGGCCACGACCGCATGTACCTGTGGGTCCTCCGGGACAACAGCCGTGCCCGCCGCTTCTACGAGAGGGCGGGCTTCGCGGCCGACGGCACCGAGGAGCCCTTCGAGGCGGACGGCGTGCCGGTGCCGGAGGGGCGGTACGTGCGGGCGCTCGGTACCTGACGGCTCACCGCTGCTTCGGGATCCGCGCCAGCGCGTGCACCGCCGCCTCCGCGAGCGCCGGATGCGCGAGGGCCTCGCTCAGCACGGGTCTGGCGCGGGCGTCGGCCAGCGTGCCGAGGCCCTCCACGCAGGCGAGGGCCACGCGCCGGTAGGGGTCGTGCGGGCGCAGCCTGCGTTCCAGCGTGGTGATGAGGGCGGGTACGGACTCGGGGGCGCGCAGCTCGGCCAGCAGCCTGACCGGGTGCAGGGCGTAGGCGACCCGCAGTTCGTTGGTGGCGAGGGCGGCGGCCGCGCGGGCCGTGCGCGGATCGTCCAGCCGGGCGAGCGCGTACGCGGCGGCGGCGCAGCGCGGCGGATCGCGGTGGTTGAGCAGCAGGACGAGCGACTCGAAGGCCCGGCGGTCGCCGGCCAGGCCGAGGCGGAACGCGGCCAGTTCGCGGGCCCACAGCGGCTGTCCGGGCTCGGTGAGCACCGCGGCCAGTTCGTCCGGGTCCTCGGTCGCCGTCAGGCGGTCGAAGGCGGCCGACGCCCCCGACTCCTGCCGTAAGCGCTCCGTGAGCGATCGCAACTCTTCGTCCATGAACCCGAGGTTAGGCGGCCCGCCCGGCGTGCGGGACGTACATCACAAATCCGGGGGCTGGCGCGCTCGTTACCCACCGGTTAAGCTCAGACGAGCGAGTTACCCACTCGTGGAACTCCTCGCGGTGGCCTGGTGACGCAGTCGCCGTGAGAGCTGTCGGTTCGGTACCTCGGGTACCACCAGTACGACCCGGCTTGGGACAGGGCCGGTCGGTTCCACCGTTCTCCGGGCATGTGCGATGCCCGCGACGACGGTCCGGGCGTGTGCGCTCGCAGCCCGGCAACACCCGCATCCAGCAGTTCTTCTCCGCTCCCGGTGCGCCTGTCGGCGTACCGGGTCGCGCTCCCAGTCGTCACCCTCATTCCTGGAGTTCCGCGATGGCCACTCCCCTGTCCGACCCCTCCCCGTCCCCGCTCCGGAAGATCGCCGTCGTCGGCCTCGGCACCATGGGCACCGGCATCGCCGAGGTCCTCGCCCGGGCCGGCCGCGAGGTCGTCGGCATCGACATCAGCGAGGCACAGGCCGCCCAGGCCGTCGCCGTCCTGGAGACCGCGACCGCCCGTGCCGTGGAACGCGGCCGGCTCACCGGGCAGGAGCGCGCGGACGTCCTCGCCCGCGTCCGCACCTCCACCGACCTGCGGGCGGCGGCCGACGCCGACCTCGTCATCGAGGTGGCCCCGGAGTCGTACGAGATCAAGCACCAGATCTTCCGCGAGCTCGACGGGATCGTGCGCCCGGAGACGATCCTCGCGACCGGCACCAACGCCCTGTCCGTGACCCGTCTGGCGGCCGACTCGGCGCGCCCGGAGCGGGTCCTGGGCCTGCACTTCTTCAACCCGGCACCCGCGATGAAGCTGGTCGAGGTCGTCTCCTCGGTGCTCACCGCCCCGGCCGCCGTCACCGCGGTCACCGACCTCGCCCTCGACCTCGGCAAGGAGCCCGTCGCGGTCGGCGACCGGCCCGGATTCGTCGCCGACGGGCTGCTGTTCGGCTACCTCAACCAGGCGGCCGCGATGTACGAGGCGAAGTACGCCTCCCGCGAGGACATCGACGCGGCGATGCGGCTCGGCTGCGGCCTGCCCATGGGTCCCCTCGCCCTGCTCGACCTGATCGGCGTCGACACCGCGCGCACGGTCCTGGAGGCCATGTACTCCGAGTCCCACGACCGGCTGCACGCCCCCGCCCCGATCCTCAAGCAGCTCAGCGAGGCGGGTCTGACGGGCCGTAAGTCGGGGCGCGGCTTCTACACCTACGAGGCGCCGGGCAGCGCGACGGTCGTGCCGGACGCGCTGACGCCCTCGGGGAGCTCCGCGCAGGTCCCCGGCCGCGAGGTCCGCTCGGTCGGCGTCGCGGGCTCGGGGACCATGGCGTCCGGTATCGCCGAGGTCTTCGCCAAGGCCGGGTACGAGGTCGTGCTCGCCGCCCGCAGCGAGGAGAAGGCGCAGACGGCGAAGGCCCGTATCGGCAAGTCGCTTTCCCGCTCTGTCGGCAAGGGCCGCATGACCGCCGAGGCGGCCGCGCAGACCCTGGACCGGATCACCGCCGCGGGGTCGTACGAGGCGTTCGCGGACGTCGACCTCGCCGTCGAGGCCGTCGCCGAGGACCTGGAGATCAAGCGGCAGCTCTTCCAGGCGCTGGACAAGGTCTGCAAGCCGGGCGCGGTCCTGGCGACCACGACCTCCTCGCTGCCCGTCGTCGCCTGCGCCCGCGCCACCTCCCGTCCGCAGGACGTGATCGGCATGCACTTCTTCAACCCGGCGCCGGCGATGAAGCTGGTCGAGGTCGTCCGCACGGTCCTGACGGCCGAGGACGTGCACGCCACGGTCCGCGAGGTCTGCGGCCGGATCAAGAAGCACGCGGTCGACTGCGGCGACCGCGCGGGCTTCATCGTGAACGCCCTGCTCTTCCCGTACCTCAACAACGCGATCAAGATGGTGCAGGAGCACTACGCGTCCCTGGACGACATCGACGCGGCGATGAAGCTGGGCGGCGGCTACCCGATGGGCCCCTTCGAGCTCCTCGACGTCGTCGGCCTGGACGTCTCGCTCGCGATCGAGAAGGTCCTGCACCGCGAGTTCCGCGACCCGGGTCTGGCTCCGGCCCCGCTCCTGGAGCACCTGGTGGCCGCGGGCTGCCTCGGCCGCAAGACCGGCCGTGGCTTCCGCGAATATGCCCGCCGCTGACCACGTCGGCGACTGGTTCACCGGCGGCGAGGACTGGGGCGGGCTGCTCGATCCGGGCGGTCCTCCCCCGCCCGCGCGGCCCGGCGGCTCCCCGCCGGTCCGGGGCGGGACAAACCCCGGACACGCGCACCAACCTGCGCACATGCAGTACGTTCGGGTCATGTCCCAGCCCGCCAAGTCGTCCCGTACACCAGCCGCGACCGACGCGCCGGAGAGTGCCGCAGGCAGCCGCGCGGCCGCCCAGCGGCTCAAGATGCGCCGAGAACTGGCCGCCGCCGCGATGGAGTTGTTCTCCACCAAGGGGTACGAGGCGACGACCGTCGACGAGATCGCGGCCGCGGCCGGTGTCGCCCGCCGCACCTTCTTCCGCCACTTCCGCTCCAAGGAAGAGGCGATCTTCCCCGACCACGACGACACCCTGATCCGGGCGGAGGCCGTGCTGAACGCGGCCCCCGCGCACGAGCACCCGCTCGACACGGTGTGCCGCGGCATCAAGGAAGTCATGAAGATGTACGCGGCGCGGCCGGAGATCTCGGTCGCCCGCTACAAGCTGACGCGCGAGGTGCCGACGCTGCGGGAGGCCGAGATCGCCTCGGTGGCCCGCTACGAGCGGCTGTTCACGCGGTACCTGCTCGGACACTTCGACGAGCACGCGCACGACGACGACGCGAACGACGATCCGCTGCTGGCGGAGGTCGCCGCGTCGGCCGTGGTCACCGCGCACAACCACGTGCTGCGGCGGTGGCTGCGGGCCGGCGGGCAGGGGGACGTGGAGGCGCAGCTGGACCATGCCTTCGCGATCGTGCGGAAGACCTTCGGGACCGGGATCGGGGCGGGCCGCACCGCGGTCCCCCAGCCGCCGACGGAGGCGACGGTCTCCACGCAGGGCGAGGTCCTGGTCGCGGTCGCCCGCACCGACGCGCCCCTGGACGAGGTGATGCGCACCATCGAGCAGGCACTCAAGGAGCACTCCTGACGCAGGCGTCAAGGGGCCGGCACCGGGAAATCCGGTACCGGCCCCTTTTTCGTGTTCGAAGAAATGTTTCTCTTCGAACTCTCCGCCAAGGATGAACCAGCTCCTCCGCGATCTTCACCGAAAATCCCTCTCGCACCTTGTCGGCATGGCAGGCTTTCGAATCGTCGGAAAGACAATCCGCGGCCTGGGGAGGCCGGCGGTCCCGGCGTGAACACCGGAACAGAGCCTCGGGGGAACAGGGGAATGGGGCCCGGTGCACGCCTTCGCACCATCCTTTTCCGCCGCCTGCCCGCGGCATTTTTCAGGGGGGATTTCCTTGTCCTTTTCCACTCCGCCCGTCGTCGGCATCATCGGACTCGGTTATGTCGGTCTGCCGACGGCTCTCGCCCTGCTGGAGTCGGGGCTGACGGTCATAGGCGTCGACGTGGACGCCGCCCGGCTGGACGCCATCCGCGCCCACCGCGTCGACCTGGTCCCCGACGACCACCGGCGGCTGCGCCTGCACACCGGTGACGGCCCGGGCGCCGAGCGCCTCGTCCTGACCACGGACCCCACGGCCCTGCGCACCGCCGAGACGGTCCTGATCTGCGTCCCGACCCCGGTCGACGACCACCTGGTGCCCGACCTGCGGGCCCTGTCGGGCGCCTGTGCCACCGCCGCGGCCCAGGCGGTGCCCGGCCAGACCCTCGTCCTGACCTCGACCAGCTACGTCGGCACCACCCGGGACCTGCTGCTGGGCCCGCTGGCCGAGCGCGGGCTGCGGGTGCCCGAGGACGTGAGCGTGGCCTACGCCCCGGAGCGCATCGACCCGGGCAGCACCGAGCACACCCAGAGCACGACCCCGCGGGTGGTCGGCGGGGTGAGTCCCGAGTGCACCCGGCGCGCCGCCGACGTGCTGCGGCGCACCGGCGCCGAGGTGCACGAGGTGCTCTCGCCCGAGGCGGCCGAGATGACCAAGCTGCTGGAGAACACCTTCCGCGCGGTCAACATCGCCCTGGCCAACGAGTTCGCGACCATCTGCGGAGAGCTGGGCCTGGAGGCCCTGGAGGTCATCGAGGCGGCGGCCACCAAGCCGTACGGGTTCATGCCGTTCTTCCCCGGCCCCGGTGTGGGCGGGCACTGCATCCCCTGCGATCCGCACTACCTCCTTTGGCAACTGCGCGAGAAGCGGGTCGCCTCGCCGCTGATCGACACGGCGATGACCGCGATCGCCACCCGGCCGCACGCGGTCGTGCAGCGCGCCCGGGAGGTCCTCGCCGACGGGGGTGTGCCGCTGCGCGCGGCGCGGGTGCTGGTGGTCGGGGTGACGTACAAGCCGGGAGTGGCCGACCTACGGGAGTCGCCGTCCCTGGAGATCATGGCCGCCCTCGGCGAGGCCGGCGCCGAGGTGGCGTACACCGATCCGCTCGTCCCGTCGGTTTCCGTGGGCGGGCGACGGCTGCGGTCCGAGACCCAGCCCGGCGAGCGGGACTGGGACCTGGTGCTGGTCCACTGCGTGCACCCGCGCCAGGACCTGTCCTGGATCGGGGACGACCTCCCGGTGCTGGACACCACCTACCGGCTGCAGGACCTCAAGCAGCGGGTGGTGGTATGAGCGTCCAGGCAGAGCGGCCCGCCCCTCCCGGCTCCTCCCGGTTCGTGCCCGGGCAGCGGGGCGCGCCGCGGCCCGGCCGGGCCCGCCTCACCGCGCTGACCGACCGCATGGACCCGGGGGTACGGCACGCCGCGCGCCGCCTGCTGGTGGTGATCGTGCTGCTGCCGCTGCTGCTGATCCTGGCCCGCGAGGCGCCCCGGCTGGTCCAGGCCCCCCTGGTGCTCGGGTACGGCTTCCTGGTCCTGACGGTGACCGTCTCCATGCTGTTCATCGCCTACAGCCGCTACGACGACCCGTCCCGGCGGACACTGCGCGGGCGCCCGCGCCGCCTGGACCGCTTCCCCGAGCTGCCCGCGCGGCCCCGGGTGAGCTTCCTGGTGGCGGTCAAGGACGAGGAGGACGGCATCGAGGCGTGTGTGCGCTCGATGGCCGGCAGCGACTACCCGGACCTGCAGATCGTGGTGGTCGACGACGCCTCCACCGACGGCACCCGCGCGGTGCTGCGGCGCCTGGCGCGCGAGCTTCCCCTGCGGGTGCTCTGCCTGGACCGCAACGTCGGCAAGAAGCACGCCCTGGTCCGGGCCGCCGAGGTCGCGGACGGGGACGTGATCGCCTTCACCGACTCCGACTGCGTGCTCGCCCCCGACGCGCTGCGGCGGTGCGTGACCGCGCTGCGGCGGCACCGGGAGCTGGGTGCGGTCAGCGGCCACGCGCGGGCGCTGAACGCCGACGAGAGCGTGCTGTCCAGGGCGCAGGACGTCTGGTACGAGGGCCAGTTCCGGGTCGCCAAGGCCGCGGAGGCCACCTTCGGGTCCGTCTCGTGCGTGTCCGGGCCGCTCGCCGTGTTCCGCAGGGACGCGATCCTGAACTACCTGCCCGCCTGGGCCGGCGACCGTTTCCTCGGCGGTGAATTCCGGTTCGCCACGGACCGGCAGCTCACCGGATACGTGCTGGGCCAGAAATGGAAGGGGCGGAAGTTGAAGGCGCAGTACGCCGATTCCCCTTTCGTCACCGAACGGGATTACGCGGAACTGCCGTGGCGTATCGGCTATGTGCAGTCCGCGAAGGTCTGGACGACCGTGCCGGCCCGGTTCCGGCCTTTCATGCGGCAGCAGGTGCGCTGGAAGAAGAGCTTCATCCGCAATCTCTTCTTCACCGGCACCTTCATGTGGCGCCGCGGACTCGGCCCGGCGGTGCTCTTCTACGGGCACGTCCTGTGGGTGCTGTGCGCCCCGCTGATGGCCGTGCGCCACCTGGTGTGGGCCCCGTACCACGGGCTGTGGTTCCTGACAGGGCTGTACCTGGGGGGTGTCCTGCTCAAGGGCGTGGTGTGGGGACTGGCCTTCAAGGCGGACAACCCCCGCTCCACCCGGTGGCGGTACCGGCCGCTGATGAGCCTGTTGTCGTCGGTGGTGCTGTCCTGGCTGCTGCCGTACTCGCTGCTGACCATCCGGCGCGGCGTCTGGTCGAGGAGGCTGTCATGAAGGCCGTACGGGCCGTCGGACGGGGGCTGGCCGCGCTGCTGGCCGCGGGCGTCGTCATCGCCCTGTATCTGCTGGTGCTGACCCGGGGGAGCTGGCAGCCGTGGACCGCCCTGTGACCGGGAGGCGGTCCGGCCTCACCGCCCGTTTGCGCCGCGGCACCGTGCGCGCCACCCTCGCCGCCCTGACCGCCCTGGTGCTCACCGTGCCCTTCGTGGTCGCCTGGCGGGTCTACGTCGACCAGCGCAACGTCACCCGGCAGGTGAGCGTGCCGGCCGCGCGGGTCGACGCGGCGACCGCCGCCCGCTGGAAGGCCGTCGGAGCCGGACTGCCGGAGCGTGCGGCGCCGGTGATCCTCACCTACCACGACCTCAAACCGCACAGCGGCAGCCGCTACATCGTGGACCCCGCGGTGTTCGAACGGCAGCTCAGCGCCCTGCGGGCGGCGGGCTACCGCACCCTGGGCACCGACGAGTTCGTCGCCTACCTGCTCGGCGGCCCGGTGCCGCCGCGCTCGGTGATGCTGACCTTCGACGACGGCACCCACGGCCTGTGGACCTACGGGGACCGCATCCTCGCGCGGCACCGCATGAACGCCGTCTCGTTCCTGATCACCGGCAGGGTGGGCCGGCACCGGCCCTACTACCTGTCCTGGCAGGAGATCGCCCGGATGGCCCGCTCGGGCCGCTGGGACTTCGAGGACCACACCCACGACCTGCACAGCCGCACCCGTATCGGGCCGCGGGGCGAACTGGGCTCCCTGCTGGCCCACCGCAGATACCTCGCCTCCACCGGAGGGCTGGAGAGCACCGGCCACTACCAGCGCCGGGTCAGGGCGGACTTCACCCGTTCCCTGGCGGACTTCGAACGGCACGGCCTGCCCCGGCCCAGTCTGTTCGCCTACCCCTTCTCGGAGTCGGCGGACCCGCAGCACACGTCGTACGTGCGCGACCTGATCGAGCGGACCTTCGTCGCGGCCATGACGGACAAGACGTACACCCCCGAGCCCGCGGCCCGCAGATCGGCGGTCCACCAGGAGTACCAGCGTCTCGAGGTGTTCGCGGACACCACCGCCGACGCCCTGCTCGCGCAGGTGGCGGCCCGTACGCCGGTGCCCCCGTCGGGCGACCCGCTGCGCTTCCCGGAACGCTGGACGGGCATCAGCTGGAAGCCGCTCGGCGACACCGGCGTCCTGACCGGCAACGGCGCCCGCCCCGGCGCCGGCCGTTACGTGTACGGCGCCTACGCCCCCTACGGCGCCGCCGACTGGGACCACTACGCGGTCTCGGCCCGCCTGACCGGCCTGCACGCGCGAGGCGGCAGCGCCTCGGTGTTCGCGCGGGTCGGCGGGGACGCCACGGTCGGCGTGCGGGTCTCCCACGGCACCGCCCAGGTGGTCGGCGGCCGGGACCGGAACCGTGTCCTGGCCGAGCACGCCCTGACCCCCGGCCCCTCCCACGAGGTCCGGCTGACGGTGGACGGCTCCCGGACCGAGGCGGTGGTGGACGGCCGGCACCGGTTCGCCGTGCCGAACAGCAGCGGAGTGCGCGGCACCGGCGGGATCGCGCTGGCCCTGTCCCGCGGGGACACCGGCTCCTCCTGGCCCGCGTTCGGCCGTGTGGAGACCGCCCCGCTCCCCGGCCCTCCCGCCCCCGCGGCGCCCTTCGACGACCCCTCCGGCTGGACCGACGGGGACGGCCGCGGGGCGCGGGCGGTGATCGGCGCCGGTGGTGTGCAGCCGGTGGGTCCGCGCGGCTGGACCTTCGCCGCCTACCGGCCCGGCAGCAGCGCGCACTGGTCCGGCTACACGCTGGCCACCAGGCTGACGGGCCTGACGGAGGAGGGGCTGCACAGTTCGGTCGTGGTGCGCCGGGGTGCGCCGGACGAGATCACGGTCCGCCTGTCCCGCGGCTGGATCACGCTGCTGTCCGGGCCCGGCGCCCACCCGCGCACCGTGCTCTCCCGCAAACTGCCGGAGGCCGCGGAGAGGGACGTGCGGGTGACGGTCGGGGCGCGAACCACGGAGGTCACCGTCGGTGCCGGGCTGGTGCGCGCGTCCGTCCCCGCCGCCGGCGGCACCGGTGGCATCGGGCTCGGCGTCTACCGGCGCTCGCCGGCCCAGCCGTGGCCCGGGTTCGAGGGCTGCGCGGTCTCCGGCGGACGTACGGCATGATCCGGCGGCTCGGCCGGCGCCGGCGGGCGGGGTTCCTCACCGGGGTCCTGCTCGCCGTGCTGCTGGCGTCGGCGTTCGCGGGCGGGCTGACCCTGCGCGCCGCCGGCCGGACCGGTCCGGTGCCGGAGTTCCGGCCCGAGTTTCCCGAACGGGGTCTGGTCACCAACGAGTTCGCGTACTGGCACCCCGACGCCCCCGGCGCTCGCCACTCCCCCGACTGGACCATGACCAGCGGATCGCTGTTCGGGCTCGGCGGGGCGGGCTGGTCGGGGCGCCCGGACGGCGAGCGGCCCGACGCCGGGTCCGTGCGGGCCACGGACTCGGCGGTCTTCCGGCTGGCCTCGCGGCGGCGGGACTTCGGTGACACCCGCCTCTTCCTGCGGCTGCGCGTGACGGACCTGGTGACGACACCGCGCACCCCGGCGCAGCCGTACGACGGTGTTCATCTGTGGCTGCGGTTCCACAGCGAGCAGGAGTGCTACGCGGTCAGTGTGGTCCGGCGGGACGGGCAGGTCGTGGTGAAGCGCAAGACGCCGGGCGGCCCGGCCAACGGGGGCACCTACGTGACCCTCGCCACGGCGTCGGCCACGCTGCCGCCGGACGGGTGGACCCCTGTCGTTGCCACCGCCACCGATCTCCCGGACCGCAGGGTGCGCATCACCTTGGACATTGCGGGCCGCCGGGTGCTGGACGTGACCGACGCCTCACCGGGAGGTCTGTACGAGCCCGGCGGGGTCGGCGTGCGCGGCGACAACACGGAGTTCATGTTCCGTGACCTCACCGCGCAGCCGGAATGACGCAAACGGGACGAAGTCCCTACTCGCCGGTAGCTTTGATCGATCATCGCTCATCTGTTACGTAAAGATTTCATCTGAGAGCAATTTATGGCACTCAGTGCCTTGCACGGTGGCACGCGGTGTCTTACGTTGAGGGAAGTCCGGGCGGCCGGCGTGCAGAGACCATGCGCACGCCGGCTGTCCCAGCAAGTCATCGACCTGCCCCGCCCGGACGCCTGCGTCACAGGCAACCTCCCGCGCCACAAAGCGCTGCCGAACAGCACCACCGCCGAACCGACGGCACCGACGTAACCCTCAGCGTCTCCCCTCAAGACGCCATTCGCCGGAGGCAACACCGTGACCGTGAAGGACATCCTGGACGCGATCCAGTCGCCGGACTCGACGCCGGCCGACTTCGCCGCCCTGCCGCTCCCCGAGTCGTACCGCGCCATCACCGTGCACAAGGACGAGACGGAGATGTTCGCGGGCCTGGAGACCCGCGACAAGGACCCGCGCAAGTCGATCCACCTCGACGAGGTGGCCCTGCCCGAACTGGGCCCGGGCGAGGCGCTCGTCGCCGTCATGGCATCGAGTGTCAACTACAACTCGGTGTGGACCTCCATCTTCGAGCCGCTGTCGACCTTCGGCTTCCTGGAGCGCTACGGCCGCACCAACGAGCTGGCCAAGCGGCACGACCTGCCGTACCACATCATCGGCTCCGACCTCGCGGGCGTCGTCCTGCGGACCGGCCCCGGCGTCAACGCCTGGAAGCCCGGTGACGAGGTCGTCGCGCACTGCCTGAGCGTGGAGCTGGAGTCCTCCGACGGCCACAACGACACCATGCTCGACCCGGAGCAGCGCATCTGGGGCTTCGAGACCAACTTCGGCGGCCTCGCCGAGATCGCGCTGGTCAAGTCCAACCAGCTGATGCCCAAGCCGGACCACCTCAGCTGGGAGGAGGCCGCCGCCCCCGGGCTCGTCAACTCCACCGCCTACCGGCAGCTGGTCTCCCGCAACGGCGCCGGGATGAAGCAGGGCGACAACGTCCTGATCTGGGGCGCGAGCGGCGGACTCGGCTCGTACGCCACGCAGTTCGCGCTGGCCGGCGGCGCCAACCCGATCTGTGTCGTCTCCAGCCCCCAGAAGGCGGACATCTGCCGCTCGATGGGCGCCGAGGCGATCATCGACCGCAACGCCGAGGGCTACAAGTTCTGGAAGGACGAGAACACCCAGGACCCGAAGGAGTGGAAGCGCTTCGGCAAGCGCATCCGCGAGCTCACCGGCGGCGAGGACATCGACATCGTCTTCGAGCACCCCGGCCGCGAGACCTTCGGCGCGAGCGTCTTCGTCACCCGCAAGGGCGGCACCATCACCACCTGCGCCTCGACCTCGGGCTACATGCACGAGTACGACAACCGCTACCTGTGGATGTCGCTGAAGCGGATCATCGGCTCGCACTTCGCCAACTACCGCGAGGCCTGGGAGGCCAACCGCCTCATCGCCAAGGGCAAGATCCACCCGACCCTCTCCAAGGTGTACTCCCTGGAGGAGACCGGGCAGGCCGCCTACGACGTGCACCGCAACCTCCACCAGGGCAAGGTCGGCGTTCTGTGCATGGCCCCCGAGGAGGGGCTGGGCGTGCGCGACGAGGAGAAGCGCGCGCGGCACATCGACGCCATCAACCGCTTCCGGAACATCTGAGGACCGCGGAGGCCATAGATGACAGAGCGTCAGAAGGACCGGCCGTGGCTCATGCGCACGTATGCCGGCCACTCCACGGCCGAGGCGTCCAACGAGCTGTACCGGCGCAACCTCGCCAAGGGCCAGACCGGCCTGTCGGTGGCGTTCGACCTGCCGACGCAGACCGGCTACGACTCCGACCACATCCTCGCCCGCGGCGAGGTGGGCCGGGTCGGCGTGCCGATCGCGCACCTCGGTGACATGCGCCGGCTGTTCCAGGACATTCCCCTGGAGCAGATGAACACCTCGATGACGATCAACGCCACCGCCATGTGGCTGCTGGCGCTCTACCAGGTCGTCGCCGAGGAGCAGGGTGCGGACGTCACCCGGCTCCAGGGCACGACCCAGAACGACATCGTCAAGGAGTACCTGTCCCGGGGGACGCACGTCTTCCCGCCGGGGCCGAGCCTCCGTCTGACGACCGACATGATCGCGTACACGGTCTCCCACATCCCCAAGTGGAACCCGATCAACATCTGCAGCTACCACCTGCAGGAGGCGGGCGCCACGCCGGTCCAGGAGATCGCGTACGCGATGTCGACGGCCATCGCGGTCCTGGACGCCGTCCGGGACTCCGGTCAGGTGCCGCAGGAGCGCATGGGCGACGTCGTGGGCCGGATCTCCTTCTTCGTGAACGCGGGCGTCCGGTTCATCGAGGAGATGTGCAAGATGCGCGCCTTCGGCCGCATCTGGGACCAGGTCACGCGGGAGCGCTACGGCATCGAGAACCCCAAGCACCGGCGCTTCCGGTACGGCGTCCAGGTCAACTCCCTCGGGCTGACCGAGGCGCAGCCGGAGAACAACGTCCAGCGGATCGTGCTGGAGATGCTGGCCGTGACCCTCTCCAAGGACGCACGCGCGCGTGCCGTCCAGCTGCCGGCCTGGAACGAGGCCCTCGGTCTGCCCCGCCCCTGGGACCAGCAGTGGTCGCTGCGGATGCAGCAGGTGCTGGCGTACGAGAGCGACCTGCTGGAGTACGAGGACATCTTCGAGGGCTCGCACGTCGTCGAGGCCAAGGTCGCGCAGCTGGTCGAGAAGTCCTTCGCGGAGATCGAGCGGATCCAGGAGATGGGCGGTGCGATGGCCGCCGTCGAGTCGGGCTACCTGAAGTCGCAGCTCGTCTCCTCGCACGCCGAGCGCCGGGCCCGGATCGAGTCCGGGCAGGAGAAGATCGTCGGCGTCAACGTCTTCGAGACGACCGAGCCGAACCCGCTCACCGCCGACCTGGACACCGCTATCCAGACGGTGGACCCGGCCGTCGAGGCCCGGGTGATCGCGGGGCTCCGGCACTGGCGCGACACCCGCTACCAGCCGCCCTTCAACCACCCGCGCCCCTGCAAGGCGCTGGAGCGGCTGAAGGAGGCCGCGAAGGGCACCGACAACCTCATGGAGGCCACCCTGGAGTGCGCCCGCGCCGGCGTGACGACCGGCGAGTGGGCGGGGGCCCTGCGGGAGGTGTTCGGCGAGTTCCGGGCGCCCACGGGCGTCTCCTCGGCGCCGGTGGCGGTCCCCGCGGAGGAGGGCTCGGCCATGGCCGACGTCCGCCGCCGGGTCGAGGTGACCGCCAAGGACCTCGGGGTCGGCAAGCTGCGCTTCCTGGTCGGCAAGCCGGGCCTGGACGGGCACTCCAACGGCGCCGAGCAGATCGCCGTCCGCGCGCGCGACGCCGGCTTCGAGGTGGTCTACCAGGGCATCCGGCTCACCCCGGAGCAGATCGTGGACGCGGCCCTCGCCGAGGACGTGCACGCGGTCGGCCTGTCCATCCTGTCCGGCTCGCACGCCCAGCTGGTGCCTGACGTGCTGGAACGGCTCCGTGTGGCCGGTGCCACAGACATCCCGGTGATCGCCGGTGGCATCATCCCGAATGGTGACGCCGAGCAGCTGCGGGCAGCCGGAGTGGCCGCGGTCTTCACCCCGAAGGACTTCGACATCACCGGAATCATCGGCCGCATCGTCGACGAGATCCGCAACGCGAACAAGCTCGACCCCCTGGAGGTCCCCGCATGACCGTCAACCGTCTCCGTCCGCGGCGCTCCTGCCTGGCGGTACCGGGCTCGAACCCGCGCTTCCTGGAGAAGGCGCAGGGCCTCCCGGCGGACCAGGTCTTCCTCGACCTGGAGGACGCGTGCGCCCCGCTCGCCAAGCCCGAGGCGCGGCACACCATCGTCAAGTTCCTCAACGAGGGCGACTGGACCGGCAAGACGAGGGTCGTGCGCGTCAACGACTGGACGACCGAGTGGACGTACCGCGATGTCGTCACGGTCGTCGAGGGGGCAGGGCAGAACCTCGACTGCATCATGCTGCCGAAGGTGCAGAGCGCCGAGCAGATCGTCGCGCTCGACCTCCTGCTCACCCAGATCGAGAAGACGATGGGCTTCGAGGTCGGCAAGATCGGCATCGAGGCGCAGATCGAGAACGCCCAGGGCCTCAACAACGTCAACGAGATCGCGACCGCCTCCCAGCGCGTCGAGACCATCATCTTCGGCCCGGCCGACTTCATGGCGTCGATCAACATGAAGTCGCTGGTCGTGGGCGAGCAGCCGCCCGGCTACCCGGCGGACGCCTACCACTACATCCTGATGAAGATCCTGATGGCGGCCCGCGCCAACAACCTCCAGGCGATCGACGGCCCCTACCTCCAGATCCGCAACATCGACGGCTACCGCGAGGTCGCCCGGCGTGCCGCGGCCCTCGGCTTCGACGGCAAGTGGGTGCTGCACCCGGGCCAGGTCGAGGCGTCCAACGAGATCTTCTCGCCCTCCCAGGAGGACTACGACCACGCCGAGCTGATCCTGGACGCGTACGACTACTACACGTCCGAGGCGGGCGGCAAGAAGGGCTCGGCGATGCTCGGCGACGAGATGATCGACGAGGCCAGCCGCAAGATGGCGCTGGTCATCTCCGGCAAGGGACGCGCGGCCGGCATGCAGCGCACCTCGAAGTTCGAGATCCCGGAGGCCTGAGCATGCAGTTCGGACGCACCTACGAGGAGTTCGAGGTCGGGGCGGTCTACAAGCACTGGCCCGGGAAGACGGTCACGGAGTACGACGACCACCTCTTCTGCCTCCTCACCATGAACCACCACCCGCTCCACATGGACGTCAACTACGCCGAGCAGACGACGGACTTCGGCAAGAACGTGGTGGTGGGGAACTACATCTACTCCCTGCTGCTCGGCATGTCGGTGCCGGACGTCTCCGGCAAGGCGATCGCCAACCTGGAGATCGAGTCGCTGAAGCACGTGGCGCCGACCTTCCACGGCGACACGATCTACGGCCAGACGACCGTGCTCGACAAGTGGCCCTCCAAGTCGAAGAACGACCGCGGGATCGTCTACGTCGAGACCAAGGGCTACAAGCAGGACGGCACGCTGGTGTGCGTGTTCCGCCGCAAGGTCATGGTGCCCACCGAGACCTACATCAAGGAGCGCGGCGGCGAGCAGCCCGGCCGCCCGGAACTTCAGGAGGGCTGACCGACATGGCACGCCTCGCCCGGACCCACGGCCTCACGGACGTCCAGCAGGAGATCCTGTCCACCGTCCGGGACTTCGTGGACAAGGAGATCATCCCGGTCGCGACCGAGCTGGAGCACCGCGACGAGTACCCGCAGCAGATCGTCGACGGGCTCAAGGAGTTGGGCCTGTTCGGCCTGATGATCCCCGAGGAGTACGGCGGTCTGGGCGAGTCCCTCCTGACGTACGCGCTGTGCGTCGAGGAGATCGCCCGGGGCTGGATGTCGGTGTCCGGCATCATCAACACCCACTTCATCGTGGCGTACATGCTCAAGCAGCACGGCACGCAGGAGCAGAAGGACCACTTCCTGCCGCGCATGGCGGCCGGCGACGTCCGGGGCGCCTTCTCGATGTCGGAGCCGGGTCTCGGCTCGGACGTGTCCGCCATCACGTCCAAGGCGGTCAAGGACGGTGACGAGTACGTCCTCAACGGCCAGAAGATGTGGCTGACGAACGGCGGAACGTCAACTCTGGTCGCCGTTCTCGTCCGAAGTGACGAAGGACACTCCCCCGAGGAAGCGGCCGCCAAACCGCACAAGTCGATGACGACCTTCCTGATCGAGAAGGAGGCCGGCTTCGGAGAGGTCCGTCCCGGCCTCACCATCCCCGGGAAGATCGACAAAATGGGGTACAAGGGCGTCGACACCACCGAGTTGATCATGGATGGCCTGCGACTTCCGGCCAACCGTGTGCTCGGCGGGGTCACCGGCCGAGGTTTTTACCAAATGATGGACGGGGTGGAAGTCGGGCGCGTCAATGTGGCGGCGCGTGGCTGCGGAGTCGCTCAGCGTGCCTTCGAACTCGGCGTCCGGTACGCCCAGCAGCGTCACACTTTCGGCAAGCCGATCGCCCAGCACCAGGCGATTCAGTTCAAGCTGGCCGAGATGGCTACCAAGGTCGAGGCGGCGCATGCGATGATGGTCAACGCGGCTCGCAAAAAGGACTCCGGGGAGCGAAACGACCTTGAGGCAGGGATGGCGAAGTACCTCGCCTCCGAATACTGCAAGGAGGTCGTGGAAGACGCCTTCCGGATCCACGGCGGCTACGGCTTCTCCAAGGAGTACGAGATCGAGCGCCTCTACCGTGAGGCTCCGATGCTGCTGATCGGTGAAGGTACCGCCGAGATCCAAAAAATGATCATCGGTCGCAGGCTGCTCGAAGAGTATCGGTTCCAGGGCTAGATGTCCGGTTACGGGGTGTTTTCTTGGAGAAGAAGATCACACCCCGTCAACACGGTTCGGCCGCCGACTCGGCTTCCTGGCTTGCCCAGTTGTGGCCCGCGACCGGTACGATCCCGGAAAGCCGCCGTCCCCCGTCTAGTGCGCGGCATCATCCGCTACGAAGGTCATCCATGCCCCACAGCCAAACCTCTGCACCTCGCGACAGCCTGGCAGGCGTACGCCTCGCGCGCGGAGCATCGCCGTGGCTCCTCCCGACCGTCGCCACCGCAGCACTGAGCCTGGTACGCGCGCGCAAGTCGGGCGCCGCCAAGGCCGTCGCCGTGCCCGCCACCGCGCTGGCGGCGGGCATGCTGTGGTTCTTCCGCGACCCCGAGCGCGAGATCGCCCCGGGCCGGGTCATCTCGCCCGCCGACGGTGTGGTGCAGAGCATCATGCCGTGGAAGGACGGCCGCACCCGCGTCGCGATCTTCATGAGCCCGCTCAACGTCCACGTCAACCGCGCGCCGCTCTCCGGCACGGTGACCTCGGTCGAGCACATCCCCGGCGGGTTCGTTCCGGCGTTCAACAAGGAGAGCGAGAACAACGAGCGCGTCGTCTGGCACTTCGACACCGAACTCGGTGACATCGAGATGATCCAGATCGCCGGCGCGGTGGCCCGCCGCATCGTGCCCTACATCCCGCAGGGCACGAAAGTCGAGCAGGGTGACCGCATCGGTCTGATCCGGTTCGGCTCGCGCGTCGACATCTACCTGCCGGAGGGCGTGGAGGTCGCGGTCGAGGTCGGCCAGAAGACGACGGCTGGGGTGACTCGCATTGACCGTGATTGATCCTGAGACCCAGGCGGGCTGGGTGCCCGAGGCCGACGAGGTCGACGACGAGGAGGAGATGCCTCTTTCTCTCCGCCTCTCGATAGCGGACACCCTCACCCTCGGCAACGCCACGTGCGGCTTCATGGCGGTGTACTTCACCACCACCGGCATCCTGATCCCGCACCTGACCGACAGCCAGGAATCCGGCATGGCGCGCAACAGCGCGGCCACGGCGGTCATCCTCATACTGTGCGCGGCGGTCTTCGACCTCTTCGACGGCCTGGTGGCGCGCAAGCTGCGCTCCTCGCCGATGGGCGCCGAGCTGGACAACCTCTCGGACCTGATCAGCTTCGGCCTCGCGCCGGCGTACTTCGTGCTCGTCTACGGCATGGTCGCCGACGACGCCTCGCAGCGGGTGGCGGCGGTGGGTGCCGTGGTGGTGCTGCTGGCGGTGGTCCTCCGGCTGGCCAGATTCTCCTGCGTGACGGTGGCGAACGGCATGTTCCAGGGCATGCCGTCCCCGTTCGGCGCGCTGACGGTGGTCGCGATCGTGCTCCTCGAGCTGCCCTTCGTGGCGACGCTCCTGGCGATCCTGGGCACCGCGTGGCTGATGGTGAGCCGGGTGGAGTACCCGAAGCCGCGGGGGCGGCTCGCGGTGGCGATGCTCTCCTGGATCGTGCTGGCGATGGGGCTGCTCGCGGCCTGGGCGTTCGGCGCCCCGAGCGGCCAGCTCCTGCTCCAGACCGGCTGCGCCCTCCAGCTCGTCATGGGCGCCGTGATCCCGCTGTTCGCCACGGCCCGCCGGGTGAACAACTTCCGCGGCAACCGGCGTGAGGCGCGGGCGGCCCAGCTGCCGTAGCGCTCCGCCGCCGTACCGCAGAGGGGCCCGAACCGATGACGGTTCGGGCCCCTCCGGTGTGTCCGCCGGACGCTCAGGCCCCCGGTGCGTACCCTTCAGCGGCCTGCGAGGCCCCCGCCTCGCGTACGACCTTCATGCCGCCCGTGACGCTCTTGTCGGGCTGGAGGATCACGCTCTCGCGGGAGGACGGGGCCTTCGGGTCGCTGAAGTCCTGGGTGACGCCGAAGCCGACGTCGTAGGCGTCGAGCGACAGCAGTGCCTTGTCCACGCCTTCCCTGGTGAGGTCCTTGTTCGAGCAGGCCTTCTTCAGGGCCTCGCCGAAGGCCGACGCGGCGGTCCAGCCGGCGACGATGCCGTTGTCCAGGGTGTCCTTCGGGTAGGCCGCCCGGTAGTCGGCGACCAGTTTCTTCGCCTGCGGGGTGTCCGCGCCGATGGGCAGCGAGGGCGAGGCCACGTAGTAGTTCTTCATCAGGGCCGGGCCCGCCTGGGTGGCGAGGAGCTGCGGCGCGAAGGCCGAGTTGTTGCCGATGACCGGTACGGCGAAGCCGCTCGCCGCCGCCACCCCGACCAGCGAGGCCGCCTGCCGCGGGCCCGCGCTGATCACGACGGCCTTGACGCCGGCTTTCTTGAGGGCGGTGACCTGGGCGGTCATGTCGTTGTCGGTGGGCTTGATCTTCTGTTCGACGACGGTCAGCCCGGCCTCCCTCGCGATGTGCTTCGAGCCGGCCAGCGCGCTCTCGCCGTAGTCGCCCTCGAAGTAGACGTGGCCGATCCTGTCGCCCTTCTTCACCCCCTTCTCCTTGATCAGGAAGTCGACCGCGTTCATCGTCTCGATGTCGTAGGTGGACCCGATGACCCGGATGTAGGGGCTGCCGAGCAGTGCCGACGACCAGGCCTGCGGGAGCACCAGCGCCTTGTCCTGGCCGTCTATGCGCTGCTTGACCGCGGCGACGAACGGCGAGCCGATGAACTGCGTGAAGCCCAGCACCTTCGGTTCCAGCTCGGTGTAGCCGGAGACGGCCTTCTGCGGGTCGTAGCCGTGGTCGCGGACCGCGAGGTCCACCGTGTGGCCGCAGACCCCGCCGGCGGCGTTGAGCTGCTTCACGTAGAGCTGCTGGGCCTGGGTGACGCTCTTGCCGAGGGTCGCGTAGACCCCGGTCATGTCGGTGAGCGCGCCGAGCGTGATGGTCTTCCCGGAGACGCCGTCCCCGGTCTTCACGCCGCCCGCGGCGGCCTTGTCGCCGTCGTCGGAGTCCTTGGCCTTGGAGCTGCATCCGGCCAGCACCAGCAGCGCGGCGAGCGCGCCCGCGGCGGCCCTGGCGCCGTATGTCCTGTTCATCGTTCCTCCCCTGGTTGGGTTGTGACTCGACGCCGTGCGGCCGTCCCGACCAGGCCGCCGGGCAGGAACAGCACCACCAGCACGACCGCGGCGCCGTAGAGGTACCGGGATGCCTCGCCCGGTGCGATCCCGCCCGTGCCGGGGGCGGAGACCAGCGGCAGCGCGTCGCTGTAGCGGGTCAGGAGCTGCGGCAGCAGGGACACGAACACGGCCCCTGCCACGGCCCCCGAGACCGAGCCGAGCCCTCCGATGACGATCATCGCGAGGTACTCGAGCGAGAGCGTGATGCCGAAGTAGTCGGGGACCGTCCGCTGGAAGACCAGGGCGAGCAGGACGCCCGCGAGGCCCGCGTACATCGACGACAGCACGAAGACCGCGGCGCGGTGCCGGGCGACCGGCACGCCCAGCACGCCGGCGGCGATGCGGTGGTCGCGGATCGCGTTCATGGCCCGGCCCGGACGGCCGCGCAGGACGCCCCGCGCGAAGAGGGCGCCCGCCGCCAGCAGGACCAGACCGGCGTACCAGAGCTTCTCCGCCGATCCGAACGGCACGGCGGCGACGAGGAGTTCCCGGTCGTCGAAGGTGAGGCCGAACAGGCTGAGCGGCGGCACGTCCCGGCCGTTGGCGCCGCCGGTCAGGTCGTGGGCGTTGAACATCACGTGCTGGCCGATGAAGACGAGCGCGAGCGTGGCGATGCCCAGGTAGGCGCCGCTGAGCCGCCCGGAGATGGGGCTGAACAGGCCGCCCGCGGCGCCCGCGACGAGCACCGCGAGCACGGCGGCGAGCCAGGTGGGCAGCCCGAGACCGGTCAGCCCGTCGCCGCCGTCCGCCGCGAAGACGCAGTAGGCGTAGGCGCCGACGGCGAGGAAGAAGGCGTGCCCCATGGAGAGCTGGCCGGTGGCTCCGGTGAGGAGGTTGATGCCGATCGCGCCGATGGCGGCCGCCATCGCGAACAGGCCGGCCTGGAGCCAGAAGCGGTCCAGGTAGAAGGGCAGGGCCAGCAGGACGACGGCCCCTGCGCCCCACAGCCAGGTGCGCGTCCGGACCGTCCGCAACGGCTTCACCAGTACTTCAGACACGGGCGAGCTCCTTCGTGCCGAACAGACCGGCGGGCCTCACGAGCAGGATCGCGACCATCACGAGGTAGGGGGCGAGGTCGCCCAGACCCCGGCCCAGGAAGGTGAGGTCGCTCTGGTAGCCGGTCGCGAGGGACTCCGTGACGCCGACCAGCAGGCCGCCCACCAGGGCGCCCGTCGTCGAGTCCAGTCCGCCGAGGATGGCGGCCGGGAACGCCTTGAGCGCGGCCAGCGAGGTGGCCCGCTCCAACCCCGGCGTCGGGAAGACGGTGAGGAACAGGGCGGCCACGGCGGCGAGGCCGCCCGCCACCGCCCAGGCGCCCAGCGAGACCCGGCCCAGCCGCACCCCCATCAGCGCGGCCGTCTCCGAGCTCTCCGCCGCCGCCCGCATCGCCACACCCCACGACGTGTACCGGAACGCCAGCAGGAACGCGGTGATGAGCAGCGCGGCGGCCACGAACGCGGCGATCCGGGTGTGGGCGAGGGAGATCGGCCCGATCCTCAGCACGGCGTCCCCCCACGGGTCGCCGAGCGCGAGGACGTCCGTGCCGATACGGCGGGTCAGTTCGGTGGTGAGCAGGATGTCGACGCCGATGGTGACGATGGCGAGGACGCTGTGGTCGCTGCCCCGGTAGCGCCGCATCACCAGGAACTCCACGGCCGCCCCGACGAGCGCGGCACCCGCGATCCCGACGAGCAGGGCGGGCCAGAACCCGAGGTCGTCGTGGAGGGTCGCGGTGACGTACCCGCCGGCGAGCAGCAGGGACGCGTGGGCGAAGTTGACGACCTCGGTGGCCCGGAAGATCACCACGAAGCCGAGCGCGATGAGCGCGTACACCGACCCGAGCGAGAGGCCGTTCAGCAGGATCTCGGCGAAGGTGCTCATGACGCGGCTCCCAGGTACGCCTCTACGACGGCCGGATCGTTCTGTACGTCGGCGGGGGCGCCGTCGGCGATCCGGCGCCCGAAGTCCAGTACGGTCACCGCGTCCGCGAGCCGCATCACCACCCCCATGTCGTGTTCCACCAGGACGATCGAGATGCCGAGGGAGTCGCGGACACCCGCGATCACGGCGGCCGTCCGGCGTCGTTCGTCGGCGGTCATGCCCGCGACGGGCTCGTCGAGGAGCAGCAGCCGGGGTTCCATGCACAGCGCGCGGGCGAGTTCGGCGAGCTTCTGCTGCCCGTACGGCAGGGAGCCCGCGGGCCGTGCCAGGCAGTCCGCGATGCCGACGAACTCGGCGATCTCCCGGACGCGTTCGCGGTGGAGCCGGTCCTCGCGGGCCGCCGACGGCAGCCGGAGTCCCGCGGCGAGGAAGCCGGTGCGGGTGAGCCGGTACCGGCCGAGGAGCAGACAGTCCTCCACGGAGGCCCGGGGCGGCAGCGCGAGGTTCTGGAAGATGCGGGCGACACCGAGGGCGGCGATGCGGTGTGCGGGCATGCCGGTCAGCTCGTGGGCGCCGAAGCGGACGCTGCCGGCGGTGGCCCGGTAGACCCCGGACAGGACGTTGAAGCAGGTGGACTTGCCGGCGCCGTTGGGCCCGATGAGGGCGTGCACGGTGCCGGGGCGCACGGTGAAGCCGACGTCGTCGAGCGCGGTGAGTCCGGCGAAGCGGACGGTCAGCCCGCGCACCTCCAGAGAGTCCATCGCGGTCACCCCTTCCATCTCGTGAGCGTCCGGCCCGTCACCCGGTCCGCGTCGGCCGCCGCGTCCTCGTCGACCACGCCCAGGTAGCGGCGGCGGACCTCGTCGGAGGCGGCCAGTTCGGCGGCCGGACCGGACAGGGTGACCTCGCCGACCTCCAGGACGTACGCGCGCGTGGCGAGCCGCAGGGCGAGGGCCGCGTTCTGCTCGACGAGGAGGACGGACGTGCCCTGGGCGTTGATCTCGCGGACGGTGTCGGCGATCCGCTGGGCCATGAGCGGGGCGAGGCCCAGGGAGGGTTCGTCGAGCAGCAGCACGCGCGGGGCGGCCATCAGGGCGCGGCCCACGGCGAGCATCTGCTGCTCGCCCCCGGACAGGAGCCCGGCGCGCTGCGCGGCGCGTTCGGCGAGCACGGGGAAGAGTTCGTGGACGCGTTCGAGGGCCGCGGAGCGTCCCGTCCTGCTGCCGCCGAGGGCGCCCGCGCGCAGGTTGTCGGCGACCGTCATGCGGGCGAACACCTGCCTCCCCTCCGGTACCTGGCAGACCCCGGCGGCGACCACCCGGTCCGGCGCGAGGCCGTCGAGGCGGTGGCCGTCCAGGGTGACCGTGCCCTCGGTGACCGCGCCGCCGTGGAAGGCGAGGGTCCGGCTGATCGCGCGCAGCAGAGTGGACTTGCCCGCGCCGTTGCCGCCCAGGACCGTCACCACGGTGCCCTCGGGCACCTCCAGGGACACCCGGCGCAGGGCGCGCACGGGGCCGTATCCGACCGACAGGTCTCGGACGACCAGTCCGGCTCCGGTCATGGACTCCCCCCTTGTCCGACTCGATGTGGCGCTCACCCCAGCACCGGCCGGGGGCGTGCGTCCACGGCCCGCGGCACAAACGCTGCGGGTGCCCAGCGGGCCGGTGCCACGGTTGTGCGCGCGCACAACACCGCGTGTCAGGGGCCTGTGCGCGGGGTTGTCCTGATGGCATCCTCCGGTCATGGGTGGGCGAAGGCTGCGGACCGGGCACGACTGGAAACTGCTCGCGGAGTCCTGCACGGCTCTGCTGGAGGGGGTGCCCGAGCTCGTCGACGAGCACCTGCGGCAGCTCGCCGAGCACTCCCCCGTGTACGCGGGGGTGCTGCCCGCCGACCTCCAGTGGCGGGAGGCGGAGGAGGCGATCCGGATCGGTATCGAGACCCTGTCGGCGCCGCGGGAGTCGCCCCGCCGCGACCTGGAGCACGCCGAGGACCTGGGCCGGCGCCGGGCGCAGCAGGGGCTGCCGCTGGATCTGCTGGTGCACGCCTACCGCAACGCCGGCTATCTGGTGTGGGACGCGCTGGTGGAACGCGCCGCCGGGCGGGAACCGGAGCGGCTCTCGGCGTTGATGCGGTCGGCGACGGTGGTGTGGTCGGCGGTGGACGCGCAGACCCAGGCGGCGTCGGAGGCGTACCGGGCGACCGAGGCCGAGCTGCGGCGGCGGACCGACGAGCAGTTGCAGGCGCTGCTCGACGCACTGCTCGAGGGGCAGGCGACGCCGGGGCTGGCGGCGCGGGCGGCCGCGGGACTCGATCTGCCGGAGCACGGCCCCTACGCGGTGGTGGTGCTGCGGGCGGTACGGCGGGACGCACACGGGCAGCCGCTGCGGGGAGCCGGGTTCCGGTTCATCTGGCGGATGCGCGCGGACTGCGAGATCGGGGTCGTCGCCCTCTCGCCGGGTCAGGGGCTGGACGGGGTGGCCCGGGCGCTCGACGGGCGCTGCTCGGGCCCGGGCGGGATCAGTCCGGTGGTGCCGGGCCTCGCCGAGCTGGGGCGGGCCCGGCGCCTGGCCGAGCTGGCGCTGCGCACCTGTCCGCCGGACGCCACCGCGGTCGTGCGCCTCGACCAGCGGATGCCGACCGCGCTGGTGGTGAGCCAGCCGGAGCTGGCCGACCGGCTGGTGAAGGACGTGTTCGGCGCGCTCCTGGAGCTGGAGCCCGCCGACCGGGCCGTGCTCCTGGAGACGCTCGACGTGTGGCTGGTCTGCGAGGGCTCGGCGGGGCGCGCCGCCGGACGCCTGTACTGCCACCGCAACACGGTCTTCAACCGCCTGCGCCGCCTGGAGCAGCTCACGTCCCGCTCACTGGCCCGGCCCCGGGACCTGATCGAGATGACGCTGGCGCTGGACGCGTACCGGTTGTCGGGGGTGCGGGGGTGAGGGGCGCTCCGGCACCCCTCGACATCCGGTTCAGACCAGGAAGTCCCGGCCGATCCGTTCCGCCACGTCCTCCAGGATCGGCCCCGCCTCGGCGATGCACTTCCGGAGGTCGGGCTCGGCGTCGGTGAGGGGGTAGGCGCGGCGGATGCCCGCGCGGCCGAGGGCCTCCGGGGGCAGGGCGAGGCGGCCGCAGACGGCGACGACCTCCTTGTCCCTGGCCCGGGCGGCCGCGGCGACGCCGGCCGGGGCCTTGCCGTGCAGGGTCTGCTCGTCGAGGGAACCCTCGCCGGTGATCACCAGGTCCGCCCACTCCAGCGCGGGGGCGAAGCCCAGGACGTCGAGCATGACGTCGATCCCGGGGCGGAACCGGGCACCGAGCAGGAGGGCGCCGTAGCCGATGCCGCCGGCCGCGCCCGCACCCGGCGAGGCGGCGTACTCGGCGGCCTTCGCGCCGACGGCGTCCTCCAGCACCTTCGCGTAGTGGGCGAGGGCGCTGTCGAGGGCCTCCACGTCGTCCGGGGAGGCGCCCTTCTGCGGGCCGTAGACCGCGGGGGCGCCCTTGGGCCCGGTCAGCGGGTTGTCGACGTCGCTGGCCAGGATGAACTCGACGGACGCGAACCGCGGGTCCAGGCCGGACAGGTCGGCGGAGGCCAGGTGGGCGAGGCCGCCGCCGCCGGGGGCCACCGGCTCGCCGTCGGCGTCCAGGAAACGGGCGCCGAGCGCGGAGAGCATGCCGGCACCGCCGTCGGTGGTGGCGCTGCCGCCGACGCCGAACACGATCGTGCGGGCGCCCGCGTCCAGAGCGGCGCGCAGCAGTTCGCCGGAGCCGTAGGTGGACGCGGTGAGCGGGGCGAAGACACCCGCGGGCAACCGCTGGAGGCCGCTGGCCTCGGCCATCTCGACGACGGCGGTGTCCCCGCGGACCGCGAAGGCGGCGGTGGTCTCCTGTCCGAGGGGACCCGCGACCGCCACCTCCCGGCGCTCGAAGCCGGCCGCGATCGCCGCGGCGACGGTGCCGTCCCCGCCGTCGGCGACGGGCAGCGCCTCGACCTCCAGGTCCGGCACGACCCGGCGCAGCCCGGCCGTCACCCGCTCGGCGACCTGCACGGCCGTGAGCGAGCCCTTGAACTTGTCCGCGGCGATGAGCACGCGCTGTGTCACGTTTTCCCCTTGCTCTCCGGGCCTCGCGCACGTCAAGGCCAGTCGCGCCGCTGCGACCTTAACCGCAGAGGCACCCCGGCGTCATGCGCGGCCCAGACCCTGAGAAGGCCCCGCGAACCCTCTGTGCGGTGCTCCGGAATGGGGTAAACCGGAGCTATGACCCTTGTGGGCACTGAGCCAGAGCTCGCCGACCGCATCCACGGGGGCTGGCTCGGCCGGATCGCGGGCAACATGCTCGGCAAGCCGGTCGAGGAGGGCGACCTGTGGACGCGGGACCGGATCGACCGCTATCTGCGGCAGGCGGCCGCGCTGCCCCTGACCGACTACCTTCCCGAGCCCGTCGGCGAGAGCGACGGCTTCGAGCTGCGGCCCGAGTGGCGCGAGTGCGTGCGCGGCCGCATCCACGGCAGCTGCCGCGACGACGACGTCGACTACGCCATCCTCGGCCTCGACCTGCTGGAGACCCACGGCTTCGGCTTCAGCACCGAGCAGGTGGGGGACCTGTGGCTGCTGAGGCTGCCGTACCTCCAGACGTTCACCGCGGAGCGGGCCGCCTACCGCAACCTCGCCAACGGGCTGAAACCGCCGCTGACGGCGACGTACGACAACCCCTGCCAGGAGTGGATCGGGGCGCTGATCCGCGCCGACATCTACGGCTGGACCTGCCCGGGTGTCCCGCGTCGCGCCGCCCTGCTCGCCCGGCGTGACGCGGTGCTCTCGCACACCGGCAACGGCGTGTACGGGGCGATGTGGGCGGCGGCGCTGATCTCGGCGGCCTTCACCGCCGGGACCGTGCGCCAGGCGGTGGACCAGGCGCTCGCGGTGATCCCGGCGAGCAGTCGCCTCGCCCGCACGGTACGCCGGGTGGCGTCCCTGCACGACACCCGGATGACCTGGGAGGACACCCTGACCACGGTCGCGGAGGAGACCGCCGGGCTCGGCTGGATCCACAGCGTCCCGAACGTGGCCGTCCTGACCGCGGGGCTGCTGTACGGCGACGGCGACTTCACCCGCACCATCACGCTCACCGTGCGGGGCGGTCTGGACACCGACTCCAACGGGGCGACCGCGGGCTCGGTGGCCGGGGTGCTCACCGGGGCGGACGCCATCCCGGACCAGTGGAAGGAGCCGCTGGAGGACAGGGTGCGCAGCGCGGTGTTCGGCTTCGACGGGGTCCACATCACCGAACTGGCCGAGCGCACGATCAGGTTGGCGGAGACGGAGACCTGAGCGCCGGATGCGCCCTGCGCTCCGGAAGCGGATCGGCCGACGCGCTCGGCCCCGACGCGGCTTCCCGTGGCCACGTGCTGTCCGGTCTCCGTCGACGTGCTCGTGCGCGGCACCTCGTGAGCCGCCCAGTGCCACCGGTGCGTCGCTCCCCCAGACACCGGTACGTCCTTCCCCTGGACCCCGGTGCCGACCGGTCACGGGTGGCCGCCGTGCCCGTACCGGCCCGCTGAGCGGTGCCCGGGCGGCCCCGGGGGCTGGTTACCCTTCCAGGATGACCACCACCCAGGACTTCGCCGCCTACATCGCCGGTCTCCCCCGCGTCATCGCCGGAGCCGCCGCGCTCTTCCGGGACGCGGACGGCCGGGTCCTCCTGGTCGAGCCCAACTACCGTGAGGGCTGGGCGCTCCCGGGCGGCACCATCGAGTCCGACGACGGCGAGACCCCGCGTCAGGGCGCCCGTCGCGAGACCGCCGAGGAGATCGGCCTGGACCGCGAGCTCGGACGGCTCCTCGCGGTGGACTGGGTGCACGGGACGGCACGTCCACCGCTGGTCGCCTACCTCTACGACGGCGGTGTGCTCACCGAGGACGACTTCCGGGCGATCCGCCTCCAGGAGGAGGAACTGCTGTCCTGGCGCCTCGTGCCCCGCGAGGAACTCCTCGACCACCTGCCGGGAGCCCTCGGCCGCCGCGTCCTGGCCGCGCTGGACGCGCTTGCGGAAGGTTCGGGCACGGTGGAGCTGGAGAACGGGCACCGGGTGGGCTGACCGGGCGGGTTCGGCGGCCGGGGCAGGGGCGGGCGGATATCCGTTCGCCCGCTCCGGATCACCCGTCCTACCCTCGATGCCATGACCAAGCCCCTCGTCGCCCTCCTCAGCGGCGCCGGCATCTCCACCGACTCCGGGATCCCCGACTACCGCGGCCCGAACGGCCTGTGGCGCAAGGATCCCGAGGCGGAGAAGCTCGTCACGTACGACTACTACATGGCCGATCCGGAGATCCGCCGCCGCTCGTGGCAGATGCGGCGGGCGACCGGCGCGCTGGAGGCCGAACCCAACGCGGCGCACAGGGCGGTGGCCGAGCTGGAGAGGTCCGGGGTACCGGTGCGGGTGATCACGCAGAACGTGGACGGACTGCACCAGCTCGCCGGGATGCCCGCCCGCAAGGTCCTCGAACTGCACGGCACCGCACGGCAGGTGGTGTGCACGGAGTGCCACGCCCGCGGCCCCATGGAGGACGCGCTCGCCCGGGTCGAGGCCGGCGAGGCCGACCCGCCGTGTGCGGAGTGCGGCGGCATCCTCAAGCCGGCGACCGTGATGTTCGGCGAGCGCCTGGACCCCGTGGTGCTCGGCGAGGCGGTCGCCGTCAGCAAGGCGTGCCAGGTCTTCGTCGCGGTCGGCAGCACACTCCAGGTCCAGCCGGCGGCGGGCCTCGCGGGCGTCGCCGCCGACCACGGCGCCCGGCTCGTCGTCGTCAACGCCGAGCCGACCCCGTACGACGACCGCGCCGACAAGGTGATCCGCGAGCCGATCGGCACGGCGCTGCCCGAACTCCTGCACAGGATCGGGTCGTTCGGGGAGCTGTGACTACCCGATGGCGCGCAGGACGGAGTCACCCACCGGCCCCAGCCAGCCCGCCAGGGAGGACAGCGCTCCCGCGAGGGTTCCGCCGGCGGTGACGGCCGCTCCCGCGGCGGTCACCAGCCTGGTGATGCGCACCAGGCGCTCGGCCATGGTGGTGCGGTCCGGAGAAGGGGAGGCGAGTTCGGCGTCGAGGGACGCGACCTCGGTGTGCACCTGGCTCGCCACCTCGGGCGGGAGGGCCAGGCGGTCGAGCTCCGCCCGCAGCAGACCGAGCATGGCACGCGGATCCGTGGCCGTCGCGAACTGTCCGTGCTGGCCGCCGTGAATGGTCTGGTCGCCGGCGACGTTGTTGATGTTGCCCTGTTGGCTGCCGATGTTGAAGCTCACTGGACGACCTCTCGTCTGCGTCACTGGCGGCGCGCGGCCGCGTCGAACGAGCGTTGCCGGGATGCGGCGATGACGTGCATCACCAGCCCGGCCGTCATCAGGACCGTGCCGACGCCGGCGGCCGCCCAGCCGAGAAGGAAGACCGGAAATCCACCGATCTCCGTGCCGAACATGTCTCCCGGGGCGGGCCATTCATTGGGGTCGTCGGACACCGGCTCCCCGATACGGCCCATGAATCGCAGAATTCCGTAGGCGAACACGGCGAAGCCGCCCAGGAAGAGCAGGAAACCGAACAGAATGATTCTTCGGGCCCGTGTGCGAGCCGCCGCGACCTGCCGGAGAAAGCTCTCCTGTCTTTGATCGACATATTGGTGCCCGCCCACATTGTTGATGTTGGCGCCGTACTGGTGCCCCACATCGAATCGCGGGGCACCGCTCACCGTCGGCATCACGACGGTGCCCAGCGCGGCTTCCCGCTCCCGCTCGGCACTGCCGGGCCATTCGTAGCGGATGCTCACGCTTCCCAGGGTGAGCACATCACCGTCGTGCAGCGTCTGCGGGGCGGCGAGACGACGGTCGTTCACCGAGGTGCCGTTGGCGGAACCGAGGTCCTCCAGGACCACGCGCGCGCCCGAACGACTCAGGAGCGCGTGCCTGCCGCTCACGTACGGATCGTCTATCCGGATGTCACAGCCGGGATCCCGGCCGAGGACCGACCTCGCGGCGGACAGCCGCAGCGGGGACCCGTACAGGTGTGATGGATGAATGAAAGTGAGCTGGGGACCGGAGCGATCTGGATGACTCGCCATGATCCCACCCCCGTGAGAGTGGACGGAGGAATCATTTTATCCGTGGCGGTTTATTCGTGACCCGCGCAGAACCTGCCATTCATCACCACAATACACCGCACTACAGGAGAGCGCCCCGGTGTTCAGAACAGCGCCGCGCCCCGCTCGAAATCCAGCAGACGCTGCTTGCGCTCCAGACCGCCGCCGTATCCCGTGAGGCTGCCGTCGGCGCCGACCACGCGGTGGCAGGGGACGATGATGCCGATCGGGTTCCGTCCGTTGGCGAGGCCGACCGCGCGGGAGGCCTTGGGGTTGCCGAGGGCGTCGGCGAGTTCGCCGTAGGTGCGGGTCTCGCCGTGCGGGATCCTGCGGAGCTGTTCCCAGACCGCGCGCTGGAACGGGGTTCCGTGCAGGCGCAGTTGCAGGGTGAACTCCTGCAACTCGCCCTGGAAGTAGGCCCGCAACTGCTCCTCGGCCTCCCCGGACCATCCGTCGTCCGGCGTGCCGAAGGTCTCCTGCGCGGGGCGGTGGCGCTGGTCGGTCATGTAGAGGCCGCACAGGACGCCGTCGTCGGCGACGAGCGTCAGGGGGCCGTAGGGGCTGTCGATCACGGTGTGCTGTCTCACGGAACGTCCTCACACGGGAAGGAAGTTGATCGGGTGGCTGTCGGTCGCCCACAGGTACTGGACGGCGTAGGCCCGCCAGGGCCGCCAGGCCGCCGCGCGGGCCGTCAGCGCGGCCGGGGTCGAGGGCAGGCCCAGTTCCTGGGCGGCGCGGCGGATCCCGAGGTCGGTCGGGAGGAAGGCGTCCGGGTCGCCGAGGCCGCGCATGGCGATGACGTCGACCGTCCAGGGCCCGAAGCCGGGCAGGGCGAGGAGACGGGCACGGGTCTCGGACCAGTCCTGCTCGATTCCCAACCGGAGTGACCCGTCGGCGAGTTGGCCGACCAGGGTGGTGAAGGTCGTACGACGGGTTCGGGGCATCGCGAGCGAGGCCGGGTCGAGCGCGGCCAGTGCCGCGGGGGTCGGGAAGAGGTGTGTCAGGCCGCCCTCGGGGTCGTCGACGGGTTCGCCGTGGGCGGTGACCAGGCGGGCCGCGTGGGTGCGGGCGGCCGCCGTGGAGACCTGCTGGCCCAGCACGGCCCGTACGGCGAACTCCTCCTCGTCGACGGTGCGCGGGACGCGTCGGCCGGGCGCCTTGTCCACCAGGGGCGCCAGCAGCGGGTCCGTGCGCAGCTGGTCGTCGATCGCGACCGGGTCGGCGTCCAGGTCGAGCATCCGGCGGCAGCGGCTGATGGCGACGGTCAGGTCGCGCAGGTCGCTCAGCGTCAGCCGGCAGGCGATGTGGTCGGGCCGTGGCGTCAGGGCCACGACACCGTGCCCGTACGGCAGTCGCAGCGTGCGCCGGTACGCGCCGTCCCGCCACTCCTCCACACCGGGGACGGCGGTGGCCGCGAGGTGGCCGAAGAGGTTGTCGGGGTTGAGGGGGGCGCGGAACGGCAGACGCAGGGACAGGAAGCCGGGGGTGTCCGGCGCGGTCCTCCTCGCGGCGCGGGTGCGCAGCTCGCTCGGGGCGAGCGCGAAGACCTCGCGGACGGTGTCGTTGAAGGTGCGGATCGCGGAGAATCCGGCCGCGAAGGCGATGTCCGCCATGGGGAGCGCGGTCGTCTCGATGAGGATTCTCGCGGTCTGGGCGCGCTGGGCGCGGGCGAGGGCGAGCGGGCCGGCGCCGAGTTCGGCGAGGAGCTGGCGTTCGATCTGCCGGGTGCTGTAGCCGAGGCGGGCGGCGAGGCCGGGCACGCCCTCCCGGTCGACCACCCCGTCGGCGATCAGGCGCATCGCGCGGGCCACGAGGTCGGCGCGCTGGTTCCACTCCGGCGAGCCCGGGCTGGTGTCGGGCCGGCACCGCTTGCAGGCGCGGAAGCCCGCCTGCTGGCAGGCCGCCGCGCTCGGGTAGAAGGTCATGTTCTCGGGTTTGGGCGGGACGACCGGGCAGCTCGGCCGGCAGTAGATGCGGGTCGTCAGTACGGCCGTGAAGAACCATCCGTCGAACCGCGCGTCCTTGGACTGCACGGCGCGCACACAGCGCTCGGTCTCGGTGTACATCCCCGTCTGCATGCGTCCAGCATCGGGCACCCGGCCGGCCCGGGCTGGCGGGAATCCGACATCAGCCTCGCGTGCCCTGGGGCGCGGTGCGGCCCGGCCGCCACGCGGACTCGCGCAGGAGCCGCAGTCCGTTGAGACCGACGAGGACCGTGGAGCCCTCGTGCCCGGCGACCCCGAGCGGCAGCGGGAGCCGGCCGAGGAGGTCCCACAGGACGAGTCCGGTGATGAAGGCACCCGCGATCAGGAGGTTCTGCAGGACGAGTCGGCGGGCGGTCCGGGACAGCCGTACGACCGCCGGTACGGTCGCCAGCTCGTCGCGGACGACGACCGCGTCCGCGGTCTCCAGCGCGAGGTCGGAGCCCGCGCGGCCCATCGCGATGCCGGAGTGGGCGGCGGCGAGGGCGGGTGCGTCGTTGACGCCGTCCCCGACGAACAGCACCTTGCGGCCGGCGTCCTGGAGCTCCCGTACGGCGTCCACCTTGCCCTCGGGCAGCAGGTCGGCGCGGACGTCCGTCAGGCCGGTGGCCTCGGCGACCTTCGCGGCGGCCCGGGCGTTGTCGCCGGTGAGCAGGACGGGGGCGGTGCCGGTGAGGGCGGTGAGCGCGGCGGTGGCGGCGGGGGCGTGCGGGCGGAGGCGGTCGGTGAGGGCGAGGGTCCCGAGGGGGACGCCGTCGCGGGTCACGAGGACGACGGTGGCGCCGGCCTCGGGGCGGTCCGCCCCGGCGTCCGGCAGGGCGGGGCCCGGGGGGTCACCCGCCCGCCCGGCCTCGATGAGCCGCCCCTCGACCACCTCGAGGACCCCACTGGCACCAGCCTCGGGGCGAGCCGCACCGGTACCCGGCGGGACCGGGCCCGCGGAGCCACCCGCCCGCCCCACCTCGACCAACCGCCCTTCGACCACCGCCGTCACGCCGCTGCCGGGTACGGCGGCGAAGTCCCGTGCCTCCGCGAGGCGCAGCCCCCGTTCCCTGGCCGCCCGCACCACCGCCCGCCCGAGCGGATGCTCGCTGGGGAGTTCGGCCGCGGCGGCCAGGGCGAGGAGCTCGTCGGGCGTCAGCCCCGAGTCCGGCAGCGGCCGGACCCGCGAGACCTCCGGTGCCCCCTCGGTCAGCGTCCCCGTCTTGTCGAGGGCCACGGCGTCCACCTCGCCGAGCCGCTCCATCGCCACGGCCGACTTCACCAGGACGCCGTGCCGCCCGGCGTTGGCGATGGCGGACAGCAGCGGTGGCATGGTCGCGAGGACGACCGCGCACGGCGAGGCGACGATCATGAAGGTCATCGCGCGCAGCAACGCGTCCGCGAGGTCGGCGCCGAACAGCAGGGGCACGCCGAACACGGCCAGGGTGGCGGCCACGACGCCCACCGCGTACCGCTGCTCGATCTTCTCGATGAAGAGCTGCGTCGGCGCCTTGGTCCGCGAGGCCTCCTCGACCAGGGTCACGATGCGGGCGATCACGGAGTCGGCGGGGTCGCGCTCGACGCGGACGCGCAGCGCGCCGGTGCCGTTGAGGGTGCCGGCGAAGACCTCGTCGCCGGCACCCTTGGCGACCGGGAGGGGTTCGCCGGTGATGGTGGCCTGGTCGGCCTCGCTCGTGCCGTCCAGGACCCGGCCGTCGGCGCCGATGCGTTCGCCGGGACGGATCAACAGGACGTCGCCGACGGCGAGTTCGACCGTCGGGACGGTCTCCTCGCCGCTCTCGGTGACCCGGGTCGCCGACGTGGGCGCGAGGTCGAGCAGACCGCGCACCGAGTCGGCGGTGCGGGCGGTGGCCAGGGCCTCCAGGGCGCCGGACGTGGCGAAGATGACGATCAGCAGGGCGCCGTCCAGGACCTGGCCGATCGCGGCCGCGCCGAGCGCCGCGACGATCATCAGCAGGTCGACGTCCAGGGTCCTCTCGCGCAGCGCCCTGAGCCCTTCGAGGGCCGGTTCCCAGCCGCCTGCGACGTAGGCGAAGGCGTACAGGGGGCCGTGGGCCCACCACGGCAGGCCGCCGAGGTCCAGTGTGAGTGCGAGCAGGAACGCGAGGGTCGACGCCAGCGCCCAGCGGGCCTCGGGCAGGGCGAGCACCCGGGTGCGGCGGGGCGCCGGGCGGGCGGACGGGGGGACACGAACGGGGGCGAGAGTCGTGGACACCCGAGCCACCATACAGGAACACATGAAGACTCATTCATCTGTTCATGTGCGACGGGTAAGATACCGCCCATGGGTCATGGAGCCGTCACCACCGCGCAGGAAGCCGCCGAGCGCGTACGCCTGGACGCGGCGAACGTGGCCAAGGTGGCCACCACCCTCCAGGCCCTGTCCACCCCCTCCCGCCTGCTGATCCTCGCCCGGCTGCGCGAGGGCCCGCTGCCGGCCACGGAGTTGGCGGCGGAGGTCGGCATGGAGCAGTCGGCGTGCTCGCACCAGCTGCGGCTGCTGCGCAACCTGGGCCTGGTCATGGGCGAGCGCCGCGGCCGGTCGGTGGTGTACGCGCTGCACGACCACCACGTGGCCGAGCTGCTGGACCAGGCCGTGTACCACGTGGAGCACCTGCGGCTCGGGCTCAGTGACGCCACCGAGTGAGCCGTCCCGGCGCGTGACGGCCCCGCTGTACGCGGCCGGCTTCACCACCGCCTTCGGCGCGCACGGCATCGCCGCCAACCTCGGCGCGGGCTCCGGGGACGCGGTCACCTCCCTGCTCGTGCTGGGCGGTCTGCTCGCGCTGTACGACGGTGCCGAGGTCGTCCTCAAGCCGCTGTTCGGCACGGTCGCCGACCGGATCGGGGCCCGCCCGGTGCTCCTGGGCGGACTGGCGGCCTTCGCCGTCGCGTCCGCGCTCTACGCCCTTGCCGACAGCCCCGGATGGCTGTGGGCCGCGCGGCTGGGACAGGGTGCGGCGGCCTCCGCCTTCTCCCCCGCCGCCTCCGCGCTGGTGGCCCGGCTGAGTCCGGCCGCCGGGCACGGGCGGGCCTTCGGGAGCTACGGCTTCCACAAGTCCGTCGGCTACACCCTGGGCCCGCTGCTGGGCGGCGTGCTGGTGTGGGCGGGCGGGCTCCGGCTGCTGTTCACGGTGCTCGCGGTGCTGGGCGTGGCCGTGGCGGTGTGGGCGCTGGTCGTCGTCCCCGTGGTGCCGCCGCTCCCCCGGGCCCGGCAGACGCTTCTCGATCTGGCGCGGCGGCTGGCCGACCCGGTGTTCCTGGTCCCTGCGGCCGCGCTCGCCGGGGCGACGGCCGCGCTCTCGGTGGGCGTGGGCTTCCTGCCCGTGTCGGGGGCCGCGGCGGGGCTCGGCACGGTGGCGACGGGTGCCGCGGTGTCGGTGCTCGCGGCCTGCGCGGCGGTCGTGCAGCCGCGCGCGGGGCGGGCGTTGGACGCGGGGCGGCTGACGGTGCGGGGCGGGCTGACCGCCGGGTTGCTGCTGGCGGCGGCCGGTCTGGGCGGTGCGATGCTGCCGGGGCTCGCCGGTGTGCTGCTGGGGGCCGCGCTGATCGGCGTCGGGACGGGGCTGGTCACCCCCCTGGGCTTCGCCGCGCTCGCGGCGTCGACTCCGCGGGAACGGCTGGGGCAGACGATGGGGGCTGCCGAGCTCGGGCGTGAACTCGGCGACGCGGGCGGGCCGTTGCTGGTCGCGGGAGTGGCCGCGGCGGCGACCCTGACGTACGGCTACGGGGTGCTGGCGGTGCTGCTGGCGTGCGGGCCGGTGCTGGCCGCGGGGCTCCTTCGCAGGCGCGGGTAGGACTTCGCCCGCACCCGGGGGCGCGCGACCGGCCACGGGCCGGGCCGCCGGGTGCCCGACGGCCCGGCCCGTCCGGAGCACTGCTAGGCCGTGCCGGTCGGCCTCCGCGAAGCCGCCGTGGCCCCGCTCACGTCCTTCAGCGGCCGCAGCCGGTACGTGTACGCGTAGTCCCGGTCGGCGAACAGCTTGTACTCGTCGTGGGTGTGCGCGCCCCAGCTGTTGTCGCCGCCGACGCCCATCTGCCGGTGGTTCACCCTGAGGACGACCGCGTCGCGCGGGGTGAGCTGGTAGTCGTGGCGCACCCCGTTGGACAGGTCCTCCGGGGTGAAGTGCGAGGCGTTGACCTCCAGGAGGGGCTCGCCGGAGACCAGCAGGCCGACGCCGTCGGGACCGGTCAGGGCAGCCCAGCGGACATCGGTCTTGTTTCCGTTCTCCTGCGGCCGGATGTAGGGGGTCCACTGCTCGGCGACGGTCCCGGACCAGAGGCCCACGTCGGTGCCGTCGTTGCGGTCCCAGTGGTTCTCCTCGGGCCCGCGGCCGTAGTAGTGCAGCCGGTCCAGGCGGCGCGGCAGGAACAGGATCGTGCCGACCTCCGGGATGTACGGCAGTGAACTCGCCCCGGGGTGCAGGGTGTTGTCCACCTTGATCTCGCCGTTGCCGAAGACGGTGTAGGTCGTGCCGTACGCCGACTCGGTCGTCGTCGGCAGGGTGCCGCTCACCTTGATCTCGACGGCCCGGTCCCCGAGCGCCCGCACGCTCACGTCGGTCACCTCGCGGTTCGTGCCCGCGTCGCGCCAGGTCTGGTTGCGGGTGTGCTGCCCGTTGCCGTGGTCGTTGTCGGTGGGCGCCCGCCAGAAGTTGGGGACGGGGCCCGAGGTGAGCAGACGGGTGCCGTGGGCACGGTACGACGTGATGGTGCCGCTGCCCTTGTCGACGGTGACGGAGAAGTCCCTGCCGGTGACGGTGACCCGGTCGGCGGCGTCCCGGTACGTCAGTGCCGGGACCTTCGCGAGCGGTACCGGCGTCACCGCCGGGCTGTCCGCGTCGACGGCGAGCTGCTGCTTGGCCACCTCGAAGCCGGCCTTCGCCCAGGGCGTGGACTCCCTGGTGGTGAAGGAGAGCCGCAGGAAGTACTCGGTGCCGGGAGCGGGGGTGCCCGGGACCTCGTACGGGACGGTGATGTTCTTGCTCGACAGCGGTGCCAGCTTCATCTGCTCCCGGGTCAGCCTGCCGCGCTGCACCACCTTGCCGTCGGCGGACAGGGTCCAGGTGCCGTCGAACTCCCTCAGGTCGGTGAAGAGGTGTTCGTTGGTCAGCCTGACCGAACCGTCCGCCGCCCAGGACGCGTTGACCGCCTGGTAGATCTGCTTGACCTCGGCGGCCTTGCCGGTGTGGCCGCGGTCGGCGGTGACGATGCCGTCCGCGACGAAGGCGCCGTCGTTGGGGTTGTCGCCCCAGTCGCCGCCGAAGGCGAAGAAGGTCTTCTGCGCGGGCTTCTTCTCGGCGAGTTGCACGGTCGCCGCGTCGAACCAGAACCGCACGCCCTCGTCGCCGGGCCCGCGGCCGTCGGAGGCCAGTTCGGCGGCGGACAGGGCACGGGCGTACACCCGTGCCTTCCTGATCGTGCCGCTGAACTCCCTGGTGGGGTTGTCGACATCGACGGCCAGCGCGAGCGGGGCGGTGTTGCTGCTGGGCCGCTGTGCCGTCGTCCTGGTCGCCCTGGCCTGACCGTCGACATGCAGGGTCAGCGTGCCCGCGGCCGCGTCGAGGACACCGGCGACATGGTGCTCCCGGCCCGTCCAGTCGTCCGGGAGCGCCCAGCTGACCGCGATCCACTGCCCGCCGCCGTAGATGAAGAACTCCAGTGTCCTGCCGGACTGCTTGAGCGCGTACTGGGTGTCGCCCTTGGCGATGACCGGCTGGTGGCTGCCCGTCACCTTCGGGGTGAACCAGGCCTCCAGGGTCAGTGAGCCGGTGAGGTCGAGACGGGCGTCACGGGCGAAGACGGTGCCGCCCGAGACGCCCTTGTCGCGGTCGAACCCGGCCCGCGCGGGCAGGACTTCGCCCGTCAGCGCACCGGGTCCGCTCTCCGTCAGCAACTGGCGCACCGGGACCGGCTCGCTGAGGGACTGGTCGACGAAGTCCCAGATCCAGCCGCCCTGGAGGACGGGGTAGCGGCGGACGACGTCCCAGTACTTCTTGAAGTTGCCGTTGGAGTTCCCCATCGCGTGGCAGTACTCGATCATCACGTACGGCCGGGTGTCGGAGGTGTCCTTGGCGCGCTGCTCCACGCGGGCGGGGCTCTCGTACATCGCCGAGCGGATGTCGCTGACGGCGGGCCGGTCGTCGCCCTCGTACTGCACGACGCGGGTGGGGTCGTACGACTTGATCCAGTCGCGCATGTTCACGAACGTGCTGCCGCCGCCCGCCTCGTTGCCGAGGGACCAGATGACCACGGAGGCGTGGTTCTTGTCGCGGTGCACCATGTTCTGGGCGCGCGCCACGCAGGCCGCGCTCCAGTCGGGGTGGTCGCCGGGGTACTCGTCGCGGATGCCGTGGGTCTCCAGGTTGGTCTCGTCGACGAGGTACAGGCCGTACTCGTCGGCGAGTTCGAGCCAGAGCGGGTTGTTGGGGTAGTGCGAGGTGCGGACCGAGTTGATGTTCATCCGCTTGATGATCGTGATGTCCTTCACGAGGTCCGCGCGGGTGAGTGCGGTGCCGCGGTCGGGGTGCATCTCGTGGCGGTTGGTGCCGCGGAAGGAGACCGGCTTGCCGTTGATGCGCATCAGCCCGTCCTTCAGGGCGAACTCGCGCAGGCCGACGCGGTGCGAGAGCGTCTCGATCACCTGGCCGGCGGGGCCGCGCAGCCGCAGCACGGCGGTGTAGAGGTTCGGGTGCTCGGCCGACCACAGCTTCGGCGCGGGCACGGCCTTCGCCGCCTGTACGGTCGTCTCGGCGCCGGCGTCGAGGGCGACGGTCTGCTGGAGCGGCCGGGACCAGACCGCGTGGCCGCCCGCGTCGTAGAGCTGCGTCTCCACCGTGTAGCGGCCCTGGTTGCCGCCGCCGTAGTCGCGCACGCTCGCGGTGACCGAGAGTTCGGCGGAGGTGTGGTCGTCGCCGAGCGGGGTGTCCAGCTTGAAGTCGCGCAGGTGGACGGCCGGGGTGGAGTAGAGGTAGACCGAGCGGAAGATGCCGCTCAGCCGGATCATGTCCTGGTCCTCCAGCCAGTCCCCGTCGGAGTAGCGGTAGACCTCGACCGCGATCTGGTTGGTGCCCGGCCTCAGGTGGGCGGTGATGTCGTACTCGGCGGGCGTGTACGAGTCCTCGTGGTAGCCGACGAGTTCGCCGTTGATCCACACGTAGTGGGCCGACTTGACGCCCTCGAAGTGCAGGAAGGTCCGCCGCCCCGACCAGTCCTTCGGGACGGTGAAGGTGCGCCGGTACTGGCCGACGGGGTTGTAGCGGGTGGGGGCGGCGGGTGGCTGCGCCTCCTCGCCCAGGCCGTTGGGGCCCCACCACGGGTAGGTGATGTTGACGTAGATCGGGAAGTCGTAGCCATGCACCTGCCATACCGAGGGAACAGGGATGGAGTCCCAGTCCTTGTCGTCCACGTCGGTGCGGTAGAAGTCGGTGTCGCGGTCGCCGGGGCGGTCGGCGTAGGCGAACTTCCACGTGCCGTCGAGGCTCACGCGGTACGGCGAGCGGGTGCGGTCGGCGGCGAGGGCCTGGCCGACGGTGGCGTACGGCATGAGGGTGGTGTGCGGGGGCTCGGTGCCGACCCGGAAGAGGTCGATGGCGCCGTTCCACTCCGGGGCGCCCTCCGCGGCCTGGCCGCGGCCGGCCAGGGGGGCCGAGGAGAGGGCGAGGGCACCGAGGACGGCGGCCCCCGACTCCAGCAGACGCCTGCGGCTGATGGGGGCAGGCAGGTACGGATGGGGCATCGGGGGAACCTTCCTCGGGACGACAGTGCGGTGTACGTACTGAGGGAGCGTCAATTCCTGTGCGCTATTGGTGACTTTGAGGCACAGGATGCGACTCAACCTAGATCCCGAAGCCGGGTGAGGCAATGACCCTGTCGGACTTTGTGTGGTCCTGGGGACATGACGACGTGCGGCACCCCCGCGTGCGCTCACGCGGGGGTGCCGTGGGGGTTCTCGGGAGTTCTGGCTGGGGGACGGGCGCCGCCGGGTCAGCCGGTCGCCGACGAGGTGGGCAGCCCGCCGCCGAGGAGTCCGGTGACGGTTCCGACCACGGACCCCAAAAGGCCGGTGACCGCGCCCAGGACACCGCCGACGTCCAGCGAGGTCAGCGACTCGAGCAGGTCGTCGATGGTGGACTGGAGCGAGTCCAGGAGGTCGGAGACCGGGTCGGCCGCCGCGAGCGACCGGTCGCTGCCGTTGCGGTGCGCCAGCTTCTCCCGGACCTCGGTGTTGGCCGCTTCCACGGCCTTCGCCCGGGCGTCCGCCTCGCTCGCGTCGAGGCTCCTGCCGCGCAGGGAGACGAGGTCGGTGACGGCGTCGAGGAGGGGCCGCAGGGGCTGGAGGAGGCTGCCGTGCTCGGGCCGGTCCAGGACGTCGAGGCGGTTCAGGGTGTCGAGCTGGTCCAGCGCGTTGAGCCCGTCCAGCGCGTCGAGGCGGTCCGTCAGGATGTCCGTGTCGTCGGTGGTGTGCGTGGCGGCCGCACGGGGTTCCGAGGCGCCGCGGCCTGCGTCGACGGCGGCGGCCGCGGTGCCGACCGGGCCGAGGATCAGCGCGGCGCAGACCAGGGACGGCAGGAGGAGGCCGCGGGGGACGAGGGGGCGCATGCGGGGGTCCTTTCGAAGTGCTTGGTAGGGCCACCGTGAGAAGCCGCGAGGTGTCCCGCAACCGCTTGCGGGGCCCGCTTCCCGCCCGCCACCGCCTCGGGGCAGCTCTGAACAGGCCCTTTCCCCTCGCGCTCCCCCGTTTGCCGCGTTCGGGGGGCGTTCGGCCGTCAGGGTACGAACCCTCCGGCGTCAGGCGACCTGCCCCGCGAACGCGTCGTACGCCTTCTCGTCGAACAGCACGAACCTGACCTCCTCGACCGCGGTCTCCGTATTCCGTACGGTCTCCACCGCGATCCGCGCGGCGTCGTCCATCGGCCAGCCGTAGATGCCCGCCGAGACGGCCGGGAACGCGACGGTCCGGGCGCCCAGTTCGTCGGCGACGCGCAGGGACTCGCGGTAGCAGGAGGCCAGCAGCTCCGAGCGGTCCTCCTCGTGGCTGTACCGGGGGCCGACGGTGTGGATCACCCAGCGCGCGTCCAGCTCGCCCGCGGTGGTGGCCACGGCTTTTCCGGTCGGCAGGCCCTTGCCGTAGTGCGAGGCGCGCAGCCTGCGGCAGTCCGCCAGGATCGCGGGGCCGCCCCGGCGGTGGATGGCGCCGTCGACGCCTCCCCCGCCGAGGAGGGAGGAGTTCGCGGCGTTGACGATCGCGTCGGCGCTCTCTCGGGTGATGTCGCCCTGGACGAGCCTGATGGTGGTCATGAGCACCACTCTTCCAGCTCGGCCCACCGGGCGCGGCCCGGCCCCGGTCCCGGTCCTGGTCCCCTCAGGTCTGCTGCCGCAGCCTGCGCCATACGGCCTTCGCGGCGTTGTGGCCCGACATGCCGTGCACTCCCGGCCCGGGCGGGGTCGCCGACGAGCAGATGAACACGGCCGGGTGCGGGGTGCCGTACGGCGACAGGGACAGTCTGGGGCGCAGCATGATCTGGAGCCCGGTGACCGCGCCGGACCCGATGTCGCCGCCGACGTAGTTGGCGTTGCGGGCGGCCAGTTCGGGTGGGCCCGCGGTGGCGCGGGCGAGCACCCGGTCACGGAACCCCGGGGCGAAACGCTCCAGTTGGCGCTCCATGGCGTCGGTGAGGTCACCGGTCCAGCCGCTGGGGACATGGCCGTAGGCCCAGAAGACGTGCTTTCCCGCGGGGGCCCGGCCCGGGTCGACGACACTCGGCTGCACGGTGATCATGAACGGCCGGTCGGGTGCGCGGTTTTCCCGGGACGCGGCGCGCAGGGCGGTGCCGATCTCCGTGCTGTCTGCGCCGATCTGCACGGTGCCCGCGCTCCTCGCCTCCTTCGCGGTCCACGGCACGGGACCGTCGAGGGCGTAGTCCACCTTGAAGACACCCGGGCCGTAGCGGTAGCCCTCGTAGTGGTTGCCGAAGCCGGCGATGCGCGCCAGGGCGGTCGGCGAGGTGTCGAAGACGTAGGCGCGGGCGGGCGGCAGGTCGTCGAGCCGCTTGACCTCGTAGTCGGTGTGGACGCTGCCGCCGAGGTCCTTGAGGTAGGCGGCGAGCGCGTCGGAGATGGACTGGGAGCCGCCGCGGGCGACGGGCCAGCCGCGCGCGTGCGCCGCCAGGGCGAAGACCAGGCCGATGGCTCCGGTGGCGAAGCCGCTGAGCGGGGCCATCACATGCGCGACGAGTCCCGCGAACAGCGTCTTCGCGCGCTCGTCACGGAAGCGGCGCATCAGCCAGGTCGAGGGGGGAAGACCGGCGAGACCGAAGCGGGCCAGGGTGACCGGGTCGCGGGGCAGCGCGGTCGCGGGCAGGGACATGAAGTCGCGGGCCAGGGTGTCCCACTGGGGCAGGAACGGTTCGACGAGCCTTCGGTACGTCCCCGCGTCCCGCGGTCCGAACGAGGCCGCCGTCTCGGCGACCGACCTCGACAGCACGGCGGCGGTGCCGTCGGCGAAGGGGTGCGCCATGGGCAGTTCGGCGTGCAGCCACTCCAGGCCGTAGCGCTCCAGGGGCAGGGCGCGGAACGCCGGTGAGTTGATGCCGAGGGGGTGGGCGGCGGAGCACGGGTCGTGCAGGAAGCCGGGGAGGGTGAGCTCCTCGGTGCGGGCTCCCCCGCCCACGGTGCCGCGCGCCTCGAAGACGGCGACGGAGAAGCCGCGGCGGGCCAGCTCCACGGCAGCCGTCAGTCCGTTCGGCCCCGCACCCACCACGACCGCATCGAGCATCGACGGCACCTTCGGACTCCTTCGTCAGCCGATGGCCAGAGGATCAGGATATGCCGGGGGACCGACGGTCCCGGGGCGCGGGGGCAAGTCGGCGGGCGGGGTTGGGGGAAGGGGTGGCGCGGACGGCGAGGGCGAGGACTGCGCCGGTGCGCCTCTGGGCCCGTGCACCCCGGCCGGCCGTCGTGTCACGCCCCGCCCGCCAGCAGTCCCCGCACCCTCCGGGCCGTCGCCGCGTCCCGGGCCGCGGTGAAGGGAAGGGTGTTGCCGCCCGTGACGCGGAACGGTTCGCCGGTGCGGGTCAGATGGGCGCCGCCCGCCTCCTCGACCAGCAGCAGCCCCGCCGCGTGGTCCCAGGCCGCCTCCCAGGAGAACGCCACGGCGTCCGACTCGCCCCGGGCGACGGCGAGGTACTCCAGGCCGGCCGAGCCGCACGGGCGCGGTGCGACGCCGTCCGTCCACAGCCCCAGCAGGCCGCGCTTCTGCTCCTGCGTCGTGTAGTCCGGGTGGGAGGTGGCCACTCGGAGGTCGCGTCCCGGGTCCGGGGCACCGGAGTGCAGCCGCTCGCCGTCGAGGAACGCCCCTCGGCCGCGTATCGCCGTGGCCAGTTGGTCCCGGGCCGGTGCGTAGGTCCAGGAGGCGAGCAGGACACCGCTCCGCGCGAGCGCGACCAGCATGCAGAAGCCGGGGTCGCCGTGCACGAACTGGCGGGTGCCGTCGACGGGGTCGACGATCCAGACCGGCGTGTCGCCCTGAAGCGCCTCGTACGACGCCGGATTCGCGTGGACCGCCTCCTCGCCGACCACGACGGAGCCGGGCAGCAGGGCGCCGAGCACTTCGGTGAGGTACTGCTCCGCCAGCCGGTCGGCGTCCGTGACCAGGTCGTGCGGGCCGGCCTTCTGGTCGACCTCGTGCGCGGCGAGCCGCCGGAAGCGCGGCATGACCTCGGCCGCGGCGGCCTTGCGCACCGCCTCCTCCACGTCGCCCGCGTGCCTGCCGAGAAACTCGTCGATGGTTTCCGTGTCTTCGATCATGACTCCATGAGAGCACGCGGGTCTGACAAACCCCACCGGCCCGGTGACGCGCGGCTGGAATCGGCGTGAACACCGGGGTGCGGGAGCGCCGGTGACCCGATCCGGGACGGACCACGTGAAGTCGGCAAGCCGGCACTGCGCGTCGCCGGACGCCCTGCGCGCCTCGCCCGGTGTCTGACGCGCCTTGCCCGGTGCCTCGTGGCGCCGCTCCCGTCACCGCCCCACCGCGTACCCCTGCATCCCCCGGGGATTGGCCGCCGCCGACAGCACCCCCGTCTCCGGATCGCGCGCCACCGCGCACAGCCGGCCCTCGGACCAGGGCTCCCCCACCGTCACGTCGTGCCCCCGCCGCCGCAGCTCCTCGACCACCGCGGGGTCCGTCCGCGCCTCCACCGTGAGGCTGCCCGGCCGCATCCCCCGCGGGTAGAACGACCCGGGGAAGCTGTCGTTGTGCCAGTTCGGGGCGTCGATCGCGCCCTGGAGGTCGAGGCCGCCGCGGACCGGGGAGCGCAGGGCGACGGCGAGGAAGAAGTGGAGCTGCCACTGGTCCTGCTGGTCCCCGCCGGGCGTGCCGAAGGCCAGGCCGGGCACCCCGCCGCGCAGGGCGATCGAGGGCGTGAGGGTGGTGCGGGGGCGCCGGCCGGGGGTGAGGGAGTTCGGCAGGCCCTCCTCCAGCCAGGTCATCTGGAGCCGGGTGCCGAGCGGGAAGCCCAGTTCGGGCACGACCGGGTTGGACTGGAGCCAGCCGCCGCTGGGGGTCGCGGCGACCATGTTGCCCCAGCGGTCGACGACGTCGAGGTGGCAGGTGTCGCCCCGGGTGGTGCCGTCGGGACCGGTCCCGGGCTCACCCGGCACCGGGGACGTGGGGTTCTTCGCGACCGTCGGCTCCCCGACCCCCATCGGGCTGAACCCGGGTTCGTCCGTGACGACCACGCGCGCGTGTGCGCTGAGCCGTGGCTCACGCCCGCCGGGGCTGCCCGGCCGCAGTTCGTACGAGGCCTTGTCGCCGACGAGTCCACGCCGCTGCCCGTTGTACCGCGCCGACAGCAGTTCACCCAGCGGCACCTCGGCCGCGTCCCCGTACCAGGCCTCCCGGTCGGCCATGGCCAGCTTGCAGCCCTCGACCAGCAGATGGACGTACTCGGCGGACCCGTACCGCGGCAACTCGGGCGGCAGCAGGGCGAGTTGCTGGAGGAGGACCGGGCCCTGGCTCCAGGGGCCGGCCTTGCACAGGGTCCAGCCGTTCCAGTCGTACGTGGCCGGCGCCTCGTAGGTGGCGGACCAGCCGGCGAGGTCGGCGGCCGTGAGGGTGCCGGTGTGCCGCGAGCCGCTGGTGTCCATGGTGGGGCGCCGCGCCTGCCGGACGAGGGCCTCGGCGATGAATCCGGTACGCCACACCTCGCGCGCCGCCTCGATCTGCGCGACGCGGTCTCCCGCGCCCGCAACCTCCCTGATCAGCCGCTTCCAGGTGGCGGCGAGAGCGGGGTTGCGGAACAGCGCGCCGGGCCGGGGAGCCCGTCCGTCCGGGAGGTAGACCTCCGCCGACGAGGTCCACTCCGTCTCGAACAGCTCCCGGACGCTCTCGACGGTCGCGCCGACGTTCTCCACGGGCGCGTGCCCGTCCTCGGCGTACCCGATGGCGTACGCGAGGACGTCGGCGAGGGACTTGGTGCCGTGGTCGCGGAGCAGGAGCATCCAGGCGTCGAAGGCGCCGGGGACCGCGGCGGCGAGGGGCCCGGTGCCGGGGACGAGGTCCAGGCCCAGGCCCTTGTAGTGGGGGACGGTCGCCCCGGCCGGTGCGACGCCCTGGCCGCACAGCACCCGCACCTCTCCCCCGGCGGGCGCGAGCAGGATCGGCACCTCGCCGGCGGGCCCGTTGAGGTGCGGCTCGACGACGTGCAGGACGAACGCACCGGCCACCGCCGCGTCGTACGCGTTGCCGCCGTCCTCCAGGACCGCCATCGCCGACTGCGAGGCCAGCCAGTGGGTGGAGGACACCATGCCGAAGGTGCCCTGGAGGGTCGGCCGGGTGGTGAACGACATCTCTCACCTCACTGGTCGGGCGCGCCTCGGCCGGTCCGAGACGGTCACGTCCCCGGATCCTTTCATCCCCCACCTACCGCCCGGGGAAGCCCGCACGGCGGCCGGCCGTCCCCGGGCGGCCGGTCGCACCCCGGCAGCCGGTCCCCCCGGGCAGCCGACCGCGCCGGGGGCCGTGTGCCCACCGTGAGCGGACGCCCGCCACGGGACATCAGGCGCCGCGTGCCGTCACCAGGCCCGACTCGTAGGCGAACACGACCAGTTGGGCCCGGTCCCGGGCGCCCAGCTTCGTCATCGCGCGGCTGATGTGGGTCTTGGCCGTGAGGGGGCTGATCACCATGTGCTCGGCGATCTCCTCGTTGGTCAGGCCGCGCGCCGCCAGGGCCGTGACCTCGCGCTCGCGGCGGGTGAGGCACTCCAGGCCGGGGGCGGTGGACCGGTCCGGGGGACGGGAGACGAACTCGCCGATCAGGGTGCGGGTGACCGCGGGCGACAGCAGCGCCTCGCCCCGGGCCACCACCTCGATGGCCTGGAGGAGGTCGGCCGGTTCGGTGTCCTTCAGCAGGAAGCCGCTCGCGCCCGCCCGCAGCGCCTCGAAGACGTACTCGTCGACGCCGTAGTTGGTGAGGATCACCACGCGGACCCCGGCCAGCTCGGGATCCGCGGCGATCCGCCGGGTCGCCTCGATGCCCGTCATCACCGGCATCTGCACGTCGATCAGCGCGATGTCGGGCACCTGGGCCCGCACCAGCTCCACACCCCGCTCCCCGTCGGCCGCCTCCCCGACCACCTCGATACCGTCCTCGGCGTCGAGCAGGGCCCGGAACCCGGCCCGCATCAACGCCTGGTCGTCGACGAGCGCCACCCTGATCACGCCCCCACCTCCGCGCGTACCGACTCACCTGCGCCCAAGGGCAGTTGCGCCCGCACCGCGAACCCGCCCTCCTCGCGCGGGCCCGTGCGCAGGGTCCCGCCGAGTGCCGTGACGCGTTCGCGCATGCCGGTGAGGCCGTGGCCGGGCCGGGGTGGGCGGTCCGCACGGGCGGCCCCGTCGTCCTCCACCCGCACCGTCAACTCGTCCTTGCCGTAAGCGAGTTCGACCCGGACCTTTGCCGGTCCGGCGTGGCGGGCCGCGTTCGTCAGGGACTCCTGGACGATCCGGTACACGGCCCGGTCCAGGGGAGCGGGCAGCGCGCGCTCCTCGCCGGTCACGCTCAGTTCGACGGCGAGGCCCGCCGCCCGCGCCCGCTCCACGAGCAGCGCCGGGGTGCCGGTCGGCTCGTCGGTGCGCAGGACCTCCAGCGTGGCACGCAGCTCGCGCATGGCCTCGCCGCCGGCCTCCTGGATGGCGAGCAGGGCGGGCGGCACCTCCTCGCCCCGCTTGCGCGCCAGATGGACGGCCACGCCCGCCTGGAGCTTGACGATGGAGATGCTGTGGGTGAGGGAGTCGTGCAACTCCCGCGCTATGCGCAGGCGTTCCTCGCCGGCCCGGCGCAGCGCGGCCTCCTCCCGGGTGCGCTCGGCCTCCAGGGCACGCTGTTCGGTCTGCCGCAGATAGGCCTGCCAGTTGCGTCCGGCGAGCCCTGTCACCACCGCGCACACGAACCAGCCCGCGAGCAGCGCGGTCTTCTCGACGGCCTCGTGGACCGTCGGCCCCGTCGCCGCGTAGGCCCCCAGGAAGATCCCGCTCGCGGCCGCCGCCCAGCTCCGTCGCCCCAGTTGGGACGCCAGGTGCACGGCGGCGAACACGGTCAGCGCGCCGAGGGGGCCCGGGTGGGCGTGCAGGACGTACGCCACCCCGCTCGCCGTGGCCAGGGCCAGCACCACCAGCGGGGCCGCGCGGTAGAACGCGAGAGCGGCCGCGCCCACCACGAGGAGCCCGTGGTCGAGGGCGGTGGTGTCCGCGTCCTGAGCCGCCACGGCCACGGCGAGGGCGCCGACCACGACCGCGAGGGCCAGGTCGGCGAGCCGCTGGGAGATGGCCGCATCGACCCGGTGCCCACTCATGCCCACACGCTAGACCGCCGCACCGACACCGGCGTCAGCCCTGTGGACAACTCCCGCGCTACTCCCCCCGTAGTACTCCCGGCCCGGGTCCGCGCTCCCGGACGCAGCGCCGAGTCCCTTCGGCGGTACGACGACCGCGGCCGGGGCCGGGGCGCACGCTGCTGTGCATGTCCACACCCTTCCGCTACACCGAGCCCCTGCCGCCCAAGGCCGCCACCGGCCGTGTCGCCGAGGTCTACGAGCAGTTGTCCCGTGACTTCGGCATCGACGAACCCGTGACCTTCGTGGTCCTCTCCTCCGCGCCCGACCTCCTCGCCCCCGCGTGGGCGCTGATGCGCGAGTCGCTGATCGCCGGCCCCGGCAGCCGCACCGGCAAGGAACTGGCAGCGCTCGGGGTGTCGCTGGCCAACCGGTGCCCGTTCTGCGTGGACGCGCACACCGTGCTGCTGCACGCCACCGGCGACCACGCCCTCGCCGAACGCGTCGCCCGGGGCGAACGCCCGCAGAACGAGGCACACGCGCGCGTACTGGAGTGGGGCAGGCACACGCGCGTGCCGGGCGGCCTCGGCGCGGGGCCGTACCCGTTCCCGCGCGAGCACGCCCCGGGCTACCTCGGCACCGCGTTCGCCTTCCACTTCATCAACCGGATCGTGTCCGCCCTGCTCGCCGAGAACCTGCTGCCGGGCAACGCCCAGCGTTTCCGGGCCGTCCGCAGCCTCGCGGGCCGTGCGCTGTCCCGGACCGTACGCCGACCCGTCCGGCCCGGCGCGTCCCTCGCGCTGCTCGACCTGCCCGACCCCGGCGAGGCCCCGGCGTGGGCGGCCGGTACGCCCGTCGGGCTCGCCTACGCGGCGCTGCTCCGGGCGGCCATGACCGGCGCCGGCCTCCTCGGCACCGACGACCAGGACCTCGTGGAGGAGACGCTGCTGGACTGGGACGGGTCGCACCCGCCGCTCGACCTGAGCGGCTTCCCGGACCGGCGGGAGCGTCCCGGCGCGCGTCTGGTGCTGCTGGCCGCGCTCGCGCCGTACCGGATCACCGACGAGGACGTGGCGGCCTGGCGTCGGCCGGAGCACACCGACGAAGCTCTGGTGCACCTCGTGGCCTACGGGGCGTTCCTGGCCGTGGACCGCGTCGAGTCGGCCCTCCACCGGCCCGTCGCCCGCACGTGAAGCAGCCCATCGCCGGGACATAAACGGACACATGACGCATCGACGGCGGGGCGCAGTGACGGCGCAGGCACGGAGCGAGTTCACGCTTCCACCCCACAGGCAGACGTGTGAAACTGGCGTCCGTCCGCAGTGCGGACCCGTCCGCACCGTCCGTCCCCCACGAAAAGTGCGCCGTGCGAACTCTTTCCCTGCCGCTCGCGCTCACCGCGCGCATCTCCCCCGTCGTCGTGCTCGCCGCGGCGGGCTGGGCACTGACGTCGGGACCGGCCACGACGCCGGCCGCCGAGAAGGAGTCGGCGCCCCCGTCCGCCGAGGAGTCCCCCTCGGGCGCGGCCACGGCGGCCGTCTCGAAGCAGTACGCCGCCGCGCCCGCGCCCTGCAGCAGCATCGGCGCCGCGACGATCAAGTCGCTGGTGCCGGGCGCCAAGACGGCCGGCAAGGAGATCCCCTCCACGGACGCGGCCCTGCGCCGCACGTGCTCCTGGAACGCGCTCAAGGGCTACGACTACCGCTGGCTCGACGTGTCCTTCGAGATCACGGCGTCCGAGGCGGCGGCCGCCGAGTCGTACAAGGAGAACGTCTCCGAGAAGAGCGGCGGCGGGAGCGTGCCCGGGGTCGGTGACGCCGGGTACTCGGTGGTGAACCTCACCACCGAGAACAAGCAGCAGACCCGTGAGGGCGTGGTCATGATCCGGGCGTCCAACGCGCTGGTGACCGTGACGTACAACGGCAGCGACTTCGAGTCGAAGAAGGCGCCCAGCACGGACGAGATCAACAAGGGCGCCATCAAGGCGGCCAGGGAGGCGGTCGCGGCGCTGGAGAGCGGCCGGAAGGCCTGAGCCGGCGGAACCGGCCCGGACCCCGACCGCCCTCCACGCGCGCGTGACCCGGCCGTCAGGCCGCGATGCCCTCCTGTTCCCTGCCCTTGGGCAGCATCAGCGCGATGTACAGCAGGAGGGACGCGCCGAGTCCCACCGCCCAGCCGTAGTCGGCCAGTGGCTTGAGGAACGGGATCAGTCCGTCGGTCGGGAACGGCCCGGTCTTCCTGCCGTCCGCACCCACCCCCGAGTACGAGCCGCCGACCGCGAGCAGTCCGCCGACGACGAAGGCGACGATCGCCCGCCAGTTCCAGCCGTTCACGTACCAGTAGCGCCCGCCGGGCGTGTAGAGGTCCGCGAGGTGCAGGACCGTGCGCCGGACGATCCAGTAGTCGGCGATGAGGATGCCCGCGACCGTGCCGAGCAGTCCGCCGACGACTCCGAGCCAGGTGAAGATGTAGAACTCCGGCGTGGAGATCAGCTTCCACGGGAAGATCAGGATGCCGACGACACCCGTGATCAGCGCGCCCGTACGGAAGTTGACGAACTTCGGGGCGAGGTTGGACAGGTCGTACGCCGGTGAGACCACGTTGGCCGCGATGTTCACGGAGATCGTGGCGACCAGCACCACGACGAGTGCGAAGAGCAGCCCGAAGGCGTTGTCGGTCTTGGCGGCCAGCGCGACCGGGTCCCAGATGGCCTCGCCGTAGACGACCTCGGAGCCGGAGGTGACCAGCACGGCGAGGACGGCGAACAGCGTCATGGTGGTGGGGAGTCCCAGGGACTGGCCCCAGGTCTGCGCCTTCTGACTGGCGCCGAACCGGGTGAAGTCGGGGATGTTCAGCGACAGGGTGGCCCAGAAGCCGATCATGCCCATGAGGGAGGGGAAGAAGACCGGCCAGAAGTCGGCGCCCCAGCCGAGCTTGGACGGCTGGTCGAGCAGCGCGCCGAAGCCGTCGGCCTTGACCGCGATCCAGACCAGCAGGACGAGGGCGCCGGCGATCACGAAGGGCGCGGCCCAGTTCTCGAAGTGCCGCAGGAAGTCCATGCCGCGGTAGATGATCGCGATCTGGAGGGCCCAGAACAGCAGGAAGCACAGCCACAGCGGCCAGGGGTTGCCCGCGATCTTGCCGGCGTCCTCCCAGTGGCCGCCGGTGAGCCTGGAGCCCAGCGCGAAGATGCCGCTGCCGCCGATCCAGGTCTGGATGCCGAACCAGCCGCAGGCCACGGCCGCCCGGATGAGCGCCGGGACGTTGGCGCCGCGCAGCCCGAAGGAGGCGCGGGCGAGGACCGGGAAGGGGATGCCGTACTTGGGTCCTGCGTGCCCGGTGGCCAGCATCGGCAGCAGCACGATGACATTGGCCAGGGCGATGGTGAAGACGGCCTGCTTCCAGTCCATGCCGAGCGCGACCAGTCCGGAGGCCAGGGTCCAGCTGGGAATGCAGTGCGCCATGGAGATCCACAGGGCCGCGAAGTTGTACGTCGTCCACTTGCGTTCGGAGACCGGTACGGGACGCAGGTCCTCGTTGGCGAAGGGGCTGTCGGCGGGGAACGCCTCGGGGGCGAGCTCGACGCGGCCGCCGGGGGACGGCGGTATCGGCGACCCCGTGGGAACTGTTTCGGTCATGGGCAGGCCAATCGATCAGGACGGAACGGGATGGGCCGTGCGGGGGCCTCGGGCGGAGCCGGGACGGCGGGGAGGCCTGTCCCGGCCCCGCCACCCCTCCCCCGGACGACGGGGAGGGGGGACAAGGAGTGGGGGGTCGGTCGAGCGGCAGGGCGGTCCGGGTCAGGCGTTGACGGCGGGGATGACCCGGGAGCCGTAGGCGTCGATGGTCGCTTCCTGGGCGTCGTGCATGTCGTAGACGGCGAACTGGTCGACGCCCAGCTCACGCAGTGCGTTCAGCTTCTCGATGTGCTTCTCGACCGGTCCGATGACGCAGAACCGGTCGACGATCTCGTCGGGCACGAAGGCGGTGTCGGGGTTGTCGGCGCGGCCGTGGTGCGAGTAGTCGTACCCCTCTCGTGCCTTGATGTAGTCGGTGAGCTCCTGGGGGACCAGCCCACCGCCGGAGCCGTACTTCGACACCAGGTCGGCCACGTGGTTGCCGACCATCCCGCCGAACCACCGGCACTGCTCGCGCGCGTGGGCGAGCGCCTCAGGTGAGTCGTCCTCGGTGACGTAGGCGGGGGCGGCCACGCAGATCTTCACGTCCGCCGGGTCACGGCCGACGGCCACCGCCGCGTCCTTGACCGCCTTCACCATGTACTCGGTGAGGTAGAGGTCGGCGAGCTGGAGGATGAACCCGTCGGCCTCCTCGCCGGTCATCTTCAGCGCCTTGGGGCCGTAGGCCGCCATCCACACGGGGAGTTCGGCGTCGTCCCTGATCCAGGGGAACTTGACGACCGTGCCGCCGAGGTCGGCCTCCTGGCCGGAGCCGAGGGCCCTGATGACCTTCATGGCCTGGCTGATGCGGGCCAGTGTGTTGGGTGTACGGCCCGCGACGCGCATTGCCGAGTCGCCGCGGCCGATGCCGCAGATCGTGCGGTTGCCGAACATGTCGTTGAGGGTGGCGAAGGTGGAGGCGGTGACCTCCCAGGTGCGGGTGCCCGGGTTGGTGACCATCGGGCCGACCTTCAACTTCGTTGTGTTGGCCAGGATCTGACTGTAGATCACGAACGGCTCCTGCCAGAGCACGGCGGAGTCGAACGTCCACCCGTGGGTGAAGCCGTTGCGTTCGGCCCGCTTCATCAGGCTGATCACCTTCGAGGCGGGCGGGTCCGTCTGCAGGACGAGTCCGAAGTCCATGGGCGCCACTCCTAGTTGAGGTACTGACAGGTGGAGCGGGGGGTGTACGTGCCGTGCCCGGCGTGCCCGGTGTACTCCCGCTCGGTGATGACGGGTTCGCCGCGCGAGAGGACCGTCTCGACCCGGCCGGTGAGGCGCTTGCCCTCGTAGGCCGAGTAGTCGACGTTCATGTGGTGGGTCTCGGCGGAGACGGTCTGCTCGGCGTGCGGGTCGTAGATGACGACGTCGGCGTCGGCGCCCGGGGCGATGGTGCCCTTCTTCGGGTACATGCCGAACATCCGGGCCGGGGTGGCGCAGGCGATCTCGATCCAGCGGCGGCGCGAGATGTGCCCGTCGACGACGGCCTGGTGGAGCAGGTCCATGCGGTTCTCGACGCCGGGAAGGCCGTTGGGGATCTTCGAGAAGTCGCCGCGGCCGAGCTCCTTCTGGCCGACGAAGCAGAAGGGGCAGTGGTCGGTGGAGACGACCTGGAGGTCGTTGGTCCTCAGCCCCTGCCACAGCTTGGCCTGGTGCTCGCGCGGCCGCAGAGGCGTGCTGCACACGTACTTCGCGCCCTCGAAGTCCGGTTCCGCGAGGTTGTCCGTCGACAGGAACAGGTACTGCGGGCAGGTCTCGCCGAAGACGTTGAGCCCCTCGTCGCGCGCGCGTGCCAGCTCGGCCACCGCCTCCATGGCCGAGACGTGGACGACGTACAGCGGGGCGCCGGCGACCTGCGCGAGCCTGATGGCGCGGTGGGTGGCCTCGGCCTCCAGGAGCGCCTTGCGGACCTCCCCGTGGTAGCGGGGGTCGGTCTCGCCGCGGGCCAGCGCCTGCTCGACCAGGACGTCGATGGCGATGCCGTTCTCGGCGTGCATCATGATCAGGCCGCCGTTCTCGGCGGAGCGCTGCATGGCGCGCAGGATCTGGCCGTCGTCGGAGTAGAAGACGCCGGGGTAGGCCATGAACTGCTTGAAGGAGGTGACCCCCTCCTCCACCAGCAGGTCCATCTCCTTGAGCGTCTCCTGGTTCACATCGGAGACGATCATGTGGAAGCCGTAGTCGATGGCGCAGTTGCCCTCGGCCTTGGCGTGCCAGGCGTCCAGGCCCTCGCGCAGGGAGTGGCCGACGCTCTGCACCGCGAAGTCGACGATGGTCGTCGTACCTCCCCAGGCGGCGGCCCGGGTGCCGGTCTCGAAGGTGTCGGAGGCGAAGGTGCCGCCGAAAGGCAGCTCCATGTGGGTGTGGGCGTCGACGCCACCGGGGATGACGTACTTCCCGGTGGCATCGATCGTGCGGTCCGCGGTCCAGCTCTGGGCGCCGGGCACGGCGAGGGCGGCGATGCGGCCGTCCTCGATCAGCACGTCTGCGTGGATCTCGTCGGACGCGGTGATGACGAGGCCACCGCGGATGACGGTACGGCTGCTCATGTTCCCTCTCCTGCCAGGGTGGACGGTTCGGTCAGGGTGCGGTCAGCGGGGGGTAGGCGTCCGGACGGCGGTCGCGGTAGAACTGCCAGCGGTCGCGCACCTCCCGCAGCGTGGCCATGTCCAGGTCGCGGACGACGAGTTCGGTCTCCTTGTCCGAGGCGACCTCGCCGACGAACCGGGCCTCCGGGTCGACGAAGTACGTCGTCCCGTAGAAGTCGTTGTCGCCCAGCTCCTCCACGCCCACCCGGTTGATCGCGCCCACGAAGTACTCGTTGGCGACGGCCGCCGCGGGCTGCTCCAACTGCCACAGGTACGCGGACAGTCCGCGCGAGGTCGCCGAGGGGTTGAAGACGATCTCGGCGCCCGCGAGGCCCAACGCCCGCCAGCCCTCCGGGAAGTGGCGGTCGTAGCAGATGTAGACGCCGATCCTGCCGACCTTCGTGTCGAAGACCGGCCACCCCAGATTGCCGGGGCGGAAGTAGAACTTCTCCCAGAATCCCGTGACTTGGGGGATGTGGTGTTTGCGGTACTTGCCGAGGTAGGAGCCGTCCGCGTCGATCACCGCGGCGGTGTTGTAGAGGACGCCGGGCTGCTCCTCCTCGTACATCGGCAGGATCAGGACGATGCCCAGCTCCGCGGCGAGCGCCTGGAAGCGCTTGACGATCGGCCCGTCCGGGATCTGCTCGGCGTACTCGTAGAACGCCTTGTCCTGGACCTGGCAGAAGTAGGGCCCGTAGAACAGCTCCTGGAAGCACAGGACCTGAGCACCCTGTGCGGCCGCGTCCCGGGCCGCCTGCTCGTGTACCTGGATCATCGACTCCTTGTCGCCCGTCCACGCGGTCTGGAAGAGGGCGGCACGGATCACTCTGCTCATCGGGACCTCCGGTCGCTCGGTGTGCGAGAAGGCTAGGAAGTCCGAAAGCGCGCTTTGAGTTGCAGCGTGTCACGTCTGCGAGGCCCGGGCGTGCCACGGTGTCACTCTGTCGTGCGCCCATGTTTCACCGCCGTTTTCCCAGGTCGTAGCGTGTTTCAGCGTTGTTGCGCGTCGTGCGCGAGAAGTGCGATGTGCACCGAGGCGGCCTGCTCGAAGTCGTCGAGGTCGACGCCGAGCCGGCCCTGTATGGCCTCCAGCCGCCGGTAGAGCGCGGGGCGGGAGACGTGGTGGAGCTGGGCGGTGCGGGACTTGTTGCGGCCGGTGGCGAGATAGGTGCGCAGCACCGCCAGCAGGTCCTTGTCCGTCCCGCACAGCAGTCCGTCCAGCTCGCGCTCGGCGAAGGACTGCACGTGCGGGTCGTCCCGCAGCAGCCTGATCAGGCCGCGCAGATGGACGTCCCTGAGGCGCACCACGGGAGGCAGCTCGCGGGCGGGTGCCGAGTCCGCGACCGCGTCGGCGACGTGCTGGGCCTCCCGCAGCCCCGCCGGGACGTCGTCCCACGAGGTCCTCGGGTCGGCGGCGGCCACGACCGTCCGCGTCAGCCGGGCCGCGAAGTTGGCCGTGAGCACGGCGGCTTCCTGGTCCCGGGCCAGGCTCAGGAGGACGGCGGTGGCCCCGTCGGAGAGCTCGGCGGCGATGCCGGACAGCCCCAGCAGCCGCAGCACCCGGTCGAGTTCGGCGGGATCGCCGTCGCGCACGACGAGCGGCACGAAGGTCCGCCGGTTGACGGGCAGCCCGGCCGCCCGCGCCCGGGGCAGCAGTTGGCGGGCCGGTACGACCCCGCTGGCCAGGTCGGTGAGCAGGCTCTGCGCGGACTGCTCCTCCCAGGTGTGGGCGGAGGTGCCGCCGAGCATGCGGTGCAGGACCAGGGACTCGGCGGCCCGGTCGGCGAGGAGCCGGCCGGTCGCGGTGTCACCGCGGTAGCCGCACAGCATGATCTGGCCCCAGCGCTCCCCGCGCCCGCCCAGTTCGGCGCGGATCCAGCCGTCGGCCGCGCCGCCTCCCCCGGTGCCCGAGCGGCCCGGGCGGTGCCCCCATGCCTGGCGGGCGATGCGCTCCCAGTCGCGCAGCACGTCGTCGACGGCGGACCGCTCCCCCGCGGTGGCGAGGACGCGGTGCGCGAGGTTGGTGACGACGACGGGGCAGCCGCTGTGGTGGGCGATCTCGTCCAGCAGGTGCTGGAGCGGGGCGCCCGCGGTGATCAGGCCGGTGAGGGCGGTGCGGACGGCCTCGGACATGCTGACCGCGGCGAACTTCCGCCGCACCAGCCGGGCCTGGACCTCCTCCGTCAACTCCGCGAAGGGGAACGGCCGGTGCAGGACGACCATGGGCAGCCCGCAGCGCTCGGCGGCCCGGCGCATCACGTCCGGCGCGGACGGGAAGGCGCGGCCGAGTCCGAGGACCACGGCCGCGGCCTCCGCGCGGTGCAGGGACTGGATGTAGTCGGCCTGCTTGCCGTCGTCGCCGGCGAGCAGCACACCGGTGGTGAGGACCATCTCGCCGCCGCTGAGCATCACACCGACGTCGGCGGCCTCGGCCACGTGCACCCAGCGCACCGCCCGGTCGAGCTGGCCGGCACCGGCCACCACCTCGGGCTCCCCGGCCAGGACCCGCTCCAGCATGAGGACCTGACGGACCGACAGGGCCGGCTCCGCGGACTCCAGGGGTTCCAGGGGCTCCAAGGTGGCGCTCATGACGGTGTTCCCTTGCTGTGGGCCTACTGGATGGTGCTCCTCAGAGCGTGTTCGAGGATCGCGGCGCCCTCCTCGGCCTCCGCGACGGTCAGGGACAGGGGCGGGGCGATCCGGAGGGCGCTGGTGTTGTGCCCGCCGCCCTTGCCGAGCAGCAGCCCCTCGGCGCGGGCGGCCTCCAGCACGGCGGCCGCGGCCTGCGGGTCGGCCTCGTCGGTGCCGGGTCTGACCAGCTCGACGCCGAGCATCAGCCCGCGCCCGCGCACCTCCCGTACGCCGGGAACCTGTGCGGCGACGGCCCGCAGCCGCTCGATCAGCAGTCCGCCGACCCGCCGGGCGTTGCCCTGGAGGTCGTGTTCCAGGAGGTAGGACAGGTTCGCGAGGCCGGCCGCCATGGTGATCTGGGTGCCGCCGAAGGTCGAGATGCTGTTGGAGTCCAGGCAGTTCATGATCTCGGCGCGGGCCACGACCCCGCCGATGGACATGCCGTTGCCGATGCCCTTGGCGAAGGTGAGGATGTCCGGCGGACCCGACTGCGCGTGCGCCTGCCAGCCCCAGAAGTGGTCGCCGGTGCGGCCCCAGCCGGTCTGCACCTCGTCGGCGATCCACAGGATGCCCCGCTCGTGCAGCACCTCGCGGAAGGCGGCGTAGAGGCCGTCGGGCGGGGAGGTGAAGCCGCCGACGCCCTGGATCGGCTCGGCGATCAGCGCGGCGGGCGGGCGGGTGTGGCCGAGCAGGTCCTTGAGGTCGTCGACGCAGGCCGCGATGAAGTCGTCGTCGCCGAGGGAGGCGTACGGGCCGCGGGTGCGCACGCCGCCGTGGACGTACAGCGTCTGGAGCGGGGACAGCGAGGTGGGTGACCAGCCGCGGTTGCCGGTGATGCCGACCGCGCTGAAGGAGCGGCCGTGGTAGCTGTTGCGCATCGCCAGGATCGTGTTGCTGCGCCGGTAGGTGGTGGCGAGCAGCAGGGCGGTGTCGTTGGCCTCGGTGCCGGAGGTGGTGAAGAAGACCCGGGCGTCCGGGATGCCGGACAACTGGGCGATGCGCTCGGCGAGTTCGACCATCGGCCGGTTCAGGTACAGGGTCGAGGAGTGGATGATCCGCCCGGCCTGTTCGCTCACCGCCTTGGTGATCTCGGGCAGGGCGTGCGCGGTCATCGTGGTCAGGATGCCGCCGAAGAAGTCGAGGTACTTGTTGCCCTCGGAGTCCCACACGTACCGGCCCTCGCCGTGCGTGATCTCCAGCGGCTGCTCGTAGTAGAGGGCGAGCCAGTCGGGAAGGACGGCCCGGTGGCGTCCCAGCAGGTCCTCGGTCACGGCTGCACCAGCCCTTCGTAGGCGTCGGGGCGGCGGTCGCGGTAGAAGGCCCACTGCTGCCGCACTTCCTCGATGAGGTCGAAGTCCAGGTCGCGGACGACCAGTTCCTCCTCCTTGTCGCTCGCCGTGTCCCCCACGAACTGGCCGCGCGGGTCGACGAAGTACGACGTCCCGTAGAAGTCGTTGTCGCCGTACTCCTCGACGCCGACCCGGTTGATGGCGGCGACGAAGTACTCGTTGGCGACGGCGGCCGCGGGCTGTTCCAGGCGCCACAGGTAGGAGGACAGGCCCCGGTGGGTGGCGGACGGGTTGTAGACGAGCTGGGCGCCGTTGAGGCCCAACTGCCGCCAGCCCTCCGGGAAGTGGCGGTCGTAGCAGATGTAGACGCCGACCTTGCCGACGGCGGTGTCGAACACCGGCCAGCCGAGGTTGCCCGGCTTGAAGTAGTACTTCTCCCAGAAGCCCTTGACCTGCGGGATGTGGTGCTTGCGGTACTTGCCGAGGACGGTGCCGTCGGCGTCGATCACGACCGCGGTGTTGTAGTAGAACCCGGACTGCTCCACCTCGAACACCGGCACGACGACCACCATGCCGGTCTCGCGGGCGAGTTCCTGCATACGGCTCGTGGTCGGGCCGTCGGGCACCGGCTCGGCCCAGCGGTAGTGCTCGGGTTCCTGGACCTGGCAGAAGTAGGGGGCGTTGAACACTTCCTGGAACCCGATGATCTTCGCGCCCTGTCGGGCCGCCTCGCGGGCGTGCTCCTCGTGTTTCGCCACCATGGACTCGGTGTCGCCGGTCCAGGTGGCCTGGACCAGAGCGGCACGTACGACGTTGGCCATGAGCTGCTCCTTCGGCGGGGACGTCAGAGCCTCTACGCCCGTAGACACGGCCGTAGAGGGACGAACGTAAGCCCCCTGGAGAGGCTTGCCAAGACCATCGTCGTTAACCGGCGAAGTCGATCTCGTTTCACACTCCAGTGGAGGAGTGACATGCCCGGTCAGCGGGGTGGTGGAGGACCTGTCAGGCGGGGAATCCCGCGACCCGCAGGGCGTGCACCAGGTCCCAGTGCCGCTCCTCCGAGACCCCTCGCGCGGCGGCCAGGAGCAGCGGTACGAGGGTCGCCGGGCCGCGTCCTGCGCTGCGGGCGGCCTCCTCGGGGGTGCGGACGCGGACGTAGGCGTCGAGGAGCGCGGCGACCTCACGGTGGCGGTCCTCGGCGACCAGCGCGAGCACCGCCTCGCCGATCTCACCGGCGGGACGCGCGACACCCTGTCTGAGCACCTGCTCCCCGTCCGCGCTCCGCCCGGCCGCGGCCAGGGCGTCCGCGGCGGCCACCAGCCGGTCGGCGGGCAGCGACGCGGCCTCCCACAGCAGCGTCGCCCAGTCGGCGCCCAGCCCGGCGCGCTGGAGCTCGGCGGCGAGCAGCGGGAAACGGTCGGCGGGCCAGTGGGCGACCTCGACGAGCAGGGCGTGCGCCTCGCCGGTACGCCCCTCCGAACGCAGCCGCACCAGCCTCGCGACCACCTCGGCGGTCTCCCGCCGCGCCACCGCGTCCGACGGTTCCGCCCGCTGCCCCGCATCTGCCTCCGGACGCGCCTCGGGCATCTGCGCGACCCCCGCGAAACGGGCCCCGCGCGGAGCCCGCCCCTTCGCCACGGGCGCGTCGGGCGGATCGGTCACGGCGGCCGGGGGTACGACGACGGGGGCGCCGCCCTCCTCGGCCGCACCGGCGAAACGGGCACCGCCGCGTCGGCGCTTGCGTTTCGCCTCGGGCGGCGGCGGGGTGGCGGGGGCGGGCTGCTGCGGGGTGTGTCCGGAGCGGGGTCCTTCAGCCGGGCCCGGCCGGTCGGGTGCGGCTCCGACGGGGTCCGCCCAGGTGGCCGTCGGGGCGTTGCGCTGCTGCGGCATGTCCGGGAGCTCGGCGCTGCGGCCGCCGGCGTCGCTCCGGTACGGCGCCCCCCTCGGACGCCGGTCCAACTCGGCCATCCGGGACCGGAGTTCGGCGCAGCGGCGCACCGCGCGTTCATGGTCGTCGCGGGCCCAGGCGAGGTCCAGGCGGACGGCGTCGGCCTCCTCCTGGGTGGTGGCGGCGGCGAGCCGGCGGCCCAGCTCGGCCTGCCGTTCCGCCGCGTAGCGCTGTTCGCGGAGCATGACGTCGAAGCGGTCGCCGAGGGCGTCCCGGCCGCCGGGGCGGGCGTCGTGGGCGGCCTGCGCGGCGGCGTGCAGGGGGCGGGCCCGTTCCGCCTCGGCGTGGGCCACCTCGGGGCCGTATCCCGCGGCGAGGTCCTGGAGGAGCGACTCGACCACGTCCCAGGGGGGCACCTCACGCCCGTCGAGGCAGGCCCGCATCCCGTCGGGGTCGCGCTGCCAGAACACCGCGCACCAGCCGGAGCCCTGGTCCAGGCGCGCCAGAACACCCTTCAGGTAGGTCACGAACTCCCGCACCCGACCCGGGAGTTGATCCACTGCCATCGCTCAACTCCCGTTAGACCGGAGCACTCCGGTCCGTAAGGCAACACCAGCAGTGTTACGAACGGGCTACAGACAGTTTTCAAGAGCGCGGCAGGAGCCTCCCGGCGCACCCCGATCGTCGGGCGAACTCCCGTCACACGCCCGCGAGCTCACACAGTCCGGCCAGCTCGTCCATGGACAGCCCGAGCGCCCGGGCGAGCGCGGCCACCGTGAAGAACGCCGGGGTCGGGGCCCGCCCGGTCTCGATCTTCCGGAGGGTCTCCGCGGAGATCCCGGCGCTCGCCGCGACCTCCGTCATGCTGCGGCCGCCGCGGGCCTCGCGCAGCAGTCTGCCGAGCCGCTCGCCGCGTTCGCGTTCTTCGGGAGTGAGAGGGGTACGCACCATGACCCCATTCTAATACCGGTATAGTAATTGGCATGGTGGAGCTGAAGACAGATACCTCGATGGACGCCATGTACGAGGCGGGGCAGGTGGTCGGGCGCGCCCTGACCGCCGTACGGCAAGCCGCTGACGTGGGAGTTTCCCTGCTGGAGCTGGACGAGGTGGCGCGTGGGGTGCTGCGGGAGGCCGGGGCCTCCTCACCCTTCCTCGGCTACCGCCCCACCTTCGCCACCACCCCGTTCCCCGCCGTCATCTGCGCCTCCGTGAACGACGCGATCGTGCACGGCATCCCGACCGGCTACCGGCTGCGCGACGGCGACCTCGTCTCGATCGACTGCGGTGCCCAACTGGGCGGCTGGGCCGGTGACTCGGCGATCAGCTTCACAGTGGGCGGGCCGCGCCCCGACGACGTACGGCTGATCGAGACGGCCGAGCGGGCCCTGGCGGCCGGTATCGCGGCGGCGGTCGTGGGCAACCGCATCGGGGACATCGCGCACGCGATAGGCACGGTGTGCCGGGCCGGTGGCTACGGCATCATGGACGACTTCGGCGGCCACGGCATCGGCCGCCGCATGCACGAGGACCCGCCGGTGCCGAACGAGGGGCGCCCGGGGCGCGGGCTCGCGCTGCGGCACGGCATGGTGCTCGCGATCGAGCCGATGCTCATCGCCGGCGGCACGGACGCGTACCACACGGCACCGGACGGCTGGACGCTGAAGACGAACGACGGTTCGCGCGCGGCGCACGTCGAGCACACCGTGGCGATCACGGACGAGGGCCCCCGCGTCCTGACGGCACGCTGAGCCACCCCGCTCGCCCCTTCCTCCCCGGTCGTCGCGGGCCCGGGGAGGGGGCACGCGGGGTTCAGGCGGCGGTCCGGGAACACACCGGAGACCGCCCTGCGGACGAACGCCGTCGGCGACCCTGCCCACGTCCGGCTGGTCGCCCCGGCCGGCACCGCCGGGAGGACCAAGGGACCAAGCCGACCGCCCGCCGGTGCCCCTGCGCGCACCACGTGCTCGCACCGTCGACCGGCGTCCGCAGGTCCGCAGGTCCGCGAGTCCCGAGCCGGACCGCCGTCGCCGGACGGCCGCTGGAAGTGCCCCGCTCCCCCATCCGTGCGAAGGTGTAACCGGCTGACACCCGGGTTACCCGGCCCCGGCACGTCGATCAGCGAGGGTGTCCCCGGCCCTCCCCCAGACCTCGAACGGGCTCGGCCCGGGGGGACCCCCATGGGGATGCCGGATGGGAACGACATGACCAGCGGATTCAGCGGACCGGAAGGCTATGACGCCTTCGGAGAGTTCCTCGCCCGTTTCTTCGGCGGGCCGCGTCCCGGCCCCCGGCAGATCAACATCGGCCAGTTGCTGAGCCGGCCCGCCAGGGAGCTGGTGCGGGGCGCCGCGCAGTACGCCGCCGAGCACGGCAGCCGGGATCTGGACACCCAGCACCTGCTGCGGGCCGCCCTCGCCGCCGAGCCGACCCGGACCCTGCTGAGCCGGGCCGGTGCCGATCCCGACTCGCTCGCCTCGGAGATCGACGAACGCTCCGGCCCCGTCCAGCACCAGCCGGAGGAGGCCCCTCCGCCCACCTCGCTGTCCCTGACCCCGGCCGCCAAGCGCGCGCTGCTGGACGCGCACGAGCTGGCCCGGGCCCGGGGCGCCGGCTACATCGGCCCGGAGCACGTGCTCAGCGCCCTGGCCGCGAACCCGGACTCGGCCGCCGGGCACATCCTCAGCTCGGCCCGGTTCGCCCCGACCGGCCTGCCTCCCGAGACGGCCCCCGAGACCGGCCCGTCCGGCGCCGAGGCACCGCGCGGCACGGGCACGCCGACCCTCGACAAGTACGGCCGCGATCTCACCGACCTGGCCCGCCAGGGCCGTATCGACCCGGTGATCGGCCGGGACGAGGAGATCGAGCAGACCATCGAGGTGCTGTCCCGCCGCGGCAAGAACAACCCGGTGCTCATCGGTGACGCGGGCGTCGGAAAGACCGCTGTCGTGGAGGGTCTGGCCCAGCGGATCGCCGACGGGGACGCGCCCGACGTGCTGATCGGCCGCCGGGTCTTCGCCCTCGACCTGACCGGGGTGGTGGCGGGCACCCGCTACCGGGGCGACTTCGAGGAGCGCCTGACGAACATCGTGGGCGAGATCCGCGACAACTCCGACCGGCTGATCGTCTTCATCGACGAGCTGCACACGGTCGTCGGCGCGGGTGGGGGCGGCGAGGGCGGCTCCCTGGACGCCGGCAACATCCTCAAGCCCGCCCTGGCCCGCGGCGAGCTGCACATCGTGGGCGCGACCACGCTGGAGGAGTACCGCAGGATCGAGAAGGACGCGGCCCTGGCCCGCCGCTTCCAGCCGATCCTGGTCCCGGAGCCCACCCCGGCGGACGCGATCGAGATCCTGCGCGGACTGCGGGACCGCTACGAGGCCCACCACCAGGTGCGGTACACCGACGAGGCGCTGGTGGCCGCCGTGGAGCTGTCCGACCGCTACCTCACCGACCGCCGCCTGCCGGACAAGGCGATCGACCTCATCGACCAGGCGGGGGCCCGGGTGCGCCTGCGCGCGCGGACCAAGGGCACCGACGTACGGGCCCTGGAGCGCGAGGTGGAGCAACTGACGCTGGACAAGGACCAGGCGGTCGCCGACGAGCAGTACGAGCGGGCCACCCAACTGCGGGACCGCATCGCCGAGTTGAAGCAGCGCATCGCCGAGTCCGCCGGGGGCGACGCGGCCGACGAGGGCCAGCACCTGGAGGTCACCACGGAGGCCGTCGCCCAGGTGGTGTCCCGGCTGACCGGCATCCCGGTGAGCAGCCTCACCCAGGAGGAGAAGGACCGCCTGCTCGGCCTGGAGAACCATCTGCACGAGCGGGTCGTCGGCCAGGACGAGGCCGTACGCGTGGTCTCGGACGCCGTCCTGCGCTCCCGTGCCGGCCTCGCGAGCCCGGACCGCCCGATCGGCAGCTTCCTCTTCCTCGGCCCCACCGGTGTGGGCAAGACCGAACTGGCCCGCGCCCTCGCCGAGTCGCTGTTCGGCAGCGAGGAGCGCATGGTCCGCCTGGACATGAGCGAGTACCAGGAGCGCCACACGGTCAGCCGCCTGGTCGGTGCCCCGCCCGGGTACGTCGGCCACGAGGAGGCGGGCCAGCTCACCGAGGTGGTCCGCAGGCACCCGTACTCGCTGCTCCTGCTGGACGAGGTGGAGAAGGCCCACCCGGACGTCTTCAACATCCTCCTCCAGGTCCTCGACGACGGACGGCTCACCGACTCCCAGGGCCGCACGGTCGACTTCACCAACACGGTGATCGTCATGACCAGCAACCTGGGCTCGGAGGCGATCACCCGGGGGAACACGGGCATCGGCTTCGGGCCGCAGTCCGACGAGGAAGCCCGGCGCGAACAGATCCTGCGTCCGCTGCGCGAGCACTTCCGCCCGGAGTTCCTGAACCGCATCGATGAGATCGTCGTCTTCCGCCGGCTCACGGGAGATCAACTACGGGAGATCACCCGGCTGTTGCTGGAGAGCACCCGCCGCCTGCTGCACGCCCAGGGCGTCACGGTCACCTTCGCGGACAGCGCGGTGGACTGGCTGGCGGAACGCGGCTACCAGCCGGAGTACGGTGCCCGACCGCTGCGCCGCACCATCCAGCGGGAGGTGGACAACCAACTGTCCCGGCTCCTGCTGGACGGCACGATCACCGAGGGCGACACGGTGGCGGTGGACACGGAGGAAGGCGGTCTGACGTTCACGCCGACTCCCCGGGGGCACGGGGAACCGCGCGACGAGCCCGCACCCGCCTGAGGACGGCTACGGCGCGGGGTACACCACTTGCGCGGACCCCCCGCCCCGCCGAACGGTCTCCGCGGCGGCGAGCCACTTCCCGCCCGGCAACCGCTGAACACCAGTGGCCGCACCGATCTCGGGATTGAGCTTGAACGAGTGCCCGATGGCCTCCAGTTGAGACCGTTCCCCGCTGCTGTACAACGGCGGCTCCAGCTCGGTCTGCGCGGCGTTCCGCTGGCTGGCCCGGGGCGCGGCGATCGCGTCCACCAGCGGCAGCCCGCGGTCGACGAACTCGGTCAGCACCTGGAGCACGGTCGTGATGATGGTCGCCCCGCCGGGTGAACCCAGCGCCACCACCGGCTTGTTGTGCTTGTCGAGCACGATCGTCGGCGAGATCGAGGACCGCGGCCGCTTGCCGGGCCCCGGCAGGTTCGGGTCGTGGACGGCCGGGTTCGCCGGGGCGAAGGAGAAGTCCGTCAGCTCGTTGTTGAGGATGAACCCGCGCCCGGGAACGGTGATCCCGCTGCCGCCCGTCTGCTCGATGGTCAGGGTGTAGGCGACGACGTTGCCCCACTTGTCCGCCACCGTCAGATGGGTGGTGTTCTCGCCCTCGTACGTCGTCGGCGCCGCGGTGCCCCGGTCCGTGCACGCTCCGGGATGCCGCGGGTCCCCCGGCGCCACCGGGCTCTTGAGCACCGTGTCGTCCTTGATCAGGCAGGCGCGCGAGTCGGCGAACCGCTGCGACAGCAGCCCCTTCGTCGGTACGTCCTCGAAGGCGGGATCGCCGACCCAGCGCCCGCGGTCCGCGAACGCGATCCGGCTCGCCTCGATGAAGTGGTGCAGGTACTGCACCTCGCTCGCCTTGGAGAGGTCGGTGTGCTCCAGGATGTTGAGGGCCTCGGCGACCGTCGTGCCGCCGGAGGAGGAGGGCGCGATGGAGTAGACGCCGAGCCCGCGGTAGGAGGTCTTGGTGGGCTTCTGGAGCTTGGCGCGATAGGCGGCGAGGTCCTTCTCGGACAGGTCCCCCGGGCGGGCGTTCCAGCCCGAACCCGGGTCCACCGGCGGGTGGTTCACGGTGTCGACGATGTCGTCGCCGAGGTCGCCGCGGTAGATCGCGTCGACGCCCTGGCGGCCCAGCTCCCGGTAGGTGCGGGCGAGATCGGGGTTCTTGAAGGTGGATCCGACGACCGGCAACTGCCCGCCGGGCAGGAACAGCTTCGCGGTGTCGGGGAAGTACCGGAACCGCGTCTCGTTGGCCGCGGTCTGCGAGCGGAAGGTGTCGTCGACGGTGAACCCGTCCCGGGCGATCCGCTCGGCCGGCTTCAGGACGCTGCCCAGCGATCTGCTGCCCCACTCGTCCAGCGCCGTGGCCCATGTGGCCGGTGTGCCCGGGGTGCCGACGCTCAGCCCGCTGCTGACGGCGTCGGCGAAGGCGAGCGGCTTGCCGTTCTCCACGAACAGGTCGGAGTCCGCGGTGAGCGGTGCCGTCTCGCGGCCGTCGATCGTGTGGACCGTACGGGACTTGGCGTCGTAGTAGACGAAGTAGCCGCCCCCGCCGATGCCGGAGGAGTACGGCTCGGTGACGCCGAGCGCGGCGGCGGTGGCGACGGCCGCGTCGACCGCGTTGCCGCCCTTCCTCAACACCTCGACGCCGGCGGCGGAGGCGTCCGCATCCACGCTGGAGACGGCGCCGCCGTAGCCGACGGCGACGGGTGACTTCTCGGGTGCCGAGGTGGCCTGCGGCGGCGCTGCCGCCCCCACCGACACCACGGCGGCCGAGACCGCCAGGACCGACAGTTTCCGTGCGACAGGGCGACGCATCCGTACCTCCAGTCCAGGACCGTCCGCGCAGCGTAACCACATCGCCGGTGCCCCGACAGCCCTTCTCGGGTCAGGTGTCATACGAATGCCGCACTTCGAACACCGGTACGTACCAACCGTGCAGGCCCGCTAGCATGCGCGCACATGACTGACGACGTGCGCAACATCGTCCTGGGCGTGGTGGCGGCGGGCATCAGCGCCGCGCTCGGCTGGATCGCCCGGACGTACCTGTGGAGGCGGAAACTCCGCCGCAAGCAGGCGTTCTTCGGGCTGCCGGACAACTCCGAGTCCCTGCTGGTCGTGAACCGCGGCGCGAGCGGCCCGGACCTCGCGGTGATGCGCTACGACGTGTTCGCCCTCCTCGAACTCGCCGCGCTCATCAAGGACTGCAACGCCCACGCACAGGTCCTCCCGCACGACGCGGCACGCCAGGGCTTCGGCGAGCGCACCGAGTTCTGCGTCGGCGGCCCGGCCTCCAACCGCCGCATGGCGGCCCACCTCTCCTCCCTGCTGCCCGGAGTCCGGATCAACGTGGACGCCGAACCGAGCCCGGACCGCGGCGCCTTCCAGGTGGGCACAGAGCGCTACCGGGTGGAGGTCGGCACGGCCGAGTACGCCCTCCTGGCCCGGCTCACGGTCGAGCAGAGCAACGGCGCCCGGCCCGTCTTCCTCTTCTGCGGCCAGACCGCGATCAGCAACCAGGCCGCGACCCGCTATCTGGCCCGCAACCAGGAGCGGTTGACCCGCAAGTACGGCGACAGCACCTTCGTACTGCTGCTGAAGGTGATCAACTCCGGTGCGTACGGCCCGGATGTGGTGGAGCTGGTCGCGGACGTGACCCGGGAGGCCAAGACCCCCTTGCCGACGGCCGCGGCTCCACGGAACTCCCACCGCGCCTCCTGAACTGATTCACACCACAACAATCGTTACTCCCACGTAACTTACCGACGGGTTACCTCCGGTAAGGCGCCGCGGTTACCGTCTGGTCACTTTGCATTGACACGAGTAGGGAGTGACCCGTGGGACACCCTCGCAAGGCCCTGCGTACGACCACCGTGGGCGCCGTCTCCGCGACTCTGATCGCCGGTAGCGCCCTCGGACTCGCCCCCACCGCCCAGGCGGCGGACGCCGTGCGCTTCGTCGACATCGCCGGTGACGGCGGCACCGTCCTCAAGGCGAACGTCATCACGCCCGCCGGAGCCGACGGCGCACGGCGCTACCCGCTGCTCGTCCTGCCCACGAGCTGGGGCCTGCCCCAGGTCGAGTACCTCGCCCAGGCCCAGAAGCTCGCGAACTCCGGTTACATCGTCGTCAGTTACAACGTCCGCGGGTTCTGGCAGTCGGGCGGGGAGATAGAAGTGGCGGGCCCTCCCGACACGGCCGACGCCTCGAAGGTCATCGACTGGGCGCTCGCCAACACCCCGGCCGACTCCGCGCACATCGGCATGGCGGGCGTCTCCTACGGCGCCGGCATCAGCCTGCTCACCGCCGCCAGGGACAAGCGCGTCAAGGCGGTGGCGGCCCTCAGCGGCTGGGCCGACCTGATCGACTCGATCTACTCCGGCCGCACCCAGCACGTCCAGGCCGGGGCCCTGCTGGACGGGGCGAGCCTGGTCACCGGCCGCCAGAGCGCCGAACTCCGGCAGATCTTCGACAACTTCTACGCGTCGAACCTGTCGAAGGAACAGGACATGATCGACTGGGGGAAGAAACGTTCGGCCGCCACATACGTGGACCAACTCAACAAGAACGGCGCGGCGGTCATGATGGCCAACGCCTGGGGCGACTCGGTCTTCCCGCCCAACCAGTACGCGGACTTCTACGAGAAGCTGACCGGCCCCAAGAGACTCGAGTTCCGCCCCGGCGACCACGCCACGGCCGAACTGACCGGACTGTTCGGTCTCCCCAACGACGTCTGGTCCGACACCGAGCGCTGGTTCGACCACTACCTCAAGGGCGCGGACAACGGCGTCGACCGTGAGCAGCCGGTCCGTCTCAAGTCCCGCACCACGGGCGGGTACGAGGGCTATCCGGACTGGAAGTCGGTCGGTGCGACCCGCAAGAAGATCGCCCTCTCGGGCACCACCACGATCCACACCAACGTCGACTCGGGCGCGGACGGCGGGATCGTCTTCCTGTCCAGCATCCTCGACCAGCTGGCCCAGGCTCCCCCGGTCGCCTCGATCCCCCTGCTCCCCCGCCACTGGGCGGCGGTGTGGCAGTCGGAGAAGTACGCCGGTGCCCAGCAGGTGCGCGGCACCGCGCGGTTGCACACCACGCTCACCCCCACCAAGGAGAGCGGCACCCTCGTCGCCTACCTGTACGACGTGGGGCCGCTCGGCCTCGGCAAGCTGGTCTCCCACGCGCCGTACACCTTCCACGGGCGGACACCCGGGAAGCCGTTCGGCGTCGACCTGGAGCTGTTCTCCACGGCCTACGACGTGCCGGCAGGGCACCGTCTGGCCCTGGTGGTGGACACGGTCGACCCGCTCTACATCGAGCACAACCCGTCCGGCGCTCGGCTGACCTTCTCCTCACCGGCGAACGACCCGTCGTACGTGTCGATTCCGCTGCGCGAGCAGTGATCTCCGGCCGACGCCGGGCGGGTATGGCTCTGTGACTGCTGCCCCCTACGGCTGACGGGCCGTGGGGGGACCCCCACCCGGCAGCAGGGTCCCTGGAGAAGCGGCCGCCGTCACCGTGGGGGTGAGCGGACCATCGTAGTCGAGGCTCGAGGACATGGCCGTCGCCCCTCTCAGTGCTTGAGGATCTTGGAGAGGAAGTCCCTGGCGCGCTCGCTGTCCGGGTCGGTGAAGAAGTCGTCGGGGGCGCGGTCCTCGACGATGCGGCCGTCGGCCATGAACACCACGCGGTTGGCGGCCGAGCGGGCGAAGCCCATCTCGTGGGTGACGACGACCATGGTCATGCCCTCCTGGGCCAGTTGACGCATGACTTCCAGCACCTCGTTGATCATCTCCGGGTCGAGGGCGGAGGTCGGCTCGTCGAAGAGCAGGGCCTTGGGCTCCATGGCCAGGGCGCGGGCGATGGCCACGCGCTGCTGCTGGCCGCCGGAGAGCTGGGCCGGGTACTTGTCGGCCTGGTCGGCGAGGCCCACCCGGTCCAGGAGTTGGCGGGAGCGCCGGTCCGCCTCGTCCTTCTTGCGTCCGCGGACCTTGATCTGGGCCAGCGAGACGTTCTGCAGGACCGTCTTGTGGGCGAACAGGTTGAAGGACTGGAAGACCATGCCGACCTCGGCACGGAGCTTCGCGAGGGCCTTGCCCTCCTCGGGCAGCGGCTGCCCGTCGAGCGTGATGGAACCGGACTTGATGGTCTCCAGGCGGTTGATCGTCCTGCAGAGCGTGGACTTGCCCGACCCCGAAGGGCCGATGACCACGACCACCTCCCCCTTGCCGACGGTGAGGTTGATGTCCTGCAGGACATGCAGCTCCCCGTAGTACTTGTTGACGTCACGCAGTTCGATCAACGGATCGACGACGGCCATGCCCAGCCCTACTCACTCTCAGAACTGTGTCGTGGTTGCCGCAACTTATCGAGGCGGGATTACGCATAAGGAACGACACGCACTTTTCGATCATTAGCCGTATTTACGCCGTTCTTACGGCCATGGATTCACTCCTCGGCGACCTCCGCGTAGAGCTGGGACAGCTCGGGCACCCCGCTCGCGGCCCACTCGTGCCCGGAGGCCACGACGTCGAACTCGCGGCCGGACTCCAGCCGGATCACGGGCTGCCCGTCCGAACGCAGATCCCAGGCCGCCCCGGGCACGGTCCGCACGATGACCGTGCCCAGATAGAGTCCCGCGTCATTGCCCAGCCAGAGCAGGATCTCCTCGTCGTCCCGCCAGCCGGGCACCACCTGGTCGAGTGCCTCCAACGAGGCCGCCGTGTCGTCCAGTCGGACGCCCGAACGAGCGGCGTGGGAGCGCAGGAGCTCGCACTCGGAGAGGAGTTCAGCGATTCCCTCGGGGTCGCGGGTCCCCGGTTTCTCGCTCCGGCCGCCCAGAAAAGGGATCTTCATACACCCAGCGTGTCACTCACCCGGCCGCGGGCACCACAGGCGCGCGGGCTGTCGTTTCCGGCCGGGGCCTAGACGTCCAGGTCGACCACGACCGGGGCGTGATCGGACGCGCCCTTGCCCTTGCGCTCCTCACGGTCGACGTAGGCGTCCGTGACGGCCTTCGCGAAGGAGTCGTTGCCGTACACCAGGTCGATGCGCATGCCGCGGTTCTTGGGGAAGCAGAGCTGGCGGTAGTCCCAGTACGTGAACGGGTGGTCGTACTTGAGGGGCCGCGGGACCACGTCCGACAGGCCCGCCCCGCGCAGGGAGGCGAGGGCGGCGCGCTCGGCCGGGGTGACGTGGGTGAGACCCTCGAAGGCGGCCACGTCGTAGACGTCGTCGTCGGTCGGCGCCACGTTGTAGTCGCCCAGGACCGCGAAGGGACGGCTGCCCGCCGCGTCACCGGCGACGGCGGCCGTCAGGGCCTCGAACCACTGGAGCTTGTAGGCGTAGTGCGGGTGGTCGACCTCGCGGCCGTTGGGCACGTAGACCGACCAGACGCGGACCGGGCCGCAGGTGGCGGAGATGGCGCGCGGCTCCGGGGCGCCGTCGTAGCCGGGGTCGCCGGGCAGGCCCTTGACGACGTCCTCGATGCCCACCCGGGAGATCACCGCCACGCCGTTCCACCGGCCGGTCGCGTGCACCGCCGCCTCGTAGCCCGCCTCGCGGAGCTGGTCGAACGGGAACTGCTCCTCGGCGACCTTGGCCTCCTGGAGGCACAGCACGTCGGTGCCGGTGCTCTCCAGCCAGGCCAGCAGCCTCGGGAGACGGGCGGTGATCGAGTTGACGTTCCAGGTCGCGATGCGCATGCCCCACAACCTACCGGGCGGCACCGACACTCAGAGAGCCGCGCTCTCCCGCGGCTTCAGCCGCAGGTGCTCCGCGCCGCCGAGGGCACCGATCTGGTTGTCGTAGACCGGGCGGGCGAGGTCCGTGAGGAGGGCGTCGTGGATGTCGTAGGCGCGCTGCGGCTTGACCTCACGGACGTAGTCGATGACCTCGGAGATCTTGCTCCAGGGGGCCATGACGGGCAGCATCAGCGTCTCGACGGCGTGGTCCGGGACGGTGAGCGCGTCGCCGGGGTGGAAGACCGTGCCGCCGTCGATCAGGTAGCCGACGTTGGTGATGCGCGGGATGTCCGGGTGGATCACGGCGTGCAGTTCGCCGTGGACCTGGACGTCGAAACCGGCGGCGGTGAAGGTGTCGCCGTGGCCGACGGTGTGCACGCGGCCCGGGAAGGCCGCCCCGATCTTCTCGGCGACCGACTTCAGCGTCCAGATCTCGGCGGCCGGGTTGGCGTCCAGGGCCGCCCGCAGCCGTTCCTCGCTGAAGTGGTCGGGGTGTTCGTGGGTGACGAGGATCGCGTCGGCGCCGAGGGCGGCGTCCTCCTCGCTGAAGGCCCCGGGGTCGAGGACGAGCGTCTGCCCGTCCTTCTCGAGCCGGACACAGGCGTGCGACATCTTCGTGAGCTTCATGGGTCCATCCTGCCGCGCGTCCCGCGCGAACGGGCAGCGCAGGCAGGTGCTCTCACCACCGGTCTCGGACGATCACTCGCTGGGCGTGGTCTCCTCGCGGATGACCTGCTGGGCCACCTTGAAGGCGCTGCCTGCCGCCGGGACCCCGCAGTACACGGCCGCCTGGAGCAGCACTTCCTTGATCTCGGAGGGGGTGAGGCCGTTGCGCAGGGCGGCCCGGGTGTGCGAGGCGAGCTCGTCCAGGTGCCCGCCCGCGACCAGCGCGGTGAGGGTGGCGATGCTGCGGGACCGGCGGTCGAGCCCGGGCCGGTCCCAGATCTCGCCCCAGGCGTAGCGGGTCAGGAGTTCCTGGAAGTCGCCCGAGAAGTCGTCGGCCTGCGCCAGGACCCGGTCGACATGTGCGTCGCCGAGCACCTCGCGGCGCACCTTGACGCCGGCGTCGTACGGATCGACGCGGCCCGCCGACTGCGGGTCCGGGGCGGCCGGGGCGATCTCGGCGATCGGCACGGGGTGCGGCGGCGCGGACGTCGGGACCGGCGCGACCGGGGCCGTGGGGATCGCCGTCTGCGCGGTGGTGGAGTCGAAGGCGGGCTGCCAGGCGGTGGAGAAGTGCCGGACCAGGAGGTCGGTGACGGCGGCGGGCTGCTCGACCGGCACCAGGTGGGAGGCGCCGGGCACGACGGCGAGCCGGGCGTCCGGGATGCCCGCGACCAGGGTGCGGGCCTCGGCGGGACCGGTGACCTGGTCGTCGGAACCGACCAGGACCAGGGTCGGCACCCCGACGCTCGCGAGGTCGGCCCGCACGTCGAACGCGGCGAGCGCCTCGCAGGCCGCGATGTAGCAGCCGGGGTCGGTGGTGCGCACCATCTGCACGGCCCACTCGGTGATCGCGGGCTGGGCGGCGGCGAACCCGGAGGTGAACCAGCGGTCGGGCGAGGTACGGGCGATGGGGTCGAGCCCGTTCGTCCGTACGATCACCCCGCGCTGCCGGAACTCGTCGGCCGTGCCGAAGCGGGGCGAGGCGGCGATCAGGGCGAGCGAGGCGAGCCGTTCCGGGTGGCGCAGCGCCAGCTCGATGCCGACCGCGCCGCCGAGCGCGCAGCCCGCGTAGCCGAAGCGCTGCACGCCGAACCGGTCGAGGGTGGCGAGCAGCCGGTCGGTGAGGTCGCCGACCGAACCGGCGGGGTAGGCGGGTGCGCCGCCGTGCCCTGGCAGGTCGAACCGGAAGACGTGCCACTGCTTGACCAGTTCGGGGACCTGGCGGTCCCACATGTGCCAGGTGGTCCCCAGTGAGGGACCCAGGATCAGGACCGGAGCGTCCTCCGGCCCGTCGAAGCGGAATTGCAGGGTGTTCGGTGGTGCACTCACGCCACAGACCCTCTCACGCAGCACGCGGGCCCCGGCAACGGGGGGACTTCGCGGCGGCGGCCTCGGGGACTCCGGCGCCGTCCGGACCCCACCCGTACGGGCGGCCTGCGGGCCTCGCGTTCGACGAGTGGAGCCGGGAGCTGTGCGAACGCACCGAGCCGGTCATGCCACAGTGCTCCGCCGTTGTCATCCGGGCTGACCCGGCGGGGGGAATCGCACGCTCCCCGGGCGTGAGCGGTGGCTGAAAGCCGGTGCCGACGGTGAGACTCGCAGATGGACCCGTGCTCGTCGTCCGCGGCGGGACACCCGCCGGCGCGAGTCGCCGCCCCGCCCCAGGAGGCACCCCATGACCTTCAATCCCCTCGAGCAGCGGGGCATCCCGCTGGACCGGCAGTTGCGCAACTGGCGTGAGCTGAACGTGCAGCCGATCGACCCCGACCGGTGCGACCCCTACACCAGGTGCCGGATCATCACGATGAACGGCATCGAGGTGGAGGCGATCCTCTTCAGCCACCAGCTCGCCCGGAACACGGTCGACCCGGAGGTCAAACGGCAGCTCGCCCGCACCCGCTACATCGAGGCCCAGCAGCAGAAGGTCGTCAACTGGCTGCTGCCGGGCGTCTCGTCGGTGCTGGAGACGACCATCGCCTACGAGCAGGTCGCCGTGGACCTCACGGCATGGATCGCCCGGATGGAGCCCGACCCCTACCTGAAGCAGGCGTACCAGTTCGGTGTCCTGGAGGACTTCGACCACCTGTACCGGTACGCCAACCTGTACGAGATGATCGAGCACCGCAAGGCGGAGTCGATCGTCGACGGCCTCACCGAGGTCATGCCGGGCCGGCCCACGCGGTTCCACCACCGCGATCCGGTCGACAACGTCCGCGACCCCTACGACAAGGACGCCACGGACCCGCTGTCGAAACTGCACGCGCTGACGGTGATGTCGGCCGAGCAGCAGACCATGAACTTCTACATGAACACCGGTCCCACCTACATGGAGCCGATCGCCCGCCGGCTCTACCAGGAGATCGGGCTGATCGAGGAGGAGCACGTCACCCACTACGAGTCCCTCGTCGACCCGGGCGAGTCGTGGTGGGAGCAGCTCGTCACCCACGAGTACAACGAGTGCTACCTCTACTACTCCTTCATGGAGCAGGAGAGCGACCCCAGGGTGAAGTCGATCTGGGAGCTGCACCTGAACATGGAGCTGGAGCACCTGCACACCGCATGTGACCTGATGCGCCGCCACGACGGCCGCGACCCCGCCTCCGTGCTGGCCCCGGAACTGCCGAACGTGCTCACCTTCGAGCCCAACAAGCAGTACCTGCGCGAACTCCTCGACACCCAGATGGACCTGACCACCCTCGGAGCCGGCTACGTGCGCGAGGCCCACGAACGCTTCGAGAAGATGCAGGAGCAGATCCACGGGGGCGAGGCTCCGCCCAGCGACCAGGTCATGGCCGAACACGACGCCATGTTCGGCCGCGAGTACCGCGTCCAGACCGAGGGCGAGCACCCCGACCCGTCCCAGCGCGAGAAGTGAGGCGGCCCCAGATGTCCGAGCTCCGCACGCCCCACGCCGGCGACGACAACCTGCCCGACATCGACGTGGTGGCCCTCCTCATGCGCCAGCACGGCGACATCCGCAACCTCTTCGACGAGGTCGAGCGGAGCGAGGGCGAGGAACGCCGGGACGCCTTCCGCCGCCTCGTACGCCTGCTCGCCGTGCACGAGACCGCCGAGGAAGAGGTCGTCCACCCCTTCGTCCGCGCGGCGGTCGACGGGGGCGCGCAGGTCGTCGACGAGCGCCTCGCCGAGGAGAAGTCGGCGAAGGAGACCCTCGCGTCCCTGGAGGACATGGACACCGACGACCCCGGGTTCATGCCCCGCCTCACGGAGCTGCGCACCGAGGTGCAGGAGCACGCGCGGGCGGAGGAACGCTACGAGTTCTCCCACATCCGCCGCAGCACCGACGTCACCAACCTCGCCGCCATGGCCAAGGCCGTCAAAGCCGCCGAAGCCATGGCGCCCACTCACCCGCACCCCGGTGTCGAGTCCGCCACCGCCAACGTGACCCTCGGTCCGGTGACCGCCCTCGTGGACCGCACCAAGGACGCCGTCCGCAAGGCCATGGGCAAGAGCTGACATACCGGGGAGCCGTCGCGCACGAGCTCTCCGGGTGCCCGTCGGCGGCGAGTGGTTTGCCGCGGGGCGGGTGCGGCACTCGGGCTGCGCGAGCGGCTCTTCCCACGAGTCCTCGCCGTGCGGTGCACGGCCGGACGCATCGGGAGCCAGTCCGGCGGCACGGCCGGGCGGAACAGAAGGCCATCGATGACGACGATCGGTGTCGAAGAGGAGTACCTGCTGCTCGACCCGGTCACGGGTCTGCCGGTACCCCTGGCGGACACGGTGCGGACCGCGGCCGGCCTCGGGCGACTCGTGGCCGAGGAGGAAGTGCACTGCGAGCTCTTGCAGGCGCAGGTCGAGGCGGCCACGCCGGTGTGCGGCACGCTGGAGGAGGTGGGTGGGCACCTCCTCCGGCTGAGGCACGCGCTCGGGGTGGCCGCCGAGGCGCACGGCTGCCGGATCGCGGCGTCCGCGACACCCCCGCTGCGGCACGGCCGCCCCGTGGCCGTCACCGACCAGGCCCGGTACCGTGCCATGCTCACGCAGGCGCCCCAACTCGTGGCGGAGCAGCTCGTCAACGGCATGCACGTCCACGTCGGCGTCCCCAGCCGGGAGACCGGCGTGCAGGTCCTGAACCGGATCAGGGTGTGGCTGCCGACCCTTACCGCCCTGTCCGCGAACTCCCCGCTGTGGGACGGGCACGACACCGGCTTCGCCAGTTGGCGCACCGTGATCTTCAGCCGCTGGCCGGTCAGCGGCATGCCCCCGCGCTTCGCCGACATCGCCGACCACGACCGGCGCGTGCAGCGGCTGCTGGACTGCGGTCTGATCTCGGACACCGGTCAGCTCTACTGGCAGGCCCGGCTCTCGGCGCGGTACCCCACCATCGAGGTGCGGTGCCTGGACGTGCAGGTGCGCGCGGACGACGCGGTGATGCTCGCCGGCCTGGTCCGGGCCCTGGTGGAGACCGCGATCACGGAGGTGGGCGCCGGCGCTCCCGCGCTCGACTGCGACCAGGAGCTGTTGCAGGCGAGCATGTGGCACGCGGCCCGCCACGGACTCAGCGGCACCCTGGTCGATCCGGCCGGCCGGCAGCGCCGGGCCGGGGAGATGCTGTACGAGCTGCTGCGCCACGTCGCTCCCGCGCTGGAGGCGTCCGGCGACAGCCGGCAGGTGACGGCCCTGGTCCACCGGCTGCTCCAGGCGGGCACCGGCGCCGACCGGCAGCGCGCCGCGCTGGCACGCGGCGGCCTGCCCGCCGTCACCGATCTGATCATCGGCAGCAGCGCCGTGTCCTGACCAGGACAGTCAGCTTCGGCCCTGTGGTCCGTAGGCGTCCTTGCGGGGCAGGGGGCCGAAGTCGGCGTGGCGGCCGGGGCGGGCGGCAGCGTGGCGCTGCCCGGGGCCGGGTCCACCGCGGGCGGCGAGGGCGTCGGCGACGGCGCCGGTGGTGAAGGCGTAGACAGCCTTGTGGAGAAGGTCCACGGCGAGCTCCTGGCGCGGCCAGGTGCCGGGTGGGGCGCCGACGCCTGTGGCGTTCTCGAGGATCTGGTCGTTGGTGAGCCGGACGACCGCGAACTTGGCGGAGGCGACCGGGCCGCGCAGCCCGGCCTGGGCCATGATCGACCGCAGCACTCCGAGCAGGGCGGCCTGGCCGAAGTGCATGGCCCAGTTGACCGCCAGCGGCTGTTCCCCGGGGTGTTCGGGCAGGCCGGTCAACCGCTCAAGAACCCGTGCGGGCACATGGGAGTCGGGCCGGCCGGTGACGGCCTGTTCGACCTTCTCGCCGAGAGTCATCACGACTCCTCCGGCGGCGCCGGCGAGCAGTCCCTGCCACAGTGCGCGCTTGATCATGCCCCGGCGGGTACCCCGGGCCACCGCCTTCACCCGCGCGGGCGCCGGTGCCCCTCGCCTCAGGCGCTGGGCAGCGCCTCTGTCGGAACCGTTGCCGACGCGCCACTGTCGGCGGGGCGATTCGCACAACCGTCCCAGCCCGCACGTGCCGCGTGGGCGGCGGATGCGGCCGGTGCCCGGGCCACGGCGGTCCGGCGGTCGCGGGACGGGACTCCGCCGCATCTGCCGGCGGCCGGCCGTGCCGCTCAAGGTGGGCCGGGCCCCCGCCTGCGGGCAGGGCGGACGGAGCAGGGGGCGCCGGGGGCCACCTCACAGCGAGCGGTCAGCCGCCCGGCCGGATCACCGCGCGCACACAGCCGTCCGTCTTCTCCTTGAACATCTCGTAGGCCCGGGGCGCCTCGTCCAGGGACACGGTGTGGGTCGCCAGGTGGCCCGTGCTCAGCTCTCCGGACGCCAGCCGGTCCAGCAGCATCGGGATGTAACGCTGACCGTGTTGCTGGGCGCCCCGCACGGTCAGGCCCTTGTTGATCACCGCGCCCAGCGGGAACTTGTCGACGGCGCCGGCGAACACCCCCAGGACGAAGACCGTGCCGCCCTTGCGGCAGGCGTGAATGGCCTGCCGGACGGCGGTCGGACGGTCCGTCTGGAGCCGGAGCTGCTGCTTGACCTGGTCGTAGAGGTGCACCGGACTGTCGCTGTGGGCCTCCATGCCCACGGCCTCGATGCATACGTCGGGGCCGCGCCCGCCGGTGCGCTCGCGCAGTTCGGCCCCCACGTCGGTGCCGGTGTAGTCGATGACCTCGCTGCCGATGTGCCGTTCGGTCATCTCCAGGCGTTCGGGGATCCGGTCGATGGAGATCACACGTTCCGCGCCCAGCAGGATCGCGGCGCGCGCCGCCATCTGCCCGACGGCCCCACAGCCCCATACGGCGACCACGTCGCCGGGCTTCACTCCCGCCAGGTCGGCCCCCATCCATCCGGTGGGCACCGAGTCCGACACGAACAGGGCGCTGGTGTCGTCGACGCCCGGCGGAACGGCGAAGGCCCCGTAGTCGGCGAACGGGACGCGCACGTACTCGGCGTGGCTGCCGCGCAGCCCGCCCATGGCGTGCGAGTAGCCGAAGATACCGCCGGTGTCGGCACCGAACAGGGCCTGACCGATGCCGGGGTTGGTGTTGGTGTTGTCGCACAGGGACCACAGGTCATGGGTGCAGTACCAGCAGCGGCCGCACCCGACGAACGAGCAGACCACCACCCGGTCGCCCGCCTTGTGCCGACGCACTTGCGGGCCCACCTCGACGACCTCGCCGAGGAACTCGTGGCCGATCACGTCCCCGGAACGCATGAACGGGATGTACCCCCCGATCAGATGGAGGTCCGAACCGCAGGTCGTACCCGCGATCAGCCGTACGATCATGTCCTGGTCGTTGCGCAGGACCGGATCGGGCACCTGCTCGACGGACAGCTTGTTGACGCCTTCCCAGCACAGAGCCTTCACAGCACGCCCTCCCCACCGGCCCGGCGGCTCAGCAGACCGACCAGCTTTCCGCCCAAGGTGTCGTGCGTGGTCGGCGGTGCGTCGGGTTCCAGCACCTCTCCCGCCTCCAGCAGCGCCTTCGCCGCGCGCAGGGCACGGCGCAGATCCTGGCGCGGGTCGGCACCGGTCAGCCGCGCCGGGACCGAGTGGGCGACGTCCGGTGCGGTCTCCCGCAGCCGCACCCCCAGCTCCGTGCCCCGGTCGCCGGGCGCCTGACGGATACGCGTCTCGATCCGGTCGCCGTACTCCTGGAGCGGCACCGGCAGCTTCTCGGCCTGCACATCGTGTGGCGCGCAGTTGATCGTCACCGACAGCCAGCGGTCCCCGGCATCCGTACGGGACGGGCCTGCCCTCCGGCGACGTACGGCGACGAAGGCCCCGGCGGCGAGCCCCGTGCCAGCCACCGTCAGCGATTTCCCAACAGCACTCATGTGCGGTTCACATCCTCGGGAAGCGGGAGTCGTACGGGTGAGCGCGCACCACGGGGGACGGTGAGCGCCTGTGCGCGGTGAGTACCCCGCCACCGTCGGCCTATCTGTCCGGCGTCCGTGCACGGCTCGGCCGGGCGCCTGGCACAGCGCGGTGTCACGGTCCGTGCGCGCTCCGGCGGTCTCGCCGAGGCTCGTTACAGGCCAGGGCAGGGGGAACCCGGTACGTCCCAGTGGAGCCCCCAGGGAGGCAGCCATGAGCGGTTCAGGAGACGAGAAGCGCGAGCCCGCTTCGCCTCTGGAGCAGGAGACGGACGAACGGGACGTCCACCCGGAGGAGGAAGGACACCCCGAGCCCGACACGTCCGGCGAGGCCACCGACACGGCCCTGAAGGGACGAGCGGAGACGGAGGAGGGCGCCGGCTGACACGCAGGGAGTGAGGCGGCGCCTGGACCAGCGGCGGGGGTCCGCCGGTGTCCGTCTCACCCGCGGTCGCCGTCGCACCGTCCACCGGCGTCGATGCGCGTTGTACCGGGCCGCCGCCGGGTACTCGGGCCGGCACGGAGATCCAGTGGGCCAGGCAGGCGCGCGACAAGGCTCCGGAGAGCGCACCGGGAGCGGCCATGTCGAGGACCATCAAGGACCAGACCGTCGAGGAGCTCGGAGGAGACCGCAGCATCCTGGTGCGGCAGCGCCGCGAGCACGAGGAGATGGACCGGCTGATGGACCGGTACCTGACCCTGGATGACCTCCGGCAGCGGGAGGAGATCCTCAAGCAGGTGGTGCAGCTGGTCTTCAGCCACGCCTTCGCGGAGGAGACGGTGCTGTGGCCCGTGGTACGGGCCTCGGTCCCGGACGGCGAGGATCTGACGGCCCGGGTCGAGGAAGAGCATCAGCAGATCAACGATCTCGTGGCGGACATCGAACGCCTTCCCGCCGGCGATCCCGGTCGTGAGGACAAGGTGCAGCGGGCCTTCGCGCTGATACGGCAGGACATCCGGGATGAGGAGGACCTGCTCCTCCCCCGGTTGCAGGAGGCGGTGCACACCGCCCGGCTGCGCACACTCGGCACCACCTGGGCGGCGGTACGGCAGACGGCCCCGACCCGTCCGCATCCCGTCGTCCCCCGGCGACCGCCCGGGAACGCCCTGCTGGGCGTACCGCTGAGCGTCTACGACCGCGTACGGGACGCCCTCGGCAGGGGCGGCTCCGCAGCACGACGCGAAAGGTGACCGCCGACGCCGGATCTCAGCTCCCGTGTCAGAGGTCGGTCGGGGTGCCCAGTCCTGTGAGGGCGCCGACCGGGTCCAGGTCGGGGGTGCCGCGGGGCCACCAGTCGTCGTGGCCCGGTTCGGACTCGTAGGCGTACCAGAGGCCGTCGCGGCCGAGGCGGAGCTGGATGTGGCCGCGGGGGTGGGTGAGGCGGTTGCGCCACGGACGGAAGGCGGGGAGGTCGGCGGCGAGGAGCAGCGGGCGGGCGCGGTCGAAGCGGCCGGCCGGGGGGTCCCAGGGTTCTTCGAGGACGGCGAGTCCTTCGAGGCCGCCCTGCCTCCAGGCGGCGACCGCGCGGGCCAGGTCCGCCGGGGTGCGGTCGGTGGCGGCGGCGAGGGACGCGTAGAGGGCGCGGGTGCCGGCGGTGAGGCCGGAACCGGGGCGGGCGGCGGCGAGGCGGACCGCGTCCTGCCACAGGGTGAGCTCGCCGACCGGGTCTCGGCCGGTGCCGAGCAGGGCGTGAGCGCGGGCGGCGGCGTCGGTGGCGAGCTGGTCCAGGGCGAAGGGGTCGGGGCCGCCCGGGGAGGCGGGGTAGGCGGGGGGCTGCTCGGGGTGCGGGGGGACGGGCAACGGGGCCGGAAGAGGCGGGAGCCGGCGGGGCGCGAGGGCTTCGGCCGCCCGTACGCCGGGCAGCGGCGCCGGCTCCTGTTCCTGGGCGGCACGGGCCGCGCGGGCGGCGCTGAGGCGGGACAGGGCGTCGAGCAGTTCGCGTTCGCCCCGGCCGCGCAGCAGGAGCAGGACGAAGGGATCGGCGTCCAGCAGGCGTGCCGTCTGGTAGCACAGGGCGGCGGCGTGTTTGCAGGGGTGGCCGCGGTCGGGGCAGCTGCACTGCGGTTCGAGATCGCCGGGGCCCGGCAGCAACGGCACCCCGCACTCCGCCAGCGCCTGGGGCATCTCCCTGTCGAGCAGCGCGGCGATGTGTCCGGTCCGGTCGGCGGCACGGTCCAGGAAGCGGTCCCAGTCGGCGTCCCCCAGCGTCCGCAACCGCACCTGCACGCGGTACGGCCGGGCGCGGCTGCCCTGGACGTAGGCGAGCACGAGGCCGGGCGTCACGGTGATCGCGTCCACGTGCCCCTGCTCGGCGTAACCTCGGCCCCGCGCGAGCCGCTTGGCGTCCAGCGCGCCCTCCTCCAGCGCGGTGACCCAGGCGTTGCCCCACCAGGTCGCGGCGAACCGGGCGTCCTCGGAAGCGCGGGGAGGGAACGCCGGGAAGGTGCGACGCAGGTCGTTGTCGCGGGCGGGGGCGGCCATGGAGTGGGGGCGGCGGGGGGCGGCCGGGACCGGGAGAAGGGGGTGCTCGTCGGAGGCGGTTGCCGCGGAGGGTTCGGCGGCCGGGAGGCTTGCGTCGGGTGCGGGAGGGTGGTCCTCCCCCGGCTGGGCCGCGTGGTCGGGCATCCGGAAGGCGTCGGCCAGCAGCTCCCGTACGTCACGCGCCCGGACGCCGGAGGCTGTGCTCGGCGTCCGGCTCCGCTCCCGGGACGCGGCCGGGGCGGCCCTGCGGGAGCGACGTGCGTGGGCGGCTTCCGCTTCCGCCGCCTCGGCGTCCGCCCGCCTCTTGCGTGCGGCGCGCAGCGCTTCGCGGGCGGCATCGGCGGGGCGTGCGCCGGGCTGCTCCGCGGGCAGGTCGTCGCGGGGGGCCGCGGCCGACTGGGCTTCCGTGTACTCGGCGGTGGGGGTGGTGGCGGGGAGGGCGCCCGCGCCGGACGGACCTGGGGCACCGGTCGTGCCGAGGTCCGAAGCGGGCCGTGCCGTGGCGGTTTCCGGTCGGGCTGCGCCGGGCTGCGGGGGCCCGGCGGAACCGGACTCCGCATCCCCTGTGCTGCCGGGCCCTGTCTCGTACCGGCCCGCCGGCGCAGCTCGCCGCGCCGCGACAGCTGCGCGCAGGGCCGCGCGAGCCGCGTCCCCCGGCCGGGGCCCGGCCGGGGACGGGTTGGCTTCGGAGTCCTCCGTCAGCGTGCCGTCCGCGTCCTGCCCGCCGCCGGTACGTGACCGGTCCCCGCTCCCCCGGTGCGCCGCGCCGTCGTCGGCTTCGTGGTCCGCGTCCGTGGCCGCGGTCCGGGCCGCGGAGTCAGCCGCTTCCTTCCCGGCGAGGGCGCTGCCCACCTCGTCGGCAAGGAGCTTGTTGCCGTGCGTGGCGGAGCTTCCGGACTCCCCGACTGCGCGGCTCTCCGTGTCGGGCGCCCCGTGTGCCGGGTTCCCGATCGCCGCCCCCGCACGGCTTCCCGTGGCCGACGCCGCCTCGTCGCCCACCGCCGGGCCACCGATCCGCCCGGTCGCAGGGGTTTCGGCGGCCCGCACCACACCGCCGTCCGCGGCCCGTGACGCGGCACCACCGGCTCCCTCGGCCCCGTGGTTCTCCGCACCCCGCACCACACCGCCGTCCGCGCCCCGCGCCGGCGAACTCCCAGCCCCGTCGCCCCCGCGGCTCTCCCCAGCAGGCGCAGCCTCGTGTCCCGTGTGCTTCCCGCCCTCGATTCCGCCGTCCCCGGTCGCGAGACCTCCGGCGTCGGACGCGGCAGAGCCCTCGGCCTCCCCAGCCGACCCTCCACTTCCCTGGCCCGTCGAGTCCTGCCCTCGCGCCGCCCGCTCCCGGGCCTCCCGCAGGGCTCGGCGGATCTCGTCGGCCGGGCCCGGGGTCATGACTGCCTCCGGAGGGAGACGAGGTCGGTCAGTTCGCGGTCGGTGAGTTCGGTGAGCGCGGACTCGCCGGAGCCGAGGATCGCGTCGGCGAGGGCGCGCTTCGCTTCGAGCATCTCGGCGATGCGGTCCTCCACGGTGCCCTCGGTGATGAGGCGGTGGACCTGGACGGGCTGGGTCTGGCCGATGCGGTAGGCGCGGTCGGTGGCCTGTTCCTCCACGGCCGGGTTCCACCAGCGGTCGAAGTGGATGACGTGACCCGCGCGGGTGAGGTTGAGGCCGGTGCCCGCCGCCTTCAACGACAGCACGAGCACCGGGATCGCGCCGCTCTGGAAGCGGTCCACCATGCGCTCGCGCTCCGGCACCGGCGTCCCGCCGTGCAGCAGGTCCACCGGGACCGCGCGGGCGGCGAGGTGGGCGGTGATCAGGCGGGCCATCCCCACGTACTGGGTGAAGACGAGGGCCGAGCCGTCCTCCGCGAGCAGGGTGTCCAGCAGCTCGTCCAGCAGGGCCAGTTTGCCGGAGCGGGCGACCAGGCGCTCACCGGCCGTCGGCGGCACCTCCTCCTTCAGGTACAGCGCGGGATGGTCGCAGATCTGCTTCAGCGCGCCCAGCAGCTTCAGCACCAGGCCCCGGCGCGCGATGCCCTTGGCCGTCTCGATCGCCAGCAGCGACTCGCGCACCACCGCCTCGTACAGCGAGGCCTGTTCACGCGTGAGCGGGACCGGGTGGTCCGTCTCCGTCTTGGGCGGCAGCTCGGGGACGATGCCCGGGTCCGACTTCTTGCGGCGCAGGAGGAAGGGCCGCACCAGCTTCGCCAGCCTGGTCACCGCCTCCTCGTCCTCGCCGTTCTCCACCGCGCGCGCGTGGCGGGCGCGGAAGGACTTCAGGGGGCCGAGGAGCCCCGGGGTGGTCCAGTCGAGCAGGGCCCACAGCTCCGAGAGGTTGTTCTCGACCGGGGTTCCGGTCAGGGCCACGCGCGCGGGCGACGGGATGGTGCGCAGGGCCTTGGCGGTGGCCGAGTACGGGTTCTTCACGTGCTGGGCCTCGTCCGCGACGACCATGCCCCAGTGCTGTTCGGCCAGCCTCGCCGCCGCTGCCCGCATGGTGCCGTAGGTGGTGAGGACGAAGCCGCCGTCGAGGTCGTCCAGGCTGCGGTCCGTGCCGTGGAAGCGGCGGACGGGGACGCCGGGCGCGAACCGGGTGATCTCCCGCTGCCAGTTGCCCAGGAGAGAGGCGGGGCAGACGACGAGGGTCGGCTCGCGGCGGGCCCGGCGCAGGTGCAGGGCGATGACGGTGATGGTCTTGCCGAGTCCCATGTCGTCGGCGAGGCAGCCGCCGAGGCCGAGGGAGGTCATGAGGTCCAGCCAGGCCAGACCGCGCAGTTGGTAGTCGCGGAGGGTGGCGTGCAGGCCCGCGGGCGGTTCGGCGGGGCGCACCCCGGCCGTCAGGCGGTCGCGCAGGGCGGCGAGCGCTCCGACCGGCACCGCCTCCACCGTCTCGCCGTCGACCTCCGCGCTGCCGGAGAGGGCCACGGAAAGCGCGTCGACCGGGTCCAGCAGGCCCAGTTCGCGTTTGCGGGCCTTGCGCACGAGGGCGGGGTCGACCAGCACCCACTGGTCCCTGAGACGCACGACGGGGCGGTGGGCCTCGGCCAGCTCGTCCATCTCGGCCTCGCTGAGCGGGTCGCCGCCGAGCGCCAACTGCCAGCGGAACTGGAGGAGTTCCTCGCTCTCGAAGAAGCCGGTGCCGTCGGTCGCCGAGCCCGGGGCGGGGCGTACGACCGCCGCGGCGGTGAGGTCCTGCGCCAGGTCGCGCGGCCAGTGGACCGCCACCCCGGCCGCCGCGAGCCGGGTCGCGGCCACGCCGAGCAGGTCGCCCAACTCCTCGTCGGACAGGGCCAGTACGTCGGGTACGTCCTGCTCGGAGAGCCGGTCCAGGGGCGGCCAGACCCGTGCGGCGCGGCGCACGGCGAGGGCCGCGTCCACGCGGGCGCGCGGCCCGAAGACGGCGTCGGCGTCCCCCGCCCACAGGGCCGCCGCGTCGGTCACCAGGGTCGGGTCGGCGAGGCTGTGCACCTGGACGATCGCGGCGCCGGCGCTGCGCACACCGTCGGCCTCGGCGTTGAACAGGTTGTACGCCGACAGGTCCAGGCGGAGCGAGATGCGCACGCCCGCGTCCATGCCGGCGGCGACTTCCGCGGCCCAGTCCTGGGCGTGGGGCAGCCGCTGCGGTGCGCGGGCCGCGAAGGGCCTGCCGGAGGCGTGGGGGGCGGCGGGGGTGCGGGGCAGGGTGTCGGCGACCGCGTCCAGGAAGGAGCGCATCAGGGCTTCCGGCTCCGGCAGCCGGAGCGGGCCGGCACCCCCGGGCAGCGGCACCGCGTGGCCCTCGGGGGGCAGGGCGGCCGCGACCGCGCGGAGGTGGGCGATGTCGTCGGGGTCGAGGGGGCCGGCCCGCCAGGCGTCGTGGCCGGTGGCGGTGAGTCCGGGCAGCAGGCGGCCGCGGGCGGTGAGCCGCAGCGCGTGCAGGGCGGCGGCGCCCCAGCAGGCGGTGGCGGGATGGGCGGCGGGATCGCGCCGGGCCCTGACGAGCAGCGGCAGGGCCTCGCCGACCGGGAGCGAGAGGGCGGGAGCGGTCCGGCGCCGGACTCCGGCTCCGTGCGGCCGTACGACGGTGAGCTCGGTGTGTTCAGCGCCCTCGGGAGTCGTCTCGGCCGGGAGGGGCGCGCCTTCGGGGTCCCAGAACGCGATCCGGCCGTCTCGGGGAAGGGGCGCGGGCAGGAAGACGGCGGCGAGCCGGAGGGGGACGTCCGCCGCCCGCTGCCCGGCGCCGCGCTCGGCCACCATGGTCCTGTCGCTCATACGTCCTGTCACCTCCCGCCCGCGTGTCGGATCACTCGTCTTCGACTCTACGGGCGGGGTCTGACAATCGGCTCCGGCGACCGGCCGGTCAGGGAACCGTGCGCGAGACGACGTACACCTTCGGGGCGTTCGGCACGGTCAGGTTGACCATGACGTCCTGGGTGGGCGCCGGGTCCTTCTGCGCGTGGGTGAGGCCCCACCAGGAGCGCGGGCCGTCGAACTTCCAGCCGCTGACCTTCTGGTCGCGCTCGCTGATGGTGATGTCGTTCTTCCTGAGGTCGGCTCGGCTGACGCCCATGCCGGTGAGGAAGGCGGCGAGGCCCGCGTCGGTCGTCCGGAACTGGACGTAGAGGCGGCTGGTCTTCCAGTTGTTGGTCTCGTAGGAGGCGACCAGGTCCGCGGGGTGCGGGACCGGCACCTGGTAGAGGCGGCGCTGCACCTTGGACGGCCAGCCGGGTGTCAGGCCCGTCGCCGAGTACTTCGCCTCCTTGTCCTTGCCGCTGTCGCGGCTCTGGTTGGCGGAGATCACCAGGTAGCCGGCCGGGACGCCGATGAGCAGACCGATGATCAGCAGGGTGATCGCCCTGCGGCGGATCATGTGGCGGCGGTCCTCGGTGGGCCCCTCCGGTCCGTCCGGAGGGGCCGCGGCCTGGCGGGGCAGGGACGCCGTCATGCGGTGTCCCGGGACGTACGGCGGGCCTCCACGTACCGTTCGTAGCGCTCGTGCCGCTCCACCCGGCGCCGGTTGGCGCGCCGGAAGCGGCGGGCGACCAGGCGGGCGAGGTCGGCGGCGCCGACCATGCCGGCCTCGGGTCCGAGCTGGGCGCGGGCGATGCGGGCCTCGGGGCGGTAGCCGCGGCCGGTGAGCTGGCGCTTGAAGGCGTCCCGCGCGGGACCGATCAGCAGGTCGTCGGCCGCGCTGACGCCGCCGCCGATGACGAAGCAGGACGGGTCGAGGGCGGCGGCGAGGTTGGCGATGCCGACGCCGAGCCACTGGCCGATGTCCTGGAGCAGCTCGATGCACATGGCGTCGCCGTCGCGGGCCAGCTCGGTGATCATGGGGCCGGTGATGTCGCCGATGTTGCCCTTGACGTGCTCGATGATCCCGTAGGCGACGGGCGAGTCGGCCGCCGCGAGTTCACGGGCCTCGCGGACCAGGGCGTTGCCCGAGCTGTACTGCTCCCAGCAGCCGCGGTTGCCGCACGGGCAGCGGTGGCCGCCGGGGACGACCTGCATGTGGCCGAACTCGCCGGCGACGCCGTACTTGCCGCGCTTGACCTGCCCGTCCTCCAGGATCGCGCCGCCGATGCCGGTGCCGAGCGTGATCATGACGAGGTGGTCCTCGCCGCGGCCCGCGCCGAAGCGCCACTCGGCCCAGGCGGCGGTGTTCGCGTCGTTGTCGACGAGGACGGGGACCGCGAGGCGCCCGGCGATGCGGTCGCGCAGCGGCTCGTTGCGCCAGGAGAGGTGGGGGGCGAACAGCACACGGTTGCGGTCGGCGTCGACCCAGCCCGCCGCGCCGATGCCGACGGCGTGGACGTCGTGGCGGTCGGACAGGTCCAGGACCAGTTCGACGATGGTGTCCTCGACGACCTTGGGGCTCTTCGACTTGTCCGGGGTCTCGGTGCGGACCTTCTCCAGGATGTTGCCGTCGGCGTCGACGACACCCGCCATGACCTTGGTGCCGCCGATGTCGATGCCCACCGTCGGCACGCGCGGTGCGGTCAGGTGTGAGCGGCGTTCCCTCGTGCCGACGGTCCGCAGGGCGGGGGCGCGGCGGGAGCCTATGGGGGCGCTGAAGTTGCCGTAGGTGCTCATCGGCCCTGATTCTGCCTCACCCTGTGCGGGGGTGCGGTGCGGGGGAGCAGAGGGGACAGCGCGTCGTCGGCGGGTGCGCCTGGGTCATGGCTGGTCGCGCAGTCCCCCGCGGCCTTTCAGGGGCGCACCAGGAGCTGGAATTCGAATGAATAACGCGTCGGGCGATAGGTGTGCGTGCCGTACTCGACCGCTCGCCCTGTGTCGTCGAAGGTGACGCGCTGCATGGTGAGGAGGGGGGCGCCCGTCTCCTCCGCCAGGCGGTCCGCCTCCTCCGTCGTGGCCGCTCTCGCGCCGATCGTCTGGCGGGCGCTGTGGAGGGTGATGCCGGCCGCTCGCATCATGCGGTAGAGGCCCGTGGTCTCCAGTTGCGCGGTGTCCAGGTCGAGGAGGGCCGGGGGGAGGAAGTTGCACAGGTGGGCCATGGGCTCGCCGTGGGCGAGGCGCAGGCGTTCCACCCGGTGCACGTCGCTGCCCTCGGCGACGCCGAGCGCGGCGGCGATCTCGGCGGTGGCGGGGACGACGGAGTTGACGAGGACCTTCGTCGCGGGGCGCTGGCCGGCCGCCTCCAGGTCGTCGTAGAGGCTGCTGAGCTCCAGCGGGCGCTTGACCTGGCTGTGCACGACCTGGGTGCCGACGCCGCGGCGGCGCACGAGCAGGCCCTTGTCGACGAGCGACTGGATGGCCTGGCGGACGGTGGGCCGGGACAGGCCGAGCCGGGCGGCGAGCTCGATCTCGTTGCCCAGCAGGCTGCCGGGGGTGAGCGTCCCGTGCTCGATCGCGGCCTCCAGCTGCTGGGCGAGCTGGAAGTACAACGGCACCGGACTGCTGCGGTCCACACTGAGCTCGAGCGTCACGGTCGGGTCCACTCCTGGTTTCGGCACGGGCCCGAGCGTAGCTCCGTGCGCTGTTGACGGGAAGTCGTGTAGTCACATTGTCCGGACATACGGATTGACAGCACGGGGTGCGCGACCACATTTTGTTCACATGCGCATCGGGGTCATAGGGACGGGCCGCATCGGCACCATTCATGCGAACACGCTCAGCCGCCATCGGGAGGTCGGTTCCCTGATCCTCACGGACGCGGACGGCGCGCGGGCCCAGGAGCTCGCGCACCGCCTCGGGGAGACCGCGGCCCCGGGCGTCGACGAGATCTTCAAATGGGGTGTCGACGCCGTCGTCATCACCACGGCGACCTCCGCCCACGCCGAGCTGATCGGCCGAGCGGCGCGCTCGGGACTGCCGGTGTTCTGCGAGAAGCCCATCGCGCTCGACCTGCCGGGCACGATGCAGGCGATCGCCGAGGTGGAGACCGCCGGGACGGTTCTCCAGATGGGTTTCCAGCGCCGCTTCGACGCGGGCTACACCGGCGCGCGCGAGGCCGTGCGCTCGGGGCGGCTCGGACGGCTGCACACCGTGCGGGCCCTCACCTCCGACCAGGCGCCGCCGCCGGCGGAGTGGCTGCCGCTGTCCGGGGGGCTGTACCGGGACACCCTGATCCACGACTTCGACGTCCTGCGCTGGGTGACCGGGCGCGAGATCGTCGACGTGTACGCGGCCGGGTCCGACGCCGGTCCGCCGATGTTCCGGGCCGCGGGGGACGTCGACACCGCGGCGGCCGTGCTCACCCTCGACGACGGGACCCTCGCCACCGCCACGGCCACGCGTCTGAACGGCGCCGGTTACGACGTGCGCATGGAGCTCGCCGGGGAGCTGGACCAGATCGTGGTGGGGCTGGACGACCGCACGCCGATCGCGTCCACGGAGCCCACCGGGCCGCCCGCGGCGGACAAGCCGTGGACGGGGTTCCTGGAGCGGTTCGGACCGGCCTACGAGGCCGAGCTGGCGGCGTTCGTCGAAGTGGTCCGGGGCGAGCGGGCGAACCCCTGCGACGGCCGGGAGGCCTTGCAGGCGCTGCGGGTCGCCGAGGCGTGCGAGGTGTCCCGGCGCGAGCGCAGGGCGGTACGGCTGGCTGAGCTGCCGGGCGGCACGAGCGCGACCGCGTTCTGACCGTCACGTCAGCACGTCAGGGCGTCCCCGCGTCAGCACGCCTGGCCGCCCGGCCGGGCGCCACGGCCCCCTGCGCAGCTCATCCCGCGGCTTGCGACCACCGCACCGGCAGACTCCGCACCCCCCTGATCAGCATTCCCGGCAGCCACTCCCCCGTGGGGCCGTCGAGGGCGAGGCCGGGGGCGCGCTCCAGCAGGGTACGGATCGCCGTGCCGGCCTCCAGTCGGGCCAGTGGGGCGCCCAGGCAGTAGTGGATGCCGTGGCCGAACGCCAGGTGGCCGCGGGGGTCGCGGCGGATGTCGAAGCGGTCCGGGGCCGGGTAGCGGGAGTCGTCGCGGTCGGCCGCGCTCAGGCAGATCATCACCGGGTCGCCCACGGCTATGGTCCGTCCCGCTATCTCCAGGGGCTCCACGGCGTACCGGAAGGTCGCGTTCTCCACCGGGCCCTCGTAGCGCAGGGTCTCCTCGACCGCGCCGTCGACGAGGCTCATGTCGGCGCGCAGGGCGGCGAGTTGGTCCGGGTGGGTGAGCAGGGCGTGCACGCCGTTGGTGATGAGGTTGACCGTGGTCTCGTGGCCCGCGATCAGCAGCAGGAAGGCCATGCCGCGCAGTTCCGACGGGGAGAGCCGGTCGCCGTCGGAGGCGGTGGTGCGGATGAGGTCGCCGAGCAGGTCGTCGCTCGGTCCGGCGCACCGCTTGTCCTCGATGAGCTCCGTCAGGTATTCGCCGAGACGCAGGACGGCGTCGTACGAGCTCTCCTCGCTGGTGGGGGCCACGACTTCCGTGGACAGCTTGCGGAACTCGGTGCGGTCCATCTCGGGCACACCGAGGAGTTCGCAGATCACGGTGATCGGCAGCGGGTAGGCGAGGGACTGCACCAGGTCGGCGCGGCCGTGCGGCAGCATCGTGTCGAGGAGGTCGTCGGTGATCTCCTGGACGCGGGGCCGCAGCCGCTCGACCCGGCGCATGGTGAAGGCCCGGGAGACCAGGGCGCGCAGCCGGGTGTGCTCGGGCGGGTCGCTGCCCAGCAGATGGCGGCCGATGAGCTCCTCGTCGTGGAACACCGCGCCGATCCTGCGGCCGTCCTTGGACAGTCTCGGATCGGCGAGTGCCGCGCGCGCCTCCTCGTGCCCGACGACGAGCCAGGTCGCGTAGTCGGCGTGGGAGCCGGGCGGCCGCACCCGGTGCACGGGGCCGAGGGCGCGCAACTCGGCGTACACGGGGTGCGGGTCGGCACGGAACGCGTCGCCGTACTCCCCGAGGTCGATCACTGCTTCGGTCATGAGCTCCCCCTTCACCCCGTCAACGTCCGGCGACCGCGACTAGTGCCCGTCCGGCTCGGGTGCCTCGGACGGCTCCAGCAGTCCCGCGTCGTACGCCAACAAGGCGATCTGCACCCGGTTGTTGAGGTCGAGCTTGGCCAGGACGCGGGAGACGTGGGCCTTGACGGTCGCGACGCTCATGTAGAGGGCGGCGGCGATCTCGGCGTTGGACAGGCCCCGGCCGACGGCGACGGCGACCTCGCGTTCGCGGTCGTTGAGGGCGGCGATGCGCTCACGCGCGCGTGCCCGTCGGCTGTCGGCGGCGCTGCCGGCCGCGTGGTCCATGAGCTGACGGGTGACGGTGGGCGACAGGACGGGGTCGCCGGCCGCGACCCGGCGGACGGCGGCGAGGATCTCGGCCGGCGGGGTGTCCTTGAGGACGAATCCGGCGGCGCCCGCGCGCAGGGCGCGCAGCACCTGCTCGTCGGCGTGGAAGGTGGTCAGGACGACGACCTGCGGGGCGTCGGGGCGGCCGCGCAGCCGCTCCGTGGCCGTGAGGCCGTCCACGGCCGGCATCCTGATGTCCATGAGGACGACGTCCGGCCGGGTCCGGTCGACGGCGGCCTCGACCTCGGTGCCGTCCGCCGCCTCTCCGACGATCTCGATGTCCTCGGCCCCGCCCATCATCAGCGACAGACCGGCCCGCACCAGGGGGTCGTCGTCGACGAGGAGCACTCTGATCACAGTCATGGGGCCTACGTAATCACGCGGGAACGACACGCGATCACCCTCCCGGCCGGGTGAGTTGGACCGCCGGCGACAGCGGGGCCGTCAGCCCCACGGCAGCCACGCCCGCACCGCGAACGCCCCGTCCTCCTCCACCCCGTGCTCCAGCCGGCCCCCGGCGAGCGTGGCGCGCTCGGTGAGGCCGATCAGTCCCTGGCCGGAGCCGGGGACGGGCGGCACCTCGCCCTCGGGCGGCCGGTTGCGGACGGTCACGGCGAGGCCCTCGCCCGGGCCGCCCGCGACGGTAACGGCGACCTCCGTGCCGGGGGCGTGCTTGCGGGCGTTGGTGAGGCTCTCCTGGGCGATGCGGTAGGCGGTGCGGCCGACGGAGGCGGGCACGGCGGCGGGGTCGGTGACCCGGCTGTCGAGGACGACCTTCATGCCGGCCTCACGGGACTCGGCGACCAGGGTGTCGAGCGCGCCGAGGGTCGGCTGGGGACGGCCCGTGTCGTCGTGGTCCGCGGCCCGCAGGACGCCGATGATCTCCCGCAGGTCCTGGAGGGCCTCGTGGGCGCTCTCCCGGATGACGCCGGCCGCCCGGGCGACCTCCTCCCGGGGTGCGTCCGGCCGGAACTCCAGGGCGCCCGCGTGCACGCTGAGCAGGGTCAGCCGGTGCGCGAGGACGTCGTGCATCTCGCGTGCGATGGCCTCGCGGGCGAGCCGCTGGGCCTGCTCGGCCCGCAGCCGTGCCTCGGTCTCCGCGCGCCGGGCGCGGTCCCGCAGGCTGAACATGAGCTGCCGTCTGGCCCGCACCAGCAGGCCCCAACCGACGACCGCGACGACCAGCACCACGGTGAGGACCACCGAGACGACGTAGGGCAGGTCCGCGTCGGGCCGCAGCCGGAACGTGACGGGGACGACGGCGATGTTGAGGCCCGCCACCCAGGCGACGTAACGGAAGGGCCGGTGCACGGCCAGGGTGAAGACGGCGATCGCGCAGGCGCCGCCGGCGCTGTCCGAGAGCACCCCGAGCGGGATCGTGGCCAGGGCGAGGCCGACCGGCCAGCGCCTGCGCAGCCACACGGCCGCGCAGGCCAGCGCGCCCAGCAACTGGTCGAGGACGGCCGCGGTGTGCGACACGTGCGGGTTGTCGCCGACCGCGTCCGCCGCGATCAGGCCGATCAGGACGGCCAGGAGGAAGCAGGAGAAGTCGACGAGCCAGTCGCGCGCGGTGCGCCGGGGACGCCGTCCGGGCCGTACGCCGTCCGGTTCGAACTCGTGGATCACGGCGGACGGCAGCAACCAGCGCCGGCCGGGGAAGGCCGGAGGCTCGGGGACCGTCTCGTCAGCACTCACGGTCGACAAATCTACGCAGCGGGGTGCGGGAGCACCTCCCCATGACCGTGATGGGCGACCAAAGTCGCGGCACCGCAGACTTTCGGCGCGGCCGGCCGCGCGGATCGGATGCTTCGGTGGCACGGGGCTCGCCCCGCGGCCGATGTCCGTGGGGGAGGCCGCGGGGCGAGGGTGCACCCATGAAGCAACTGCTCGAACTGTTCGGTTTCCTCGCCCTGGTGCAGGGCGGAATGGGTCTGCTGCACGAGTTCACCGACTGGCACATCGGGCTCGTGCAGCGGATCGGCTTCCTCGACGGCTACGAGATCTACGTGAGCGTGGCGCTGATCGTGCTGGCGTTCGCGCTGTTCGCCGCCGCGGAGAGCCGCGGGCCCGGCTGACGAGCCGCTGTCAGCAGCCGTAGTCGACCAGGTTGAACGTGGCGTAGTGGTCCGCCGTGTAGTAGTCCTCCTGACTTCTCTCTCCGGTGACGATGCGGCGAGCGCCGCGCGTGGAGGAGCCCGGCGTGATCACCGTGTACTCGTGGTAGTAGCCGGTCGACCGGCTGGGCAGGACGCCTTCCCGGTTCTGGAAGACGCTCCCGTCCTGGGAGTAGGGGTACGGGCCGCCCTGTTCGATCAGGTCCAGGGTGTCGTACGCCTGGGACGGCAGCCTGGTGTAGCAGATGCTGCCCACCGCGGCGGCCGCCGGGGTCGCGGTGGTGACGGTGCCGCCGACGAGGAGGGCGGACAGGACGGCGGCCGTGGCGCCGACGCGAGTGATCCGTGGGGGGAATCTCATGTGCTCCATGATGACGCGCGTAGAGCATGGCATGTCAATGACAACTTCGGAAGTTTTCCCGTCACGTCCGGTGAGTTAACAGGGAGTTGACCTTCTCGAGCTTCGTGTCCGTAGGCCGCCAGCGGTCCGGGGAGCCGGCCGGTGGGATGGATGCCATGACAACGACTGACGGAACCCTGAACGGCAAGGTCGCGCTCGTCACCGGCGGCAGCCGCGGCATCGGTGCGGCCACGGCGGTACGACTGGCGCGGGAGGGAGCGGACGTGGCCGTGACGTACCTGGGCGGCAAGGAGGCGGCCTCGGACGTGGTACGGCGCGTCGAGGCGCTGGGACGGCGGGGAGTCGCCCTGCGGGCGGACTCCGCGGACCCCGATGAGGCGGCCGGGGCGGTCACGCGTACGGCGGAGGCGCTCGGCGGGCTGGACGTCCTGGTGAACAACGCGGGCGTGGGGGTGCTGGGCCCGTTGGGCGAGCTGTCCCTTGCGGAGGTCGACCGGGTCCTGGCCGTCAACGTGCGCGGGGTGTTCCTGGCCTCTCAGGCGGCGGCGGCGCGGATGCGGGACGGCGGACGGATCATCACGATCGGGAGCTGTATGACCCAGCGCGTGCCCGGGCCCGGCGGGACCCTGTACACGACGAGCAAGTCGGCGCTGATCGGGCTGACGAAGGCCCTCGCGCGCGAGCTGGGGCCGCGGGGGATCACGGCGAACATCGTGCATCCCGGGCCGATCGACACGGACATGAATCCGGGGGACGGGCCGTTCGCCGCGGGGCAGGCCGCGATGACCGCGGCGGGACGGTTCGGCACGGCGGAGGAAGTGGCGTCGACGGTGGCGTACCTGGCGGGGGCGGAGTACGTCACCGGTGCGGAGTTCTCGGTGGACGGGGGGCATGCGGCCTGAGACGGCAGCCGCCGTGCGAGGACCTGAGAACGCCCCGAGGTCCCACCGCCTGTGTGCCGGGAGGCGTTTGACAGCCTCCCGGCACACAGGTGCCAAGTACGCCCGCCTCGGTCAGCCGACGCCGGGGGGTGAGGCACGCCGCCTTGGGCGCCCTGCTCGGGGGTGAGACACGCCCGCCTTAGGCACCCGGCGCACGGATGTGGAGTACGCCCGCCTCAACCACCCAACGTGCGGGTGCCAAGTACGCCCGCATCAACCACCAGCGCCGCGGGGCCAGTTACGCCCGTCCGGCCAGCCGGTGCGGGGGCGAGGCACGCCCGCCTTGGGCTCCCGGCGCGGGGGGGGGGAGGCACGCCCGCCTTCGGCTCCCGGCGCACGGGTGCCAAGTACCCCCAGCCTCAACCCCCCAGCGCGAGGCGGCCAGTTACACCCCTCCCGGCCACCCGGCACGAGGGCAAGGAACACCCACCTCAACCACCCGGCGCGAGGGGGCCAAGTACACCCGCCCCGTCTCAGCCACCCAACTCCTGGTGCCGCGCCGACAGGGCCGCTGAACCGGACTCCGTCAGGGAGCCGAACAGGCGCAGGCGCGAGATCCCTCCGTCCGGGAAGATGTCCACGCGCGCGTGCGTGCCCACCGCCGGGGCCGGCAGGACGAAGCGGTGGTTGGTGTCGGGCTGGAGGCGGGTGCGCGGGAGGATCTCCCGCCAGTCGCCGTCGTCGCCGTCGCGGACCGACACCGAAGCCCAGCCCGCGCTGTTCCCCTTCAGATACGCCGTGTCGATCTCGATCGCGCGGATCTGCGACTGGGCCACGAGCCGGTAGCGGATCCAGTCGTTGCCCCGGTCACGGCGGCGGCGGGTCTCCCAGCCGTCGTCCATCTTGCGGGAGCGGCCCGGCTGGATGGTGTTCGAGGCCGGCGAGTAGAAGAGGTTGGAGGCGTCCTCCGCCCGGCCGCCGTTCTCCAGGGCGACCACGTCGAAGGTGCCGAGGGCCGTCAGCCACGCCGGGTCCGGCACGACCTCGCCGTACACACGCAGGCGGGCGATGCCGCCGTCGGGGTGCTGGTTGACCCGCAGGTGGGTGAAGCACTGCTCCACGGACACCTCGAAGCCGTTCGCCGCGTGGCCGCCGACGGACGTCCGCGGGACGAGCGTCGTCCACTTCACGTCGTCGCCCAGCAGTTCCTCCGGGGACGGGCTGCCCGCGACCGAGGTGCCCTCCACCGACACCGCCTGCGGGTAGTTCCCGCGGAAGTGGGCCGTGTCGACCACGATCCCCCGGATCACCCCGGGCGCGCCCAGCCTCACCAGCGCCCAGTCGTGGTCCTCCGCCGTCGGCCAGGGGTGCTCGGCCGAGGCGCCCCGGCGGCGCCGGGTCTCCCAGCCGTCCATGATCTTGCCCTTGTGCCCGAAGTGCTCGGGGTCGAACTCGGCCCGCCCGGGCAGCAGCAGGTTCTCGCGCTGGGCGAAGAACTCGTCGTTGGCGGCGATCACCGAGCCGCCGAGTGTCCGCGCGGCGAGGTCGGCGTACTGGGTGAAGGGGAAGTCGGCGGTGCGGTAGTCGGCGTACGGGTCACCGCCGCCGTACGGGTGCGCGTCGCCGGTGAAGCTGGGAATCGCCGTCACGTACATGTGCCTTTCTCGGAGTTGCCGGTGCGGGTGGATCAGGGCGTACGGGTGAGCAGCCGGCCCCTCGGAGCGGTGAACTCGCCGTTCGCCACGATGCGTTCACCGCGCAGCCAGGTCGACCGCACCACCCCGTACAGGGTCTTGCCCGCGTACGCCGTGACGCGGTTGCGGTGCTGGAGGGCCGCCGGGTCCACGGTGAAGGTGGCGTCCGGTGCGAGGACCGCGAAGTCGGCGTCACGGCCGGCCTCGATGGCGCCCTTGCGGTCGAGGCCCACCAGTCGGGAGGTCCGCTCGGACATCCAGCGGACCACGTCGTCCATCGAGTGGCCGCGCCTGCGGGCCTCCGTCCAGACCGCCGCCAGGCTCAGTTGCAGGCCCGAGATGCCGCCCCACGCGGTGGCGAAGTCGTCCGTCTTGAGGTCGGCCGTGGACGGGGAGTGGTCGGTGACCACGCAGTCGATGGTGCCGTCGGCCAGCGCCTGCCACAGCAGGTCCTGGTTGGCGGCTTCGCGGATGGGCGGGCAGCACTTGAACTCGCTCGCCCCGTCCGGGACTTCCTCGGCGGTGAGGGTGAGGTAGTGCGGGCAGGTCTCCACGGTGAGGCGGACCCCGTCCGCCTTCGCCCGGGCGATCAGCGGGAGCGCGTCGCTCGACGACAGGTGCAGCACGTGCACGCGGGCGTCCAACCGCTTGGCCTGGTCGATGAGTCGGGCGATCGCCGTGTCCTCGGCGTCGCGCGGCCGGGAGGCCAGGAAGTCCGCGTACCGGGGGCCGGCCTGCTGCGGGGCGGCCTCCAGGTGGTGCGGGTCCTCGGCGTGCACGATCAGCAGCCCGCCGAAGGAGGCGATCTCGGCCAGCGAGCGGGCGAGTCCGTCCTGGTCGAGGTGCGGGAACTCGTCCACGCCGGACGGCGACAGGAACGCCTTGAACCCGAAGACCCCCGCCTCGTGCAGCGGACGCAGGTCCTTGGCGTTGTCGGGCAGGGCGCCGCCCCAGAATCCGACGTCGATGTGCGCCTTGTCGGCGGCGACCGCCTGCTTCGTACGGAGGTGCTCGACCGTCGTCGTGGGCGGGAGGGAGTTGAGCGGCATGTCGACGAGGGTGGTGATGCCGCCGGCCGCCGCCGCGCGCGTGGCGGTCCAGAAGCCCTCCCATTCGGTGCGGCCGGGGTCGTTGACGTGCACGTGGGTGTCGACCAGGCCGGGCAGCAGGACGTCGTCCCCGAGGTCCTCCACGCGGGCACCCCGGGGCACGGGGGCGTCGTACGACGACACGGCCGTGATCGTGCCGTCGGCGACCGCGACGGACGCGGGCCGCGTCCCCTCGGGCGTGATGACGCGCGTCGAGCGCAGCACCAGTTCTGTGTCGGACACCCGGACCCCTCTCTGCCGCCGTTAACTTCCGCGTAACGGAATTCAACTTTCTGTTGAAGGAGTCTTCACTCCCGGCCGAACGCCGTCAAGGGCACACTTCCCCACAGTGCACCTCGGGTCGACAGTCTGGACGTTTCCACAAGGCGGAATTACTATTCCGGCAAGCAGAACGTAGCTATGCACCAGCGGGGAGTCAACCGACTGCCGGGTAGGCTTCTGCCTCCTGCCCAGACCCGAAAGGCAGCCCCGAAAGGAACGCGCCGTGCCGACGTCCAGCGCCAGCACCACCGACTCCGCCAAGTCCGCCGGCGGCGGGGTCCAGTCCCTCGAGCGCGCCTTCGATCTGCTGGAACGGATGGCGGACGCGGGCGGAGAGGTCGGACTGAGCGAACTGTCCGCGAGCAGCGGGCTGCCGCTGCCCACCATCCACCGCCTGATGCGGACCCTGGTGTCCTGCGGTTACGTCCGCCAGCAGCCCAACCGGCGCTACGCCCTCGGCCCGCGCCTGATCCGCCTCGGCGAGTCGGCCGCCCGGCTGCTCGGCACCTGGGCCCGCCCCTACCTCGCCCGCCTGGTCGAGGAGACCGGCGAGACCGCCAACATGGCCCTGCTCGACGGGGACGAGATCGTCTACGTCGCCCAGGTGCCGTCGAAGCACTCCATGCGGATGTTCACCGAGGTCGGCCGGCGCGTCCTGCCGCACTCGACGGGCGTCGGCAAGGCCCTGCTCGCCAACACCCCCGACGACGAGGTGCGCGCCCTGCTCGCCCGGACCGGCATGCCGGCCGCGACGGAGAAGACGATCACCACACCGGACGGGTTCCTCGCGGCCCTGAAGGAGGTGCGCGGCCAGGGGTACGCGGTCGACGACAACGAGCAGGAGATCGGCGTCCGCTGCCTCGCGGTGTCGGTGCCCGACTCCCCCACCGCGGCGGCCATCTCGATCTCCGGCCCGGCGGGGCGGGTCACCGAGGCGGCCACCGAACGGATCGTGCCGGTGCTCCAGCAGGTGGCGGCGGAACTCTCGGAGGCACTGGCCACGCAGAGCCCGGCGTGACGGCCTTACAGCGCTGGCCGGGGCGGTACACCGACCGGCACGGCACCGAGGACGTCGTCTTCGAGTCGGACGGCCGGAGGATGATCCGTACGACGATCAGGGGTGTCCGCTTCGAGAGCGACTCCATGGAGGACCTCGGTGCGGTGGGCGGCGATCCGCCCGAGCAGATGTTCTCGTTCTTCGACGGGGGGCTGTGCTCCTGCCTCCTGGAGTGGGAGGTGCCGATCCCCGTCGAGGTCCGGGGGAGCGGTGTCCGGCCGGGGGTGCTGCGCTGTGCGCTCCGGCTCGGGGACCCGGCGGGCCCGCGCCGCGGCCTGGACGCGGAGACCCTGACCACCACACTGCTCCTCGACGGGCACGAGTTCCGCAACACCGAGGGGCAGGACGACTTCGAGACAGCGTTGCGGGACATCCAGCGCCAACTGCCACGGGCGGCCCGGATGAAGGCCTGCATCGCGTGCGCGTGGTCCGACTACAGCCCCTACGGCAACGGGCTGATGGCCGGGCTGGCCTGTTTCCGGGACATCAAGGACCGCTATCTGCGGGTCGAGGGCAAGCGGGGACCAGGGAACATCTTCGACGTCTGGGACGACCTCACCGAGTTCGTCCAGGAGACCTGGCTCTGTCCGGAGTTCGAGCACCGCACGCACGGGGGGTACCGGGGTTCGTTCCCCTAGCGCCGCGGCTCCCCGAACAGCTCCACCGCGTCCCGCACCTCCGCCAGGCCCCTGGACAGCGCGCTCACCGACCCGATCGCACCCGCGATCAGCAGTAACGACCTTCGCAGGCGCCGGACTTCGGGTGTGCCGTCGATCGCCATGGCGGCCAGCGCGGCGAGTTCGTCCTCGGCGATGCACCGGTCGGGGAACTCCGCGGGGTGCGCGGCGAGTTCGCGGCGCAGCCGGGACACCGCGGCCCGCAGTTCCGCCACTCTCGGATCCTTGTCGCTGCCGGTCACTGGCCTCTGCCCCAAGCTCCGCAACACAGCTCTCCCCCTCGCACTCCTTCGTGCGCCCCGGCGTCAGACCCCGAGGGACGCGGGTCAGTAAACGCCACACGGGGCGCCAGGCGCCACCGTACGGACCGAAATTCAGCCCGCGGAAACCCGGCGCACGCCGGCGCGTCAGGTATGCAGGACACATGACGGAGAACGAACAGCAGGTCGCCGGACTGCTTCTGGCGGCAGGCGGTGGGCGGCGGCTCGGCGGGCGGCCCAAGGCGCTGCTCGAACACCGGGGCCGCCCGCTCGTCGAACACGCGGTCGGTGTCCTGCGCGCGGCCGGCTGCGCCCGGGTGCACGTGGTGCTGGGGGCGGCCGCGGCGACCGTACGGGAGCGGGCCGAGCTCGGCGGGTGTGTGCTGGTGGAGAACCCGGAGTGGGCCGACGGGATGGGGTCCTCGCTGCGGGCCGGGCTCGACTCGCTCGCCGGGACGGGGGCGCGGGCCGCACTGGTCTCGCTCGTCGACCAGCCCGGCATCGGGGCGGAGGCGGTGCGCCGGGTGCTCGCCGCCCACGCGGACGAGACGTCGCTCGTCTCGGCCGCCTACGACGGCGTCCGCGGCCATCCCGTCCTCTTCGGTGCCGGGCACTGGGCCGGGATCGCGGCGACTGCGACCGGCGACCGGGGGGCACGCGCCTATCTGGAGGAGCACCGGCACGCCCTCACCCTCGTCGAGTGCGGGGACGTGGCCGAGCCGTACGACATCGACACCCCGGAGGATCTGGCGCACCTTGAGTGAACGGGGTGGCACGCGGAGCCACCCTTGCTCGACGCGGAGAATCTCGACATCAACAAACCATTGAACTTCCACAATGAGGAAACTAGTATCCACTGTTCAGAAGCGCCCTGCCGTTGCGAGGGGCGCCGCTCGCGTACCCGGTTCGACTGGCACCCGGTGCCACCGCTGAAGGAAGTGACCGCTCATGTCCGCACCAGCGCCGTCCCCGCTGGCCATCGTCGACGCCGAGCCCCTGCCGCGGCAGGAGGAGGTCCTGACCGAGGCGGCCCTCGCCTTCGTGGCCGAGCTGCACCGCCGGTTCACGCCCCGGCGTGACGAACTGCTCGCCCGCCGCGCCGAGCGCCGCGCCGAGATCGCCCGCACCTGCACGCTCGACTTCCTCCCGGAGACCGCCGCGATCCGCGCGGACGACTCCTGGAAGGTGGCCCCCTCCCCCGCGGCCCTGGACGACCGCCGGGTCGAGATCACCGGTCCCACCGACCGCAAGATGACGGTCAACGCCCTGAACTCCGGTGCCCGGGTGTGGCTCGCGGACTTCGAGGACGCCTCCGCGCCCACGTGGGAGAACGTCGTCGGGGGTCAGATCAACCTTGCCGACGCGTACACCCGCAGCATCGACTTCACCGACGAGAAGTCCGGCAAGTCGTACGCCCTGCGCCCGAACGAGGAACTCGCCACCGTCGTCATGCGCCCGCGCGGCTGGCACCTCAACGAGCGGCACCTGGTCGACGCGAACGGCACCCAGGTTCCCGGCGCCCTCGTCGACTTCGGCCTGTACTTCTTCCACAACGCCCAGCGGCTGCTCGACCTCGGCAAGGGCCCGTACTTCTACCTCCCGAAGACCGAGTCGCACCTCGAGGCGCGCCTGTGGAACGACGTGTTCGTCTTCGCGCAGGAGTACTGCGGCATCCCGCAGGGCACCGTCCGGGCAACCGTCCTGATCGAGACGATCACGGCGGCGTACGAGATGGAGGAGATCCTCTACGAGCTCCGCGACCACGCCTCGGGGCTGAACGCGGGCCGCTGGGACTACCTGTTCTCCATCGTGAAGAACTTCCGTGACGGCGGCGCCAGGTTCGTCCTGCCGGACCGCAACGCGGTCACGATGACGGCCCCGTTCATGCGCGCGTACACCGAACTCCTCGTCCGCACCTGCCACAAGCGCGGAGCGCACGCGATCGGCGGCATGGCGGCCTTCATCCCCTCGCGCCGGGACGCCGAGGTCAACAAGGTCGCCTTCGAGAAGGTCCGCGCCGACAAGGACCGCGAGGCGAACGACGGTTTCGACGGCTCCTGGGTCGCCCACCCCGACCTGGTCCCGATCGCCATGGAGTCCTTCGACAAGGTCCTCGGCGACAAGCCCCACCAGAAGGACCGGCTGCGCGAGGACGTCCACGTCGAGGCGGCCGACCTCATCGCGATCGACTCGCTGGAGGCGAAGCCGACGTACAACGGCCTGGTCAACGCCGTCCAGGTCGGCATCCGGTACATCGAGGCGTGGCTGCGCGGGCTCGGCGCGGTCGCCATCTTCAACCTCATGGAGGACGCGGCCACCGCCGAGATCTCCCGCTCGCAGATCTGGCAGTGGATCAACGCGGGCGTCGAGTTCGAGAACGGCGAGAAGGCCACCCCGGAGCTGGCCCGCAAGGTCGCCGCCGAGGAGCTCGACAGCATCCGCGCGGAGATCGGCGAGGAGGCGTTCGCGGCAGGCCACTGGCAGCAGGCCCACGACCTGCTGCTCCAGGTCTCCCTCGACGACGACTACGCGGACTTCCTGACGCTGCCGGCGTACGAGCAGCTCAAGGGCTGAGGCCGCCCCCGCTCAGGAGGCGTCCTCCCGAGCGGCCTTGTCCGAGTGGCCCAGGGGCTTCCCCGGGGCCACTCGGTCGCGTACGGCCTGCTTCACCGCCGTGGGCTCCGGGAAGCCCTGCTCCCGCCGGTCCCAGACGACCTCGTCGTCGACGCGCACGACGAAGATCCCGCCCGTCCCCGGCTTGAGGGACAGCTCCCCCAGCTCCGCCTCGAAGGTGGTGAGCAGCTCCTGCGCCAGCCAGGCCGCGCGGGGCAGCCAGCGGCACTGGGTGCAGTACTCGATCTGTACGACGGGACTCATCCGAGGTGCACCGACCAATCCTGTTGTGCGGCCGGTTTGCCGTGCAGGTCGGGGACCCGCTTGAGCCAGTTCGGCCGTCCTTGTTCCGTCCGCGCCGCCCGCAGGGCCTCCTCGGCGGCGAGTTCCTCCGGGCTGGGGAAGTCGGTGGGGAGCCAGTCGGCGGAGGCCCGCACGCGCGCGTGCAAGTAGTCGACGTACGCCTCGCGCATCTCGGCGGGTGTGGTGAACTCCGTCAGCCAGCCGTCCGGCACCTCCGCGACGATCTCCCGCAGCAGCTCGCGCGTCACCTTCGGCGCCAGTTCGGCGTCGGCGGTCCGTACGTCGGGGCCGTACCGGCCGAGGGCGTGGTGGCGGAAGTCGTAGCGCCTGGCGGGCTCGGAACCGTCCCAGCGGTGATGGAAGACGAGGGCCGCGCCGTGGTCGATGAGCCACAGGCGCGGGGGTGCGACGCCGAGCGTCGGCCAGACCATCAGGTTGGAGCTGTGCACCGTGCGGTCGACGTTCACGGTCAGCGCGTCGAGCCAGACCACCCGGCCCGCCTCCAGCGGATCGACACGGCAGTGCCGGGCGAGCTCGGGGGTGAAGTCCCTGGCACCCGGCAGATGGTCCATGCCGAGGTTCACCCCGGCGCTCGCCGCGTGCAGGTCCCGCACCTCCTGGTGCGGCTCGCTGTCGGCGATTGCCGGGTCGAAGCGCACGAGGACCAGCTCGGGGAAACGCAGTCCCAGCGCCCGCGCCAGCTCACCGACGATCACCTCGGCGACCAGCGCCTTGCGCCCCTGGGCGGAGCCGGTGAACTTCACGACGTACGTCCCCAGGTCGTCGGCCTCGACGACGGCGGGCACCGAGCCGCCGGACCGCAGCGGGGTCACGTATCGAACAGCTGTCACTTCGCGGAGCACACCGGTCAGGGTAGTTCAGCTCCCGCCGCCGCCAGCGGGTTGGGCAGCGGCAGGTAGCGGGCGGCCGCCCCGTCCGCCCCCGTCCACCTCAGCAGCAGGTTCGTCTTGCCGGGGAGGGTGGGCGCGGTGAGGAGGGCGGCGGCCTCGGGGAGGTCGTGGCGGGACAGTTCGCGGCGGGCGGCGGGCCAGGGGTCGAAGCCGGGCCGGCGTTCGGCGAGGGCCGCGGCGACCTCGCACAGGTGGTTCACGACCAGGCAGTACACCAGCCGTTCCCATCCTGCCGCCCGCGGCACGTCCGACAGCAGCTTCACGCCCTCCGCGTCCCGGAACAGCGCCTGCACCGGCATGCCGTCGGCGTCCACGGCGACCAGGGTGTTCTGCAGATGCGCCTCCAGTACGACACCGTGGTCGGCGAAGGCCGCGAGGGCGGGCGGGACGACCGCGCCCAGGTACGCCTCCCACCAGGCCGCGGGGTCCTCGGTGCCGTCGAGCGGGCTGCCCTCGAAGCCCTCCACGAGGCCGGCGGCGAGCAGCGGGGTCGCGCCCGGCCGCACATGCCCCCGCAGGCCGTCGCGGACCAGCACGGCGAGTTCCTCGAAGGCGAAGTCGGCGGTGCGGTAGCCGCGGTCGCTCAGCCAGGCGGCGCGGCCGGGGCTCGCGGCGAAGGCCCTCGCGACCGCTTCATCCGTGCGGCGGAGTTCGAGCAGGTCGTGGCGCCAGAGCCGGCGGATGTCGTTCGTGATGCGGACGTCGAGGCTGAACTTGAGGAAGAGGTCGCGGGAGGGGGCGTACACCGTGCGGATCGCGGCCGTGGGCCAGGTGTCGAACCCGGTCGTGCCGAGCCGGACCAGGCGGCCGTCCGCGAAGGCGTCCGCGCAGTCCACCAGGGCGAGCTGCCAGGGGTGGGCGGGCAGCAGCCGGTATCCGGGCGGGGCCTCGCCGAGCGTGTCGAGGGCGGTGGTGTCGCCCTCCTCGACGACGGCGTCCTCGCGCACCCCGAGCAGGACCAGCGGGAAGCGGGCGTGGGCCTCGGGGGCGTACGGCAGCCAGGCGGCGGCCGGGCCGCCGCCGCGGGCCTTGGGCGCGGGGTGGTGGGGATGGCCGGTGACGAGGGACTGCTCGGAGCGCAGGTACGGGTCGTCGGGTGCCGTGGCCCGGTCCCGGGCCGTGAGGAGGGCGGCCACCGCGTCCCGGCTGTCGATCATCTCGGCGGGCAGTTCGTGGTTGGACACGCCGGTGTGCCGGATCAGCTCCTCGGCGACGAGCTTCACGAGCTCGGGGTGCCCGATGCGCCGCCACCCGGCCGACGTGCGCACCTCGGGCTCGGCGGGCCGCCGCCCGCCCCGCACCCTGAGCAGGCGCCCGCCGGGCAGCCGGTACACCGGGCGCTCGCCGGGTTCCGGGAGCGGCACGGCCGCTTCGCGCAGCAGGCAGTTCAGCAGGGGCGCCGCCGCGTACGCGTCGGCGCGGGGTGCGACGGCGGTGCCGGCCGGCGGGGGCAGGAGATCCACGCGGTTCACTCGTTCTCTACGGTTCATCTGGGGCGATGACGATCAGTATGTCTGCCGTGACCGACCCGCCGTGACACCAGTCGTACCCGAGGGAGTCCACCCGTGCACCGTCCCCGCGCCACCGAGGCCCGGTTCGCCGAGGAGCTGGCCGTCCTGCGCCCCGACCTGGTGGCGCGGTACGCCGCCGAGCTGCCCGGCGCCCGCGCGGCCGTCCTGTCCCGGCTGTGGCGGGGCCTCACGCACGAGCCGCTGCCCTGGGTCGCGGCGCGGGAGACCGGCCGGGAGGGGCTCACCCTGCGCCTCTCGGACGGCCGCAGACTGCACGGCCCCCACCCGGACCCCTTCGCCACCGCCGCCCGGGTCGCCGTCGTACGGCTCGACGAGGTCGCCCATGACGATCCGGCGCGTCTGATGACCGCCCTGGGCGTACCGCACGGCACGGACTTCGCGGCCGAACTCGCCGACAGCGTGGCGTCGTTGGCGCTGTCGAGGGCAGGGCAGCCACCCCGCTCGCCTGAGTGGCCGGCGCACGACTGGGAGTGGGAGCAGCGGATCGTGGACGGGCACCCCTACCACCCCAACTGCCGTTCCCGGCCCGGCTTCTCGGTGGCCGAGCAACTGGCCTACGCGCCCGAGCACCGGCCGCTGGTCCCCCTGGGACCGGTCCCCGTACCGGTCGACGAGTGCCTGGTGACGGGCGCGTGGCCGGCGGAGCTGCGGGACGGGGGGCGACTGTTGCTGCCCGTGCACCCGTGGCAGGCGGAGCATGTGCTGAAGCGGGCCGTCCCGGAAGGCACCGGGGCCCACCCGCTGATGTCCCTGCGCACCCTCGCCCTGCCCGGCGGACCGCATGTGAAAACCGCGCTCAGCGCACGGCTGACGTCGTCGGTGCGGGACATCTCCGTCTACTCGATCAGCATGTCGGCGACCCTGTCGGAGTTCGCGGAGACGCTGGCGGAGCGCATGGACGGGCTCCTGCACTTCACCCGCACGCTGGGGGCGGCGACGGCCAACTCCCCCGACCTGGCGGCCGTGTTGCGTGAGTCCCCTCAGGTGTACGGCGACCGGGTCCTGCCCGTGGCGGCCCTCGCCACCACCGGCCTGCCCGAATCCCCGGTGTGGCTGGCCGAGTTCGCCCGGCTCGCCCTCACGGCCGGGCTGCGGCTCCTGGAGCTCGGCGTCGCCCTGGAGGCCCACGGGCAGAACCTCCTCGTGGTCCTGTCCGAGTCGGGCGCGCCGCTCCGGCTGGTCTACCGGGACCTCGCCGACATCCGGGTCAGCCCGGCCAGGCTGGCCCGGCACGGCATCCCGGTCCCGGCACTGTCCGGGCGGGTCGTCACGGACGACGAGACGGCTCTGCGGCGCAAGCTGTTCGGCTCCCTGGTGGCCGGGGCCCTCGCGGCCACGGCGGGTTCGGCGGCGGCGTTGCGGGGGGCACTGGAGTCGGCCGTACGAGAGCTGCCGCGCACCCCCGATCTGGCGGCTCTGCTCGAACAGCCGCTGCCGACGAAGGCGTTGACGCTGATGCGGCTGTCGCCGGGCATTCCGGGCGACCAGTGGACGGAACTGCCCAACCCCCTCCGGTGAGCGGCTGCTTCGGAGCCGGGCGCGCGGCCGTTCCGGAGTCCGGTGAGCGGCCGTTTTGGAGCCTGGCGCACCTGATCAATAGGATCCGGCGATGATCACAAGAAAACGGCCGGCGGCAGGAGTGTGCGCCCTGCTCGCCGCCCTGACGGCCGGGATCGTCTTCCCGGTCGCGGCGGTCGCCGGTGAACCCACGAGCGGCACCGCCCCGCAGGTCGATCTCGTCCTCGACGTGAGCGGCTCGATGCGGACGGCGGACATCGACGGCGGCACCAGGATGGCGGCGGCGAAGCGGGCCTTCAACGAGGTGCTGGACGCGACGCCCGAGGAGGTCCAGCTCGGCATCCGGACCCTCGGCGCCAACTACCCGGGCGACAACCAGAAGACGGGCTGCAAGGACACCGCGCAGCTCTACCCGGTCAGCACGCTGGACCGCACCGAGGCCAAGACGCAGGTGGCGACCCTCTCGCCCACCGGGTGGACGCCGATCGGGCCCGCGCTGCTGAAGTCCGCCGGCGACTTCACGGACAGCGCCTCCTCCAAGCGGATCGTGCTGATCAGCGACGGCGAGGACACCTGTGCCCCGCTGGACCCGTGCGAGGTGGCCCGCGAGATCGCCGCCAAGGGCATCGGGCTGACCATCGACACCCTCGGCCTGGTACCGAACACCAAGATGCGGCAGCAGTTGAGCTGCATCGCGGAGGCGACCGGCGGGACCTACACCTCGGTCGAGCACGCCGACGAACTCACCGACAAGGTGAACCAGTTGGTGGACCGCGCGGCCGACCCGGTGGTGACCCCGGTGGCCACCGAGGGCGCCGGCACCTGCGCCACGGCGCCCACGCTGAAGTCCGGGCTGTACACCGACCGCGAGGAGTTCGCCCGGCAGCGCTGGTACCGGGTGGACGTCGATCCGGGCCAGGAGCTGCGGGCCTCGGTGAGCGTGGGGGCCGACCGGGCCGTGAACCCCTCGTACGGGGTGCTGCTGCGGGCGGTCACCGTGCACGGCCGGGAGATCGTGCGCGGCGAGGCGGCGGGCAACGGCCGGACGGACGTGATCTCCACGGGGCTCAGGTACCCGAAGGCGGAGAGCGACGACGAGGACGCCCCGGCCGAGACCGTGTGCCTCCAGGTCACCAACTCCTTCTCGGCGGCCGCCGGGGTGAAGACCACCCCGGGTCTGCCTCTCGAGCTGACGGTCGACGTCGTGGACGGGCCGTCGCACGCGAGCGACGTGGCCTCCTTCGGCCTCGGGCGCGGCTGGTGGCTGCTCGGCGTGCTGATCCTCGCCGGTTTCGTCGCCGGTCTGCTGTGGGGCTGGCTGTCACGCTGGCGGGTCGCGGTCTGGAGGACCAACTGATGAGGTTCACACGCGCGTTGAGCGCTTCCCTGCTGCTGCTCGCGCTGGCCGCCGCACCGGCCGCGGCCGACTCCTCGCCGACGCCGACGGCCTCGGCGGACGGTGACGCGCCCACGCAGGCGGGCACGTCCTTCCGCACGGCGACCGAGATCGAGCAGGGCCGGACCGCCACGGCGAGCGGCTCCACGGGCGACTACCTGTACTGGTCGTTCCCCGCCGACGCCGGCCTGCGTCCCACCGTCGAGGCGACGGTGAAGCTGCCCGAGACCCACGCCTCGCAGACCTGGCAGATCGACGTGTACGACGGACTGCGCCGCCGCCAGTCCTGCCAGTACGGCGCCCAGACCCGCACCGCGGCCGCGGACGCCTCCTCGGTGGAGCTGGCCTGCACCCTGCGCACGGTTCGCGCCTGGTCGGAGGCGTGGGCCAACGATCCGCTGCCGGGCACCTACTACGTCCGGCTGACGGCCGTCGGTCTCACCACGGCCGACCTGGGCCTGCCGGTCGGCACCGAGGTCCGGGTCGACTCCAAGGACATCGGGGGTTCGGCCGCGGTGGACGGTTCACTGGCCGAGCCGCTGGTGCCGGGCATCGCGATGAAGTCCGAGGCGGACGAGGACGGCTCGGAGGACTCCTCCGCCGTGCTGTCCGCCATCGAGCCCGAGGACGGCTGGTCCTCGGGCTGGTGGTCCGACCGGTGGGTGTGGACCGCGATCGGCGGTGCGCTCGCCGCACTGGCCGGGGTCGGCGGGTACGCGCTGACCCGCGGCTCGGGGCGGCCCTCCCGGGTGCCGCCGGGGGCCTGACAGCCCGTCCGGACAGCTGATGGTTCATCAAGAAGGCCCGCTCCGGCGGGCCTTCTTCGTTTCATCCCGCCCTCTCACCCCGCCCGCAGTGCCTTGGCGATCGTGCCGTCCCCGGTCACCCGGACCCGCCCGTCCCGCACCGCCTCCGCCAGGCTCGACTCCCCCCGGCTGAGCGCCTCGCAGGTCCCGGCGTCCATGACCAGCCGGGCGTCGGGCTCCCCGGGGGCCGGCCCGTCGCCGTACGCGGGACCGTCCTGGAACCCGCCGACGTACAGATGGAACCGCCCTTCCTCCAGTTGCACTTCGACGAGCCCCTCGCCCTCCAGCGTGCGCAGCAGGGGCAGCGCAAACCAGTGCGCGCGTACCGCGTCGGTGGGCCGCCGTTCGCCGAGTTCGGGTCCGCCCCAGGCGCCGAGGGCCTGGAGCACGGGCAACAACTCGCGTCCGCGCGGGGTGAGTTCGTAGACGTAGGCCGCGCCGGGCGGGGGCAGCCGGCGACGGCCGGCGAGGCCGTCGCGTTCCATGTCCTTCAGCCGTGAGGCGAGTACGTCCGTGCTCACGCCGGGCAGGTCGGCGTGCAGGTCCGTGTAGCGGCGCGGGCCGGACAGCAGTTCCCGGACGATCAGCAGGGTCCAGCGGTCGCCGACGAGGTCGAGGGCGCGGGCCGCGGAGCAGTACTGGTCGTAGCTTCGGCGAGGTGACATGCGACGCAGTCTAGACAAGTCGTTGGACTTTCCAAGCTCCTACTTGGTAAAACCAAGCAACACAGGTAACCGGAGAGGCAGCAGCGCATGGAGTTCCGGCAGTCGAGCAAGCTCAGCGAGGTCTGTTACGAGATCCGCGGCCCGGTGATCGAGCACGCCGACGCACTGGAGGAGGCGGGCCACAGCGTGCTGCGCCTCAACACGGGCAACCCCGCGCTGTTCGGCTTCGAGGCGCCGGAGGAGATCCTCCAGGACATGATCCGCATGCTCCCCAAGGCGCACGGCTACACGGACTCCCGGGGCGTCCTCTCCGCCCGCCGCGCGGTCGCCCAGCGCTACCAGACCCTGGGTCTGGAGGTCGACGTCGACGACGTCTACCTCGGCAACGGCATCTCCGAACTGATCTCGATGGCCGTACAGGCGCTGGTCGAGGACGGCGACGAAATCCTCATCCCCGCCCCCGACTTCCCCCTCTGGACGGCGGTCACCACGCTCGCCGGCGGCAAGGCGGTCCACTACCTCTGCGACGAACAGGCCGACTGGTACCCGGACCTGGACGACATGGCGTCGAAGATCACCGACCGCACCAAGGCCGTCGTCATCATCAATCCGAACAACCCCACCGGCGCGGTCTACCCCAAGGAGATCATCGAGGGCATCCTCGACCTCGCCCGCAGGCACGGCCTGATGGTCTTCGCCGACGAGATCTACGACCAGATCCTCTACGACGACGCCGTGCACCACTCGGTCGCCGCGCTCGCCCCCGACCTGGTCGTGCTGACCTTCTGCGGCCTGTCCAAGACGTACCGGGTGGCCGGCTTCCGCTCGGGCTGGCTGGTGGTCACCGGCCCCAGGCAGCACGCGAAGAACTATCTGGAGGGCCTGACCATGCTCGCCTCCATGCGGCTGTGCGCCAACGCCCCCGCGCAGTACGCCATCCAGGCCGCGCTCGGCGGCCGCCAGTCCATCCACGAACTGACCGCGCCCGGCGGCCGGTTGTACGAGCAGCGCACGGTGGCCTGGGAGAAGCTCAACGAGATCCCCGGCGTCTCCTGCGTGAAGCCGAAGGGCTCGCTGTACGCCTTCCCGCGCCTCGACCCCAAGGTCCACAAAATCCACGACGACGAGAAGTTCGTCCTGGACCTGCTGCTGCGGGAGAAGATCCAGGTCGTCCAGGGCACCGGCTTCAACTGGCCGGCCCCCGACCACTTCCGCATCCTGACACTGCCCCACGCGCAGGACCTGGAGGCGGCGATCGGCCGGATCGGCCGGTTCCTGAGCGGATACCGGCAGTAGCCCGAGGGGTTGGCGGGATTCACGTTCGAGGAGAGCGGGGATGCCATAGAGTGCGGCCACTGATCCGCAGGGCCGGGGGATGGGGGGATCCCGGGTGTTCTCGTCTCGTCGCCGTGCCGCGAAGGCGCCCTCGGGCTTACGGGCCCGGCTCGCGCTGCTGGCCCTGAGCGTCGGCCTGCTCGGCAGCCCCTGGGCGCAGGGTCCGGTGCGCGACCTCTACGAGCGGAAGTTCTCCATCGAGGGGTCCGACAGCGAAACCCTGCGCCGACTCCTCGAAGCCGCGTCCGTCCCCGCCTGGGACACCTCGGACGCGCGGTACGGCACCACGGCCGGACTGGTCGTGAACGACCTCGCCGTCCTGTTCCTGCTCGCGGGCCTCGCCTTCTTCGTATGGCGGATGCCGGCCCGCGGGAGGACGGGCCCGCTGCGCTGTCTCGTCGCAGGCGGGAGCGTCTCGGTGGCGTCCAACCTCGTGTGGTGGGGCCTGCACACGGCCTTCGTCCCCGAGTCGCGGCTGCCCCCGGCCGACATGATGCTGGACTACCTGCTGCCCAGCGGCCTGCTGTTCGGCCTGGTGGCGGGCGCACTGCTCGTGCTCCTGACCGGCGGGCCGCGACGGGCCCGGGCCGGAAGCTCCGTCGGCGCCCGCACGGCGCCGCTCCGCCGCTGGAGAGAGGGAGGGCCCGGCATGACGACGGCGCCGGTCCACATGCCGGTCGGGAGCACACCCGGTGACGTCACCCGGTATCTGTGCGCCGCGGCCTACACGGACGAGGGCTTCGCCGAGCGGGTGGTGGAGGACCTCCTGGCCGACGAGGCCGGCGCTGTGGCGACCTCGCCCGGCGTCGACCTGGTGACGGTCGCACGGCACTGCCTGACCGCCCAGGACCTTCGCCGGCGCCGCGATCTGCGGCTGACCGCGGCCTTCACCGTCCTGGCGGTGTTCGCGCCCCTGTGGCTGCTGTTCGTCACGGTGTTCCTGTCGGCGAGCCAGTGGGCCGGCGGGCGGCCGAGCCGGGCCACCCGGGGCAGCCACCAGCCCGAGAACAGGGTGCTGGTGGGCACCGCGATCACCGCGGGCATCACGGTGCTCGTCGCCTTCGCCTTCGGCGTCCTCGTCGCCATGCTGCCCGCCCCCGGCTTCGTGAGCTGGCTGCTGGGCTCCTATCTGGCCGGGGTGCCGGCCGTGCTGCTGTCCCTCGCGACGGTGGCGTCCGCCTACGTCACCGTCGTACGCCATGACCTCGCCGTCGACCGGCTGCTGCGCACGACCATGACGCGCGAGGCCTTCGCCCGGCAGCCCCGGCCGACCGTGCCGCGGCGCAAGTGGATGGCGGAGCGGCTGGCCGCCATCAGGGAGGCGCAGGAGGGGAACGTCACGGTGTACAGCGGGTACACGCCCTTCATCGGTTACGCGGAGGCCGCCGCGCAGTGGTCGATCGCCGTGCCGCTGCTGCCCGCCGGGGACCCGATGGGCAGGGTCGCGCACCCCGCGGGGCCGCAGGCGTTCACCGTCACCGAGCTGGTCGACCACGTCCGCGCGCGGCTGCGGGCCACCGCCGCACGCGGCTCGCAGGACGGGACGGCGGCGGACCTCGCCGAGTCCCTCGCCTCTCTCGTCGTCGAGGACCGCGTCTTCGTGAGCGGCACCAGCATCGGGGACGACGAGCGGTTCATCAGGGTCAAGAGCCTCGCCCCGGCCGCACGGCTGTCGGCCGAGGAGGTCGAGCGGATCACGGAGCGTCCCACCGGGACGGTCCGCCACTATCTGGCGGTCCACGTGCCGCTGTGGGGCGGGGACGTCGTGCCGAGCGTGTTCCTGCACTTCTCGACCACGGGACGGACGCTCCACCTGCACTCCAGCAACCACGTGCTCGGTCCGGTGCGCGCCGACTACCACGTCGTGGACCGGCTGCGCGGCCCCCTCTCCCCCGCCGCGCGACGCGGACTGCTGCTGGACGCGGTCCCCCGCACCGGGAAGGCCTTCTACGCGGCGCCGGCGCGGGCCCTGCGGCAGGCGTACTTCGACGAGCGGCACAGCAGACGGATGGTGGACGAGCTCAAGGCCCTGGAGGAGGACCCGGTCTACGACTTCGGCGCGCGGGTGAGCGTGCGGGAGCTGGCGCTGAGCCCGAACTACCACAACTACTTCCAGGTCGTGGACGCCACACGGGTCACGGCCCTGGTGGAGCGCCACACCCTCGCCGCGATCCGCGAGTTCCTCGACGCGCGCGGCTACGACATCACCGACTTCCGCGCCCAGCAGCAGACCATCCTGAACCAGGGGCTCATCCAGCAGGGCGGCACGAGCATCATCGGCAACCAGGCGATCGGTTCCGGCGCGACCGCCACACAGCACGTTTCCGAGCAGCCCGGGGCGGCGGCCACGGGTGCCGTCGGTGGCTCCGGCACGTAGTCCGGGCAGTCAGTTTCGGCGAGTGGGAGATCCTCATCATGGGCAACGACGACGGACGTCAGGACCCTCCGGTCAACAACGGCGTCATGATCAACGGTGGCACCCACCACGTCGGCAACCAGGCCGTGGGGCACCGCGCGCAGGCCTTCTCCGGCTCGGTTTCCTTCCAGCCGCAGGACGCCGAGCGCACGGCCGAGCTCCTCGCGTACGTCGAACGGCTGCTGGAGGAGCACCGGGCGGCCCTGGCCGACCCCGACGCCACCACCAGGGAGCTGCGCCGGCTCCGCGAGGAACTCGAGGAGCCCGAGCCCCAGCCGACGGTCCTGCGCCGCGCCCTCGACCGCCTCAACGAGTTCGTGCAGCCGGTGACCCCGCTGGTGGTGGCGGTGGGGCAACTCGCGCAGTCGGTGCAGGGGTTGCCGGGGGTCTGAGGGAGGGGCACCGGACGACCGGCCCGGCACGGGAGGCCGGCCCCCGGGCTGACGGGCCTTTCCGCCGCACGTCTCCCGTGGCCGTCCGGCCCAGTCCGTCCTGCGCGGCACCGGGGCCCTGTGGGACCGTGCTGGAAGGCGAGCGGGAAAGGTCGGGCGTGTGGGTGATCTCTTTCTGGTGCGGCACGGCGAGACCGAGTGGTCGCGCTCCGGGCGGCACACCGGCTCGACGGACGTACCGCTGACCGAGCGCGGCCGGGAGGAGGCGCGCCGCCTGGTGCCGCTGATCCGCTCCCACCGCATCGGCGCCGCCTTCGTCAGCCCCCTTCAGCGGGCCCGGGAGACCGCGGAGCTCATCGGGCTGCACGACCTGCGGGTCGACGTGGATCTGCGCGAGTGGGACTACGGCGGCTACGAGGGCGTCACCACCGTCGAGATCCAGCGGGAGCGTCCGGGCTGGTTCCTGTTCACGGACGGGGTGGCGCCCGGTCCGCCCGAGCACCCCGGGGAGAGTCCGGAGCAGGTCGGCGAGCGGGCCGACCGCGTGCTGGCCAAGGTGGACGCGGCCCACGCGAACACCGAGGGGTGCGTGGTGCTGGTGGCGCACGGCCATTTCCTTCGGGTGCTCACCGCCCGGCGGCTCGGTCTGCCCGCCTCGGCCGGGGCGCTGTTCCAGCTCGCGACGGGGACGCTGTGCCGGCTGGGGACCGAGCACGGGCGGCCGGTGATCGCCGGGTGGAATGTCAGACCGCCGTCGTAGCCTCGAAGCGGAGGGGGCCGGTGATCCGTACGGCCGTCGTGCGGTCCCTCGCCCGGAAGGAGCACGCCGTGTCGCGACCGCCCACCGCCGCACAGCGGCGTGTCATCGACGCCGCCGACCCCGTCACCGGGCGGCTGCGGGGCACCGGGGCCCAGTTGGAAGCGCTGGTCAAGCGCGGGCTGGCCTTCCGGCATCCGAGGCCGCCCCACGACCACTTCCTGACCCCGGCCGGACACCATGTGCGCGAGACGGTCGAGGAGGCGCCCGCACCGGCCGACGCCCCCGCCGCCGACGTGTTCTCCGCGCACATCGGCGGCACGGAGGAGCCCGCCGACACCGGCCCCGCCCGGACCCGCGAGGTGCACAGCGCCTGGCAGGGGCTGCTGGAGCTGCGCCGGATGACGAACCCCGACGGGGCGACGGACCGGCCCTGCGGCTGGGAGCGCGCTCACCTGGTGCAGGCGGCCGCGCTGGCACTGGAGGCGGCCGGTCACGCGCCGGAGGCGGGGGGCTCGCCCGGGTACCGGGTGCGGGCGACACCGCAGCCCGAGGCGGTCGCCGTGCACGCGCCGGACGCCGAGACACTGCGGGCCTGCGCGACCACCCTGGAGCGGGCCGGCTGGCAGGCCGGCGAGTACACGCAGCCGCGGACCAGGGCCCGGTACCTGCTGGCCTCACCGCGCCGGGTGTAGGGGGCACATGTCAGGATCGGGTGCAGCAACTGCCGTGGTGTGAGAGGGGATCGACGTGAGCGAGCCGTTTTCCGTGCCGGTGACCGTCCGCGGGTACGAGACGGACGTACAGGGCCACCTCAACCAGAGCGTGTACCTCAACTACGCGGAACACGCCCGCTGGTCGCTGCTCAGGGCCGCCGGGATCACCCAGTCCGGGCTCATCGGCAGCGGGGTGGGACCGGTGGCGCTGGAGACCACCATCCGCTATCTGCGGGAGCTCCTGGCCGGCGACGAGGTGGAGGTGACCTGCGCCTTCGAGTGGGGCGAGGGCAAGACCTTCCGCATCCGGCAGACGATCCGCAAGCAGGACGGCACCGTGGCCGCCGAGATCACCGCCGTCGGCGGTCTGATGGACCTCAAGGAGCGGCGCCTGGTCCCGCACGCGGGCGAGGTGCTCAAGGGCCTGGCCACCGATCCGAGCCTGCTCTAGGTCAGGACACCGGCTCCGGTTCCCGCTCGGCGTCGTAGTGCGCCCGGGCCTCGGCGATGTAGACCCTGTTGCGCTCGGCCCAGTCGGTCAGGCGTTGCAGGGTCTCGTGCAACTCGCGGGCCACCGGGGTGAGTTCGTACTCCACCCGGGGCGGCACCGTCGGGTGGACGGTGCGGGTGACGAGGCCGTCGCGCTCCAGGTTGCGCAGGGTCAGGGTCAGCATGCGGCGGCTGATGCCCTCGATGCTGCGCTCCAGCTCGGTGAAGCGGATGGGCCCGTGGGCGGCCGCGACGAGGATCTGCACGCTCCATTTGCCGGAGACCCTGTCAAGAACTTCCCGCACCGGGCAGGCGTGCGCGTTCACGACCTGGACGGTTACACCGGTGTTCCTCTGGGACATCGAACTGCCTCCTTATGCCGCGCTCCATGGTCACTGACGATGTTCCCCGTTACAAGTCGTGCACCAAGGCCGCTTGTCACCACCATGGAGAACCCGGAGGCCACGCCGCCATGACAGCCGTCGCCGAAACCCCGACGCGCACACCGCGCCGAACGTACTCCCGCTGGACGGCCCTTGCCGTCCTGTGCGCGGGGACGCTCATGACGATCCTGGACGGCAACATCGTCACGGTCGCCATGCCGGCCGTCCAGAGCGACCTCGGTTTCTCGGCGCCGGGCCTGGCGTGGGTGGTCAACGCCTATCTGATCCCGTTCGGCGGGCTGCTGTTGCTGGTGGGCCGGCTCGGTGACCTGGTCGGCCGCAAGCGCATGTTCACGGCGGGGCTCGCCGTGTTCACGGCGGCGTCCGTGCTGTGCGGGGTGGCCACCGGCCAGGGCGCGCTGATCGCGGCACGTGCCTTGCAGGGCGTGGGCGGGGCGATGACCTCGGCCGTGGTGCTCGGCATGCTGGTCTCGCTGTTCCCCGAGCCACGTGAACAGGCCCGCGCCATCGCGGTGTTCAGCGCGGTGGGTGCGGCGGGCGGGGCACTGGGCACCTTCCTCGGCGGGGCGCTGACGCAGGCACTGAACTGGCACTGGATCTTCCTGATCAACCTGCCGATCGGGATCGTCGCCCTCGTCGCGGCCGTGCGGGTGCTCGCCCCCGAGGACGGTGACGGACTCGGCCGGGGCGCGGACTATCCGGGGGCCGCGCTGGTGACGGGGGCGCTGATGCTGACGGTGTACGTGATCGTCGGGTCCGGTGACCGCGCTCCGGCCGGCACGCTCGTCCTGGCCCTGGCCGCCGTCGTCCTGTTCACGGCGTTCACCCTGCGCCAGGCCCGTGCCGCCCGCCCGCTGCTGCGGCTCCGGCTGTTCGGCTCCCGGCTGCTGTCCGGCGCGAACGCGGTGCAGATCCTGATGATCGCCACGATGTACGGCTTCCAGTTCCTGGGCGCGCTGTACGTCCAACGGGTCCTGGGGTTCGGCGAGTTGCTCACGGGTACGGCGTTCCTCCCGGCGCCGGTCGCGATCGGGGTGCTGATGCTGGGGCTGTCGGCCCGGACCGTCGGACGGTTCGGCGCGTACCGGGTCCTGCTCGCGGGGCTCGTCCTCATCGTCGCCGGGATGGCCCTGCTGAGCCGTGCGCCCGCCGACGGCTCGTACGCCGCGGACGTCCTCCCACCGCTGATGCTGCTGTCCGTCGGATTCGCGGCGGCGATGCCCGCGCTGACCGGACTCGCCATGTCGGGTGCCCGGGCGGAGGACGCCGGGCTGGCGTCGGGGCTGTTCAACACCACGCAGGTGGTGGGGGGTTCGCTCGGGCTGGCCGTGCTGTCGGTGCTGGCGGCCAGTCGTACGGAGGGCTTGCTGGCGGGCGGGGCCGAGGTGGTCTCGGCGACGGCCGAGGGGTACCGGACGGCGTTCCGGGTGGGGACGGCGATCGCGGCGGGGGCTCTGGCACTGGCCGCGGTGGTGCTGCGGCCGCGCGCGGGTGCGCGGGGCTGAGGGCCCGAGGAGGCGCCTCGGCCTGCCGTCGGGCGGGCGCGTCACGCGGTTCCCCGCGCCCTTGCGGGGCCCGGTCGCGGCCATCGTGACCGAACCCACCCAGGGGCGCGGGGAACTGCGCGGCCGGTCCCCACCCACCCGCGGTCAAAGCGCTCCCCGGAACACCCCCTCGTGATCCTCCACCCACTCCCGGTACGTCCGCGCCGGGCGCCCCAGCACCTCCGCCACATCCCCGGTGACCACGGCGTTCCCGCCCTCGGCCACGAAGCGGACGCTCCGCAGCATCCCCTGCGCCGACTCCTCGCTCCAGCCGGAGGCCACCAGCAGCTCACGCGTCTGGGCCGGGGTCAGGTCCCGGAGTTCCACCCGGCGGCCGAGCACCTCCCCCAGCACGGCCGCCTGGTCCTGGGGACTGAGCGTCTCGGGTCCGGTCAGGGTGTACGTCCGCCCCGCGTGACCCGGACCGACCAGCGCCGCGACCGCGATCTCGGCGACGTCCCGCGGGTCGACGCCCCCCTGCCGGCCCGAGCCCAGCATGTTCGGCACCGGCTCACCCGCACGGAGCGCCCCCGCCCAGCTCGACGTGTTGGACGCGAAGGCCGACGGCCGCAGGATCACCCACTCCAGACCGCTCTCCCGGACCGCCTCCTCGCCGTGGCCGTGCGCGATGCCGCCCAGGCCCGTCCTGGGGTCCCCCGCGCTGATCGCGGACAGCTTCACCACGCGCCGCACTCCCGCCGCCCGGGCCGCCTCCACCATTGCCCGGTCGCTGCCGGCGTCCTCCGGTCCGAAGACACCCACGAGGAAGGCGGCGTCCGCGCCCGCCATGGCCGACGCCACCGAGTCGGGGTCGCGATGGTGCCCCCGGGCCGCCTCCACTTGCGGGGGCAGCTCGGCCCGCCCCGGGTCCCGCGTGAGGGCGCGCACCTTCTCGCCGCGTGCCACCAGCCGTCGTACGACATCTCTTCCGATGGTGCCCGTGGCACCCGTGACCAGGATCATGGGCTCCACGGTGGGCGCGGCACCGCCCCGGCCGATAGGAAATTCCGGCACGTTTCGCGCGTCCCGACTCCGACGTCCCGCGCTTACGGTGGAGGCGTGACCGACTCCGTTTCCGAGCGTGCCCCGCGCGCTCCCGAGCCGCCGGGTCCGTGGATCGCCGGGATCGGGCCCCTGGCCGTGGCGGCGGATCCCCGGGAGCCGTTCGTCCGGCTGCCGGACCCCACGACCAAGGTGATCGTCCGCAGGGAGGCGCACGGCCGGCCCACCCTGCTGGTGGCGGGGCCCCGCGCCCGGGCCACGTACCACGAGGGCAAGCGGGACGTGTCCTGCCTTGAGGTACGGCTCGCGCCCGGCACGACCCGTCCGCTGCTGGGCGTCCCCGCGGTGGAACTCGTCGGACGGATCGTGCCGCTGGGCGCGCTGCCGAGCCCGGGCGCACGGCGGCTGGCGTACGAACTCGGGCGGCTGGAGCCCGAGGACGTGGCCGCGCGGCTCCCGGACCTCCTCCCCGACCGGCTGCCCGACGCCGCCGACGGGGCGCGCGCCGAACTGCTGCGGGCCGCGGTCGCCGCACTGTCGGTCCGCTCGGGCCGCGCACCCCGTCCGGTCGGCGAGGTGGCCCGTGAACTGGCTGTCAGTGAGCGCCAGTTGCGCAACCTGTTCAGTGAGGGCGTCGGGCTCTCGCCCAAGCACTACGCCCGCGTCGACCGGGTGCGCGCCGTGCTCGACCGTGCCACCGAGCTCGCCGCGGCCGAACTGGCCGCGGTCACCGGCTACTACGACCAGTCCCACATGACGTCCGACTTCCGCGCCCTGATGGGCGTGCCGCCGCGCTCCTACTTCTCCGGACGGCTTCCCGTTCCCCGCGCCTGCCAGGTGATCGACAGACCGTGAGCCGACTCCCCAGCGACCTGCCATCGCCTTCTCACGGCATTCCCAAGTCGCCGCGCGACCCTCAACACCCCTTCACAGCGCCCCGCTTGGAGACGACGTGGCCTTCCTGTCCAGATCTGCCGCCCGCCGCACCCTGCTGGCCGCCCTCGGAGCCGGCGTGCTGAGCTCCCGGTGGGCGTCCGCCGGGGCCGCGGGCCGGGCCGGGCTCGACGACCCGGTCAAGAAGGACCTCGCGATGCGGCTGGTGTCCAGCGCGGAGAACTCCTCGCTGGACTGGGAGGCGCAGTACGCCTACATCGAGGACATCGGGGACGGCCGCGGCTACACCGCGGGCATCATCGGTTTCTGCTCCGGTACGAGCGACATGCTGGCGCTGGTCGAGCTCTACACGCGGCGGGTACCCGGCAACCCGCTGGCCCCGTACCTGTCCGCGCTGCGGGCGGTGGACGGCACCGACTCGCACGACGGGCTGGACCCCGGCTTCCCCGCGGCCTGGCGGGAGGCGTCCGGGACCGCCGCCTTCCGCCGGGCGCAGCGGGACGAGCGGGACCGCGGCTACTTCGACCCGGCGGTCGCACGCGCCAAGCAGGACGGCCTCGGCACGCTCGGTCAGTTCATCCACTACGACGCGATGGTCATGCACGGCCCCGGCTCCGACGCCCTGAGCTTCGGCGGCATCCGGGACCGGGCCCGCGAGGGGGCCGACACGCCTGCCGACGGCGGTGGCGAGACGAGGTATCTGCACGCCTTCCTGGACGCCCGGGTGCGGGCGATGCGGCAGGAGGCGGCGCACCATGACGTGAGCCGGGTCGAGACCGCCCAGCGGATCTTCCTGGAGCAGGGCAATCTCGACCTGGACCCACCGCTCAGGTGGAGGGTGTACGGGGACAGTTACGAGATCGGCTGAGCGGGGACGGCCTCCATCGGGTGGGTGACCTCCTGGGCGTCCCGGCCCCGGCCGAGATGGTTGAAGACCAGGTTCAGCGCCACCGCGGCGACGCACCCGGTCGAGATCCCCGAGTCCAGGACGATCCGCGCGGTCTCGGGGAAGGCGTGGTAGAACTCCGGCGCGGTGATCGGGATGATGCCCACGGCCAGCGACACGGCGACGACCAGGACGTTGTTGTCCTTCTCCAGGCCCGCCTTGACCAGGGTCTGGATGCCGCTGGCGGCCACCGAGCCGAACAGCACCACTCCGGCACCGCCGAGCACCGGGCGGGGCACGACGGCGATGAGCGAGGCGGCCATGGGGCACAGGCCCATCAGGACCAGGAAGGCGCCGCCGGTGGCGACGACGTAGCGGCTGCGGATCCTCGTCATCGCCACCAGGCCGATGTTCTGGGCGAAGGCGCTGCACATGAAGCCGTTGAAGAGGGGGCTGAGCGCGGAGCCGAGGGTGTCGGCGCGCAGGCCCGCCGCGATGGTCCGCTCGTCGGCCGGCCGCTCGACGATCTCGCCCAACGCCAGCATGTCGGCGGTCGATTCGGTCATCGAGACCACCATCACCACGCACATCGAGACGATCGCCGCGACCTGGAACTGCGGTGCGCCGAAGTGGAACGGCGTCGGGAAGCCGACGACCGCGGCGTCCGTGACCGGACCGAAGTCCGTGGCGCCGAAGGGGATCGCGAGCACGGTGCCGACCACGAGGCCCAGCAGCACCGCGACCTGCTTCACGAAGCCCCGGGTGAAGCGGCGCAGGAGCAGCACGATCAGGAGCGTCGCCGCGGCCAGGCCCAGGTTGGTCGTCGAACCGTAGTCCCCCGCCGTGGGGTCGGGCCCCTGCGCCCAGCCGAAGGCGACCGGCAGGAGCGAGACGCCTATCAGGGTGATGACGGTCCCGGTGACGACCGGCGGGAAGAAGCGGATGGCCTTGCTGAAGAAGGGGGCGGCGAGGAAGCCGAGGAGTCCGGCGACGATCACGGCGCCGAAGACGACCGGCAGGGCGTCGGACTTGTCGTCGGTGGAGGCGACGACCGCGGTCATGGGGGCGACGCCGGCGAAGGTGACGCCGTTGACGAAGGGCAGCCGGGCGCCGATCCGCCAGATGCCGAGGGTCTGGAGGAACGTGGCGAGGCCCGCGGTGAACAGGCAGGCGCCGGTGAGGAAGGTGAGGTCGGCGGGGGAAAGGCCGATGGCCGCGCCGACGATCAGCGGCGGGGCGACGACTCCGGCGTACATGGCGGCCACGTGCTGGAGGCCGGTGGTCGCCATCTTCAGGGCGGGGAGCTTCTCGTCGACGGGGTGGACTGACACTGCGGCTCGCCTCCGGGCGGTTACACGGCTGCCGCAAGGCGGTGCCGTGGGTTTCATGGAGGTGGTGCGAGTGGTCGTGCGGGACCGGGAACGGAGACCGTTCCGGGGCGCGTGCGTCCAACACGCGCCCCGGGCACGGCCGCCGTGGACACCACGGGGCGTCCACGGCTGCCGGCCGGGAGCCGTCCCTCCCGGCCGGAGATCGATGCCGTACGGGACTCAGTGACCGGCGATCCGGGCCAGGCGCTGCGCCTGCTCCCGCGTCGAGCGGGCGATCTCGTCCTCGTCGACGTGCAGCAGGCGGCCGTCCTCCACGATCTGGCGGCCGTTGACGAACGAAGCGGTGACCGGGGCCGCCGCGCCGAGGACCAGTGCGGAGACCGGGTCGGCGATGGAGGCGTGGGCGAGGGTGTCGAGCTTCCAGAGCACCAGGTCGGCGAGCTTGCCCGCCTCCAGGGAGCCCGTCTCGGCCGCGCGGCCCAGGACCTGGGCGCCGCCGTAGGTGCCGAGGCGCAGGGCCTGGCGGGCGTTCAGGGCCGCTTCCCGGTGTGCGCCGAGGCGGTTGATGAGCAGGGCGTTGCGCAGTTCGGTGTGGAGTTCGCCGGACTCGTTGGACGCGGTGCCGTCGACGCCGAGGCCGACCGGGACACCGGCCGCGAGCATGTCCGGGACCCGCGCGATACCGGCGGCCAGCCGGGCGTTGGACGAGGGGCAGTGGGCGACGCCCGTCCTCGTACGGGCGAAGGCGGCGATGTCGGAGTCGTTCATGTGGACGCAGTGCGCCATCCACACGTCCTCGCCGAGCCAGCCGGTGGACTCGAAGTAGTCGGTGGGGCCCATACCGAACAGTTCCTTGCAGAACTGCTCCTCCTCGACGGTCTCCGAGCCGTGGGTGTGCAGCCGTACCCCCAGACGGCGGGCCAACTCGGCGCCCTGCCGCAGGAGTTCGGTGGAGACGGAGAAGGGTGAGCAGGGCGCGACGGCGACCTGGGTCATCGCGTCGAAGGAGGAGTCGTGATGCTCCTTGACGGTCGCCTCGGTCGCGGCGAGGGCGCCTTCGAGGGTCTCCACGGCGAAGTCCGGGGGCAGGCCGCCGTCCTTCTCGCTGCGGTCCATGGAGCCGCGGGCGAGGGTGAAGCGGACGCCGGTCTCGCGGGCGGCGCGGATGATCGCGCCGGACAGGTCGCCCGAGCCGGCGGGGAAGACGTAGTGGTGGTCCATGGCGGTGGTGACGCCGCCGCGGGCCATCATCGCGAGCGACCCCTGGGCGGCCGCGTGGACCATCTGCTCGTCGATGCGCGCCCAGGTCGGGTACAGCGCGACGAGCCAGTCGAAGAGGTTGTGGTCGGTGGCGAGGCCCCGGGTGATCCACTGGTAGAAGTGGTGGTGGGTGTTGACCAGGCCCGGGGTCACCAGGTGGCCGGTGGCGTCGATACGGCGGTCGACGTTCTCCAGGCCCTCGGGGGCCCTGCCCGCGCCGAGCGACTCGATGCGGTTGCCGGCGATGACGACGTGTCCGCTCGGGTACTCGGTGTCGTGCGCGTCCACGGTCGCGATCGAACAGTTCTCGATGACGATGCGCCGGTCTGCTGCCATGGTTCGTCCTTTGCACTGGGGTGGAGAGGGCACGGCAGGACCCCGGGAGTTTGAGTGCCGCGGCCGGTGGGCCCTTCCAGGCCCTTGCCGGCCGCGGGTGCCGCGACGGAGTTGCTAGAGGTTGGTGAGGTCCACCGGGATCCTCGGCTCGACGCCGTCCCGCAGGACGGTCGCCTCGATCAGGCCGTAGGGCCGGTCGGCGGCGAAGTACACCTCGTTGTCGTTCTTCAGGCCGAAGGGCTCCAGGTCGACCAGGAAGTGGTGCTTGTTGGGCAGCGAGAAGCGGACCTCGTCGATCTCGCTGCGGTTCTCGATGATCCGCGCCCCCATCTGGTACAGGGTCTGCTGGAGCGAGAGCGAGTACGTCTCGGCGAAGGCCTGGAGCATGTGCTTGCGCACCTGCTCGTAGGACTTCTCCCAGTGGGGCGCCTTCTGCTCGTCGTCGGTCCAGTTGAAGCGCCAGCGGGCGGAGACCTCGGTGGCCAGGATGCGGTCGTACGCCTCGGTCAGGGTCGTGTACTTGTCCTTGACGTAGCCCCAGAACTCGGAGTTGGTCGAGTTCATCACCGTGAGGTCCTTGAGGCCCGAGACGACCTCCCACGACGAACCGTCGTAGGTGATCTGCGTCAGCCGGGTCTCCTGGCCCTTGCGCACGAAGGAGTGCTTGACCTCGTCGGCGCCGATGAACCGGGAGTTGGCGTCGGAGGCGGCGATGCGCTCCCAGGCGTACTCCTCGATGCGGATACGGGCCTTCTTGATCGGTTCCTGCGAGGTCACGAAGTGGCGGGCCAGGTGGATGCCGAACTGTTCGGCGGACTCGATGCCGTGCTCCTTGGCGAACGCGTACACCGTGTTCTTGGTGGTGTCGGTCGGCAGCACGTTGGCGTTGGAGCCGGAGTAGTGGACGTCGTCCATGTCGCCGCTCAGCGCCACCGAGACGTTGAGGTCCTTGATGTGGTGGGTGGCGCCGTCCCGCGTGATCCTGACGACGCGGTTCTCGGCCTTGCCGTACTGGTTCTGTCCCAGGATCACAGGGCGCCCGGGGCGGGAATTGACGGTCATGTAGCTAGCTCCCTCGGTAAACGGAGTAGCCGAACGGGTTGAGCAGCAGCGGTACGTGGTAGTGCTCGCCCGGCACGACGGCGAACGTGATCGCCACCTCCGGGAAGAACGCACCGGCACCGCTGTCCCGATTCGCGGGGGCGTCCTGCTGCGCATCGGCTTGCTTCTTCAAGAAGTACGGCTCCACGGCGAAGTCGAGCCGTACGTGGGTGGTGTCCTCCGGCAGCGCCGGCAGGTCCTTGCACCGTCCGTCCGCGTCGGTGGCGGAGCCGCCGAGCGCCTGCCAGTCCGCCTGACGGCCGGCGCGGGCCGCGAGCTGGACGGGGACGCCCTCGGCGGGGCGGCCGACGCTGGTGTCCAGGATGTGCGTGGACACGGATGCGGTGGCGCTGGTGCTCATGGTCGGGCGTCCTCTTCGACGATGCGGGCGAGCCGGATGCGGTTGATCCTGCCCAGCTCGGTGCGGACGATCTCGCGTTCCCGATCCGGCGTGTTGCCGATCCGCTCCTCGAGCGCGTCGCGCATCTGCTCGGCGCTGCGGCCGGTCGCGCAGATCAGGAAGACGTGGCCGAACCTCTCCTGGTACGCCAGGTTCAGCTCCAGCATCTGGGCCCTGAGCTCGTCGGAGGCGCCGGCCATGCCGCGCTGTTCGCGGGCGGAGGTCGGGTCCCCGGGCTTGGGGCGGCCGATCGGCGGGTGGCCGGCCATGGCCTCGGCGAGGTCGTCGGCGGTCAGCTCGCCCATGGCGGCGTCGCTGGTGCCGTAGAGGTCCTCGGCACTCGCGTAGGGGCGGGCGGCGAGCAGACGCCGAACCCACGCCGTCGAGGCGCACGCCTCCAGGAGGACGGCGTGGGCCGCGTGCTCCTCCAGGACGTTGAACCGGGCCAGGCCGGGGGACGTGGAAGTCGAAGTCACGGAGTCAGCTAACGCCCCCGCGCGACATCGCGTCAACACTTTGTTGAAAATTCGGGGTTACGAAACCCGATGGAGGCCAGAGCCTACGCTTTGTCCCGGTTCAGGTAGTTGTAGACCGTGAAGCGACTCACCCCGAGGGCGCTCGCCACGGTCTCCACGCCGTGCCGTACGGAGAAGGCGCCGCGCGCCTCCAGTATCCGGACGACCTCCTGCTTGGCCTTGCGGTCCAGGTCGGCGAGCGGCTTGCCCTGCTTGCGCTCCATGGCGGCCAGGATGTGGTCGAGGGAGTCCGCGAGCTGCGGCAGCCGTACGGCGACCACGTCGGCGCCCGCCCAGGAGAGCACGACGTCGTCGGGTCCGGCCTCGTCCGGCGGGAGCATCTCCCCGCCCATGGCGTCGACCAGCGGCTTGACCGCCGCGACGAACGGCTCGTCGGCGCTCACGCGTCGGCCTCCCCGAGGACGTTCACCTGGAGGGAGATGCGGGTGGCGCCGGAGGCGAGGGTCCGACGCAGCAGGGCGTCCACGGCGATGAGCACCTCGTCGGCGCCGCCTTCGGCCGAGTTGCCGAACGGGCCGACGTCCACCGCGTCCAGCTCGGCCGCCTCGATCACCTCCCGGGCCACGAGCGCGTGCGCCGGGGCCTCGTCGAGGTCGAAGGGCTCGGTCGTGAACTCCACTCTCAATCGCACGCGCACAACCTAACCCGCGGTGCCGTTTTCCGTCGGGCCCTCTTGACAACGCCTCCGACCCGACGGCAATCTTCCAATAAGCAGAAACTAACTTCCACAATGCGGAACTAATCGCTGATGAAACCACTCGACACGGAAGGGAGCGCCGACCCGATGGGATTCGCCGACCAGCGCTTCAACGTCAACCTGTCGATCCTCTTCACGGAACTCCCGCTCCTGGAGCGCCCCGCGGCGGCGGCCGCGGCCGGCTTCACGGCGGTCGAGCTGTGGTGGCCCTGGATCGACACCCCGACCCCCGAGCGGTCCGAGCTCGACGCCCTGAAGAAGGCGATCGAGGACGCGGGCGTCCAGCTCACGGGACTGAACTTCTACGCCGGCGAGCTGCCGGGCCCCGACCGCGGCGCCCTGTCGATCCCCGGCGAGGAGTCGGAGCGTTTCCGCGCCAACATCGACGTGGCCGCCGACTTCGCCGCATCGCTGGGAACGAAGGCGCTCAACGCCCTGTACGGCAACCGTGTCGAGGGCGTGGACCCGGCCGAGCAGGACGCGCTCGCGCTGGAGAACCTGGTCCTCGCGGCCCGCGCGGCCGACCGGATCGGCGCGATCCTCCTGATCGAGGCCCTCAACAAGCCCGAGTCCCCGCTGTACCCGCTGGTGAGCGCGCCCGCGGCGGTCGGGATCGTCGACAAGGTCAACGACGCGACCGGCCTCGGCAACGCGAAGTTTTTGATGGACCTCTACCACCTGTCCATGAACGGCGAGGACCTGCCGGCGGTGATCGAGGAGTTCACCGCGAGGACCGGCCATGTACAGATCGCCGACAACCCGGGCCGCGGCGCTCCGGGGACCGGATCGCTGCCCCTCGACGACCTCCTCGACCGACTGCGGAAGGCGGGCTACGACGGCTGGGTCGGTCTCGAGTACAAGCCGGGCGACCGCCCGAGCGCCGAGGCCTTCGACTGGCTGCCCCGCTGACCCCCTTTTTTTCCTGAGAGGCACCCCATCATGAGCAACCTCGCGCATTCCTCCCACCCGACCCGCCCGGCGATTGCCTGGATAGGCCTCGGCATCATGGGCTCCCCCATGTCCGAGAACCTGGTCAAGGCGGGTTACGACGTCACCGGCTTCACCCTCGAACAGGACAAGCTGGACCGGCTGGCCGCCGCCGGCGGCACCGCCGCCGCCTCGATCGCCGAGGCCGTGCGGGACGCCGACGTGATCATCACGATGGTGCCCGCCTCCCCGCAGGTGGAGGCCATCGCCTACGGCCCCGAGGGCATCCTGGAGAACGCCCGCTCCGGCGCCCTGCTGATCGACATGTCCTCGATCACCCCGCAGACGTCCGTCGACCTGGCGAAGGCGGCGAAGGACAAGGGCATCCGCGTTCTGGACGCGCCCGTGTCCGGCGGTGAGGCCGGCGCGATCGAGGCCGTGCTGTCCATCATGGTCGGCGGTGAGCAGGCCGACTTCGACGAGGCCCGGCCGATCTTCGAGGCGCTCGGCAAGACCATCGTGCTGTGCGGTCCGCACGGCTCGGGCCAGACCGTGAAGGCCGCGAACCAGCTCATCGTCGCCGTCAACATCCAGGCGTGCGCCGAAGCCGTGGTCTTCCTGGAGAAGTCGGGCGTGGACCTCAAGGCCGCGCTGGACGTCCTGAACGGCGGCCTCGCCGGCTCGACCGTGCTGACGCGCAAGAAGGACAACTTCCTCCAGCGGGACTTCAAGCCGGGCTTCCGCATCGACCTGCACCACAAGGACATGGGCATCGTGACCGACGCCGCCCGCAACGTCGGCGCGGCCCTGCCCGTCGGCGCCGTGGTCGCCCAGCTCGTCGCCAGCCTGCGCGCGCAGGGCGACGGGGGCCTGGACCACTCGGCGCTGCTGCGGGCCGTGGAGCGCCTGTCCGGCGCCCAGGTCTGACCTGCCCCAAGACTCCGGGCGGCGCCACCGCTGACATCTGTCCTGTCGCGCCCAGGCGGTGGCGCCGCCCGGAACCATGCCCACCCGTTCAACACTTTGCCGAGGACTGCCCACCATGTCGCAGCGCGTGCTCACCACCGAGTCCGGCGCCCCGGTCGCCGACAACCAGAACTCCGCCTCCGCCGGCGTCGGCGGCCCGCTCCTCCTCCAGGACCAGCACCTGCTGGAGAAGCTGGCCCGCTTCAACCGTGAGCGGATCCCGGAGCGAGTGGTGCACGCCCGCGGCTCCGGCGCGTACGGCCACTTCGAGGTGACGGACGACGTCACGGGGTTCACCTGCGCCGACTTCCTGAGCTCGGTCGGCCGCCGCACCGAGGTCTTCGTGCGCTTCTCGACCGTCGCCGACTCGCTCGGGGGCGCGGACGCGGTCCGTGACCCGCGCGGCTTCGCGGTCAAGTTCTACACCGCCGAGGGCAATTACGACCTCGTCGGCAACAACACCCCGGTGTTCTTCGTCAAGGACCCCGTCAAGTTCCCGGACTTCATCCACTCGCAGAAGCGGGACCCCTTCACGGGCCGTCAGGAGCCGGACAACGTCTGGGACTTCTGGGCGCACTCCCCCGAGGCCACGCACCAGGTGACCTGACTGATGGGCGACCGCGGCATCCCGGCGTCGTACCGCCACATGAACGGCTACGGCTCGCACACCTACCAGTGGACGAACGCCGAGGGCGAGGCCTTCTTCGTCAAGTACCACTTCAAGACCAACCAGGGCATCCGGTCGCTGTCGTCGGAGCAGGCCGCGGAGATCGCGGGCCGGGATCCGAACTCGCACCAGACGGACCTGCTCCAGGCGATCGAGCGGGGCGTGCACCCGTCCTGGACGCTGTACGTGCAGCTCATGCCGGCGGCGGAGGCGGCGGACTACCACTTCAACCCCTTCGACCTCACCAAGGTGTGGCCGCACGCCGACTACCCGCTCCGGCGGGTGGGCCGCCTGGTCCTGGACCGGAACCCGGACAACGTCTTCGCGGAGGTCGAGCAGGCCGCGTTCTCCCCGAACAACTTCGTGCCGGGCATCGGTCCTTCGCCGGACAAGATGCTCCAGGGCCGGCTGTTCGCGTACGCCGACGCGCACCGCTACCGCCTGGGCGTCAACCACACCCTGCTGGCGGTGAACGCCCCGAGGGCGACGACCGCGCAGAACTACGGCCGGGACGGGTTCATGGCCACCAACCCGCAGGGCCGCTACGCCAGGAACTACGAGCCCAACTCCTACGGCGGCCCGTCGGAGACCGGCCGCGCGCTGTCCGCGCCCCTGGCGGTCAGCGGCTGGACCGGCACCCACGAGGCGGCCCGGCACACCAAGGACGACGACTTCTTCCAGGCGGGCGAGCTGTACCGCCTGATGTCCGCCGACGAGAGGTCCCGCCTGGTCGCGAACATCGCCGGGGGCCTGTCCCGGGTCTCCCGCGACGACGTGATCGAGAAGAACCTGGCGCACTTCCACGCGGCCGACCCGGAGTACGGCCGGCGCGTGGAGGAGGCGGTTCACGCCCTGCGCGAGGACTGAGACTCCCTGGCCGCACCCGAGGTGCCCGCGACCCGGATGAGGGGTGGTCGCCCGGTACCGGGTGCGGTCAGGGGAGGACCGCGGCGGCAGGCGAGCCAGTGCGGTGGTGAAGGTCCCGGGCCCTCCTTCTTCGACCTGAGGGAAGGAGCGCGTACCCGGTTCCGTCGCGGCCGCCGCGGTCCCGGCAGGACCCCCGGGGGGGATGCAGAGCGCCGGACACGGACGGTCCCGTGTCCGGCGCTCCGTCGTGTCCGGGGTGCGGAATCCGGCGGGGCGCAGGACGCTGAAGGCATGGCAGCACAATCGGCACACCAACCGCATGTCGTGGTGCACGCTCCCGGCCTGGACGGGTCCCGGCGGGTCACCGCGGACGACGAGAACCTGGGCGTCGCCTCGCACCTGGACGACGTCGTCGAGCTGCTCCGGCTCGCCGACCTGGACCGGATCGAGGTCGAGGACGACGACATCGTGGAGTGGCAGGGCGGCGGTCCGGACGACTGGCCGGGCCTGTCCGGGCCCCACGACGGGTGAGCGGGCGTACGGCAGCGGTCGTACGCCCGCTACGGAATGCTCAAATCAACCTCTGAACATGGGTCGGGGGGCTTCAACGGGCCCCGGCCCCGGGCACATTCTCTACACGTGAGGGCCCGCCGGCACGGGGGCGGCGGGCCGCACGACGGGGGACGGCCTCGGGGGAGCCGGGCACGGAAAAGGGCGGTCCCACCATCGCGGTGGGACCGCCCTTCGCCGTGCGGGGTGTCAGACCTTCAGCGGCTTGACCGACGTCGGCGCGTGGCCCGGTTCCGTCGCGATCTCCTCGAACTCGACCACGTTGCCGATGTCGTTCGTCGTCGACATCGAGATGTTGGTGACCCGCTCCAGGATGGCCTCGACGACGACCGGCACCTGGAACTCGGCGGCGAGCTTCTTGGCCTGCTCCAGGGCGGCGCCCAGTTCCGCCGGGTCGGTCACCCGGATCGCCTTGCAGCCGAGGCCCTCGGCGACCTTGACGTGGTCGACGCCGTAGACGCCCAGCTCCGGCGAGTTGATGTTCTCGAACTCCAGGTTCACCTGGAAGTCGATGTCGAAGGCGCGCTGGGCCTGGCGGATGAGGCCCAGGTAGGAGTTGTTCACCAGGACGTGGATGTACGGGATCCTGTGCTGGGCGCCGACCGCCAGCTCCTCGATCATGAACTGGAAGTCGTAGTCGCCGGAGAGGGCGACGACCTGCGCCTCCGGGTCGGCCTTGGCGACGCCCAGCGCGGCGGGGATCGTCCAGCCGAGAGGGCCAGCCTGACCGCAGTTGATCCAGTGCCGGGGCCGGAAGACGTGCAGCATCTGGGCGCCGGCGATCTGGGAGAGGCCGATCGTGGAGACGTACCGGGTCTCCGGGCCGAAGGCCCTGTTCATCTCCTCGTAGACGCGCTGCGGCTTGATCGGGATGTCGTCGAAGTGCGTACGGCGCTGGAGGGTCGCCCTCTTCTCCTGCGCCGAGGCCGCCCACGCCGAGCGGTCGGGCAGCCGGCCCGCCGCCTGCAACTCCCGCGCCACCTCGACGAAGAGCTCCAGGGCGGCCTTCGCGTCGGACGCGATGCCGTAGTCCGGCGCGAAGATCCTGCCGATCTGGGTGGGCTCGACGTCGACGTGCACGAACTTCCGGCCGGCCGTGTAGACGTCCAGCTTGCCGGTGTGGCGGTTGGCCCAGCGGTTGCCGATGCCGAGGACGAAGTCGGACTCCAGGAAGGTGGCGTTGCCGTAGCGGTGCGAGGTCTGAAGGCCCACCATGCCGGCGTTCAGCTCGTGGTCGTCGGGCAGGACCCCCCAGCTCATGAGGGTCGGGACGACCGGGACGCCGGTCAACTCGGCGAATTCGACCAGGAGTTCGGCGGCGTCGGCGTTGATGACACCGCCGCCGGCGACGATCAGCGGGCGCTCGGACTCGTTGAGGAGCGTGAGCGCCTTCTCGATCTGGGCGCGGCTCGCGGCCGGCTTGTAGACCGGGAGCGGCTGGTACGTCTCCGGGTCGAACTCGATCTCGGTGAGCTGGACGTCGATCGGCAGGTCGATGAGGACCGGGCCCGGGCGGCCGGAGCGCATGAGATGGAAGGCCTGCTGGAAGACGCCGGGGACCTGGGCCGCCTCCAGGACGGTGACCGCCATCTTCGTCACCGGCCCCGCGATGGAGGCGATGTCGACGGCCTGGAAGTCCTCTTTGTGGATCACTGCGGTCGGGGCCTGGCCGGTGATGCACAGGATCGGGATCGAGTCGCCGGTGGCGGAGTACAGCCCGGTGATCATGTCGGTGCCGGCCGGGCCGGAGGTCCCGATGCAGACACCGATGTTGCCCGGGTGGGTCCTCGTGTACCCCTCGGCCATGTGCGAGGCGCCCTCCACGTGGCGGGCGAGGGTGTGGTGGATGCCCCCGGAGGCCTTGAGCGCGGCATAGAAGGGATTGATCGCCGCGCCGGGGACACCGAACGCGTCCGTGACACCTTCGCGCTTGAGGATCTCAACTGCCGCGCGGGCAGCGGTCATTCGAGCCATCGAGTACTCCTGCTTCGACTGCTTCTGATGCTTTGGCTGTCGGATGCGTACTCCCGTCGCGCCCCGCGGCGAGCACTTCCGTATTATGGAATATGTTTTCTACTATCTGGAAGCAATGTAGGTGGAGGGGGCGAGGCCGTCAAGAGACGAAGGTGGTCAAGAGACGGACAGGCGGCGGCTTCCTGGAGGACGATGAGGCCATGTCCGAGAGCGTGTCGGTGCGCTGTCCGGTCTGCCGGCGCGAGCACCTCTACGCGGCGCCGTCGTACCCGTGCGAGTGCGGCGCCCCGGTCTGTCCGCCGCTGGACCGGCACAGCGCGCCCACGGCCGTCGCCCACCAGGTGTGGGAGGAGGCGTGGGTCGCCGTGGAGTGCGCGGTCTGCGGCCGCGAGGCCGAGTGGCCGCAGCCGGAGCTGGGCTGTGGCTGCGGCACTGTCCTGCGGATCGCGGTCGCCGGGGGCACCTGCCCCGAGCCGCGGCCCGAGCCGGAGGTGGTGGCCCCCGCTCCCCCGCGCCGCGCCTTCCAGCCCATCACGATCCGCACCGCGCGCGACGCGGTCACCGTCGCCGCGCTCTATCTGCGCTGGCTCGGCTACCAGGACATCCGGCGCGCGGACCAGCGGCCGCCGTCCGGCATCGGTCTGGCCGCCCGGGGACTGCTGGCCCAGGTGGATCCGACCGTACGGCCGGCCTCGCCGCGGGACGTGGAGTGCCTGTGGCTGACGGCCATGACGGAGTCCGCGCACTGCGTGTACTTCTCCCTGGCCGGCTACACCAGCGAGGCCCGCACCCGCGCCGACACCCTGGGCGTCCCCCTGTTCGTCCTCGACCTGACGGGCACACCACAGCCGGTGAACACCCTGGCGGACGAACTGAACGGTCCGTAGCGCCGGGCGTGACGGGGCGGCCCACACGGGCCCGGGGGCCGGCCGGGACGGTGGCCCGCCCCGAGCGCCGGACAGCACGGAGGCCGGGGCAGCGCTGACCAACCGCTTGGGTCGGCCCGATCTCGGCTCCCGTGACGGCCCGAGGGCGGAGGCCGGGCGCGCAGTTCCCCGCACCCCTGGGCAGCTTGCAGTGGCCCGGCTCCACGGACGATCAGGGGCCGCCGCAGGCACTCAGGGGCGCGGGGAACCGCGCAGAACGCCCGCCCCCGCCGGACCCGCAGACAAACACGAGCCGCCACACACCCCACGTCCCCATCGCCGCGGCCGCGAGACGCCACTGCCGAAACCGATCGCCGCACGCCGCCCCGACAGCTCACGCTCACCCCGGGACCGCGCCCGGCACCGGCCCAGGCCACACGACCACCAGGGCCTCAACCCCCGACGCCGGCCCGGAGACGGGGAGTGCGTACGCCCCGAGCCGGCCACGCCCTCAGCCCCGCGCGTAGGTCTCCCGCAGTTCCACCTTGCGGACCTTGCCCGACACCGTCATCGGGAAGGCGTCGAGGATCTTCAGGCGGGTCGGGATCTTGTAGTGGGCCAGCCTGCCGTCGCAGAACGCGCGCAGTTCCTCCAGGCTCGGCGGTGCGGCCGGGTCGCGGGGAATCACGCAGGCCAGCACCTCCTCGCCGTAGCGCTCGTGAGGAACGCCGACCACCTGGACGTCCGCGACCTTCGGGTGGCCGTAGAGGAACTCCTCGATCTCGCGCGGGTAGATGTTCTCGCCACCCCGGATGATCATGTCCTTGATGCGGCCGACGATCTCGACGTACCCGTCCTCGCGCATCACCGCCAGGTCACCGGTGTGCATCCAGCGACCGGGGTCGACAGCCTCCGCGGTCTTCTCGGGCTCGTTCCAGTAGCCGAGCATCACGCTGTAGCCACGGGTGCACAACTCCCCCGCGGTTCCCCTGGGTTGGGTGACCCCGGTCGCCGGGTCGACGACCTTGACCTCGATGTGCGGCAGGACCCGGCCGACCGTGCCGGTGCGGTGCTCCAGGTCGTCGTCCCTGCGGGTCTGGAGGGACACCGGGCTCGTCTCCGTCATGCCGTAGCAGATGGACACCTCCGCCATGTGCATCTCCGCGACCACCCGCTTCATCACCTCCACCGGGCACGGCGAGCCCGCCATGATGCCGGTGCGCAGCGAGGAGAGGTCGTACGTCGCGAAGTCGGGGAGGTTCAACTCCGCGATGAACATGGTCGGTACGCCGTACAGCGAGGTGCAGCGCTCCTGCTGGACGGCCCGCAGCGTCGCCGCCGGGTCGAAGGACGGGGCCGGGATGACCATGCAGGCGCCGTGCGAGGTGGCCGCCAGATTGCCCATCACCATGCCGAAGCAGTGGTAGAAGGGCACCGGGATGCACACCCGGTCCTCCTCCGTGTAGGAGATCGACTCGCCCACGAAATAACCGTTGTTGAGGATGTTGTGGTGGGAGAGCGTGGCCCCCTTGGGGAAGCCCGTGGTGCCCGAGGTGTACTGGATGTTGATCGGGTCGTCGCAGGACAGGTCCGGGTACGCCGGGTCCGGCACGGCCCGCCCCAGCAGCTCCTCCCAGCTCGGGTCGCCGATGTAGACGACCTCCCGCAACTCCCGGCACCTGCCCCGCACTTCGTTCACCATCGCCCGGTAGTCACTGCTCTTGTGGCTGAGCGAGGCGAAGAGGAGGGAGATCCCCGCCTGGCCCAGCACGTACTCGACCTCGTGGGTGCGGTACGCCGGGTTGATGTTCACCATGATCGCGCCGATGCGGGCGGTGGCGTACTGGACGAGCACCCACTCGGGGCAGTTGACCGCCCAGATCCCCACCCGGTCGCCCTTGGCCACCCCGGAGGCGAGCAGCGCGGACGCCAACTCGTCGACGTCGGCGCCGAACTGGGCGTAGGTCCAGCGCCGCCCGGACGGCAGGTCGACGAGCGCCTCCCGGTCGGGCCAGGTCGCCACCGCCCGGTCCAGGTTGGCCCCGATGGTGTCGCCGATCAGTTCCGTCGTGCCGGTGCCGTGCGCGTACGAGTTCACCGGAAGTCCTCCTCGCGGTACTCCGCGTCCGAGCCCGCCGCGGTCGCCTCCCGCAGCTCGATCCGCCGGATCTTCCCCGACACCGTCTTCGGCAGCTCCCCGAACTCCAGCCGCCGGATCCGCTTGTAGGGCGCCAGCGTCTGCCGGGAGTGCTCGAACAGCACCTTGGCCGTGTCGGGCCCGGGCTCCCAGCCCTCCGCCAGCACGATGTACGCCTTCGGGACGGCGAGCCGCAGCTCGTCGGGGGCGGGCACGACGGCCGCCTCGGCGACCGCCTCGTGCTCCAGGAGCGCGCTCTCCAGCTCGAAGGGGCTGATCTTGTAGTCGGAGGCCTTGAAGACGTCGTCGCTGCGGCCGATGTAGGTCAGGTAGCCGTCGGCGTCCCGCGAGGCCACGTCCCCGGTCCGGTAGTAGCCGCCGGCCATCGCCTCCGCCGTGCGGTCCGGGTCGCCGTGGTAGCCGGTCATCAGGCCGACCGGCCGGGCCGACAGGTCCAGCGCGATCTCGCCCTCGTCCGCGCCGGGCGCGCCGGACACCGGGTCGAGGAGTTCCACCTTGTACCCGGGGCTCGGGCGGCCCATGGAACCGGTCTTGAGCACCTGCCCGGGGCTGTTGGAGACCTGCACGGCCGTCTCGGTCTGGCCGAAGCCGTCCCGGATGGTGACGCCCCAGGCCCGCCGGACCTGTTCGATGACCTCGGGGTTCAGCGGTTCTCCGGCCGCGACCGCCTCCCGGGGCGGGGTGCGCAACTGGGTCAGGTCGGCCTGGATGAGCATGCGCCACACGGTCGGCGGGGCGCAGAAGGTGGTGACCTGGGCCCGGTCCATCTCGGACATGAGGCGTGCGGCGTCGAAGCGCGTGTAGTTGTGGATGAAGACGGTCGCCTCGGCGTTCCACGGCGCGAAGAGGTTGGACCAGGCGTGCTTGGCCCAGCCGGGCGAGGAGATGTTGAGGTGGACGTCACCGGGCCGGAGGCCGATCCAGTACATGGTCGCCAGGTGCCCGATCGGGTACGAGGTGTGGGTGTGCTCGACGAGCTTGGGGCGGGCCGTCGTACCGGAGGTGAAGTACAGCATCAGCGGGTCGTCGGCGAGGGTGGGCCCGTCGGGCAGGAACTCCTCGGGGGCGGCGTAGGCGTCCTCGTACGGCTGCCAGCCCTCCGGTACGCCGCCGACCGCGATGCGCGTGTAGTCGCCGGGCACCTCGTCGAACTTGCCGGTGTCCTCCGCCCGCACCAGGACGTGCCGCACCCGGCCGCGCTCGACGCGGTCGCGCAGGTCGGCGGGGCCGAGCAGCGGGGTCGCCGGGATGACGACGGCCCGCAGCTTCATGGCGGCGAGGGCCGTCTCCCACAGCTCGGTCTGGTTGCCCAGCATGACGAGGATCCGGTCCTCGGCCTCCACCCCGCGCTCGCGCAGCAGGTTGGCGACCCGGTTGGAGCGCTCGGCCATCTCGGCGAAGGACAGCCGGACCTCGCCGCCGTCCTCCTCGACGATGTGCAGGGCGGTGCGGTCGTTGTCCTGCGCGATGACGTCGAACCAGTCGAGCGCCCAGTTGAAGTGTCGCGGGCGGGGCCAGGTGAAGCCCTCGTACGCCGTGGCGTAGTCCTCGCGGTGGTGCAGCAGGAAGTCCCGCGCCTCGCGGAAATCCTCCGTGGCCGTCATCTTGCGTCCTCCTCGTACCGGACCATTGCCGGGCGGCTCTCTGCCATCGTGTAATCCGTGATGCAGGTCTCACTACCCCCGAACGGGGGTGTGTGCGGCGGTGAAGGGACGAACAGGTGACAGTGGACGCGGCCGGCGCGGTGGAGATCCGGCGTGCACTGGTGCGGCTGCGGCGCTCTACGGGCCTCCCGGTGGCGTTCGGCGGCCTGGTGGAGTCCGGGCACCCGCGGATACGCATCAGCGAACTGAGCGGTACGGCCACCACCTCGCTGCTCGCGCTCGCGGTGACCTCGGGCAACGGCCTCGGCGGCAAGACCGTCGCACTGGCCCGCCCGTGCGCCGTGGCCGACTACTCGCTCTCCCGCCAGATCAGCCACGAGTACGACGCCGCGGTCGCCGCGGAGGGCCTGCGCTCGGTGCTGGCCGTGCCCGTGGTCGTACGGCGCCGGGTGCGGGGCGTGCTGTACGGCGCCCTGCGCGACGCCCGTCCGCTCGGTGACCGGATCCTGACGGCGGCGGTGGACGCGGCGCGGGACGTGGAGCAGGCGCTGGTCGTGGCCGACGAGGCCCGGGACGTGCTGGCGGCGGCGCGGGCCGAGCCAGGTCGCGGTGACGCCTCCGCGTGGGAGCAGGTCCGGGAGGCGCACGCGGCGCTGCGGGCACTGGCCCCGCGGATCGGCGACCCGGCGCTGCGGGCCGAGCTGCTCGACGCGTGCGCGCTGCTGACCCCGGATTCCGCGCCCTCCGAGGCGGTCGCTCTGGCACCTCGTGAGCTGGACGTACTGGCCTGTGTGGCGGCCGGGGCGACGAACGCGGTGGCCGCGCAGCGGCTGGGCGTGAGCGCCGAGACGGTCAAGGCGTACCTGCGGTCGGCCATGCGCAGGCTGGGTGCCAGGACGCGGGGCGAGGCGGTGGTCGCCGCTCGCCGGGCGGGACTGCTCCCGTGAGGACCGGCCGCTCGCGTACCATTTGCAGACAACTCATTCATTCGCGGGCGCTTTGAATTTCTTCATGCGGAACCGGTTGTTATTTCCCTCACCGCATCTTCCCGTCGAATTTCAAAGCACCTTGCCTAATATTGGCCAGGACACGACACAGGGAGGGGAGCGGTGACCGTGCCACGCGACTTCCAGGAGCCTGCGAGATGCCGCCCCGACCTGGTCATCGGACGGGACGAGCTGTTCGGCCAGGCCCGTGAGCAGCTCGCCCGCGGCGGCAGCGTGCTCCTGCACGGTCCGGCCGGAATAGGAAAGTCGACCGTGCTGCGGGCCCTGGCCGCGGAATACGGCGAGACGGCCCGCACCGTGTTGCGCTGCTCGGCCACCGAGTCCGAATCCCACCTCCCCTTCCTGGCCCTCGCCGACCTCTTCGGCCTGGTCCTCGACGACATCTCCGACCACCTGCCCGCGGCCCAGCGCACCGCGCTGGAATCGGCGCTGACCGGGCGGGGCGAGTCCACCCTCCAGCGCGACGGCCTCGCCCTGCGCCTGGCGGTGCTGTCGGCCCTGCGCGCCCTCGCCGCCGAGGGGCCGGTTCTGGTCGTCGCCGACGACGTGCAGTGGCTGGATCCGGCCAGTCTGGAGCTGCTCGGCTTCGCCGCCCGCCGGCTCGGCGACATCCCCGTGCGGATGCTGTGCGCGGTCCGGACCGACGGCCCCGGGTACGACCGCCATCTACGCGCGTTGCCACCGGACAGCCTCGCCGTCCGCTGCAACCCCCTCACCCGCGCCCAGGTGGCGGAACTGCTCGACCACCGCGGCTACACCGGCCTCCAGCGCTCCACCGTCCGGGACATCCACCGCACCAGCGGCGGCAACCCGTTCTACGCCCTGGAACTCGGCCGGGCCCTCACCGAGAACCCGACCCCGCCCCGCCCCGGCGAGCCCCTGCCGGTGCCCACCTCGCTCAGGGCGCTGGTGCTCAGCCGGCTGGAGATGCTGTCCGAGGAGGCCCGGCACACCCTGCTGGTGGCGAGCGCGGGCGCCCGCCCCACCCCGGCCCTGCTGCACGCGGCCGGGCGCGTGCACGCCGAGGCCGAGATGGCCCAGGCGGCCGCGCTGGGCCTGCTCGCCACAGAGGCCGAGGGGCCCGCCGTACGCTTCGCGCATCCGCTGATCTCGGCCGCGCTGTACGCGGAGGCGCCCGCGCAGGAACGGCGGGACGCGCACCGGGCGCTGTCCACGGCCGCCTCCGACCCGATCGAACGGGCCCGCCACCTGGCCCTCGCGACCATCGGCACCGACCCGGAGGTGGCCGCCCGGCTCGCCGAGGCCGCGGCCCTGGCCCGGGACCGGGGCGCCCCCTCGATGGCGGCCTCCCTCGGGCTGCTGTCGGCCCGGCACACCCCTGCCGACTCCGTGCCCGCCCCGGACGTGCGGCGGCTCACCGCGGCCGAGGACGCGATCACCGCCGGGGAGCTGGACCTCGCCCGGGACATCGCCCGGGACGTGCTGACCCGGGCCACCGTGCCCGCGGACCGGGTGCGGGCCTGGATCATCGTGATCGACACCGCGGGCCACGCCATGACGGAGGTCGACGAAGTCTTCCCGCAGGCGCTGGCCGACGCCGGCGAGGACCCCGAGCTGCTCGCCCTGGTCCGCTACCAGCTGGCCTGGCGGGCGCTGCTCGTCGAGGGCGACTTCGACGAGGCGCGCGGGGAGGCGGCGCGCTCGGCGGCGCTGGCCGCGCGGGCCGGCGACCGCTACAACGAGCTCATGGCGCTGGCCTTCCAGGCCCAGCTCGAGACCCTGATGGGCCATCCCGACGCCCCCGCCACCATCAAGCGCGCCCTGAAGGAGCCCCAGGACCCGCGGGTGGCCGTCCACCACAACGGAGCCGGGTACTCCCGCTTCCGCTGGCTCATCATGAGCGACCAGTTGCCCGAGGCCCGCGCGACCGTCACCGCGCTGCTGCGCGAGGTGCGGCGGCGCGGGTCGGTCGAGAGCGAGGTGCACTTCCTGCGCGGGGTGGCCGAGACCGAGCTGCGCTCGGGGCACTGCGGGCGGGCGCTCGACGTGGCCCGGGAGAGCCTGCTGATGGCCCGGGACACCGGGATCGGCGAGGTGGCCTCGGCCGTGCTCGCCTCCATCGCGGAAGCCTCGGGCGGACAGGTCGAGCGGGCGCTGGAGCTGGCCCGCGAGGCGGTCGACCACTCCGAGGAGAACGGCGACCAGATGTACGAGTCCCGGGGCCTGGCCGCCCTCGGGTACGCCCAGCTCGTCGCCGGGGACGCGCAGGGGGCGGTCCGGTCGCTGCGCCGGGTGCGCGAGCTGGAGCACGGGCTCGGCATCACCGACCCGGCGCGCGGCCGCTGGCAGGGCGACCTCGCCGAGGCCCTCGTACGGATCGGGGAGACCGGTGAGGCGCAGGACGTCATCGACGTGACGCGGGTGAACGCGCTCCGGCTGGGCCGGGAGAGCGTGCTCGCCGTACTGGACCGGGCCGAGGCACTGGTGCGGGCGGCACGGGGTGAACACGACGCTGCGCTGGTGCAGTTGACCTCGGTGCAGGATCGTCTCGCCAAGCTGGGCTACGGCCTGGAGGAGGCCCGCACCGCCTTCGCCCTGGCCCAGCTGCGCACCCGGCGGCCCGGTCCGACCTCGTACGACGAGGCGGCCCGGCTGTTCAGGCGGTGCCGGGCGCTGCCGTGGCTGCGCCAGGTGGAGGCGGCCGCGCTGGCCCGGCCCGCGGAGCCGGAGCCCGCGCACACCGTGGCGCCGGACGGACTGGAGAGCCTCGAAGGGCTCGCCTCGATGGAGCGCCAGGTGGCCGCGCTCGTGATGGAGGGCGCCACCAACCGGGAGATAGCCGCACGGCTGTTCATCAGCGTGAAGACGGTCGAGGCGACGCTCACCCGGGTCTACCGCAAACTCGGGATCCGCTCCCGGGTGGACATCGTCCGGCTCGCGGCGGGCCGCAGGCCGTAACCGAGGGGCCGTCAGAACGGCTTCCACCACAGCCGACCGAGGGTTTTCCCTGCCCAACTCCCTTAGGGGCTTCCCTCATTGGGACGGGGAACTCCCGCGTTCTAGCTTATGAACGTGCCGCTCGCCCGGGCATACGGGGGTCGGTCCCGCGACCCCCCGTGCACCCCCACACCCGCGCGACCCCCACCGGCAACCCTGAGGAGACTCACCGATGTTCGGTCTCACCCGTGCGAAGAAGGCAGGCGCGGCCGGCCTGGCCGCCGCCGCTGCCGCCGCCACCGCGTTGCTCGGCGCCCCCACCGCCGTCGCCGCCCCCCAGCCCATCGTCGGCGGTACCACGACGACCACGACCGCGTACCCGTTCATGATGCAGATCACGGACGCCTCGCAGAACCAGTTCTGCGGCGGCACCCTGGTCTCCGCGACCAAGGTCGTCACCGCGGCCCACTGCATGGTCGGCGAGACCACCAGCAGTGTGAGAGTCGTCGGCGGCCGCACCTACCTCAACGGCACCAACGGCACGGTCAGCCGGGTCAGCAGGATCTGGATCAACCCCGGCTACACGGACGCCACCAACGGCGACGACGTGGCCGTGCTGACCCTGTCGACGTCGATGCCCTACACGACGGCGTCGTACGTCTCCTCCTCCCAGACGAGCGTGTACGCGGCGGGCACCACCGCCCGCATCCTCGGCTGGGGCACCACCTCGTCCAACGGCAGCTCCTCCAACCAGCTGCGGACCGCGACCGTCCCGATCGTGTCCGACACCAGCTGCCGGAGCTCCTACGGGTCGGACTTCGTCCAGACCGACATGGTTTGCGCCGGATACACCTCCGGCGGCACAGACACCTGCCAGGGCGACAGCGGCGGTCCCCTGCTCATCGGGGGCGTCCTGGCAGGGATCACTTCATGGGGAGAGGGCTGCGCGCAGGCCGGTTACCCGGGTGTCTACACCCGGCTGACCACCTTCTCCAGCCTGGTGACCGCACAGGTCAACTCGTAGGTCCCCAGCGGTTCTCCTGAGCGTCCCTCAGGTGCGAGACCGGGGGCGCTGCGGGCCACCACGAGCGGCCCGCAGCGCCCCCATCCATGTTTGAATGACCGCCATGGTGTCCACGGACCGTGTTCTCGCCTTCGCCGCGATGTCCCTGCTCGTGATCGTCATTCCGGGGCCCAGCGTCCTGTTCGTGATCGGCCGGGCCCTCGCCCACGGCCGGCGCACCGCGGTGGCCACGGCGGTCGGCAACGTCTTCGGTTCCTATCTGCTCGTCGTGGCGGTGGCGGTCGGGATCGGCTCCCTGGTGGAGCGGTCGGTGGCCGTCTACCTGGCGGTGAAACTGGCGGGCGCCGCCTATCTGGTCTTCCTCGGCGTCCAGGCGTTCCGGCACCGCAAGGAGCTGACGGCGGCGGCGATCACCCGGCGGCCGGCCGGACCGGCGCGCGGCGATCTGCGGACCGTCCTCGACGGAGCCCTGGTCGGGGTCACCAACCCGAAGGGCGTCGTCTTCTTCGCGGCCGTGCTCCCCCAGTTCGTGGACCACGCGGCGGGGCACGTCCCGGCGCAGATGCTGCTGCTCGGCCTGGTCCCCATCGCCATCGGCCTGGTCACGGACACCCTGTGGGGCCTGACCGCGTCGGCCGCCCGCACCTGGTTCGCCCGCTCGGACCGCCGCCTGTCGCTCATCGGCGGCGCGGGCGGCTTCACGATGATCGGACTCGGCCTGACGGTGGCGGTGACGGGCCGGGCGGACTGAGCCGTTCGGTTCAGACCGGCTGCTGCCGCACGACGGTCCCGAACCGGATGTCGTACGGCGTCCCCGGGTGCAGCGTGGCGAGCATCCGCTCCCCCTCGGCGGTGACGTCCTCCCGCTGCGCCTTGGTCAGCCGGTCGAAGGGCTCGACGACGAGAGCGTCCGGGGTGAGCTTCCAGACGCCCGCGAGGAAGCCGTCGACGAGGAGCGTGCAGTAGGCCTGGTTGCCCTGCCAGCTGCGGCCCCAGTACTCCTTGGGCACCACGCGGGTGCGGTCGGCGTGCGAGAGCAGCAGGTTGTCGAACTCCGGCAGGAAGCGGGGCGGGGCCGGGGTGTCCTCGGCGGGGCGCGGGGCGTCGGGAAGATCGAAGAGCTCGACGCCGTTCTCGTCGCGGAAGGTCCGCAGTCGGGGGCGGAGCCGCTCGAAGGCGTCGCGGAGGCGGGTGAGTCCGGCCCAGGTCTGCATGTCCTTGACGGAGGCGGGGCCGAAGGCGGCGAGGTAGCGCAGGACGGTGGCGTCGGGTGCGGGCGCGGGCTCTGCGGGGCGGCCGAGCCAGTGCTCGGCCGTGGTGAGCGCGACCTGGCCGCTCCTGCCCCACAGCCCGCGCGGGGTGACCTGGACGAGGGGGAGCTTGCAGCGGGCGGCGACGGCGAGGGCCTGCGGGTCGGCGTCCGGCCACTCGACGAGAAGGGCCTCGCGCAGCTCCTTCATGGTGCGCGGCTCGGTCTCGACGAGTTCGCGGGCGAGGACGGCGAGGCGGTCGAGGTCGACGCCGGCGAGTCCCTTGCGGAACTGGGTGAGTTCGCGGTCGCGGGCGGCCTGCACGAGGGGCCGCAGGGTGAGGCAGTCCTCGGCGGTGTGGGTGTGGATGGTCGAGCGCATGGTGACGATCCGGACCACCTCCCGCTCCTCCATCAGCTCCGACAGCGCCTGCGGTGTGAACCCGTCGAGGCGGGCGGCGAGCGCGTAGTACGGCGGCCTGACGTTCTGGGCCTGGAGCCCGAGCAGATGCCCGACGGCGGCCTTCGCGGACAGGCCGGACCGGTTCAGGAGCAATTGCCGGTCCAGGGTCGCGCGGTTCAGGGCGCGGATGCCGAGCACGGGGGCCGAGGCGGTCGTCTTCGTCATGGGGAACACGCTAGACGGGCTTGCGGACGGGTTCTGTCCGCAGCTCTCACCGGGTCCTCGCACGGCTCTCCCCAGGATGCGATTCGTCCCGTATACCCTGCTCCGTGATCACGCCTACGTCGGCTCCACCCGAGAGCGAGAGGCTGCCACGATGTCCGAGCGACGCGCCCGCCCCGCCGCGAAGAACCCAGCCGCCAAGAAGGCCAGGAGGTCCGCCTGGCGCCGCGCCCTGACCCCGCCCGCCGCGTCGCCGCAGCCTCCGGCACCCGCCGCCGGGCCGCCCGACGCGGAGACGCCGGAGCCGCCGAGCATCGTCCAGGCGGTCCTGTACCGGGACGGGGTGCGCGTGTCCTCCCCCGCCTCCCTCGCGGACACCTTCCGAGAACTGCGCGAACAGCCCTCCGGCATGGCCTGGATCGGTCTGGCCCGGCCGCCGGAGAGCGAACTCCTCTCCCTGGCCGAGGAGTTCGACCTGCACCCGCTGTCCGTCGAGGACGCGCTGGAGGCCCACCAGCGCCCCAAGCTGGAGCGCTACGGCGACACCCTCTTCGTGGTCCTGCGGGCGGCCCGCTACCTGGACGCCCCCGAGGAGGTCGACTTCGGCGAGCTGCACGTCTTCGTGGGCCCGGACTTCGTGATCACGGTCCGGCACGGGGCGGCCCCCGACCTCTCGGCCGTCCGCCACCGCATGGAACAGACACCGGAGTTGCTGAGGCTGGGCCCCGAGGCCGTCCTCTACGCGATCCTGGACGCGGTGGTCGACGGCTACGCGCCGGTGGTCGCGGGCGTCCAGAACGACATCGACGAGATCGAGACGGAGGTCTTCCGCGGCGACCCGGAGGTCTCCCGCCGCATCTACGAACTCTCCCGGGAGATGGTCGAGTTCCAGCGCGCCACCCGCCCCCTCGTCGGCATGCTGCACGCCCTGATGGCCGGCTTCGCCAAGTACGGCACGGACGAGGAACTCCAGCGCTACCTCCGGGACGTCGCCGACCACGTCACGCACACCAGCGAACGCGTCGACGGCTTCCGCCAGGCCCTCACCGACATCCTCACGGTCAACGCGACCCTGGTCACCCAGCAGCAGAACGCGGAGATGAGGGCGTTGGCGGAGGCGGGGTTCGAACAGAACGAGGAGATCAAGAAGATCTCGTCGTGGGCGGCGATCCTGTTCGCGCCGACGCTGGTGGGGACGATCTACGGGATGAACTTCACGCACATGCCGGAACTGAGCTGGAGGTTCGGGTACCCGTTCGCGATCGGGCTGATGGGCGTGGTCTGTGTGAGCCTGTACGTGATCTTCAAACGACGCGACTGGCTCTGAACGGGCGACCGACGCAGGGCGCGGGGCCCCGGTGAGGCTGCCGCCGGCGTGGCCGCGCACTCCTCCAGCGGGGCCGGCGCAAGGAGCCCCCCGGACGCTCGGCGGCGGGCCGGCCGGGAGCCGCTGACGGAGGTGCGCGTGTCACGCGGCTGTCCCGGAGCGCCCGCCCGTCGCCGCCCAGGGCACTGCTCCGTGCGGCCCCCGGCGGGCGCGCGGGGCTTCAGAGCCAGCCGTTGCGGCGGAAGGCCCGGTACAGCAGTCCCGATCCGAGGGCCATGACGGCCAGGGCGCCCGGATAGCCGTACCGCCAGTCCAGCTCGGGCATGTGGGCGAAGTTCATGCCGTAGATGCCGGCGACCATGGTGGGGATGGCGAGGATGGCCGCCCAGGCGCTGATGCGGCGCATGTCGTCGTTCTGCCACGTGCCCACCTTCGCCAGATGGGCGTCGAGGACGGAGCCGAGGAGGTCGTCCAGGGCGCGCACCTCGGTGTCGGTGCGGGTCAGGTGGTCGGCGACGTCGCGGAAGTACGGCACCGCTTCCCGGGGCCAGTCCTCACGGGGCGCGGTGAACGGCTGCATGACCGGGACCAGCGGCTGGACGGCGTCGCGGAACTCCACCACCTCCCGCTTGAGCGAGTAGATGCGTTCCGTCAGATCGTCGCGCACGGGTGAGAAGACGCAGCGTTCGAGCTCGGTGAGGTCCGCCCGGACCTGCGCCGCGGCCCGGGCGTAGGCGTCGACGATCACGTCCGTGACCGCGTGCAGGACGGCGACCGGCCCGAAGCGGGTCATCCGCGGCTCGGCCGCCAGCCGTCCGGCGGCCTCGGCCGTGGGGTCGAGGGCACCGTGCCGCACGGTCAGCGCGAACGACGGGCCGAGGAAGACCATGATCTCGCCGGTCTCCACGTCGGCGGACCGTTCGACGAACCACAGCGTCTTCACGGCGACCGCCAGCAGGTCGCCGTAGCGCTCCTGTTTCGGCCTCTGATGGGCCTGGACGGCGTCCTCGATCGCCAGTGGATGCAGGTCCAGGTACTTGCCCAGCCTGTGCAGCTCGTCCGGCCGGGGCTCGTCCATCCGGATCCAGGCGAACTCGTCGGGCTCGAGGACGGCCAGGCGGTCGAGGGTGGCCTGGCAGCCGCCGTCCTCCTGCCCGCAGTCGATCTCTTCGCTCTCGCCCGTCGGCTGTCGGTAGATCACACAGTGCATGCCTTTGCGGATGCTTCCGCCGCGGCATTCCATGCATGTCCCGGTGCGGGAGAAGGGAAAGGGGGCCGGTACCGAGAGCGGTACCGGCCCCCTGGGGCAGGTCGGATCAGCCGGGCCAGGCGCCGGTCAGCCTCCGCGTGGCGGTGGCGCCCCCGCGGTCCACGACGGCCTTGACCGCGGCGAAGATCGCACCCTGCAACGTGGCGGCCAGCACCACCTCGCCCCAGTTGCGCTCCTCGTCGGTGGCGTCGGGGGCGTCCTGGTCGTGGCCGAGCATCTTCCACGCCTGCTTGAACACGGCACCGGCGACGACACCGCTGACGGCGCCGATGGCCAGGCCGACCGGCTTGTAGGCGATCTTCGACGCTTTCATGGGTTCATCCCTTGCGGCGGCAGGCCAGCCAGACCACCGCGGCCACGCCGGCGGCCGCCAGCAGCAGGTTGCGGTTGTCGCGTGCCAGCTCCGCACCCCGCGCGGTCTTGTTCTGCACGGGTTCCGGAGCCTTGTCGTGCCAGAGCTGGGTTGCCTGCGCTGTCTTCGTGCGGGCCTGCTCGGCGGCCTGGGCGGCCTTGTCCTTGACCGGGTCGGGCAGCTTGTCCTGCGCCTGATGGGCCAGGTCGGCGGCCTTGGTCTTCAGCTGGCCGGCCTTGACGTGGGCCTGTTCCCTGGCCTGGGCGGCCTTCTGCTGGGCGCGCGCCTTGACGTCGGTCTTGGCGGCGAGTGCCTCGACGGTGTCGCCGAGTTCGTTCCGGGTCTGCTCGACCTGCTCGCGCAGTTCCTCGGGGCTCGAGGCGGTCGGCTCGTCGTGGGGGGGCTGGGTCATCGCTGTGCGCTCTCCTTGATCTCGGCCACGTCGGCCTTCACGTTCTCGATCGTCTGCTCAGGTGTGGGCGGCGCGGCCTTGCTGACCTGCTTCTTTCCGCTCAGGGCCATCACCGCGGCGATCACTCCCAGCACGGCGGTCACGATCAGCGCCGCGGCCCACACGGGAAGCGGCACGGCCAGTGCCGCGATGGCGGTGGCCACCAGGGCCTGGAGCATCAGGAAGCCGACCAGTCCGGCACCGCCGAACAGTCCGCCGCCCTTGCCGTAGCGCTTGCCCTTCTCCTTCATCTCCGCCTGTGCCAGGCGCATCTCACCGCGCACCAGCTCCGTGAGCTGCTGCGAGGCCCGTTGCACCAGCTCGCCCACCGGCTCCTGGCCGGAAGGACGCGTGCTGTGGTCGGTCCCGGACGAGTACGGCTGCGTGCTCGACACGGCCATCACCTCCCATCCCTCTGCCTTTCGTACGGCCGGCTGGTCCGGCCCGTTCCGCCGGCGAGTACCCCGCGGCGCCCGGCTCAGGGCACTCCTGTCGATAAATCTGAACCGGGTCGGCGACGGCCGGCGCGGCCCGCCCGACCCGGCGAACCTCCCTGCTTCTTCCAGGTCAGCGCCTCATCGCGGGCGCGACGGCGCTCACGGCGGCCGCCTATTCGAGCCGGCGGCGGTCTTCCTCGTCCCACTTGCGGGTGTCGCGCGGCTCGACGTACGGCTCCTCGGTCGGCGGGTGGCCGCCGGCGACCGCGCGCTGGCGGATGCCCTCGGCGTCGAACTCCAGGCCGAGCAGGATCGCGATGTTGGTGATCCACAGCCAGATCAGGAAGACGATCACTCCGGCGAAGGTGCCGTAGGTCTTGTTGTAGGAGGCGAAGTTCGCCACGTAGAGCGCGAACCCGGCGGAGGCGATCATCCAGATGACCACCGCGAGGAAGCTGCCCGGGGTGATCCACTTGAAGCCGCGGACCTTCGCGTTGGGGCTGGCCCAGTACAGGATCGCGATCATGAGCGTGACCAGGACGACGAGGACCGGCCACTTCGCGATCGCCCACACGGTCAGGGCCGTGTCACCGACTCCGAGCACGTCCCCCGCCCGCTGGGCCAGGGGGCCGGTGAAGACCACGATCAGGGCACTGACCACGGCGAGGATCATCAGCACGACGGTCAGGGCCAGCCGCAGCGGCAGCACCTTCCACACCGGCCGGCCCTCGGGCACGTCGTACACGGCGTTGGAGGTGCGGATGAACGCCGCCACATAGCCGGACGCCGACCACACGGCGAGGACCAGGCCGACGATCGCCATGACGGAGCCGACGCCGGCGCTGCCCTGCAACTGCTGCACCGCGTTGCGGAGCACGTCGCTGGCGGCGCCCGGCGCCAGCTGCTGGACGTTGTCCAGCACCTTGTCGGTGGTCGACTTCCCGGCGATGCCCAGCAGGGACACCAGCACCAGCAGTGCGGGGAACAGCGACAGGATGCCGTAGTAGGTCAGGCCCGCCGCACGATCGGTGAGCTCGTCCCGCTTGAACTCCTTCAGCGTGCCGCGCAGTGCCGCGGTCCACGACTGCCTCGACATCCCGGTGGGGCTGCTCGGCGCGTTGCGCTCCACGTCCGGCCCCGGCCCGTACCTCGCCGGCTCGTCCTGGCGACCGCGGGAATCGAAGCGGTCGTCGTAGGAGCGGGCGCGGTCGTCGTAGGAGCGGGCGCGGTCGTCGGGGGCAGGGGCGCGGTCGTCGTAGGGATCGGTGCGGCTTTCCTGCCGGGTGCCGTCCTGCTGTTCCTCGTCCTGGGGGGCGGGGCCCTGGGGAACGTTCTGATGCCTGTGTCCGATTCTCATAAGTTTCGACATATCGGGCGGGTAACCACAAATGCCGCAATCACGCGACCGGAAAAGTGGACCCACACTGGCCCCGCAGTACGGATCACCAGGCGACCGCTCCGTGGCGGTCACGGAAGACCCCGGTCGGGCCGTCCGCCCCGATGGTGGCGAGGGCGACGATCGCGTCGGTTCCCTCGGTCACCGTCTGCGGGCCGCTGTGCCCGTTGAAGTCGGTCGCGGTGTAGCCCGGGTCGGCCGCGTTGACCTTCACGTCCGGCAGGGACTTCGCGTACTGCGTGGTCAGCATGGTCACCGCCGCCTTGGACGCCGTGTAGAGGGGTACGACGACCCGGCCCTCGGCGCGCGAGGTGTCATGGGTCAGCTGGAACGACCCCATGCCGCTGGACACGTTGACGACGACCGGGTTCGAGGACCTGCGCAGCAGGGGCAGGAAGGCGTGCGTCACCCGGACGATCCCCACCACGTTGACGTCGAACACCGCCTTCGCGTCGGCGGCCGTGAGTTCGTCGGCGGGAACGTGCGGCCCGGGGACACCCGCGTTGTTGATCAGTACGTCGATGCCGCCCTCGTACGCCGCGACGTCGGCGGCGGCCGCGGCCACCGACGCGTCGTCGGTCACGTCGATCTGCACGAAGCGGGCGCCGAGCGCGTCGGCGGCGGCCCGGCCGCGCTCGGGGTCGCGGGCGCCGACGAGGACGGTGTGCCCGGCCTCGATCAGGCGGCGGGCGGTCTCGTACCCGAGGGACTTGTTGGCTCCTGTGATGAATGTCGTGGTCATGCGTTCACTGTCGGCCCGCGGAGTGCGGACAACCAGTGCCCCGCGCGACGGTAGGACTGCCGGTACCAGGCACGTCGGCCGTGCGGCGGACACAATGGCCGGGTGGACGAGACTCTTGGCACGGCACTGCGCCGCTGGCGCGACCGGCTTTCCCCCACCGACGTCGGGCGGCCCTCCCTCCCCGGACGGCGAGCGGCGGGGCTGCGCCGCGAGGAACTCGCCGATCTCGCGGGGCTTTCGGTCGACTACGTGGTGCGGCTGGAGCAGGGGCGTGCCACGAGCCCTTCGGCGCAGGTCGTCGCGAGCCTGGCCAGGGCCCTGCAACTGCGGCCCGTGGAGCGTGACCACGCCTACCGGCTGGCCGGCCTCCTCCCGCCCCAGGAGGGGACGATCTCCACGCATGTCCCTGCGGGGGTCCAGCGCATGCTGGCCCGCCTCGGCGAGTTCCCCGTGGGGGTGTTCAGCGCCGACTGGACACTGCTGTCCTGGTCCCCCGCGTGGGCGGCGCTCCTGGGCGACCCCGGCGGACGGACACCGCGGGAGCGGAACCTGGTGCGGGCGGTCTTCGCCACGGGGCCCTCGGGGCTCGCGGCCTGGCCGGTGCTCCAGGACGACGAGGCCCTCCTGAGCCCCGCCCTCGTCGCCGATCTGCGCACGGCCCTCGTCGCCTACCCCCGTGACCGCGGACTGATCGACCTCGTCGAGGAGCTGCGCTCCACCAGCACGGAGTTCGCCCGGCTGTGGAACGAGGGCGCGGTCGGACCGCACGTGTCGTCCCGCAAGACCGTCGTGCACCCGCAGGTCGGCGAGGTGAGCTGCGACTGCGACGTGCTCACCGTCCCGGGCTGCGACCTCCGCCTCGTCGTCTACACGGTGGCCGCGGACTCCGCCGACGCGGAGAAACTGGAGTTCCTCCGCGTCACGGGCGGCGTACCCGCCGACGGCCCTCCGCCCCAGGGGCCCGGCCTGTTCTCCACACCCTGACGCCCATCCGGCCGACCTCACGAAACCGTGGGAGACCGGGGTCACAGTGTCGTTGCGGGCAAGGTCACAGCCGTGCCCCCTGCTGCTCCTTTGGTGCTCTGGCCTAGCATCCGAGCATGACGGTCCTGCCTGACGACGGGCTCTCGCTGGCCGCCGAGTTCCCTGACGCGAACCTTGATCAGTGGCACAGCCTGGTGGCGGGTGTCCTGCGCAAGTCGGGCAAGGAAGTCTCCGGCGCGGCAGCGGAGGACGCCCTGTCCACCGCGCTCGAGGACGGGTTGCGCACCCGCCCCCTGTACACCGCGCACGATGCCGCACCCGACCCCGGTCTCCCCGGCTTCGCCCCCTTCGTGCGCGGCGCCCGCCCGGAGGGGAACACCGCCGGCGGCTGGGACGTACGGCAGCGGCACGCGGTCGCCGACAACGGCGCGGTGCTCACGGACCTGGAGAACGGTGTCACCTCGCTGTGGCTGGTCGCCGGAGAGGGCGGCATCCCGGTCGCCTCGCTCGGCCGGCTCCTCGACGGCGTCTACCTCGACCTCGCGCCGGTCGTCCTCGACGCGGGCGGTGAATTCGGTCCGGCGGCAGAGGAGTTGCTGCGGATCCACGACGAGCGCGGCACCGCCGCCGAGGCCGTGCGGGGCAGTCTCGGCGGCGATCCGCTCGGCCACGAGGCGCGCACGGGCGAGGCGTCGGACCTCGCCGCGGTGGTCCCGCTCGCGCGCCGGTGCGCCGAGGAGTACCCGGGGCTGCGGGCACTGACCGTGGACGCGCTGCCGTACCACGAGGCCGGCGGTTCGGCCGCGCAGGAGCTGGGCGCCTCGATCGCCACCGGCGTCGCCTATCTGCGCGGGCTGACCGAGGCCGGGCTGAGCGTCGAACAGGCCTGCGCGCAGCTGGAGTTCCGGTACGCGGCGACGGCCGACCAGTTCCTCACGATCGCCAAGCTGCGCGCCGCGCGCCGGCTGTGGGCGCGGGTCGCCGAGGTGTGCGGGGCGCCCGGTGCCGGGGCGCAGGCGCAGCACGCGGTGGTGTCGCCGGTGATGATGAGCCGCCGCGACCCGTGGGTGAACATGCTGCGGGCGACGATCGCCACCCTGGCCGCCGGGGTCGGCGGCGCGCAGGCCGTCACCGTGCTCCCCTTCGACCACGCGCTCGGCGTGCCGGACGCGTTCGCACGCCGCATCGCCCGCAACACCTCGACGATCCTGGTCGAGGAGTCGCACCTGTCCCGGGTGATCGACCCGGCGGGCGGCTCCTGGTACGTGGAGCGGCTGACCGACGAACTCGCCGAGGCCGCCTGGCGGTTCTTCCGGACCATCGAACGCGACGGCGGCCAGGCGGCCGTCCTGCGCTCCGGCAGGCTCCGCACGGACCTGGCGACGACGTGGGCGCAGCGCTCCAAGCGGCTCGCCACCCGCCGCGAACCCATCACCGGCGTCAGCGAGTTCCCGCACCTCGGCGAGAAGCCCGTGGAGCGCGCCCCCGCGCCCGAGCCCCGGACCGGCGGCCTGCCCCGCGTGCGGCGCGACGAGGCGTACGAGGAGCTGCGCGCCCGCTCCGACGCCCACCTCGCCGCGACCGGCTCCCGGCCCCGCGTCTTCCTGGCCGCGATCGGCCCGGCCGCAGCCCACACCGCGCGCCTGACCTTCGCCGCCAACCTCTTCCAGGCCGGCGGCATCGAGCCCGTCACCGAGGGCACCTTCGAGGAGAGCGGCGCCACCGAGGCCTGTCTGTGCTCCAGCGACGCGCTGTACGAGGAGCAGGCCGAGAGCGTCGCGGAGACCCTCAGGTCGGCAGGTGCCCGGCACGTGTTCCTCGCCGGGCGTCCCGGGCAGTACTCCGGCGTGGACTCCTACGTCTTCGCGGGCTGCGACGCAGTAGCCGTGCTCACCGCCACCCTCGACCGCATGGGAGTGTCCTGATGTCCAGCATCCCCGACTTCACCGGGATCGAGCTGGGGATCCCGGCCGCCGAGGGCGGCGCCGACGAGTGGCGTACGGCCGTCAAGAACGCCACCGAGGGCTCCGATCCGGTGTGGGAGACCCCGGAGGGCATCGAGGTCAAGCCGCTCTACACCGGCGCCGACCTGGAGGGCCTGGACTTCCTCGACACGTACCCGGGTCTGGCCCCGTACCTGCGCGGCCCGTACCCGACGATGTACGTCAACCAGCCCTGGACGATCCGCCAGTACGCGGGCTTCTCCACGGCCGAGGAGTCCAACGCCTTCTATCGGCGCAACCTCGCCGCCGGACAGAAGGGCCTGTCGGTCGCCTTCGACCTGCCCACGCACCGCGGCTACGACAGCGACCACCCGCGCGTGACCGGTGACGTCGGCATGGCGGGCGTGGCGATCGACTCGATCTACGACATGCGGCAGCTGTTCGACGGCATCCCGCTGGACAAGATGTCCGTGTCGATGACGATGAACGGTGCCGTCCTGCCCGTGCTGGCGCTGTACATCGTGGCGGCGGAGGAACAGGGCGTACCGCCCGAGAAGTTGGCCGGGACCATCCAGAACGACATCCTCAAGGAGTTCATGGTCCGCAACACCTACATCTATCCGCCGAAGCCGTCGATGCGGATCATCTCCGACATCTTCGCCTTCACCTCGCAGCGGATGCCCCGCTACAACTCCATCTCCATCTCCGGCTACCACATCCAGGAGGCGGGCGCGACGGCCGACCTGGAGCTGGCGTACACCCTCGCGGACGGCGTCGAGTACATCCGTGCGGGCCGCGAAGCCGGCCTGGACGTGGACGCGTTCGCGCCCCGGCTGTCGTTCTTCTGGGCGATCGGCATGAACTTCTTCATGGAGATCGCCAAGCTGCGCGCGGCGCGGCTGCTGTGGGCGAAGCTGGTCAAGCAGTTCGACCCGCAGAACGCCAAGTCGCTTTCCCTGCGCACCCATTCGCAGACCTCGGGCTGGTCGCTGACCGCGCAGGACGTGTTCAACAACGTCACGCGCACCTGCGTCGAGGCGATGGCGGCCACCCAGGGCCACACCCAGTCGCTGCACACCAACGCCCTCGACGAGGCACTGGCGCTGCCCACCGACTTCTCCGCGCGCATCGCCCGCAACACCCAGCTCCTGATCCAGCAGGAGTCGGGCACGACCCGGGTCATCGACCCGTGGGGCGGCAGCGCGTACGTGGAGCGGCTGACGTACGACCTAGCCCGCAGGGCCTGGCAGCACATCCAGGAGGTGGAGGCGGCGGGCGGCATGGCCAGGGCGATCGACGCCGGCATCCCCAAGCTGCGCATCGAGGAGGCCGCGGCCCGCACCCAGGCCCGCATCGACTCCGGCCGGCAGCCGGTGATCGGCGTCAACAAGTACCGCGTCGAGACCGACGAGGCCATCGAGGTCCTCAAGGTCGACAACTCCTCCGTGCGGGCCCAGCAGATCGAGAAGCTGCGGCGGCTGCGTGCCGAGCGGGACGAGACGGCCTGCCGGGACGCCCTGGACGCGCTGACCCGGGCGGCCGACGGCGACGGCAACCTCCTGGAGCTGGCCGTGCACGCGGCCCGCGCGAAGGCCACCGTCGGTGAGATCTCCGACGCCCTGGAGAAGGTGTACGGCCGGCACGCGAGCCAGATCCGTACGATCTCCGGCGTGTACCGCAACGAAGCAGGGGAGTCCCCGTCCGTGGACCGCACCCGCACCCTGGTGGACGCCTTCGAGGAGGCCGAGGGCCGCCGGCCGCGCATCCTGGTCGCCAAGATGGGTCAGGACGGCCACGACCGCGGCCAGAAGGTCATCGCCACCGCCTTCGCCGACCTGGGCTTCGACGTCGACGTCGGCCCGCTGTTCCAGACCCCGGGCGAGGTGGCCCGCCAGGCGGTGGAGGCGGACGTGCACATCGTCGGCGTCTCGTCGCTGGCGGCCGGTCACCTCACCCTCGTACCGGCGCTGAAGGAGGCGCTGGCCGAGGAGGGCCGGGAGGACATCATGATCGTGGTGGGCGGGGTGATCCCGCCGCAGGACGTGCCGACCCTGCTGGAGATGGGCGCGGCGGCCGTGTTCCCGCCGGGGACGGTGATCCCGGACGCGGCGTACGACCTGGTGGAGCGTCTGTCGGCCGACCTCGGGCACGGGCAGTGATCGATCTCGACGCGTATGTGAAGGGTGTCCTCGACGGGAAGCGGGCGATCGTCGCCCGGGCGATCACGCTCGTCGAGTCCACCCATCCCCGACACCGGTCGCTGGCCCAGGAGTTGCTGACCGAACTGCTCCCGCACAGCGGCCGGGCGCGGCGGATCGGGGTCAGCGGGGTGCCGGGTGTCGGGAAGTCGACGTTCATCGACGCGTTCGGCACGATGCTGACCTCACTGGGGCACCGGGTGGCCGTGCTCGCGGTGGACCCGTCCTCCAGCCGCACCGGCGGTTCGATCCTGGGCGACAAGACCCGCATGGAACGCCTGGCCGTCGACCCGAACGCCTTCGTACGGCCCTCCCCCAGCGCGGGCACGCTCGGCGGGGTGGCGAAGGCGACCCGGGAGTCGATCGTGGTGATGGAGGCGGCGGGCTACGACGTGATCCTGGTCGAGACGGTCGGTGTCGGGCAGTCGGAGACCGCGGTGGCCGACATGGTCGACTCCTTCCTGCTGCTGAGCCTGGCCCGCACCGGCGACCAGCTCCAGGGCATCAAGAAGGGCGTCCTGGAACTCGCCGACGTGATCGCGGTCAACAAGGCGGACGGCCCGCACGAGCGCGACGCCCGCGCGGCCGCGCGTGAACTGGCGGGCGCGCTGCGGCTGATGCACGGCAAGGACGCCTTCTGGACTCCCCCGGTGCTCAGTTGCAGCGCCCGCGAGTCGACGGGCCTGGACGAGGTGTGGGAGCGCCTCGAACAGCACCGCACGCTCCTCGACTCCACCGGGCGGCTCACCGCCAAGCGGCGGGACCAGCAGGTCGGCTGGGCCTGGGCGATGGTCCGGGACGAACTCCTCGGCCGTCTGCACGCCGACCCGAACGTGCAGTCACTCGCCCCGGTTCTCGAACAGCAGGTCAGGGAAGGCCGTTTGACGGCCACGCTGGCCGCGGAGCGCATCCTCGAGGCGTTCGGCGGCACGGCGGGCGACTGACCGCCCGGCTTCGGCGGTACGGGGCGCTGCGGCGGGGAGCCACAGAGGCTCCGAGGGGAGCCACGGAGGCTGCGGCGGGGAGTCACGGGGGCTGCCCGGTGATCGTCTCCCCGCTGCGCCCGCCGACCGCCGACGACCAAGCCGTCGTACGGCACCCTCGGCGGCATCGCCCACATGCCCGAGCCGCGCCGCGGGAGTCGGCCCGGCGGCCCGCGCCCGCTACCGCGGTCCCGCCTCCCCCTGCCCGGTCTGCCGCACCCTGGCGACGGCCGCCGCCATCTGCTGCTGCACCGGTGCGGGCACCGGTTCGCCGTGGACGGCGCCCACCAGACCCTGGGCGAGGTTGTGCATCTTGGTGTTGGTGTTCTGGGAGGCGGTGACGAGCACCGTCCAGGCGTCCTCGGCGTTCAGCCCGAAGGAGGCCATGACGATCCCGCGGGCGACGTCGATGGCCGGCCGGGTCTGCATCGCCCGGCGCAACTGGCCGACCTCCAGGCGCAGTTCCTGGTCGACGTCCATGGACCGGGGCTGTTCCTCCGAGTCGGGTACGGGTCCGGCGGCCGGGGCGGAGCCGTCGGGCGTGCCGGCTTGTTCCGTCACGAACAGCTCCCGGGCACCGGTCAGGTCGAGCAGGCGTCCGACGGTCGGACTGTACGCCCGGACCGTGACCGTCTTGCCCTGGTCGAGGGCCTCCCGGCGCAGGCTCAGCAGGACGTTGAGGCCACCGCAGTCGCAGAACCCGACCTCGCTGAGGTCGAGGTCCACGCCGGTGGCCGAGCGGTCGAGGACGGCGTACAGCTCGGGCTCGAGCTCCTCGGCGCCGACGTCGAACTCGCCACGGCAGGTGACAATCGTCCGCTCCCCGGCCACCACGGCCTCGATCGAGGCCAGACACGGCGGGCGCACGTCCAGCGTGGCGAGGGGCTGCGCCAGGCGCGCAGGTTCCGGCATGGCCCTCTCCCTCATGTGCTCACTGCCTCTGCCCCTCAGATTCCCCTCTGCCGTCAACATACGTCAACTAATACACGAAATAAAGTTCAGGTTTTTGAATGCGTGAATGTCTGGTCGCTAGACTGCTGCCATGGATGGAGTGCCCGAGCCTCACACCGGATGGACGTTCGTCACCAACCACGCGCGCGTGCTGGCCGCGATCGCCGACAACCCCAGCACCAGGATCCGCGACATCGCCGCGCACTGCCGACTGACCGAACGCGCCGTACAGAAGATCATTTCCGATCTGGAGCAGGACGGATACCTCTCGCACGTGCGGGAGGGGCGTACCAACACCTACCGAATCGACCCCGGCAAGGTGCTGCGCCATCCCGCCGAGGCGGGCCTGACGGTGGCCTCGCTGCTCTCGCTGCTCGTCCAGGACGAGGCCGACCGCAGCCCGTTCGGCGACCACGGCCCGCTCACCGACAGCCGACGGCCCACCCTGGCCTGACACCCGCGGCGCACGGCACCTGCCCCGGCCCGGGCCCCGGCAGGCACGTCGGCTTGGACAGGCACGCGAGGGCGGCCTCGTACCGGCCCGTCGACGGTTCGCTCCCCCCACTCCATCGAGGGGCGAACCGGCCTCGCACCCGGCGGCGCCGCCCCGCCGGCACCGCGGCGCACGGCGACTCGCCCATCGGCGGCGGTGAGGTTCCGGCAACGTCGCGTTCATGACACCCGGCGACGTCGGCAACAACCGCTCCCTAGCGTGACGGACCGTGGGACCGAGTCGTACAGAGGGCGAGGACCGCTCGTCCCGGCCCGTCGACTCCCCGGCCTGCCGACGACGCCACGCGGGGCTCCCACGCATCCCCCACCGCCCGCTCCACCTGGGAGGCGTGACATGAGCACCACAGAGTCACGGCCGGCAACGGCAGCCCCGTCGACATCCGCCGACCAGGCGGTCAAGGAGACCCTGGAGGACTACACCCTCCGCTTCGCGCCCCGCAGTTACCGCCGCTGGACCCCCATGGTCGTGGCCACCACCGCCCTCGGCGGCATCGCCTACATGGCCGACTTCTCCATCGGCGCGGGCATCGGCCTGGCCCACGGCACCGGCAACGCGCTCGTGGCGATCGCCGTCGCCGCCGTCGTCATCTTCGTCACCGGCTTCCCCCTCGCCTACTACGGCGCTCGCTACAACATCGACCTCGACCTGATCACCCGCGGCTCCGGCTTCGGCTACTACGGCTCGGTCCTCACCAGCGTCATCTTCGCGAGCTTCACCTTCATCTTCTTCGCCCTCGAAGGCTCGATCATGGCCCAGGGCCTCAAGCTCGGCCTCGGACTCCCGCTGTGGCTGGGCTACCTGGTCTCCACGCTCATGGTCATCCCCCTGGTGATCTACGGCATGAAGGCGCTGAGCAAGCTCCAGGTGTGGACGACCCCGGTCTGGCTGCTGCTGATGATCGGCCCGCTGGTCTACCTGGTCGCCACCGACCCGGGCACCGTCGACCGCTTCCTGGCCTACGCGGGCACCGACGGCGACGGCGGGGTCGACACCGCGTCCGTGCTGCTCGGCGCGGGCGTGTGCCTCTCGCTCATCGCGCAGATCGGTGAGCAGATCGACTACCTGCGCTTCATGCCGCCCAAGACCGAGGCGAACAAGCGCACCTGGTGGACCGCGGTCGTCATGGCCGGCCCGGGCTGGGTGGTGCTCGGCGCGCTCAAGCAGGCCATCGGCGTCTTCCTCGCGGTGTACATCCTGGCCGCGGTGGGGCCGGGCGCGGCCCCCGAGCCGATCCAGCAGTTCAAGGGCGCCTTCGACGCGATGATGCCGTCCTGGATGGTGATTCCGCTGGCCGTGGTCCTCGTGGTGATCAGCCAGATCAAGATCAACGTGACGAACGCCTACTCCGGCTCGCTCGCCTGGACCAACTCCTTCACCCGGCTCACCGGGCACTACCCGGGCCGCATGGTCTTCGTCCTGGTCAACCTGGGCGTCGCCCTGGCCCTGATGGAGGCCGACATGTTCAGCTTCCTCAACGACATCCTGGGCTTCTACTCGAACTGCGCGATCGCCTGGGTCGTCACCGTCGCCACCGACATCGGCATCAACAAGTACGTGCTCGAACTCTCCCCGCGCGCCCCCGAGTTCCGCCGGGGCATGCTCCACGCGGTCAACCCCGTGGGCGTGGTGTCCTTCGTCGCCGCGTCCGGCCTGTCCATCGCGATGTACTTCCACGCCCTGGGCGACACGCTCCAGCCGTACTCCCCGGTCGCCGCCGCCGTGATCGCGTTCGTCCTCACCCCGCTGATGGCGGTCGTCACCAAGGGCAGGTACTACCTGCGCCGCACCGGCGACGGCATCGACGAGCCGATGCTGGACGCGGACGGCAACCCGAGCGCCGTCACCTACGACTGCCACGTCTGCCGGCAGCCCTACGAGCGCCCCGACCTGGCCGCCTGCGCCACCCACGACGCGGTGGTCTGCTCCCTGTGCCTGAGCACGGACAAGGCCGGCGACCACGTGCTGCCCGCCACGGCCTGATCCGGACGGCGGCGGGCGCCGGTCCCTCCGCACGCCGGTCCTTCCGCACGCCGGGACAGCCGGCCTCGCCGAGCCGCCGCGGCCTCCCCGGTCGCGGCCGCTCGGCTTCCGACCGCCGCTCGGGGACCGCCGACCTGTCCCCGCATCGCCGCACCACCCCTCCGGTACGACCCGGGCGCGTGCCCCTGCCGGGCCCGCCGCGGCCGTACCGTGCAGGACGCCTGGGCCTCGTACGTCAGGCCGCCGTCCCGAACCACCTCGCCAGATGAACCCGCAGTTCGCGCTGGTCCTCGCCGGCCCACGCCACATGACCGTCCGGACGGAGCAGGACGGCGGGGGCGTCCAGTCCCTCGGCCGTGTCGACGACGTGGTCCACGCGGTCCGCCCAGCCCTCGACCGACAGGCGCCCGGTGCGGTCGAGCAGCAGTCCGCGGCCGTCGTGCGTCAGCTCGTAGAGGCGGCCGCGGCCGAGGGTGAGGTCCCGCAGGCGCCGGCCTGCCAGTGCGTGGCCGGCACCGAAGTCGTAGCGGACGCCGATCGCGGTGATCTGCTCGATCAGGTACCGGTTCACCTCGTCGAAGTCCATCAGGCGGGACAGCAGCCGGCGCACCGCCTGCGGCCCGGGCTCGGTGGACAGCAGCTCCATCTGCGCACGGGTGTTGTCGAGCACCTCGGCGGCTACCGGATGCCGTTCGGCGTGGTAGCTGTCCAGCAGGTCCGCGGGTGCCCAGCCGGCCACCTCGGCGGCCAGTTTCCAGCCCAGGTTGAACGCGTCCTGCACACCGAGGTTGAGGCCCTGTCCGCCCACCGGCGGGTGGACGTGGGCCGCGTCTCCGGCCAGCAGCACCCGGCCGACCCGGTAGCGGTCGGCCTGCCGCGTGGCGTCGCCGAAGCGGGAGAGCCAGCGCGGTGAGTGCACACCGAAGTCGGTGCCCGCGACCGCCCGGAGCTGTCGCTTGAACTCCTCCAGGGTCGGCGCGACCGAGCGGTCCCCGCTCACCTCCGCGGCGGGCACCACGACCCGGTACACACCGTCCCCGACCGGCCCGAGCCCGAACACCTTCCGGGTCCGCCGGATCTCGGACACCACGGCGGTCACCTCCTCCGGCTCCACCCCCACCTCCATCGCGCCGAGCAGCGTCTCGGTCCTGGCGGGTGCGCCGGGGAAGCCCACGCCGAGCAGCTTGCGCACGGTACTGCGGCCGCCGTCGCAGCCCACGAGGTAGCGCGAGCGCAGCCGCGTACCGTCGGCGAACTCGGCGCTCACCCCGTCCCCGTCCTGGCTCAGCCCCACGACTTCGCAGCCGCGCCGGATCTCGGCGCCCAGTTCGACGGCACGCTCGGCCAGCAGGCGGTCGGTGACGGTCTGCGGGATGGCGAGGATGTACGCGTGCGCGGTGTCGAGCCCGTCCGGCCAGGGCCGGTCGATGCCGGCGAAGTAGCCGCCCGCCGTGAACCGCCTGCCGTGCGCGAGGAACCGCTCCAGCAGCCCCCGCTGGTCCATCACCTCGATGCTGCGCACGTGCAGGCCGAGCGAGCGGACGACCTCCGTGGGCTCGGGCGCCTTCTCCAGCACGACCACCCGCACACCGTGCAGCCGCAGTTCGGCCGCCAGCATCAGTCCGGTCGGTCCGCCGCCGACGACGATCACGTCGATCATCGGATCCCCCTCCGTGGTTCGGACGGCGATTGTGCGGCACGACGGGGATCTTGCCGCAAGGCCCCCCAGGAGCTGTACGTTGAAGAGGGCGAGGAGAGCGGTGTTCTCCTCGCCCTCGGTCATGTGCGTCCTGGTTCAGGACGGCTGGAGATAGCGCGCCAGCAGGTCGTCCAGCGTGACCATTCCCGTGAGCCCGCCGGCCGCGTCCCGTACGACCGCCAGGGACGCCCGGTTGCGGCGCAGGAGGTCGATGGCGTCGGCGACCTTGGTGTCCTCGGTCAGCTCCGGGACCGGGCGGGCCAGCGTGCGGGCGGTGCCGGTGCGGCCCTGGGCCCGGGCCACCAGGGCGTCGCGGGCGTGCAGCGAACCGAGCACGACGTCGCCCTCGCGGACCAGCATGCGGGTGCGGTCGTGGTCGGCGGCCGTGCGCAGGACGGCGTCGAGGTCGGCGGTGCCCGGTACCGAGGTGATCCCGGCGGCCGGGACACGGAGCTCGCCGACCGGGGTCTCGGGCTCGGTGAGCGACCGGGTGAGCAGGTCCGAGTCGGCCGTGCTGATCAGTCCGAGGCGCTCCGACTCCTCGACGAGGTGGGTGAGTTGCTCGCGGTTGTGCACGGCGGCCAGCTCGTCGCGCGGGGTGACCCGGCACAGCCGTACCAGTGCGTTGCTCATCCTGTTCAGCAGCGAGATCAGCGGCCGGACCGCTTTGACCACACCCCGGAAGGGCGGCGAGAGCAGCATCGCGGAGCGCTCGGGGTGGGCGATCGCCCAGGACTTGGGGGCCATCTCGCCGACCACCATGTGCAGGAACACCACGACGACCATGGCGAACACGAAGGCCACGCCGTAGCTGAGGGCACTGGGCAGACCCAGGCCGTGCAACAGCGGGTCCAGTGCGTGGGAGATGGCGGGCTTGGAGACCGAGCCGAGGCCCAGTGTGCAGACGGTGATGCCGAGTTGGGCGCCGGCGAGCATCAGCGACAGCTCGCGCATTCCGGCCAGGGCCGCCTTCGCCCCGCGCCGCCCCTCGGCCGCTGCCCGCTCCATGCGGTGCCGCTTGGCGGCGACCAGCGCGAACTCTGCGGCCACGAAGAAGCCGCTGCCGATCAGCAGCAGGACGGTGACGAAGAGTGCCGTCGGGAAGCTCATGCCGCATCCGTCCTCTCCAGGCGGACGCGCTCCGGCACGTGCCGGTCCAGCGTCCGTACGTCGATCACCGCGCGTCCGCCGCCGGACAGGTCGACGGTGATCCGGTCGCCGATCGCCGGGAAGCGGCCCAGCCGGTCGACGATCAGTCCGGCCACCGTGTCGTAGTCCTCCTCCTCGGGCAGTGCGACACCGGTGGCCTCGGCGACCTCGTCGAGCCGGCGGCCGGCGTCCACCAGCCAGCCGGGGCCGTCCGCCACCGCGATCTCGGTGACGGTGTCGGTCTCGTCGGCGATGTCGCCGACCAGTTCCTCGGCGATGTCCTCGTAGGTGACGATGCCGGCGACGCCGCCGTGCTCGTCCAGGACGACCGCGAACTCTTCGTCCCGCTCCCGCATCTGCTCGACCGCCTCCGGGAGCGGGAGGGTGTCGGGCAGCAGCAGCGGGGTGCGGGCGAGGGCGCCCGCGGTGGCACTGCTCAGCCGGCCGGCCGGCAGGCGCATCAGCTCCCGTACGCCCAGGACGCCCGGGACGTCGTCGGGATGGTCGCCGAGGACGGGGTAGGTGGAGTGGCCGTGCTCGGCGATCAGGTCGACGGCCTCGGCGGCCGTGGCGTCCTTGCGCACGAAGACGGCGTCGACGCGCGGGACCATCACCTCGTCGAGCGTGCGCTCGGAGAACTCCAGGGCGTGGTCGAGGAGTTCGGCGGTGTCCCGGGGCAGTTCGCCCTGTTCGTGGGACTCGCCGATGAGATGGCCGAGCTCCTCCAGGGTGGCGCCGTGGTGGAGTTCCTCGACCGGTTCGATGCCGGCCGTGCGGAGCAGGCGGTCGGCCGCCCCGTCGAAAACGCGCACCAGGGGGCCGACGACCTTGAGGTAGCCGAGCGTGGAGGGGGCGAGGGCCTTGGCGAGCCGTTCCGGGACGGCGAGCGCGAGGTTCTTCGGGGCCAGCTCGCCGAGGACCATCTGGACGACGGTGGCCAGGACGAAGGCCAGCACGACGGAGATCCCGCCGACAGCCCCCTCGGGGACGCCCAGGCCGGTGAGGGCCGGCTCCAGCAGGGCGGAGACCGAGGGTTCGGCGATGAAGCCGACGACCAGACCGGTGACGGTGATGCCGAGCTGGGCGCCGGACAGCATGAAGGACAGCCGCTCCAGCACCTTCAGCGCGCGGGCGGCCCTGCGGTCGCCGGCCTCCGCCTCCCGGGACAGGGCGAGCCGGTCCGCGGAGACGTACGCGAACTCCTGGGCGACGAAGTATCCGGTGCCGGCGGTCAGCAGGAACACGGCCAGCAGGCCGAGAAGAGCACTCGTGGTACTCAACGGCGGGTCGATCGGGTCGGGCGGGAGTCCGTCGGTGTGGCGGACACGGGCTTGCTCCTTCAGTAGTGATGTGCGCTGTGTGAACGGCCGGGACGAAGGCGGCGTTCCCCGGATCTGCCAGCCGGGCGGCGCGGCCGCCCGGCGGTCGGGCGGTCAGGCGGTGGCCGGCGCCGGGCCCACCAGCTCGGTGAGGACGTCCTCCATGGTCACGAACCCGAGGACGGCCCCCGTCTGTCCCGTCACCGCCGCCAGATGGCTCCCGTCGGCGCGCAGCGCGGTGAGGGTGTCGTCCAGCGGGGTGTCGATGCGGACCCGGGTGACGGGGTGCAGGGCGGAGCGCGGGAAGGGCCGGTCGCGGTCGGTGACGCCGAGGGTGTCCTTGATGTGCAGATAGCCCAGCAGGGTGCCGTCCGGGCCGGTGACCGGGAAGCGGGAGTACCCCGCCTCGGCGGCGACCCGCTCCAGGCGGGCCGGGGTGACCGAGGCGTCGACGGTCCGCATCCTCGGGACCGGCACGAGGATCTCCCCGACGGGCCGGGTGCCCAGCTCCAGGGCGTCCCGCAGCCGTTCGCCGTCGGCGGGCGAGAGCAGTCCGGCCTCGCCGGCCTCGACGACCATCCGGGCGAGCTGGTCGTCGGTGAACACCGACTCGACCTCGTCCCGGGGTTCGACGCGCAGCAGTTTCAGCAGGGCGTTGGCGAAGGCGTTGATGCCGAAGACGAAGGGCCGCAGCGCGCGCGTGAGGGCCACCAGCGGAGGTCCGAGCAGCAGCGCGGTCGGCACGGGGGCCGCGAGGGCGATGTTCTTCGGGACCATCTCACCGATCAGCATGTGCAGATAGGTGGCGAGCGACAGGGCGATCACGAAGGCGACCGGGTGGACCAGGCCGTCCGGGACGTGGGCCGCCTCGAACCCGGGCTCCAGCAGGTGCGCGATGGCCGGTTCGGCGACCGCGCCGAGCACCAGGGAGGAGACGGTGATGCCGAGCTGGGCGGTGGCCATCATCGCGGAGAGGTGTTCGAGACCCCACAGGGTCATCCGGGCCCGCTTGTGGCCGTCACGCGCGCGTGGCTCGATCTGGCTGCGGCGCACGGAGATCAGGGCGAACTCGCCGCCCACGAAGAAGGCGTTGGTCAGCAGCGTCAGGGCGCCGACGAGCAGCTGGACGGTGGTCATCGGGTCTCCTCCCCGGCCTGGGCGGGCACCCGCGCGGGACCGGTGATCCGGATCAGGCCGGCGCGGTGGTGGTCGACGTCCAGGACCTCCAGGCGCCAGCCGTCGAGGTCCAGGTCGTCGCCCTTGGCGGGGATGCGCGCGAGACGGGTGGCGACCAGTCCGGCCACGGTCTCGTACGGCCCCTCGGGCGCGGTGAGGCCTATCCGGGCGAGCTGGTCCACGCGGACGGACCCCTCCGCCTCCCAGGCCCGCTCACCGGCGGGCCGCAGGTCGGGCATCTCCACGGGGTCGTGCTCGTCGCGGACCTCGCCGACGACCTCCTCGACGATGTCCTCGACCGTGGCCACGCCCGCGGTGCCGCCGTACTCGTCGATGACGACGGCCATGGTGCGGGCGGCCCGCAGCCGCTCCAGGAGCCGGTCGGCGGGGAGGCTGTCCGGGACCAGCAGGGGCGCGGTGGCCAGGTCGGTGACCGGGGTCGCGGCCCGCTTCCCCGGTTCCAGGGCGAGCACGTCACGGATGTGCACGGTGCCGATGACCTCGTCCAGGCTGTCCCGGTAGACGGGGAAGCGGGACAGGCCGGTGGCGTGGGTGAGGTTGGCGGCGTCGGCGGCGGTCGCGTGGGCTTCGAGGGCCTTGACGTCGACGCGCGGGGTCATGACGTTCTCCGCGGTCAGCTCGCCCAGGTGCAGGGTGCGCACGAACAGTTCGGCGGAGTCGGCCTCCAGGGCGCCCTCGGCGGCCGAGCGTTCGGCGAGCGCGACGAGCTCCTCGGGCCCGCGGGCGGAGGCGAGCTCCTCGGCCGGCTCCAGGCCGAAGCGTCGTACGAAACGGTTCGCGGTGTCGTTGAGGTGGCGGATGAACGGGCCGAAGAGGGCGGTGAAGGCGCTCTGCGGTCCGGCGACCACCTTGGCGACGGCCAGCGGGCGGGAGATCGCCCAGTTCTTGGGCACCAGCTCCCCGGCCACCATCAGTACGACGGTGGACAGGGCCACGCCCAGCGCGGTCGCCACCGGAGCGGCGGCCGCGCCCAGGCCGACGGCCCTGAGCGGTCCCCTGAGGAGCGCGGCCAGGGAGGGTTCGGCGAGCATGCCGATCACCAGCGAGGTGACCGTGATGCCGAGCTGGGCACCGGAGAGCTGGAAGGTCAGCTTGCGTACGGCCTTCAGGGCGCCCTCGGCGCCGCGCTCGCCCGCCTCGGCGGCCCGCTCCAGGTCACCGCGCTCGACGGTGGTCAGGGAGAACTCGGCCGCGACGAACACGGCGCAGGCCAGGGTGAGGAGCAGGGCCAGCGCCAGCAGAAGGATCTCGGTCACCGGGTCACCCCCGCTTCCCCGGTCGGGCAAGGTGGGGCAGGGCTGGTACTGGGAGGCTCACCCATTGCGGGACTGTGGCTCCTTCTGTCGGGGCGGGTCGCACCCAATAGTAAAGGACGAGCAAAGTGATGGACAGTGGTGCGGTCGCCCGCCGCATGTCACGGGTGGTCCGTGGTACGGACACCGGGCTCGGGACGCGGGGTACGCTGCCGGTCCGGCGGACATCTCGTCCGACTCCGGCGTCACCCTGACGGAGGCCTTCTCCATGTTCGGACTCAGCGAGCTCGCGATCATCCTGATCGTCGTCATCGCGGTCATCGCCGCCAAGAAGGGCCCGGAACTCGCCCGTACGGCGGGCAGGTCGGCGCGCATCCTCAAGGCGGAGGCCCGTGCGGCGCGGGAGGGCGGCACGGAGCCGCGGGTCATCCAGGGAGAGGTCCTGCGGCCCGGGAACACCGAGCAGGAGCGCGGCACCCGCTGAGAACACCGGCGGGAGGACGCGCTCGACGGTTTCCCTGCCGTCCGGCCCCGCGATGATCCATGATGAGCGGGCCATGCAGCCGCCGGTCACCGTCACGCGCGCCCCGCTGCCCGTTCTGCGGGCCGCGGTCTTCGCCGTCGTCGGCGCGTTCCTCGGGGCGAGCGCCCATCACCTGCTCGCCGAGGGGCCGGTGCCCTGGACGCGCACCGCCGCCGCGACGGCCGTGCTCTTCGCGGTGGGCCTCATCGGCGTGCAGCGGCCCCGCAGCCTGACGACGGTCGTCGCGTGCAGTGTCGCGGGCCAGTCGGGCCTGCATCTGTGGCTGGCGGTCACGGCGGCCGCCCAGCACCCGCGCGGACATCGGCACGGCACCGGACCGGCGTGGCACGACCAGCTCCACGGCTCCCTCGCCATGGCGGCGGCCCACGCGTCGGTCGCCGCGCTGGTCGCGGTCCTGCTGCACCGCGCGGACGCGGTCTGCTGGTCGCTGGCGCGCGGGGTGACGGCGGCGGTGGACGGGGTGCGGGCCCGGCTGGGTGCCGCCCGGCTGCTGTTCGCCCGGCCCGCGACACCCGGGCCGGCGGCGGCCGTGGCCCTCGTGCCGGCGCACGACGAACGGCCGCTCACCGTACGGCCGTTGCTGGCGCACGCAGTGGTGCGGCGGGGTCCTCCGGCGGCGGGCGCAGTGCTCGCCTCCTGACCTCACGGGGACGCCGTCCCCGTCCTGCTCGTACCGGACGGCCGCCCCGCCGTACCCGCCTGCCTGGAGAACCGTATGTCCCGTTTCCCCCTGTCCCGTCTGTCCGTCGCCGCCGCCACGGCCGCGACCGCCGTGCTCCTGACCGCCGTTCCGGCCGCCGCCCACACCGAGGTCGAGGCCGACAAGGCCCAGGCCCTCGCCGAGAACGTCACCGTCTCCTTCCACGCCGAGGCCGAGTCCGACACCTCCGGGATCAAGGAGGTACGGGTCGTCCTGCCCGAGGGCATCGCCCCGGCCGACGTCACGTACGGCGAGGGCCCCGAGGGCTGGAAGTTCACCGCGGTCAAGGACGGTTACCGCGTCGGGGGCAAGGAGCTCAGGACCGGCGAGAGCGCCGAGTACTCCGTGGTCGTACGCCAGTTGCCCGACGCCGACGAAGTGGCCTTCAAGACGCTCCAGACGTACGGCGACGGGCATGTGGACCGCTGGATCGAGCTGGACCAGAACGGTGACAACCCCGCGCCGACCCTGAAGCTGAAGGCGGCGGCACCGGGCGCGAAGCCGGTGGCGCCCTCCGCGAGCGTCGAGGAGAGCCCCTCCCCCGTGGACCCGACCCCGGCCACCGGCGCCTCCCCGTCCACGTCCCCGCAGGCCGCCGACACCGCGAAGGACGACGACGGCGGGCTGTCCGCGGCCGCCTGGACCGGCATCGGCGCGGGAATCGTGGTGGCCGCGGCCGCCGTGGTCCTCGCGGTGCGGCGGCGGGGCGGGGCTGAGGGGTAGGGGGATCGGACGCCCCCAAGGCGTCTCGCGCGCCCCCGTCCCAGGGATTTCCGGCGTGTCCTGGATGAATCCGTCGCCTCCGGGTAGGCCAGCCACACGGCGTACCCGGAGATGGAGTGCCATGACCTGCGCGAACTCCCCTGCACGGCGCGGAGCCTGGGCGGTGGCCCTGACGGTCGCCGCCCTCGTCCTCACCGGGGCCTGCGACGACGGCGACGGCGGTGACGAGGGGGCCTCCCGCACGGGCCGGCCCTCCGCCACCGGCTCGCCGGGCCCGACCACGCCCGGCAGCTCCCCCTCGCTGTCCGCCTCCCCGACACCGCCCGCGACCGCGCCCTCGGACCCGGAGCGGGCCGGGCAGGACATCCGGGCGGCGTGGACCGTCCTCTTCGACCCGAAGTCCTCCCTCGACCAGCGCAGTGACGTGGTCGAGGACGGCGACGAGAACGCCCTGATGATCGACAACCTCTTCCGCGACCCGAGCGGCGGCCGGCTGCGCGCCGAGGTGACCTCCGTGACGTACACCTCGGACGTGCACGCCGAGGTGGCCTACGACCTCACGCGCGAGGGCCGCCGGCTGGACACCGGCGGCCCGGGGGCGGCCGTACTCCAGGACGGCAGTTGGAAGGTCGCCCTGCGCACGGTCTGCGCGCTGACGCGGCACGCCGAGGACGCGCCCGAGGCGCCGAGCTGTGTGGTGGCGTCGTCTGGTCCCGCCGGAACAGGTCGTTGAGTCGGACGGTGCGTCCGCGCGGGAATCGCCCGGCCGTACCGCGCGCCCCTCGCGACCGCCCGGGTTCCCTGAATACGCGGCCGCAGCACAGCCCGCCCTTAGGATGTGCCCGATGACCCGCTCCGAGCAGCCCACCGCGCGTCCGCCCCTGTGGCGGGCGCTGCTCCTGCTCGGACTGCTCATCGGCGTGCTCGGCATGCACGCCCTGGCCCCCGGTGGCGGTACGGGCGGGCACGAGGACGGGTCGGCGCACATGACGGCGGCCGTCGCCGTCGCCGACACGGTCTGCCACGACGGCTGCGGGTCGGGCCACCTGCACCACGCCGATGCGACCTGTGCGTCGGGGGCCGTGAGCGGTGGGCCCGTGTTGCCGGCGCTCGTGCCCGACCCCTCGGGGGACTCCCCCAGCACCGTCGACCTGTCCTGCCGGACGGCGGGGCCCCCGGATGGTGCCCGCGCGCCGCCCTCCCTCGCGGAACTCCAGCTCCTGCGGATCTAGACACGACGTGCTCCGCCACGTCCAGATCCCTTTTCACAGCACTGGAGTTCCAGCATGCGCACCACTCGTACCCTGATCCGCCGTGCCTGTCTCGCGGCGGTCGCCGTGAGCGCCGCCCTCACCCTCACGGCGTGCGGCGGCGACAGCGAGGCCGGTGACTCGTCCGCCCCGTCCCCCTCGGTGTCCGCCGGGACGTCGGCCGGGTCCTCGGCCGGCGCCCACAACGCCCAGGACGTCGCCTTCGCCCAGGGCATGATCCCGCACCACCGGCAGGCCGTGGAGATGGCCGGACTGGCCGACGGACGGGCCTCCTCCCCCGAGGTCAAGGACCTCGCCGCCCGGATCGAGAAGGCGCAGGGCCCGGAGATCACGACCATGACCGGCTGGCTGAAGACGTGGGGCGAGCAGGTCCCCGAGGCGATGCCCGGCATGGACCACTCGGCGCACTCCGGCATGGCCGGGATGATGGACGGCGCCGACATGGAGGAACTGGGGAAGGCGTCCGGCAAGGACTTCGACTCCATGTTCCTGACCATGATGGTCGAGCACCACGAGGGCGCCGTCGAGATGGCCACCACCGAGAAGGCGAAGGGTGAGCACCCGGCAGCCAAGGCCATGTCCGGCGACATCATCACCGCGCAGAACGCCGAGATCAGCGAGATGAAGAAGCTCCTCGGCGAGGACTGACACCTCTCCTCCCGTCACGGTGCCCGTGCCACCCGGTGCGGGCACCGTGGCCTCCGGCACGGGACCGCCCTCGGGTCGGCTGTCGAAAGCGTTGACGAGGGCATGACGCACCCCTATCTTCTGACCGAAGTTACGAACCTCGTTCGATATCACGGACGAGACGACGGACAGTCGGCATCGCAGGGCGCCGGTCGATCGCCGACTGCTCCACCGCGGACGGAGAACTCCCTTGAGAAGCACCGTAGTTCGGCTGCTGGTGGCCGTGTTCGTCGCTCTGGCCGCCACCTTGGCCGGCCCCGGCGCCACCGCGCACGCCGCCGTGCCCGACTCCCCTGCCGTGACCTACACCAACCCGATCGCCGAGAAGCGGGCCGACCCGCACATCTTCAAGCACACCGACGGCTACTACTACTTCACCGCCACCGTCCCCGAGTACGACCGGATCGTGCTGCGCCGGGCGACCACGATCCAGGGGCTGTCGACAGCCGCCGAGACCACGATCTGGACGAAGCACTCCAGCGGGGTCATGGGGGCCCACATCTGGGCTCCGGAGATCCACCACATCGACGGCAAGTGGTACGTGTACTTCGCCGCCGGCTCCACCAGTGACGTCTGGGCGATCCGCATGTACGTCCTCGAAGGCACCGGCGCCGATCCGCTGACCGCGACCTGGACCGAGAAGGGCCAGATCAGGACCACGTGGGAGAGCTTCTCGCTGGACGCCACGACCTTCGCCGTCAACGGTGTGCGCTATCTGGCGTGGGCACAGCGCAACCCGGCGGAGAACAACAACACCAGCCTGTTCCTCGCGAAGATGTCCAACCCCTGGACGATCAGCGGGACTCCCGCCGAGCTGTCGCAGCCCACCCTGTCCTGGGAGACGATCGGCTACAAGGTCAACGAGGGCCCGGCGCTGATCCAGCACGGCGGCAAGGTGTTCATGACGTACTCGGCGTCCGCCACCGACGCCAACTACTGCCTGGGCATGCTGACCGCGTCCGCCACGGCCGACCTGACCAACCCGGCGTCCTGGACGAAGAGCCAGAGCCCGGTGTTCCGGTCCAGCGCCGCGACCTCGCAGTACGGACCGGGCCACAACTCCTTCACCGTCTCCGAGGACGGGAAGTCGGACGTCCTCGTCTACCACGACCGCGGCTACAAGGACATCAGCGGCGACCCGCTGAACGACCCCAACCGCCGTACCCGCGTGCAGAAGGTCTACTGGAAGGCGGACGGGACCCCGGACTTCGGCATCCCGGTCGCCGACGGCGTCACCCCGAAGCGCTTCTCGTCGTACAACTTCACGGACCGGTTCGTCCGGCACTGGGAGTACCGCGCGAAGATCGAGGCGAACGTCTCGCCGCTCGCCGACTCGCAGTTCAGGGTCGTACCCGGGCTCGCGGGCACGGGCACGGTCTCCCTGGAGTCGGCCAACTTCCCCGGCTACTACCTGCGGCACAGGAACTTCGAGGTGTGGGTGGAGAAGAACGACGGGTCGGCGGCGTTCGCCTCCGACGCCGGCTTCTTCCCGCGGGCCGGACTCGCCGACGCGGCGGGAGTGTCGTACGAGTCCTCCAACTACCCGGGCCGCTATCTCCGGCATTACGACTACCTGCTGTATGTGCAGACCCCGGGCACGGCCACCGACAAGGGGGACGCGACCTTCTACGCCCAGTGACACCCCCGGACGGTGTCGAGGGTCCTTCTCCGGGCACTAGGAGAAGGACCCTCCGGATCCGAGGAGCGACAGTGACGACAGGGCGACTCCCCGATCACGAACAGCGCATACTCGACGAGGTGGAGCGCGCCCTGCGCCGCGACCGCCGACTGGAGCGCCGGCTGCGCACCGGACGGCTGCGCCGGCGGCCCGACCTGTCCCGCGTGGTGCACTACCGCCCGCACGTCCTGACCGTGGGCCTGCTGCTCGCGGCCTCCGTCTCGCTCATGGTGACGGGCATCGTCACCGCACGGCCCGCGGTGATCTGGGCCTTCGCGGCCCTGTGGCCCCTGACCCTGTACGCGGTGTTCCGTCTGCTGTGCCGCTGGACGGAACCCTGAGTCTCACGCCTCGCCCTCCCCGAAGGCCGACTCGATGGGCCGTTCGTCGACCAGCACCCGCCCCCGCGGCGGCCCCGCGAGCAGCGCGCGTACGGCCGTCAGGACGTCCGGTGCCACATGACCGGCGCGTGCCGTCTCCTCCGGCCGGGTCCGCTGGTCCGGTACGAGGATGCCGTGGGCGCCGACCCGGGAGGCGGCCTCGGCGTCCGCGGCGGTGCCGACGACCGCGCAGTCGGCCGGCGCGGTGCACACCCGGCCCGCCGCCCAGAGGATCAGGCCGGGTTCGGGCGGACGGCAGTGGCAGCCGTCGTCGGGCCCGTGCGGGCACACTCCCCAGATGTCGAAGGGGCCGAGCAGTTCGTCGACGCGGCGGTTGACGGCCCGTACATCGGCGTCGGCGGCTCCGCCGTGCCGGGTGTCCGGCTGCACGGCGACGAACCCGGTGCGGACGTCGTGCAGACGCAGCATGCCGAGCGCCTCCAGGGCTCCGGACGCGGGACGGAGCCTGCCGGGGTCGAGCGGGTCCTCGGCGAGGATGCTGTCACGGTCGAACAGCACCGTACGCACGCGCGTCATGCGGCCACCTCCCGGCTCTCGCGGGCACTTCTTCCCCTCGGCGGGTAACCGCGTGCGGCCGGTCCATGCGGGCGGGTGCGCCCCGTCGGGCCGCGCCGAGCAGGTGGGACACCTGGGAGATCCCCGCTGAGCAGGCCGGATTCCCTAAGATCGGCTCGTGGTCACCTTTCTCCTCGAACGTACGGCCCCGCTCTCGCAGGACGAGGCCTGGCGCCGCCTCACGGAGTGGCCCCGCCACGGCGACTCCGTCCCCCTGACGCGCGTCACCGTCGTGCCGCCGGGGCCCACGGCCGAGGGCACGCTCGTCGTCGCCCGCTCGGGGTGGGGCCCGCTCGGCTTCGACGACCCCATGGAGGTCACCGTCTGGCGCCCGCCGACGGAGGGTGTCTCCGGCCTGTGCCGCCTGGAGAAGCGGGGCCGGGTGGTGCGGGGCTGGGCCGAACTGGAGGTGCATCCGGGCCCGGGCGGCCGGGCGCGCGTCATCTGGCGCGAGGAGCTGCGGGTGGCCCTGCTCCCCAGGGCCTTGCTGGGTGCGGCGGCCCGGACGGTGTTCGGACGGACGCTCAACCGGCTGCTGCGGGGGACCTGAAGCGCGTGCAACAGTGGCCCCCATGACGGCGGTCGAGGGTACGACGGTACGGGTGGACGAGGTCGAGGAGCTCGCGGCGGACGGCCTGCGGTGGCTGATGTCCGCCGCGCGGGAGACGGGGACCGGCGCACTCGCCTGGCCGAGCGCGTCCTCGCGGGAGGAGACCGACCCGACCCTGTACAGCGGCACGGCGGGGATCGTCGCCGTGCTCCTGGAGGCGTGGCGGCACTTCGGTGACGACTCCTACGCCGACCTGGCAGTGCGCGCGGGCCGCGGTGTGGCCGCCGCCGTCGACGGCCACGAGGACGACTCGCTGTACTTCGGCCGGTCCGGCATGGCCCTGGTCCTGCACACCCTGGGCGACGAACTGGACGACAGCGCCTGCGCCACGGCCGCCGGCCGGGCGATGGACCTGGTGCGGGCGCACTTCGAAGGGGAGCGCTGGGGCGAGCTGTTCGAGCTGATGGGCGGCAACGGCGGGATCGGCCTGGCCGCTCTGGAGGTCGGCGACCCCGGGTTCGCCGTGCTCGCGGTGGAGCCCTATCTGCGGGCTGCTGAGCACACCCCATGGGGCGTCACCTGGCCGCACCGCCCGGGGCCGGACGCCCGGATGCACCACATGTCCCACGGCACGCTGGGCATCGCCTTTGCCCTCGCCCGGATCGGCCACGCGAGCGGCCGCGCCGACCTGGTCGACCTGGCGCTGGCGGGGGTCGCGGACGTCGTGGCCCGCGACGAGGGCGGCCCGGACGGCTTCCTGGTGCGGCACTCCACCCCGCAGTACCTCCCGGACCTGATCGAGCCGGTCAGCTACGGCTGGTGCCACGGTCCCACCGGCGACGCCCAGATCTTCCGGCTGCTGCGCGACACCCACGGCGACCCCGCCTGGGCCGCCCTCGCCGACCGCTGCTGGCACACGGTCACCCGCTCCGGGCTCCCGCGGCGGCTGCGGCCCGGCTTCTGGGACAACAACGGCCGCTGCTGCGGCACCGCCGGCGTCCTCGCCCTGGCCTGCGACCGGACCGCCGAGCGGACCGGGGGGCAGCAGGCGTACGACTTCGCGCTGACGCTCGTCGCCGACCTCACCGCCCGCGCGGTCCGGGACGGCGAGGGTGCCCGCTGGTCCAACGTCGAGCACCGGGCCACGCCGAGCGAGCTCGCGCCCCGCACCGACTGGGCGCAGGGCAGCGCGGGCATCGTGCGTGAACTGCTGCGGTTCGTCCGGCTGGGCCGGGGCGGCGATCCGGGGTACGCCTTCGCGTGGCCGGACCAGCCCCGGGTGTCCGCTCAGGCCACCGAACCGATCCGCCGGGCCGGGACCGACGTCACGTCGTGATGGATCGGCGTGTGCGCGCCGGTGAGGGAGACCCCGCTGCCGCCCCGCCGGGCCGCGACGATCTCCGCGGCGATGGACAGGGCCGTCTCCTCGGGCGTACGGGCTCCGAGGTCCAGGCCGACGGGTGACCGCAGCCGCGCCAGCTCCAGTTCGGTCACGCCGACTTCGCGGAGGCGTTCGTTGCGGTCGAGGTGGGTGCGGCGGGAGCCCATGGCGCCGACGTAGGCGACGGGCAGCCTGAGGGCCAGGCGCAGCAGGGGGACGTCGAACTTGGCGTCGTGGGTGAGGACGCACAGGACGGTCCGGGCGTCGACCTCGGTGCGCTCCAGGTACCGGTGCGGCCACTCGACGATGATCTCGTCGGCCTCCGGGAAGCGTGCCTCGGTCGCGAAGACGGGACGCGCGTCGCACACGGTGACCCGGTAGCCGAGGAACTTCCCGATCCGCACCAGCGCGGACGCGAAGTCGATCGCGCCGAAGACGATCATCCGGGGCGGTGGCACGGAGGACTCGACGAGCACGGTGAGCGGGGCGCCGCAGCGCGAGCCCTGCTCACCGATCTCCAGGGTGCCGGTGCGGCCCGCGTCCAGGAAGGCGCCGGCCTCGGCGGCGACGGTGCGGTCCAGTTCGGGATGGGCGCCGAAGCCGCCGTGTCCGCGAGGGTCCTCGGGGCGTACGACGAGTGCGTGGCCGACGAGTTCGCGCGGTCCGGAGACGATCCGCGCCAGCGCCGTCGCCCGGCCCCCCGCCGCGGCTTCGAGCGCCGTCGCGACGACGGCACGGACGGGATCGCCCGCCCGGACCGGGGTGACGAGGATGTCGATGACCCCGCCGCAGGTCAGACCCACGGCGAAGGCGTCCTCGTCGCTGTAGCCGAAGCGTTCGAGGACCGGCTCCCCGTCCTCCAGGGCCTGTCGGCACAGTTCGTACACCGCGCCCTCCACGCAGCCGCCGGAGACCGAGCCGATCGCCGTGCCGTCGGCGTCCACCGCGAGGGCGGCGCCGGGCAGGCGGGGTGCGCTGCCGCCGACGGCCACCACGGTGGCCACGGCGAAGTCACGTCCCTGCTCGACCCACCGGTGCAGCTCGTCGGCGATGTCCAGCATGTCTCGGTCTCCTTAACAGCGGTTGCGTACGGGTGCGTTCGTGCTGCTAGTGCACGCCCATCCAGCTCTCGATCGGATGGAGGGCGTAGTACACCAGGAAGATCGCCGTCAGCCCCCACATGAAGGCGCCGATCTCCCGCGCCTTGCCCTGCGCGACCTTGATCGCGACGTAGGAGATGACGCCGGCGGCGACACCCGCGGTGATCGAGTAGGTGAACGGCATGACCACGACGGTCAGGAAGACCGGGATCGCGGTGGCGCGGTCGGCCCAGTCGACGTGGCGGGCGTTCATCATCATCATGGCGCCGATGACCACGAGGGCGGCGGCCGCGACCTCGCCCGGCACGATCGCCGTGAGCGGGGTGAAGAAGAGACAGGCCGCGAAGAACAGGCCGGTGACGACGGAGGACAGGCCGGTACGGGCGCCCTCGCCCACTCCGGTGGCCGACTCGACGAACACGGTCTGCCCGGAGGCGCCGGCCACTCCGCCGATCGCCCCGCCCGCGCCGTCGATGAACAGCGCCTTGGACAGGCCCGGCATCCGGCCCTGCGCGTCGGCGAGTTTCGCCTCGGTGCCGACGCCGATGATGGTGGCCATCGCGTCGAAGAACCCGGCGAGCACCAGCGTGAACACGATCATGCCGACGGTCATCGCGCCGACCTCGCCCCAGCCGCCGAACTCGACCTTCCCGAAGATCGAGAAGTCCGGCATGGAGACCGCGCTGCCGTGCAGTTCGGGGGCGCCGCTCGCCCACTGCTTCGGGTCGACGGCTCCGGCCGCGTTGAGGACGACGGCCAGGACGGTCCCGCCGAGGATGCCGATCAGGATGGCGCCGGGGATGCCCCGGGCCTGGAGCATGAAGATCGCGAGGAGGGTGACGGCGAACAACAGGACGGGCCAGCCCGCGAGTTCGCCCGTCGGGCCGAGGGTCACCGGGGTCGCCTTGCCCTGGTGGACGAAGCCGGCCTTGTAGAAGCCGATCAGGGCGACGAACAGTCCGATGCCCATGGTGATCGCGTGCTTGAGGGCCAGCGGGATCGCGTTCATGATCATCTCGCGCAGGCCGGTGACGACCAGCAGCATGATGACCACGCCGTACATCACGCACATGCCCATGGCCTGCGGCCAGGTCATCGCGGGCGCGACCTGCGAGGACAGCACGCCGGAGACGGAGAGGCCGGCGGCGAGGGCGAGCGGCACCTTGCCGAGGAAGCCCATGAGCAGCGTGGTGAGGGCCGCCGCGAACGCGGTCGCGGTGATGAGCGCCTTCTGGCCGAGCGTGTCCCCCGCCACGTCCTTGCCGGACAGGATCAGGGGGTTGAGCAGGAGGATGTACGCCATCGCCATGAAGGTGGTGACGCCGCCGCGCAGTTCACGCGCGACCGTGGATCCTCGCCGGGATATGTGGAAGTACCGGTCGAGCCAGGACCTGCCGGCCGGGACGCGGGTGCCTTCTCCCGCGTCGTCGGCGACGGTCGCCGGCTCCAGTGACTGCTGGGTCATGTGGGCCTACTCCCAAGGTTCACAGGGGCACCCGTCAACCGCCTCGGCGGCTGCGGGATTTGGGAAGGTGCTGCGGCCGCACGACCCGGGGGACGGCCCGAGACGAACGAACGGGGTACTCCGGGCGGCGCGGCGAAGTGTGACGTTCCCGGTGCCGCCCGGAGGGACTTGCTAGGCCGTGCCCGTGAGGTGTTCCGGGCGTACCGGCGTCCTGTTGAGCTCCAGCCCGGTCGCGTTGCGGATCGCCGCGAGCACGGCCGGGGTGGAGGACAGGGTGGGTGCCTCGCCGATGCCGCGCAGCCCGTACGGCGCGTGGTCGTCGGCGAGTTCGAGCACGTCGACGGGGATGGTCGGCGTGTCGAGGATCGTGGGGATCAGGTAGTCCGTGAAGGAGGGGTTCTTCACCTTCGCCGTCTTCGGGTCGACGATGATCTCCTCCATCACCGCGACGCCCAGGCCCTGGGTCGTGCCGCCCTGGATCTGGCCGATGACGGACAGCGGGTTCAGCGCCTTGCCGACGTCCTGCGCGCAGGCCAGCTCGATCACCTTGACCAGGCCGAGCTCGGTGTCGACCTCGACGACCGCGCGGTGGGCGGCGAAGGAGTACTGGACGTGTCCGTTGCCCTGCCCGGTCCGCAGGTCGAAGGCCTCGGTGGGCCGGTGCCGCCACTCCGCCTCGACCTCGACGCTCTCGCCCTCCAGCACGTCGGCCAGGTCCGCGAGGACCTCACCGGCGTCGGTGACGACCTTGCCGCCCTCCAGGAGCAGTTCGGCGGTCGCCCAGGCGGGGTGGTAGGAGCCGAACTTGCGGCGCCCGATCTCCAGGACCTTCTCCCGGACCAGCTCGCAGGAGTTCTTGACGGCGCCGCCGGTGACGTACGTCTGCCGCGAGGCCGAGGTCGAACCCGCCGAGCCCACCTGGGTGTCCGCCGGGTGAATGGTCACCTGGGTGACACCGAGCTCGGTGCGGGCGATCTGCGCGTGGACGGTGACCCCGCCCTGGCCGACCTCCGCCATCGCGGTGTGCACGGTGGCGACGGGTTCACCGCCGACGACCTCCATGCGCACACGCGCGGTCGAGTAGTCGTCGAAGCCCTCGGAGAAGCCGACGTTCTTGATGCCGACCGCGTAGCCCACGCCCCGCACCACGCCTTCGCCGTGGGTGGTGTTGGACAGACCGCCCGGCAGCTGACGTACGTCGGCCTGCTCGCCGGCCGAGAGCCACTGCTGCTCCGGCGGCAGGGGCATCGCCTTGACGCGGCGCAGGAGTTCGGCGACGGGGGCGGGCGAGTCGACGGGCTGGCCCGTCGGCATGATCGTGCCCTGTTCCATGGCGTTCAGCTGCCGGAACTCCACCCGGTCCATGCCCACCGCGTCGGCGAGCTTGTCCATCTGGGCCTCGTAGGCGAAGCACGCCTGGACCGCGCCGAAGCCGCGCATCGCGCCGCACGGCGGGTTGTTGGTGTAGAGCGCGATGGCCTCGATGTCCACGTCGTCGACGACGTACGGCCCGATCGACAGCGAGGAGGCGTTGCCGACCACGGCCGGCGAGGCCGAGGCGTAGGCGCCGCCGTCCAGGACGATCCGGCACTTCACGTGGGTCAACTTGCCCTCGCGGGTGGCCCCGTGCTCGTAGAAGAGCTTGGCCGGGTGCCGGTGGACGTGTCCGAAGAAGGACTCGAACCGGTTGTAGACGATCTTGACGGGCTTGCCGGTGCGCAGGGCCAGCAGACAGGCGTGGATCTGCATCGACAGGTCCTCGCGGCCGCCGAAGGCCCCGCCGACGCCGGACAGCGTCATGCGCACCTTGCGCTCGGGCAGCCCGAGGACGGGGGCGATCTGGCGCAGGTCGGAGTGCAGCCACTGGGTGGCGATGTAGAGGTGGACGCCGCCGTCCTCGTCCGGCACGGCGAGACCCGACTCGGGACCCAGGAAGGCCTGGTCCTGCATGCCGAAGGTGTACTCGCCCCTCACCACGAAGTCGGCCTTCCTGGCGGCCTCTTCGGCGTCGCCGCGGACGATCGGCTGCCGGTGCACGATGTTGGGGTGCGGGACGTGTCCGATGTGGTGGTCGTCGCGGTTCTCGTGGATCAGGATCGCGTCGGGGGCGGTCGCGGAGGCCTCGTCGGTGATGACGGGCAGCTCGCGGTACTCGACCTTGATCTTCGCGGCCGCCCGGCGGGCGGTCTCCGGGTGGTCGGCGGCGACGATCGCGACCGGCTCGCCGTGGTGCCGGACCTTGCCGTGGGCGAGGACGGGGGTGTCCTGGATCTCCAGACCGTAGTTCCTCACGTCGGTCGGCAGATCGTCGTACGTCATGACGGCGTACACACCCGGCAGGGCGAGCGCCTCGCTCGTGTCGATGGACACGATCTCGGCGTGCGCGACCGTGGAGCGCAGGATCTGCCCCCAGAGCATGTCCTCGTGCCACATGTCGGACGAGTACGCGAACTCGCCGGTGACCTTGAGGGTGCCGTCGGGGCGGAGCGTGGACTCGCCGATGCCGCCCTTGGTCTTCGAACCCTGGGTGATCTTAGTGGGGGTGCCGTTGGGAGTGGACACGTCAGACCGCCTCTCCCTGTCGGGCGGCCGCGAGGCGGACCGCGTCCATGATCTTCTCGTAGCCGGTGCAGCGGCACAGGTTGCCCGACAGCGCCTCGCGGATGTCGGCGTCGCTCGGGTTGGGGTTGCGCTCCAGCATCTCGTCGGCGGCGACCAGCAGCCCCGGGGTGCAGAAGCCGCACTGGACGGCGCCGGCGTCGATGAACGCCTGCTGGATCGGCGCCAGTTCGGTGCCCTCGCCGGTCTGCGAGTCCTGCCCCCTGGCGGACCAGTCCTGGGCGTCCTGGAGCGAGGTCCCGCGGGAACCGCACGCCCGCTGCTTCGCGTGGTCCGCGAGCCCCTCGACGGTGACGACCTCGCGACCCTCGACCTGCCCGGCGGCGACCAGGCAGGAACACACCGGAACGCCGTCCAGCCGTACGGTGCACGATCCGCACTCGCCCTGCTCGCAGGCGTTCTTGGAACCCGGCAGCCCGAGCCGCTCGCGCAGCACGTACAGCAGGGACTCGCCCTCCCACACGTCGTCGGCTTCCTGCGGCCGTCCGTTGACAGTGAAGTTGACGCGCATTACGCAGCTCCCTCCGTGGTGGCGGCGGTGCCGCGGTACGACTCCCAGGTCCAGGTCAGCGTGCGGCGGGCCATGATGCCGACCGCGTGCCGGCGATAGCTCGCCGTGCCCCGGACGTCGTCGATCGGGTTGCAGGAGGCGGCGCACAGGTCCGCGAACTGCTTGGCGACCGAAGGGGTGATGATCTTGCCGTTGTCCCAGAACCCGCCCTCCTCGAGAGCGGCGTTCAGGAAGTCCTCGGCGGCCTTGGCCCGCACGGGGGTGGGGGCGGCCGAGCCGATCCCCGTCCGCACGGTCCGCGTCCCGGGGTGCAGCGCGAGCCCGAAGGCGCACACGGCGATGACCATGGCGTTGCGGGTACCGACCTTGGAGTACTGCTGGGGTCCGTCGGCCTTCTTGATGTGCACGGCGCGGATGAGCTCGTCGGCGGCCAGCGCGTTGCGCTTCACGCCGGTGTAGAACTCGTCGATCGGGATGCGACGCGTTCCGCGCACCGACTCGACCTCGACCTCGGCGCCTGCGGCGAGGAGGGCGGGGTGGGCGTCTCCGGCCGGGGAGGCGGTGCCGAGGTTGCCGCCGACACCGCCGCGGTTGCGGATCTGCGGGGAGGCCACCGTGTGCGAGGCGAGGGCCAGTCCCGGGAGCTCACCGCGCAGGTGCTCCATGATGTGGGTGTACGGCACCGAGGCGCCGAGCCGCACCGTGTCCTCGCCGACCTCCCACTCGGTGAGGTCGCCGATGCGGTTCAGGTCGAGCAGGTACTCGGGACGCCGATGGTCGAAGTTGATCTCGACCATCACGTCGGTGCCGCCCGCGATGGGCACAGCTGTGGGGTGCTCAGCCTTGGCGGCGAGCGCCTCCTCCCAACTGGCGGGGCGAAGGAAGTCCATGACCGGCTCTCTTCTTCGTCTTGGGGGTCGTACGGATCGAGCCAGATCGTGTGCGGCGGGCCCGGCTCGTTCATGTGCTGTTCACGTGGAGTGGGGTCAGTACACAGCGGCGTACTCCGACGGGGTCAGTCACGGAAACCATGAAGGAGTTGGCTGGTCGGGACCGTCATCTTGTAGATTCGTATGAACGGAGGTCCTCAGTAACCTCCATGTTTTCCTGCGGAAACGTGCGACACAGCCCACGTGACCTGGGACACAGCTCCGGAGGCGGCAGCGGCCGTTCCCCACTCCACCGGACTCCTCCTCCATCGTAGATTTCGAGACAAAGAACGGCGGCGACGAGAATGCGGCTGCGCGCACTGCTGGACACCGACGCGCTGGGCCTGCGGCTGCTCGGCGGCGAGGACGAACTGGACCGCACCGTGCGCGGTGTGATGACCACCGACCTGCGCGACCCCAGCCGCTACCTCTCGGGCGGGGAACTGGTCCTGACGGGCCTCGCCTGGCGCCGGGACGCGGCCGACTCGGAGCCGTTCGTACGACTCCTCGTGCAGGCCGGCGTGGTGGCGCTGGCGGCCGGCGAGGCGGAGCTGGGCGCCGTCCCGGAGGACCTGGTCGTCGCCTGCGCCCGGCACCGCCTCCCGCTGTTCGCGGTGCACGAGTCGGTGGCCTTCGCGACGATCACCGAGCACGTCGTGCGGCAGGTGTCCGGCGAGCGCGCGGGCGACCTGGCGGCCGTGGTGGACCGACACCGGCGCATGATGACGTCGGGCCCGGCGGGCGGCGGCCCGGACGTGGTCCTCGACCTCCTGGGCTCCGACCTGGACCTGCGCGCCTGGGTCCTCTCCCCGACCGGCCGCCTGATCGCGGGCCCGAAGGTGGCGGGTCCCGGCCTGCCCGCGGACACCTGCGCGAAGCTCGCGGCCGAACACCTGGCGGCGGCCCGCACCGGCCGCCGGGGCCCGCACCGGGTCACCCTCGGCCCGTCGGCGTACTCCCTCTTCCCGGTCCGCAGCAGCGGCCGCTCCCCCCAGGGCTCCCGGGACGTGCGCGAGACCGTCCTGTCCGACTGGCTGCTGGCGGTGGAGGCGGACGCCGGGGACTGGCCGGAGGAGCGGCTGGACCTGCTCCAGGGCGTCACCCAGCTCATCGCGGTCGAGCGGGACCGCAGGGACGCGGCCCGCACGGTCCGCCGCCGGCTGGCCCAGGAGGTCCTGGAGCTGGTCCAGACGGGAGCGGCGCCCGCCGAGATCGCCGCCCGTCTGCGGGTCGCCGCCCCGGTGCTCCTGCCCGGTCTGGGAGCGGCCCCGCACTGGCAGGTCGTGGTGGCGAGGGTGGAGTGGGAGGGCGGCGAGCTGGAGGGCGGCCCGATGGCGCAGGCCCTCCTGGAGGAGATCCTGGTGGACCCGGCGGCCACCGGCCCCGAGCCCTCCGACCGTATCGCGGTGGCCCACACGGGTGACGAGGCGATCGCGCTGGTCCCGCTCCCCGCGGTCTCGGCCGAGCACGACGGCTCGGAGTCCGGCATCCTGGCGGACGCCCTCCTGGAATCGGTCCGGGACCCCTTGTCGGCCGGCCTGGACCACGACGGCCGGGTCACCCTGGGCGTCAGCGCGTCGGTGCACTCGGCGGAGGGCCTCAGAGGCGCCCTGGAGGAGGCCCGCCACGCCCGCAGGGTGGCGGCGGCCCGGGCCGGCCGGGTCTGCGCGGCCGGCCACCAGGAACTGGCCTCCCACGTGCTGCTGCTGCCGTTCGTGCCCGACGACGTGCGCCGCGCCTTCACGGCCCGGCTCCTCGACCCGCTGCGCGACTACGACCGCCGCCACCGGGCCGAGCTGATCCCCACCCTGGAAGCCTTCCTGGACTGCGACGGCTCCTGGACCCGCTGCGCGACCCGTCTCCACCTGCACGTCAACACGCTGCGCTACCGCGTCGGGCGGATCGAGCAGTTGACGGGCCGGGACCTCTCGCGCCTCGAGGACAAGCTGGATTTCTTCCTGGCGCTGCGGATGAGCTGAAACCTGTGGGCGCCCGGACTCCCACGACTTTGTGAATTCCTTCACCCACCCCCTTGGCCGGGCCCGTCGTTTCGTGCTGAGATGCCGCCACCACTCAAAGCTCGACGGCGCGCTCGGGGAGGGCAACGTGGCGCATACCGCCATGTCTGGTAACGGAACGACCGCCGGTGACGATCCACTCCAGACCGCGGTATGGCGGCTGCGCTCGCGAGCCTGCTGGGCCGACGCGGCCGCCCTGCTCCAACCGGTCACCGCGCAGGCGGCCCTGCAGCGAGCGGCACTCCTGGTGGAACGCTGCCTGTACACGGAGCAGGGCTGGCCCGAGGCGGAGGACGCGCTGCGCACCGCCGAGGCGCTGGCCCACAGCGACGAGGAACGGGGGGCGGCCGCTTGTGAACGAGGGCAACTTGCGTACGCCTCCACCCTGCACGGGGTCCGGGACCGGTCGGACGAGGCGAGGGCGGCCCTGGGCCGCGCCGCGGCGCTGATCCCTCCGGGGGCGCAGGGGCGGGCCCTGCTGGACTTCCGCCGGGGCCTGCTGGCGGAGAACCTGACGCACGCCCCGCAGGCGGCCCGGGCGGCCTACCGCCGCGCCCACGCGGGCGCCACGGCCCAGTCCGACTCCCTGCTGCTGTCCTTCACCTGGCGGCACCTCGCCGGACTGGCGCTGCGGGAAGGGGAGTTGGCCGAGGCCCGGCACGGCTTCGCCGAATCCCTGCGGATCCGGGAGGAGTTGGGCTACCTGGTGGGCACGGCTCCGGCACTGGCCTCGCTGGCGGACGCGGAGGTGGAACCGGAGGCGTCCCGACTGCGCGAGGAGGCGCGGCGGTTGTACCGGTTGCTGGGCGGCGTACCCACGTGGCTGGCCCGCCAGCTGACCCCACCGGCGGCCACGGCGTGAGATCGCGGGACGGCCGCGGCTCCGCCGTGGCCGCTCGCGCAGTTCCCCGCGCCCCTGGGGAGATACAGGCACCTACGCCACGACGGACCGTTCGCCGCACCACCTGCCACGGACTGTCGTAGGGCGAGTGCGGGTCCGTCGTGGCCGGTCGCGCAGTTCCCCGCGCCCCTGGGGAGATGCAGGCACCTACGCCATGACGGACCGTTCGCCGCACCGCCTGCCATGGACTGTCGTGGGGCGGGTGCGGGTTCGTCGTGGCCGGTCGCGCAGTTCCCCGCGCCCCTGAGTGGGTCATGTGGACGCTCGTGCAGACGCGTACGGCGGTGAGGGGACGGGGTGGGGGGTGTCCGCCCGCAGCGGCCGGCGTCCGTTACAGAGCACTACTCAAGGGGCCGAGCCGCCGGACCGAGGACGGATACCCCCCACCCCGGCACCGACCCACCCACCGGGCCGTATGCGCTACGCACGCCCCCACCGGGCAGCGACGGGCCGCCGCAGGCATCTACAGGGGCGCGGGGAACTGCGCACAACGCCCGCCCCCACCAAGCCGCACCCGCACCCAACCATCAACCCCCACCGGCGAAATGCCCGCCCACCAAAACCCGCACCACATCCAAGTCCCGCGCGATCAACGCGTCCAGCAGCGCGGTGTGCTCCGCCGCGTCCGCGATCAGATCCGCCCGCCCCCGCGAAGCCAGGCCACCGACCAGCGGCCACTGCGACCGCCGGTGCAAGTCCTCGGAGATCTGCACCAGTTGCTCGTTCCCCGACAGCAGCAGCACCGCGCGGTGGAACGCCCGGTCCGCCTCCGCGTACGTCGCCCGGCACCCCGAGGACGCGGCGCGCACCGTGGCCTCCGCCACCGGCCGCAGCTCCGCCCACCGCTCCACCGGCACGCTCCGCGCCAGCCGCAGCACCACCGGCACCTCGATCAGCGCCCGCACCTCGGCCAGTTCCGCCAGCTCGCGGGCCCCCCGCTCGACCACCCGGAACCCGCGGTTGGGGACGGCCTCGACCGCACCCTCCAACGCGAGTTGCTGCATCGCCTCGCGCACGGGCGTCGCCGACACCCCGAACCGCTCTCCGAGGGCGGGCGCCGAGTAGACCTCACCGGGCCGCAGGTCTCCCGCGACCAGTGCCGTCCGCAGGGCGTCGAGGATCTGCCCCCGCACCGAGGCCCGCTGCACCACGGGACGGGGAATCGGCACCTCGCTGTGGGTGTGCTCGCCCCGCGCCGCGGCATCCTCCCCGACACGGGCCCGCGTCTGCGGCGGCACCCGTACCGCGCCGACACCTCGGCCCCCCTCCCGCCCGTCGCCCTGCGTCCCGGCGGAGCCTTCCGTCCCGGCGGAGCCTTCCGTCCCGGCGGAGCCTTCCGTCCCGGCGGAGCCCTGCGCACCCTGCTTCACGGGCCCTCCTCCGGACGTGTCGGTACTTGGGGTCATTAACGGCAGGTTGTTACTCACCCGTCAAGCACCTTAGGCGCAGAACGCTCCAGTTCAAATCCCGAAGATCTTGGGTAAGGTAAGCCTTACCTCAGAGTCCAGACGACCGCGAATCGGTGGCCCCGCATGCCCGCACCGCTGACCACCCCCCGTTCGGCACCCCGTACCGCCGCACCCTCGGCCCTCACCGCCGCCTACGCGCGCCTGACCGAGGCCCTGCCGATGCTCACGGTGACGGAGCTGCCCGCGGAGACCCCCCTCCCGGCCACCGACGGCTGGGTCACCGCCGCCGACCTGGCGGGGAGCGCGACCGCGCTGGACGCCTTCCTCGCCTGGGACGACGAGCAGGTCCTGAGGGACAACGCCCGCAAGGGCCGCCCGGACGTGATCGCCGGTTTCGGCCTGCACCGCTACGCCTGGCCCGCCTGCCTCCTGTTCACGGCCCCGTGGTTCCTGCACCGCCGGGTCCCCCGCTACCCCGTCACCCACGTCTCCTACGACCGCACCCGGGGCCCGATGTCCCTCGCGGTCCACCCCGGCTCCTTCGCCTGCCTCCCGGACGACCCGGCGGCGGGCCTGCCGGGCGCGTACACGGTCCGTGACGAGGAGACCCTGCGCGCCGAGCTGCGGGACGCGATCGCCGAGCACATGGAGCCGCTCCTCACCGCCTTCGGCCCGCGCATGCGCCGCCGCGGCAGGGCCCTGTGGGGCATGGTGACCGACGAGATCGTCGAGGGGATCTGGTACGTCGCCGAGCTCCTCGGCGAGCACGAGAAGCGCCGGGCCGAGCACGCCCTGGAGCTTCTGCTGCCCGGGACGACGAAGCCGTACGCCGGCTCCCCGGCCTTCCGCGTGCTCGCGGGTCCGGACGGCCGGCCGCTGCGCACCCGGGACCGGGTGAGCTGCTGCATATACTACACGCTGGCCCCGGACGACACCTGTGTCACCTGTCCGCGCACCTGCGACAGCGACCGGATCGCCAAGCTGACGGCTGCCGCCGCGAGTTGATGCCCCCTCAGGGGACCCCCGGCGCGGACCCCCGGTCCGCGTCCCGTAAGATCAACGCCGACTGGGACGCCCGTTCGGTTACAGGTGATTCACAACTTCCTCACCTGCCGCAGGAACTTTCCGTGGAACCACCCGTACGGGTAGTCTTATTCGAACTCAACTCCCGCCCCTCAAGCGGCAGTTCGAGCAGAAAGCCGCCCTGGGCAACCCCTTGCACTTCCTTGGCGGCCTCTTGCCCCGAAAACGCCTGAGGGCCGTTGGGATTGGGCCACTATGGCGGGCGTTACGCCCTATCCCAATGCAAGGGACCCCAGATGAGACTGACCGACATATCGCTGAACTGGTTGCTTCCGGGCGCCGTACTGCTCCTGGGCATGCTGGCGGCGGTGGCGGTGCTCGCGCGGAGCAAGCGGTCCGGCGGGGAGCACGCGAAAGACGACTCGTGGGAGCGGAGCGAGGAGCGCCGCAGGCGCAAGGAAGCCATATACGGCACCGCCTCCTATGTCCTCCTGTTCTGCTGTGCGGCGGTCGCCGCCGCCCTCTCCTTCCACGGTCTGGTGGGCTTCGGCCAGCAGAACCTGAACCTGTCCGGCGGCTGGGAGTACCTGGTCCCGTTCGGCCTGGACGGCGCGGCGATGTTCTGCTCCGTGCTGGCGGTCCGCGAGGCCAGCCACGGTGACGCGGCCCTCGGCTCCCGGATACTCGTGTGGACGTTCGCCGGTGCGGCGGCCTGGTTCAACTGGGTGCACGCGCCCAGGGGTTTCGGCCACGACGGCGCTCCGCAGTTCTTCTCCGGCATGTCCCTCTCGGCGGCCGTCCTCTTCGACCGCGCGCTGAAGCAGACCCGCAAGGCCGCACTGCGCGAGCAGGGTCTGGTGCCGCGTCCGCTGCCCCAGATCCGCATCGTCCGCTGGGTGAGGGCGCCGCGTGAGACGTACAAGGCCTGGTCGCTGATGCTGCTGGAGAACGTGCGCAGCCTCGACGAGGCGGTCGACGAGGTCCGCGAGGACAAGCGTCAGAAGGAGGCGGCCCGTCTCCGGCGCCGCGAGCAGGAGCGGGTCGAGCGGGCGCAGCTCAAGGCGATCAGCCGCGGTCATCGCGGCTTCGTCGGGCGGGGCGGGCGTCAGTTGGAGCAGCAGCAGCCGCAGGCCGCCCTGGAGCGGGCCTCCGCGGAGCCTGCGATATCCAACCCGGAGCCGCTGCCCGTGCGTCAGCGTCCTTCGCTCCAGCCCGTCCGCGGCGGCACCGAGTCGCACTCCGTCGACCTCACCGCGGAGGACGACACAATGGCCCTGCCGCGCCTCGACTCGCTGGAGCGCAAACTCAAGGATCTTGAGCAGCAGTTCGGCTGAGGCGAAGGCCGAGGCCTGAAGGGCACGGCCGGAGCGGCCGGAGCACCACGGGAAGGGGGCGTGACCGCGACGGTCACGCCCCCTTCCCGTGCGTCACGCCGCTCCGGCGTCCAGCTCGAACCAGACCGCCTTGCCCACGCCGTGTGCCCGTACGCCCCAGGCGTCCGCGAGGGACTGCACCAGGGCCAGGCCCCTGCCGTGCGTACCGTCCTCCGCGTCCGGTACCCGTACCCGGGGGATGCGGGCGACGAAGTCCCGCACCTCCACCCGCAGGGCCCGCGGCCCGACCGTGGCGGTGACGACCGCGTCATGGTCGGTGTGCACGAGTGCGTTGGTGACGAGTTCACTGGTGAGCAGTTCGGCTATCTCGGAGCGTCCGGGCCTCCCCCAGTGTCGTAGCAGTTCGCGCAACGCCCTGCGCGTCTCCGGTACGGCCCCCAGGTCCGCCCGCTCCAGTCGGCGCCGGAGCTGCGGCGACTGCGCCTGCTCCCGGGCGCTGTCGGCCTTCTCCTCCATGGTGTGTGCCGAGAAGGCCCCTGTCACCGTGGGACCGCCTCCTCGTGCCTGCCTCTTCATGACCCCCGCCCGCGTGCCGATGTCGGTTTCCCTCCTGCTCGAACACGTTCACGGGGATGCATGCCCGGTAGTTCATGCGCCAGTCATGTCGAATCGTCAACGACCAGGTGTTCGGCCATGTTTGCGGTGGCGACGACGGCCGGCCCGGCGGGACGGACCGAGGCTCGCGGACCCCGGGGCACGACGGCGCAGGCGGGACGGGGACAGCGGCTCGCGGCGGCCGGTACGAACGCCCGTCACGCCGTGCCTGTGCCGCTGGTCCCCTCCCTGTGGCATGTGCCCCGCCCCCCGCTGTCCGTCCTCCGGACGCCATGCGCGGCCCGGGAGCGCTACACGAGGCGGCCGGTGCGGGAAAGTGCCTGGTCGGCGAGGTGGCTCCGGGAACCGGGACGGCGGCCGAACCGCGACCACCAGGTCGGAGGCGGCCCCGGACGGGAACCGGTCCGGCTCAGCCGCCGGCCGCGGAGCCTGCCGTACGACGGCCCGCGCGCCCCTCGAACGGTGTGCGCCCCCGCCACCGGCGCCCGACGAACGGGGTCCGGTGAGCGGGGGTTGAGCCGGTGCGTACGAGCCCTCGGGCGTCCCGCGGGTCCACGGTGCCGCAGGGTCCCTCGCCCACCCGGTTCCGGGACACCGGGACCGTACGGCGTGGGACGATCTGCCGACTCCGCACTGCCGAGCTCGCCGTACCCGGCGAAGAACTGGGGCAGGAGGGAAACTGGCCTGATTCGGACGCTACTTGCGCCCGAGGCCCTTGGTGCCGATGTGGGAGATCTTGTGGCTGCCGCGGCTCATGTCGACCACGAGCGTGCTGGTCTGCCCGGCGCTCCAGGTGAGGGTGACGACGGCCTCCGTGCGGTCGCCGGTGCCGGTGACCTTCCAGGCGAGGGGCACGTTCTGGGCGCGCAGGACGCCGTCGGCGTGCTCCTTGTCCTCCCAGGCGTTCAGTTCCTTCTGGAAGGCGGGCGTGAGGTAGTGCGCGCGGAGCGCGTCCCGCAGTTCGCCGCCGCCCTCGTCGGTCGCCGCGTCGACGTAGGCGCCGTAGAAGTCGGCGATGCGCGTGATGTCGTCGGAGGGCTTCCCGCTGACGCTGCGCGGTCCTCCGGCGGAGGCCTGGGCCGTGACACCGAGGCCGAGGGCCAGGGCGAGGCCGACGGCCAGGGTGGTGCGGCGGGTCGCCTTGGTCGTGTTCATCCGTGTTCCCCGTTTTCTTTGCGGTTCCTGCTGCCGGTGGTGCGGTCCGTGCGGGGCCGCCCGCCCGACCCCCGTGCGGGAGGGCGGCCCCGTTCTCAGTGGAGCTTGCCGACCGCGGTGGCGGTCGTCTTCTTGAAGGCCTTCACCGGGGCGTCGGCGAAGTCGCCCATCTGCGACCACTCCACGACGGTGACGGTCCGGTCGTCCCGGCCCACGGACAGCAGGCGCACGTCGGTCGCGCCGAACGAGTGCTCCGTGTGCAGGCCGTGCACCCGGGCCCCCTCCTCGACCGCGACCTTCCCGTAGTTCTTGTACGTCGCCTCGAGATCCGGGTCGCCCTGTTCGAGGCGGCCGGCGCAGGTGCGGATCTCCTTGTTCATGCGGTCGGCGAGGGCCGCGGCCTTGGCCTTGGTGCCGACCTGGATGGTGAGCTGGCGGGCGCTGGTGTCCAGATCGGTGCGGAAGTCGCGGTACCGGGAGTCGTAGCCCGGCAGCGCGTCCGCGAGGCAGAGCTGGAGTTCGTCCGGGACGCCGTCGGTCACCTTGCCCGCCGTCCACGTGGACGAGGGGTGCGGCGGGAGGTCGGCGGCCGAGAGGAACCTGGGCGCGGCCGGCGCGGCCCCGGCCTGCACGGTGAGTGTGACGCCGAGCATGAGGCCGGTGAGAGAGAGTACGGTGAGCGCGCCTGCTCGACTGCGCTTGGGCATGAGTGTCCCCCGTGAGATACGTGCATGGATGTGGGATGCCACGGCGACGCCGGATGGTCGGTCCGGCCCGGTCGGTGTGACACCAAGAGCATCAGCGGTCACACGGGGCGGACGCAACACGGGACGCGCAATCCGTCGGCATGGAACCATCCCAGGCCGTCTGACGTGCAGGTACAGGCAGTGCCTGGGATACGGGATCAAGGGGGAAATCGTTGTCGGCACCGGAACCACGGGACGATGTCCAGGAGTTCGCGGCCCTGCTGCGGCGGCTGAAGGAGCGCACGGACCGCAGCTACGGTTCGCTGGCCCGGCGGCTGAACATGAACACATCGACCCTGCACCGCTACTGCGCGGGGGACGCCGTACCGGTCGACTTCGCGCCGGTGGAGCGGTTCGCCGCGCTGTGCGGGGCCTCGGCCGAGGAACGGATGGACCTGCACCGGCTGTGGCTGTCGGCGGTGGCGGCGCGCCGGCGGCCGCGGGCGGGCGAGACCTCGGAGGGTGCGGCTGGGACGACGGCGGATGCTGCCGACGGGGCAGGCGCTACGACCACGGCGGCGGCAGACGGTGACGCGGTGACCGGCGGTCCAGGGGACGTGGACAGGGCGGCCGTGGACACGGCTGACGGCGCCACGGCGGACGCGGGTGGGGACGGTGAGGTGCGTCCGGCGGCCGAGGGTGAGGAGGACGCCCTGCTCGCGGGGCGCGCCGCTCCTCCGGCCCGCCCCTGGTACCACCGTCGGCGCCTCGTCGTGACCGCCGCCGCCACCGTGGCGTTGCTCGCCACGCTGGGCACCCTGTCGGCGCTGCCCTCGGGGCGTTCCGCGTCCGACGAGGTCGCCCAGGCCCCGGACCCGTCGTCGTCCACGACGGCGCCGGTCACCGCCGGTCGCTCACCGTCCGGGTCGCCGAGCCCGTCCGCCACCTCGGGCTCCCCGTCGCCCCGGGGCACCGGGAAGAGCGCCTCCCCTTCGGTGAAGGGCGGCGCCGCCCCCGCGAAGGGCAGCGGCGGTTCCGGGCAGCGGGGCACCGCGACCGGCACCCCGCTCACCTGGACCGTCAACTCCCATGTCTGGAACGCGGGCTGCGGCCACGACTACGTCATCGACAAGCCGCCCGCCCAGGTCCCGCCGCCCCCGACGGCCCAGGACGCCGCGAACTGGGCGGGCACGCTGGGCGCCGTCCACGGCCGGCAGACCATGGTGCAGATCTCGGTGCAGGGCCGTGACTCGACGGCCGTCGTCCTGGAGGACCTCCGGGTCCGGGTCGTCTCGCGCGGGACCCCGGCCCAGGGCAACTCGTACGCCATGGAACAGGGTTGCGGAGGCGCGCTCACCCCGCGCCAGTTCTCCGTCGACCTGGACAAGGACCGGCCGATCGCCCGATCGCAGCCCGGCAACGACGGCGGGAACGTCATCCCGGCCGTGCGGATGCCCTACCGCGTGTCCTCGCAGGACCCGGAGGTGCTGCTGGTCACGGCCGAGACCGAGACCTGCGACTGCGCCTGGTACCTCGAACTGGACTGGTCCTCCCAGGGCCGCACCGGCACGGTCCGCGTCGACGACCGCGGCCGCCCGTTCCGCACGTCCGCCGTCAAGGGCCTGCCCCGCTACTGGTACGGCACGGACGCGGCAGGTCAGCGGGCATGGGTGGAGTACAGCGGTTAAGGGCGCGGCACGTTGCGGAGGTTGGAGCGGGCCATCTGGAGCATGCGGCCGACGCCGCCGTCGAGGACGATCTTCGAGGCGGACAGGGCGAAGCCGGTGACCATCTCGGCGCTGATCTTCGGCGGGATGGACAGGGCGTTGGGGTCGGTGACGATGTCGACGAGGGCCGGACCCTTGTGCTTGAACGCCGACTTGAGCGCCCCCGCCAGGTCCTTGGGCTTCTCGACGCGCACGCCGTAGGCACCGCAGGCCTGGGCCACGGCGGCGAAGTCGGGGTTCTTGTTGGCGGTGCCGTAGGAGGGGAGCCCGGCGACCAGCATCTCCAACTCGACCATGCCGAGCGAGGAGTTGTTGAAGAGGACGACCTTCACCGGCAGGTCGTACTGCACGAGGGTCAGGAAGTCGCCCATCAGCATGGAGAACCCGCCGTCCCCGGACATCGACACGACCTGGCGCCGGCGGTCGGTGAACTGCGCGCCGATCGCCATCGGCAGCGCGTTCGCCATCGACCCGTGCGAGAACGAACCGATCACCCGGCGGCGGCCGTTGGGTGAGATGTAGCGTGCGGCCCACACATTGCACATGCCGGTGTCGACGGTGAACACCGCGTCGTCGGCGGCGAGTTCGTCCAGTACGGAGGCCACGTACTCGGGATGGATCGGGACGTGCTTGTCGACCTTGCGGGTGTACGCCTTGACGACCCCTTCGAGCGCGTCGGCGTGCTTCTTGAGCATCTTGTCGAGGAAGCGCCGGTTCGTCTTCTCCTTCACCCGCGGCGTCAGACACCGCAGGGTCTCCTTCACGTCGCCCCAGACGGCGAGGTCCAGCTTGGAGCGGCGGCCGAGGTGTTCGGGCCGTACGTCGACCTGTGCGATCTGGACGTCGTCGGGGAGGAAGGCGTTGTACGGGAAGTCGGTGCCGAGCAGGATCAGCAGGTCGCACTCGTGGGTGGCCTCGTAGGCGGCGCCGTAGCCGAGCAGTCCGCTCATGCCGACGTCGAAGGGGTTGTCGTACTGGATCCACTCCTTGCCCCTGAGGGCGTGGCCCACCGGTGACTTGACCTTCTCGGCGAGCTCCATGACCTCGGCGTGCGCGCCCGCGGTGCCGCTGCCGCAGAAGAGGGTGATCTTCTGGGCCTTGTCGATCATCTCGACGAGCTTGTCGATCTCGGCGTCGCCGGGGCGGACGGAGGGCCGTGAGGTGACGAGGGCGGTCTCGGCGGCCTTCTCGGGGGCGGGCTGGTCGGCGATGTCGCCGGGGAGGGAGACGACGCTGACGCCGGAGCGGCCGACGGCGTTCTGGATGGCGGTCTGGAGCAGCCGCGGCATCTGCTGGGGGGTGGAGATCATCTCGCTGTAGTGACTGCACTCCTGGAAGAGGCGGTCGGGGTGGGTCTCCTGGAAGAACCCGAGGCCGATCTCGCTGGAGGGGATGTGCGAGGCGAGGGCGAGGACCGGGGCCATGGAGCGGTGGGCGTCGTAGAGGCCGTTGATGAGGTGCAGGTTGCCCGGCCCGCAGGAGCCGGCGCACGCGGCGAGCTTCCCGGTGATCTGCGCCTCCGCCCCCGCGGCGAACGCGGCGGTCTCCTCGTGCCGTACGTGCACCCAGTCGATGCCGGCGTTGCGGCGGACCGCGTCCACGACCGGGTTGAGGCTGTCGCCGACCACGCCGTAGAGGCGTTTCACCCCGGCCCTGACGAGGATGTCCACGAACTGTTCGGCGACGTTCTGCTTGGCCATGGATCCATGCACCCCTTCGGTCTCCTTGGGTCCATCAATCCACACTGGCCGCGATCACGCCTCCCAAACGGCTGCGGCCGTACGGTCGTCGGCATATCCCTTGACCCGTACCTGGGAGTCGGCGAGGAACGCGGCGAGCCCGGGCGGGGTGGGGCCCGACCACCGGTCCGTGAGGTACTCGCACAGTTCGGGCTCCCCGCGCAGGGGGTCGGCGAGGCCGCCGGTGCACATCAGCAGGGTGTCACCCGGGCGGGCGACGGAGGCGCGGAAGCGGAATGCCTCGCGGGGCGGCTCGGGGGCGGGTTCGTAGGGGCTCGGGGGTGTGGGGATGCCGAGGTCCATGGTGAGACGGTCGCCGTCGGGGGTCTCGGGCGGCAGCGAGCCGAAGCCTACGACGGGTTCGCCGGTGAGGTCGGTGACGCGGGGTTCGATGTCGTGCCACTCGCCGTCCCGGAGGCGGAAGAGGCCGCCGGCGCCGATGCCGAAGAAGACCCGGACACGGCAGTCGGGGTCGGCGGGCAGGAGCAGACAGCGCAGGGTGGCGGCGTACTCCTCCGGGTCGATGCCCTGCTCCACCGCGCTGGCGCGGAGCTTGCCGAGACTGCGGTCGGTGAGCCGGTGCAGCCCCGACTTGAGGTCGCCTCGGCGGGCGGCGCCGATGTCCTGCGCGAGCCGGGCATGACTGCGTCCCACGGCCCGGCCGATCCAGTGGCACGCCTCGGCCGCGGCGCGGTGGGCACCGGGGGTGGCGCGGGCGCCGGTGGCCATGGCGACGAGGACCAAGGCCTGGTCGCCGGTGCCGAAGCGGGCGGTGAGCAGGGAGTCCCGCCGGGGCTCGCCCCGGAACCTCGCCGAGTCCCCGCGCACGGACACCGCCCGCAGGGTGCAGGCCCCGTACCTGGCCCCGTCCAGCACGGTGTCCGCCACCAGGTCGTCCAGTTCCTCGGGGTCGGCGGGTGGGAGGGCGGTGGGTTCGGCGTCATAGGTGGGCGGCCCGGAACCGACGAAGCCGACGGGCCCGGGAGGGAGAGTGGGGAGGTCAAGACGGGTGGCGGTACGGGGTGCCTGCGGCGCGGGGGCGGGGTCCTGACCGGGTCCTGCGGACTCGGTCGTGGCGTTGGGCCGGGTGGAGCCGGGACCGTCGGACCGGGTTGGTGGTGTCGTTGCGGAGGTCTGCTGGTTGCCGCCGGTGTCGGGGCGAGGCACGGGGTCAGGGGCACGGTCGGGGCCGGGCTCAGGGGCCGGGGCGGAGGCCGGGGCGGGGGCCTGTGGCGTCGCCCACCAGTCGCCTTCGCCGTGACGGGTGGGGGCCGCGCCTCGCTCCGGGGGAACTGGAGCGTCCTCGGGGCGACCGGGAGGCGGCACGTCGTCGGTACGGTCCGGGAAGTCGGCTCGGTCGGCGTTCTCTGGTGGCGCGGGTGGGGTCGCCGGCCGGGGCGGGGCGGCGGGGTGCGGAGGCGGCGCTGTCGGGGGCCTCGGAGGCTCGGCCGGCGTACGTGAGGCCGGAACGGTCGTCGCCGGAGGTGTTTCCGTGGACGCTCGGCCACCGGGCTGCCGGGGTGGCCGGTCCTCGGGGTCCCGCTCGACGAAGCCGGGCGGCTTGGGCCCGGGCGGGAAGGGGGCGGGTGCGTCGTGGGGCGGTTCCCACGCCCGGGCGCCGCCGGGTGAGGGGGCCGCCGCGTCACGGGAACCTGTTCGCGGTGCGGGGACCATGGGACCGGCCTGAGGACTCTGCGCGTCCACGCCACCGGGCCGTGCCTCGCGGCGGGGGTGACCGTCGCCGGGCGCTGCCTGGCCCCCGAACGGCCCGCCTGCGGCCCCCGCCCCAGGGCGCTGGTCCCCGGCACCGGGCCTCGCGTCTTCGGCCCCCGCCGCACTCCGAGGCTGTCCATCTCCAGCCCCCGCCGCACGCCAAGGCTCTCCCCCACCCGGCCCTGCCCCGGACCCGAACGGCCGACCACCAGCCACCGCCCCGGGGCGCTGGTCCCCGGCTCCGGGCCCACCGTCTCCAGCCCCCGCTTCCCGCCCGAGCTGCCCGTCACCAGGCGCCCGCTCTGACCCGAAGGGCCTGTGCGGGGGTCGTCCGGGTCGCTGGTCCGCGGCCGACGCCCGTTCGTCGCCGCCGTTCTCCTCCGCGGGGGCAGGCTCCCGAGCCGCCCCGGCTCCGCGGTCGTCCCGGGGCGCCGGGACCCCGGTCCCGTCCCGTACCGCTCCCGCCGCCGAGGCGAAGCGGTCGTCCAGGGTGTCCGGGGCCGGTGCGGGGCCCGTGTCGTCGGCGGAGTCGTAGAGCTGCCCCCACCAGTCGTCCTCGTGACCGGTGGGCCTTCCCCCCTGCTGATTCATGCCCTCAATTGTCCACCGCGGGGGCCGTATGAAAACGGGGCATCCCGAAAATCAAGCTCCGCCACGCGCGTCGAACGGCGTGTCGAGTGAGCTGTCGAACTCCTGTTGCCCAGGGGGTCACCGGACGGGTCGCCGGACGATTCCACCCCCCACGGGAGAACCGCCCGGCGACGCCGGAGCGACCCGGACCCCGATGCCGGGACGGCTCGGGCCACGATCCGGCCGGCTCGGCCCGAGTGTGCCCGGCCCACCTGTCGTGGAGCTGTGACGGACGACGTCGTTGCCTGTGCCGCCCGCCCCGGGTCCCTCACCGGGTGCCCGCCGGAGCGGCCCCGCGAACCTCCCTGCTCTGCGTTTCGAGCCGTCCTCCTGCACCCTGGACGAATGGGAGCGTGGGACCTCCTGCTGGTCGGCCTGGTCATGCTGTTCGGCCTGGTCGGGGTTCTGGTGCCCGGTGTGCCGGGGGCGTGGCTCGTGTGGGCCGCGGTCCTGTGGTGGGCCCTGAAGGACCCGCAGCCGGTCGCGTGGGGCGTGCTCGTGGGGGCCACGGTCGCCCTGCTCCTGTCCCAGGTGGTGCGCTGGGCGCTGCCGCCGCGCCGGCTGCGGACGAGCGTGGCGGGCCCGCGCACGGGTGTGTACGCCGGGGCGGGCGCGTTCCTCGGGTTCTTCCTGATCCCCGTGCTCGGTGCGATCCCCGGGTTCATGGCCGGCATCTACGTCTCGGAACGGCTCCGCCTCGGCCGGCACGGCGAGGCGAGGGCCGCGGTGCGCACGGCGATGCGCTCGGGCGGCTCCAGCGTGCTGACGGAACTGTTCACCTGCCTGCTGATCATGGGCGCGTGGCTGGGGGCGGTGCTGTGGGGCTGACGTGGGACCGCAGGACTAGGGCATGCCCAGGCCGAGAGTCCGATGTGCGGGCCGCCCGCGCGTGTTTGGGTGGCTGCCATGACCGAATTCAGCGAGGCCGAACGCGCGTACCTGAAGTCCCAGCGGCTGGGTCGGCTGGCCACCGTCGACCCGCAGGGACAGCCGCAGGCGAACCCGGTCGGCTTCTTCCCGCAGGACGACGGCACCATCCTGATCGGCGGCCACGCGATGGGCCGCACCAAGAAGTGGCGCAACCTGCAGAAGAACCCGAAGGTCGCGCTGGTCGTCGACGACATCGTCAGCCTGAAGCCATGGACGGTGCGCGGCATCGACATCCGCGGGGAGGCGGAACTCCTCACCGGCCCGCACGAGTTGGGCCCGCACTTCAGTGAGGAGCTGATCCGCATCCATCCGCGGCGCATCCACAGCTGGGGACTGGAGGAGTCCTAGAGGGCGCCTTCGAGGGTGAGCAGGGTGGTCTTGCGCTCCAGACCGCCCGCGTACCCGGTGAGCGTGCCGTCGGCGCCGATCACCCGGTGGCACGGGCGGAGGATCAGCAGGGGGTTGGCGCCGACCGCGCCGCCCACGGCCCGGACGGCGACGCGGGAGGCCCCGACGCGCGCGGCGATCTCGCCGTAGGTCACCGTCGCGCCGTACGGGACGTCGTCGAGGGCGTCCCAGACGCGGGTCCGGAACTCGGTGCCTTCCGGGCGCAACTCCAGCTGGAACTCCTTGAGTTCACCGGCGAAGTAGGCGGCGAGCTGCTCCTCGGCGGCCCGGAAGGGGGCGGGGTCGTGGCGCCAGCCGTCCTGGACGGTACGGCCGTTCCGCTGTCCGGGGACGGACAGCGAGGTCAGTGCGCCGGTGTCGTCGGCGGTCAGGAGCAGACTGCCGACGGGGCTGTCGAGACGGGTCCAGCGGATGGGCATGGTTACTCCAACTCCCCTGCTGCACGCAGGTGTTGCCAGGCGTAGGAGCGCCAGGGGCGCCAGGTGTCGGGGGTGTCGAGGCCCGGTGGGGCCACGTCGGGGTCGCCGAGGGCGCGGCTGCGGACGACGGCGACGGTACGGGCGTCCAGGCCGGGCAGGGCCAGCAGCGCGCGCTGCGCCGCGTCGCGGTCCGCGCCCGGGTCGAGCCGTAGGGCGCCGTCGGCGAGTGCGGTGGCGAGCGCGCCCAGGGGTCCGGCCGCCTCGGAGAGGGCCGCGGGGTCGGGGAACAGGTGGGTGAGGTTGCCGCAGGGCGCGTCCAGGGTCTTGCCGTACCGCTGGACGAGCCGTTCGGATGCGGTACGGCCCACCAGTGCCCGTACGGCGAGCTCCTCCGGGTCGGCGGCGCCGGGCGACCGGATGCCGGGGCGGGCGGCGACCAGGGGGGCGAGCCGGGGGTCCGCGCCGAGCCGCTCGTCGACGGCGTACGGATCGGCGTCGAGGTCGAAGAGCCGCCGCAGCCGTCCGACGGCGGTGGTCAGGTCGCGCGGGTCGGTGAGGTGCAGTTGGGCGTCGAGCCAGCCGCCGGGGTGGGCGCCGGTGGCGGTCCTGGTGGCACCGGGGCGTTCGTGGACGGCGACGATGCCGGTGCCGTGCGGAAGCCGGAGGGTACGGCGGTAGGTGCGGCGGCCGGGTCGTCCGGTCACCTCCTCGACGCCGGGGACGGCCTCGCGCTCCAGCAGGTCGAAGACGGTGCCGGAGCGGTAGGGGCCGCGGTGGGCGAGCCGTAGCGGGATGCCCGCGGTGGGGGTGGCCGCGCGGCGGGCGGTCCGGGCGGCGGCCCGCAGGGCGCTGGGGGTGGCGGCGTAGATCTCGCGGATCGTGTCGTTGAACTGCCGGACGCTGGCGAAGCCCGACGCGAAGGCGATCTCCGTGACCGGCAGGCCGGTGGTCTGGAGCAGGACGCGCGCGGTGTGGGCGCGCTGGGCGCGGGCCAGGGCGACGGGCCCCGCGCCGAGTTCGGCGGTGAGCTGCCGCTGGACCTGGCGCGCGCTGTAGCCGAGGCGGTCGGCGAGCCCGGCGACGCCCTCCCGGTCGACGACGCCGTCGCCGATCAGCCGCATCGCCCGGCCCACCACGTCCGCCCGAGCGTTCCAGTCCGCGGAGCCGGGCACCGCGTCCGGACGGCACCGCCGGCAGGCACGGAATCCGGAGCCCTGCGCGGCGGCGGCCGTCGCGTAGAAGCGGACGTTGTGGCGCTTCGGGGTGACCGCGGGACAGCTGGGCCGGCAGTAGATGCCGGTCGTCTCGACGGCGAAGAAGAACTCCCCGTCGAACCGGGCGTCCCGGCTGCGGACCGCTTCGTACCTGGTGTCCTCGTCCATCACGTGTCCAGTCTCCGCCGTGCGCGGGGGTGCCGCTGGCGGAAATCGGACAGGGCACTGGGGTGGACGGGTGCGGTCCGTCGCGGCCGGACCGCACCCGTCCAGGGGCGCGGGGAACCGCGCGACCGGCCCCCACCCGGCCGCTGCCGAACGACCGCGTCCTGTGCCTACGCCCAGCGCCCCCGCTTCGCCTCCATCGCCGCCTTCCCCTGTGCCCCCCGCTTCTTCCACTCCTTCCTGATCTCCGCGCGGAGCCTCGCGTCGGTCTTCGCCACGATCCGCTGGTTCTCCCGGATCAGCTTCCGGTAGCTCTCCAGCCGCCGTTCGGGCAGCTCACCGGAGTCGATCGCGGCCAGCACCGCGCACCCCGGCTCGCTCTCGTGCGCGCAGTCGTGGAAGCGGCACTGCCGGCCCAGTTCCTCGATCTCGGAGAAGACCTGTCCGACACCGGTCTCGGCGTCCCACAGGCCGACGCCCCTGAGGCCGGGGGTGTCGATGAGCACACCCCCGCCGGGCAGGGCGAGCAGGTTGCGTGTGGTGGTCGTGTGGCGGCCCTTCCCGTCCGCGTCCCGGGTGGCCCGCACGGCCATCGCGTCCTCGCCGATGAGGACGTTCGCCAGGGTCGACTTCCCCGCGCCGGACTGTCCGAGCAGCACGGTCGTACCGCCGGAGACGACGGCGACGAGCACGTCGAGCCCCTCCCCGTCCAGGGCGCTGACGGTCAGCACCGGGACCCCGGGTGCCGTCGTCTCCACGTCCTGCACGAGATGGGAGAGGGTCGCCGCGTCCGGCACGAGGTCGGCCTTGGTGAGCACGACCACGGGCTGGGCGCCGGACTCCCAGGCCAGGGCGAGGAAGCGTTCGATGCGGCCGAGGTCGAGTTCGACGGCGAGCGAGACGGCGACGACGGCGTGGTCGACGTTGGCCGCGAGGATCTGCCCCTCGGACCGCTTGGAGGAGGTGGACCTGACGAAGGCGGTACGGCGTGGCAGGTACGTCCGTACGTAACGCGGATTGCCGCCGGGCTCGACGACGGCCCAGTCGCCGGTGCACAGCACCCGCATCGGGTCGTTCGGGGTGACGAAGGCGGTGTCCGCCCGCAGCAGCCCGTCGGCGGTGACGACGTCGCACTGCCCGCGGTCGACCCGGACCACGCGTCCGGGCAGGAGCCCCTCGGACTCGTAGGGGGCGAACGCGTCCGCCCATGCCTCGTCCCAGCCGTAGGGAGCGAGAGCGGAGAAAGCCTGAGAAGTGGAGCTGGAAGTCAAGGGAGACCCTTCACAAGGGTGGCCCCGGCACAAGGAGTGGGTGTCAGCCGACGGCCACGGAGGTGGACTTGATGATCTGGATGCGGGCAGCGCTCATCGCAAGGACAGCCATCGGTCGACACCTCCCTCATTCCTCGCTCGTGGGGCACGGCAGCGGTGTGCGGCCGTGCGAAGCGGTCTCACCTTAGAGGCGCCCGGGCCGGGGGCGCCACCGGTTTTTCCGGCCTCCGCCGCGGGCGTCCTCCTCACTCGAACAGCCCGGTGCGCTGGTCGTCCGGGAGGAGCGGTTGTGGCATGGAGACCGACCCCCACCTCCAGGAGAGCCCGTGATGACCCACCGTCCGCCCCGTCCCTTCCGCGTCCTCGCCCCGGCCCTCGCCGCCGGCGTCCTGCTGACGACCGCCGCATGTTCCGACGGCGACGACAGCGGGCCGGACCGTGCGGACACCACGCGGGTCTCCTCCTCGCCGCTCGCACAGGCGTCCCCGGCCCCGCTCACCCCGGCCGGGGCGCGGGCCGCGCTGGTGACCGAGGCGGATCTGGAGGACGACTGGAACCAGGTGAAGAACGCGGCCACCTGGCGCGACAGCCTGCTGGTCGGCAAGGTGGACGTCGCCGACTTCCTCACCGGCAAGGCGGACGCCGCCGACTGCCAGAAGCTTCTCGACCGGCTCTACGGCGACGATCTCCTGGGCAAGCCGTCCGGGGCGTCCGCGCTCACCGGCTTCGAGGAGGGTGCCTCCCGGCTGCTGTACCAGGTGGCCGCCTACGACAGGGCGGGGCTGGACAGCTCCTTCTCCTGGCTGAGGAGCCTGCCGGTCAAGTGCGACCAGTTCACGGCGACGGACGAGTCCGGGGCCGAGCGCACGGTGCAGGTGACCGAGCGGTCCCTGCCCGAGGAGGGCGACGCCCGTCAGGGGCTGCGGGTCACGGTCCGGGGCACCTCGGGCGGCGAGCCCGCCACGCTCACCCTCGACGTCGCGGCCGTGCGGGTGGGCACGGACGCCATCACCCTGACCAACGGCGGCCTCGACGGAGTGGACGGCGACAGTACCGAGCAAGCGGTGAAACTGGGCACGGCCCGGCTGAAGGACGTCCAGGCGGGACGCACCCCGTCGGCCGACCCGGGCGAGCTCGACTGACGGGCCGGTGAGCGCCGCCCGTCCCTTCCGGCGGGCCGGCCGCCGGGTTCGGCGTACCGCGCTGTGCGTGGCCCCGGCCAATAGCGGGCGGTGGCCCGCGGACTCGGGGTGTGCGTTCTCAGTCCAGGAGCGTGCGGGCCGCGACGGCCGAGGCGCTGATGGCTGCCGGGAAGCCGGCGCAGAACGCGATGTGGGTGATGATCGCCGCCGGTTCGGCCCGGGTCACTCCGTTGTCCACGGCCCGCCGCGGTCGCGCGGGCAGCTCCTCCGGGATTCCCCACCAACTCGGTCAGGGCCGGGGTGAGGGCGCGGGCCGTTTCGCGCGGCGACGCAGACGTGGAACGCGCGACGGGCCGCGTGGTCACCGGGCGCTCCGTGCGTGGGCGTGGCGGGCGATGCTTGCGGCGAACAACGGGGTTTCCCGCCGGTTGTGGTCACCGGAGGCGGCCTGCCGTGCGGCGGCGGCGGCCCTCGAAGGTGCCGCCGGTCTTCTCGAGAAAGTCCATGAATTCCCGGGTGGGGTGGCTGGTGACCTGGTTGGTGTAGGTGACGGTGCCGTCGCCGTTGTCCTTGGCCGACAGGTCCCAGATCACCTGGACCGTCGTCCAGCCGTGCGGGGTGAGGACATCGGAGGTGGACACCATGTGGCAGTGGTGCCTCTCTGCGATCTCGGCGACGTAGTGCTGGATCACCAGCCCGGTGCCGATCATCTCCACGTTGATCGACATCGGCCGGCCGTCGTCGGTCGTGGTGTAGCCGGCAGCCTTGTGGTCCGGCGGGGCGCAGCGCTGGTACTCCTTGTCCGGGAGGTTCAGCAGCCAGTCGGCGATGTCGATCGCGTCCCAGGGCGCGTCGAGCGTAGCGTGCTCCGTCGAGGTGGACAGCACGAGATCGGTCAGGGCCTTCTTCGCATCACTCATGGCGTGTTTCCTTCTGTGGTGGCCACGGCCGGTGCCGGGCCGGCTTGCGCGAGGGGACGGGTCGTGGGAGTGCGGGGGAGATGGACGGGCCGGTGGGCTCCCGGTGAGGAGGCTCTTGACCCTCTCGCTAAGTTCTGGCTGCGAGCGCCGCTCCCAGTGCGGCCAGGGCTGCGGCGGCCAGTGCGGTGACCGTCCAGCCGCCGTGTGCGAAGAGCAGTGCCCCTGCCGCGGAACCGAGCGATCCGGCCGCGAAGTACGCGGTCATGTACAGGGTGTTGAGGCGGGCGCGTGCCTCGGGATGCTGTGTGAGGGCGTGGGTCTGATTGGCGACGTTGCTCACGCGGGCACCGGAGTCCAGCAGCAGGGCCCCGACGATGAGGGCGCCGGCCGACAGGCCCCCCGCACCGGCGACGAGGAGGCCGAGCACCATCGTCCCCGCGGCCGCTACCGCGAGGCGTCGCCGCATTCGGCCGTCGAGGAACCGGCCGACGGCCAGTACCGTGGCGGTGCCGACGACGCCCACCAGGCCCAGCAGTCCGGCGCTGGTGGTCGACCAGCGGTGCGCCGGGCCGGTCACGTACAGCGTCACCGCGGTCCAGAAGACGTTGAAGCCGGCGAATCCGGCAGCGGCCGTCAGCGCCGCCCAGCGCAGCCCGCGCTGATCTCGCAGGAGTGGGAGAAGCGAGGCCAGCAGGGCCCGGTAGCCCAGCCCGTGGCGCACGGGCGGTTCGGGCAGGCCTCGCAGTGCAAGGTGCACGACCAGCGTCATCAGCGCCGACAGCACGTACACCGAACGCCAGCCGAGGAGACCGTCGAGCGCCCCGGCGATGACCCGGGCACCGACGATGCCGCCGAAGAGGCCGGCCGTGATGCGCGCCGTCGTGCGCCCCACGGCCTCGCGCGGCGCAAGCGACGCCGCGGCCGGCATCAGGATCTGTGCCAGCACGCTGGTTGCTCCCAGCAGCGCTGATGCCGCCGCGAACAGCGGGTAGTCGGTGGCGGATGCCGCGAGCGCCAGGGCGACCAGCCTGCCGGCGTTCAGCCGGCGCATCAACCGGTGCAGTCCCGTCCTTTCCAGGGCGGGCACCACCAGCAGCAGCCCGGCCGCGTAGCCCACCATGGTGATCATCGGCAGCAGTCCGGCGAGTGCGTCGGAAACGCCGAAAGAGGCGGCCAAGGGCCGCAGCAGCGGCTGGAGGTAGTAGACGTTGGCGACGCTCACGCCGGCCGCGACCGACATCCACGTCACCTGCCCCGTGCTGAGCCCGGGCGGGCCAAGGGGGTCCGCAAGCGTCGCATCCGTCCCGTCGAGGCGCTTCGGCGCCTGGGTCACATCAGCCATGCCTCTACGGTGTCGATAAGCTGTCTCGACGTCAAAGACCGGTTTTTGATGCCATTGATAAATGAGGCTGATGATCGTGGAACTGAGGACCTTGCGGGTCTTCGTGGCCGTGGCCGAGGAGCAGAGCTTCACCCGCGCCGCCGAGCGGCTGTCGGTGGCGCAGCCCGCCGTCAGCCACCAGATCCGCTCCCTGGAAAAAGAACTCGGCGAAGCGCTCTTCGAACGCAGCACACGCAGCGTCCGACTGACCGAGGCCGGCCGAGTGCTGCTCCCCCTGGCCGCCCGGACCCTCGCCGACGCCGACCGCGTGACCGCCGAGTTCGCCTCCCGCGCCGCCCTGGTCACCGGCACACTCATCCTGGGCACCGTGGACGGGGTCGAGCACACCCCGCTGCCCGCACTCCTGGGCACCTTCCACCGTCAGTACCCGGGCGTCGCCGTGCGGCTCGTCGAAGGACGCAGCGCCGCACTCATCTCGCGCGTCGAAGAAGGCGAACTGGACGCCGCCGTGGTGGCCCTGCCCCAGCAGCCCCTGGCCGAAGACCTGCGCAGCGTGGTCATGCTCGAGGACGAGATCGTGGCCGTCGTACCAGCGGACTCTCCGCTGGCCGGCCGGGTGAGCATGCCCATCGAGCTGCTGTCCGGCAGGACCCTGATCAGTTACGGCCCCGACAGCGGACTACGGCCACGCCTGCAGTCCGCGTTCGACGCGGCCGGCATCCTCTTCACCACCCAGTACGCGACCAACGACGGGGGCCTGCACGTCGCACTGGTGGAGGCCGGAGTGGGCATCGCCCTCACCGTGGGCACGGACCGGGCCCTCACAGCCGACTCCCGCATCCGTACCGTCCCGATCAGTCCCTCCCTCACCTACCGCAAAGCACTGATCTGGCGCGGCACCCCCCAGCCCACCCGGCCACTGCAAGCCCTCCTTGCCCTTCGCCCCACAGCTCCCTGAGGACGTGGCAGCAACCGACCCGATCGGGAACACGGGTGTCCCTGCCGTCTTCCGGAGTGGCGACGAGTCACTGGGGTATCGCCCGATGGGGGTGGCCGTGTCGGCCGTCGGGGTGTTCCCGTCCACAGCGGCATGTGACATAGTACTGACGTGACCAAGCGACTGACCTGCGACGTCGTGGTCGTCGGAGCCGGGATGGTGGGTGCGGCCTGCGCCCTGTACGCCGTTCGGGCGGGCCTCGACGTGATCGTCGTCGACCGCGGCCCGGTGGCCGGCGGCACCACGGGCGCCGGTGAGGGCAACCTCCTGGTCTCCGACAAGGAGCCGGGCCCCGAGCTGGAACTCGCCCTGTGGTCCGGCCGGTTGTGGGTCGAGCTGGCCGCGGAACTCGGCGAGGCGATCGAGTACGACCCCAAGGGCGGCGTGGTCGTCGCCGCCGGCCCCGACGGCCTCGAAGCCCTGGAGGGGTTCGCGACCGGGCAACGCGCCGCCGGGGTCGAGGCGGTGCGGGTGGACGCGGCCGAACTCCGGGACCTGGAGCCCCACTTGGCGCCCGGACTCGCGGGCGGAGTGCTGTATCCCCAGGACGCGCAGGTCATGCCGACCCTGGCCGCCGCCCACCTCGTACGGGCCTCGGGCGCCCGTCTGTTCACCGGCGCGACGGTGACCGGGGTGCTGCGCGGGGCCGGAGGTGCCGTCCGCGGGGTGCGCACCGACCGGGGCGAGATCCACGCATCGCACGTCGTCAACGCCGCCGGGACCTGGGGCGGTGAACTGGCCGCGCTGGCGGGAGCGGACCTGCCCGTGCTCCCCCGGCGCGGCTTCGTCCTCGTCACCGAGCCGCTCCCCCGCCTGATCCGCCACAAGGTGTACGCCGCCGACTACGTGGCCGACGTGGCCAGCGACTCGGCGGCCCTGCAGACCTCGCCGGTGGTCGAGGGGACGGCGGCGGGGCCGGTCCTGATCGGCGCGACCCGTGAACGGGTGGGTTTCGACCGCTCGTTGTCGCTGCCCGCGCTGCGGGCGCTGGCGGCGGGCGCGACCCGGCTGTTCCCGTTCCTGGAGCGGGTGCGCGCGATGCGGACGTACCTCGGCTTCCGCCCGTACATGCCCGACCACCTGCCCGCGATCGGCCCCGATCCCCGGGTACCCGGACTGTTCCACGCGTGCGGGCACGAGGGCGCGGGCATCGGACTGTCCACCGGGACCGGGCAGTTGATCGCCCAGGTGCTGGCCGGGCGGGCACCGGCACTGGACCTCGCCCCCTTCCGGCCCGACCGTTTCCCCGCCCCCGCCCCGCTGTCCGCCTCGTCGCCCGTCTCCCGGGAGGCATGGTGAACCCGCTGGAACTGGTGCGCGCCGAGCCCGGTCCCGCCTTCACCGTCACGCTCGACGGGCGGGAGATCGAGGCCCTGCCCGGGCAGACCGTCGCCGCCGCGCTGTGGACGGCGGGGGTCACCTCCTGGCGCACCACCCGGGGGGAGGGCCGGCCGCGCGGGATCTTCTGCGGCATCGGCGTCTGCTTCGACTGCCTGGTGACCGTCAACGACCGCCCGAACCAACGGGCTTGCCTGGTCCGGCTGCGACCGGGGGACGCGATCCGCACGCAGGAGGGGACCGGCCACGATGAGTGAACCGACCCTGGCGGTGATCGGCGCGGGCCCGGCCGGGCTCGCGGCCGCCCTCGCGGCGGCGGCCCGTGGTGTCCGCGTCACGCTGATCGATTCGGCGCCGGAGGCGGGCGGACAGTTCTACCGGCAGCCCGCGCCGGAGTTCGGCGCCCGCCGCCCCCGCGCGCTGCACCACCAGTGGCGGACCTGGGAGAGACTCCGGGACGGCCTGGGCACCCACCTACGGGCGGGCAGAGCACGGCACTTGACGGAGCATCATGTCTGGTTCGTCGAGCGCCGGGGCGGCGCCGGACTCATCGTGCACGCCCTCGCCGGCCCCGAGCAGGACGAACCGGTCGAGGTGCCCGCCGACGCGGTCCTCCTGGCCACCGGCGGCTACGAGAAGGTGCTGCCCTTCCCCGGCTGGACGCTGCCCGGGGTCGTCACCGCGGGCGGGGCGCAGGCCATGCTCAAGGGCGGGCTCGTGCTGCCCGGCCGTACCGCTGTCGTCGCCGGCACCGGACCGCTGCTGCTGCCCGTCGCCACGGGGCTCGCGGCGGCTGGCGCGACGGTGGCGGCGCTGGTGGACTCGGCCGATCCGATGTCGTTCGTACGGCGGTCCCGGGCGCTGTCGGTCCGGCCGGACAAGCTGGCCGAGGGCGCCGGGTACGCGGGCCGGCTGCTCCGGCACCGGGTGCGCACGCTCCCGCGCCACACCGTGGTGGAGGCGCACGGCTGCGACCGGCTGGAGGCGGTGACGGTCGCGGCCCTCGACCGGGAGGGACGGGTACGCCCGGACACCCGGCGGCGCATCGGGTGCGACACCCTCGCCGTGGGCCACGGCATGCTGCCGCACACCGACCTCGCCGACGCGCTGGGCTGCCGCGTCGACGGGACGGACGTGCACGTCGACGACGAGCAGCGCACCGACGTGCCGGGCGTGTGGGCGGCGGGCGAGGTCACCGGCATCGGGGGCTCGGCCCTGTCGCTCGCCGAGGGGCACATCGCCGGGCGGTCGATCGCGGCACGGCTGGCCGGGCGGACGCCGGACCCGGGCGAGTGGGCGGCCGCCGCGCGGACCCGGGAACGGCTGCGGGCCTTCTTCGCCGCTGTCGACTCGGCGTACGCGCCGCCCGCGCACTGGGCCGAGCAGGTCACCGACGAGACCGTGGTGTGCCGCTGCGAGGAGGTGTCGGCCGGTGCCGTGCGCGACGCGGTCCGGGAGCTGGGAGCCGGTGATCTGCGGACCGTGAAGCTGCTCACGCGGGCCGGGATGGGCTGGTGCCAGGGCCGGGTGTGCGGACCCGGGGTCGCCGGGGTCGCCGGGTGCGCGGAGACGGCGGGCCGCAGACCGTTCGCGCGGCCGGTGCCGCTGGGCGTGCTGGCACGGGCCGGGGAGACCGGGGAGCGGGAGGGCCGTGAACCGGAGAAGGGGCCCGGCGAAGACCGGGATCAGTAACATGTCACACCCCACTGAGAGGGAAACGCCATGACCACCACCGACCTCCGCCCCTGGCGCGGCGTCCTCGTCGCCACCGCGCTCCCCCTGAACGACGACCTGTCCGTGGACCACGGCAGGTACGCCGAGCACTGCGCCTGGCTGGTCGAGAACGGCTGCGACGGCGTCGTGCCGAACGGCTCGCTGGGCGAGTACCAGGTCCTCACGCCCGAGGAGCGGGCCAGGGTCGTGGAGACGGCCGTGGCGGCGATCGGCGGTGAGCGGGTGATGCCGGGGGTCGCCGCGTACGGCTCGGCGGAGTCCCGGCGCTGGGCCGAGCAGGCGCGCGACGCGGGCTGTGCGTCCGTGATGCTGCTGCCGCCCAACGCCTACCGGGCCGACGAGCGGTCGGTGCTCGCGCACTACGCCGAGGTCGCGAAGGCGGGCGTGCCGGTCGTGGCGTACAACAACCCCGTCGACACCAAGGTCGACCTGGTGCCCGAACTGCTGGCCAGGCTGCACGCGGACGGGTTCGTCCGCGCGGTCAAGGAGTTCTCCGGTGACGTCCGGCGCGCCTACCAGCTCGCCGAACTCGCCCCGGAACTGGACCTGTTGATCGGCGCCGACGACGTCCTGCTGGAGCTGGCGCTCGCCGGGGCCAAGGGCTGGGTGGCCGGCTACCCGAACGCGCTGCCCAGGTCGTCGGTCGAGCTGTACCGGGCCGCCGTGAGCGGTGACCTCGCCACCGCGAAGAAGCTGTACGAGCAGTTGCACCCGCTGCTGCGCTGGGACTCCAAGGTGGAGTTCGTGCAGGCCATCAAGTTGTCGATGGACATCGTGGGCCGTCACGGCGGGAGGTGCCGCCCGCCGCGGGTCCCGCTGCTGCCCGAGCAGGAGGCCGTCGTGCGGGCCGCCACCGAGAAGGCGGTCGCGGCCGGACTCGCGTAGCCCCGAACCGTCCCTGCGACCACCAGGAGCGTCATGCGCAGCAAACTCGTCCTGCACGCCGTCGACTCGCACACCGAGGGCATGCCCACCCGCGTGATCACCGGCGGGATCGGCACGATCCCCGGCGCGACCATGAACGAGCGGCGGCTGTGGTTCCGTGAGCACCGCGACGACGTCAAGCAGCTCCTGATGAACGAGCCGCGCGGGCACTCGGCGATGAGCGGGGCGATCCTCCAGCCGCCGGCCCGCCCGGACTGCGACTGGGGTGTCGTCTACATCGAGGTGTCGGGCTATCTGCCGATGTGCGGGCACGGCACGATCGGGGTGGCGACCGTGCTGGTGGAGACCGGGATGGTCGAGGTCGTCGAGCCGGTCACCACGATCCGGCTCGACACCCCGGCGGGCCTGGTCGTCGCCGAGGTCGCGGTGGAGGACGGCCGGGCGAAGAACGTCACGCTGCGGAACGTGCCGTCCTTCTCGGTCGCCCTGGACCGCAGGATCGCCCTGGCCGACGGGCGGACGGTGACGTACGACCTGGCGTACGGCGGCAACTTCTACGCCATCCTGCCGCTGGCGGAGTTCGGACTGCCCTTCGACCGGGCGCGCAAGGACGACATCCTCCAGGCGGGGCTGTCCCTCATGGCGGCGATCAACGCCGAGGAGGAGCCCGTCCACCCGGAGGACCCGTCCATCCGCGGCTGCCACCACGTCCATCTGATCGCCCCCGGGGCCACCGCCCGGCACTCCCGGCACGCGATGGCCATCCACCCGGGCTGGTTCGACCGCTCCCCCTGCGGCACCGGCACCAGCGCGCGCATGGCCCAGTTGCACGCGCGCGGCGAACTCCCGCTGCACACCGAGTTCGTGAACGAGTCCTTCATCGGGACGCGGTTCACGGGCCGGCTCCTCGGCACCACCGAGGTGGCGGGCCGTCCCGCCGTGCTGCCCAGCTTCACCGGGCGGGCGTGGATCACCGGCACGGCCCAGTACCTGCTCGACCCCACCGATCCGTTCCCGGCGGGATTCGTCCTCTGAGCGCGGAGCGCGTCGAGGATAATGCCGGGTGCCGCGTGACATTGCACCACTAGGAGATGCCCCTCATGGCCGCCCAGCGACTCGACACCCCCGCTCTGCCCGTCCTCGGCGGCAAGAAGAGCAGCTACCGGGAGCGGGTCGCCGACGCCCTGCGGGCCGCGCTGATCGCGGGCGAACTGCTGCCGGGACAGGTGTACTCGGCGCCCGCGCTCGCCGCCCGCTTCGGTGTGTCGGCCACACCCGTGCGCGAGGCCATGCTCGACCTCGCCAAGGAGGGCCTGGTCGACACCGTCCCCAACAAGGGGTTCCGGGTCACCGCGGTCTCCGAGAAGCAGCTCGACGAGTACACCCACATCCGCGCGCTGATCGAGATCCCCACGGTTGTGGAGCTGGCCTCGACCGCCGACGCGGTCTCGCTGGAGGCGTTGCGTCCGGCGGCCCGGGAGATCGTCCAGGCGGCGGTGTCCGGTGACCTCATCGCGTACGTCGAGGCCGACACCCGCTTCCACCTCGGACTGCTCGCCCTCGCGGGCAACGCCCACCTGGTGGAGGTGGTCGGCGACCTCCGCAAGCGGTCGCGGCTGTACGGACTGACCCCGCTGGTGAAGTCCGGCCGTCTGCTGGCCTCCGCGGAGGAACACCTCGAACTCCTCGACGCGCTGGTCGCCCGCGACGAGTCGGCGGTGCGGGAGGTCATGACCCGGCACATCGCTCATGTGCGGGGGCTGTGGGCGGCGCCGTAGGGGCGGGGCGGTCCGACTGCCCCCTGCGCGGGAGACGTGCGGGAGTGACCCTGCGGCCGCCGTCAGGACTTCACGCACTCCCGCCCGTTGACGGAGAAGTCGTACGCCGGGGCGTTCCTGCTCTGCCAGGAGGCGAGGAAGCCGAAGGAGAGCGAACCGTCCGCGGGGACCGACTTGTTGTAGTCGGCGGCGGTCGCGGTGACCTTCGCGCCGCTCTGGGTGTAGTCCGCGTCCCACATCTGCGTCACCTTCTGGCCGTCCTTGAAGGACCAGGTGACCCGCCAGTCGTCCAGCGCCTCGGGGGTGGTGACGGTGACCTCGGCCTGGAAGCCGTCGGGCCACTGGTTGACGAGGGAGTACTCGACCCGGCAGACCGGTGTGCCGCTCTCGTCGGGCTCCGGCTCCTCGGCGCCGCCGGAGGAGGTGCCCTGGGGTTCCGGGTCGGAGTTCTTCACCCCCGTGGACTCCGACGGGTTCCCCGTGGGGGTGCCGGAGGCCCCGGTCGAGCCCGGCGCCCGCGAGATGGCGGTGGGGACGGACGCGGTGGGGTTGGCCACCGGCCGGCCCTCGGCGGAGGCACCGGGCCCGGCGGCGCCGTTGTCCATGTCGTCGCCCGGCATCATCGAGACCGCGAGGGCGAGCAGGGAGACCAGGACGGCGGCGACGAGCAGCCCGTTGCGCGCCACCTTCGCCTTGTGCGCGCCGGGGTTGGGGGGTCCGCTCTCCAGCGCCGGCGGGCGTCCCGCGCCGAGGCGTACCTCGGCGGCCCGGCGGCGACGCTCCAGGTAGGCGAGTCCGCCCCAGCCGATCACCCCGCCCGCGAGGGCCGCGGGCAGCCCGCCACCGTGCAGGCGCAGACAGGCGGCGGCCTCCGCGCACTGCTGGCACCGCGCGAGATGACGGGACAGGTCCTCCGGGGTCTCACCGGAGGTGGAGCGGGTGACGGCGTCCAGCAGCCGGGCGTAGCTGCGGCACTGCGCGTCCATCGGCATGTCGAGGTGGTTGCGGTGGCTGCGGTCCCGGAACAGGCCGCGCACCTGGGCGAGTTCGTCCCCCACCGTGGCCGGGTCGAGGCCGAGCCGACGGGCCACCACGGGCAGCGGCAGCGCCTCCACCTCGGCCAGCCACAGCAGTTCGGCGTCCGCCGCCTGGAGGTCGCGCAGTCCGCGCAGGGCGATGGGGCGCTGGAGGGGCGGGCCGGTGTAGCGGGCGGCCTTGTCGGAGTTGAGCCACAGCCGCAGGTCGGGGTCGAGGCGGTGGCCGAGGCCCTGGGTCTCCCAGTCCGCGGCGGTGGTGCGAACGGCGGTGAGCAGCAGCGGTATTCGGGGCAGCCGGGCGGTACGGCGGCCGGCACCGCGGACGGCGGCCTCCGCTTCCCGCGCCTCGCGCATGCCGAGGGAGAACGCTTCCCTGGCCAGTTCCGTGGCGGCGGTGGAGCCGGCCGTGCACAGATCGGCGTACGACAGCACGGCATCCCAGCACTCGGAGAACAGCGCGGCCTCGGCGGCGTCCTGGGGGGTCGGCAGGTCGGGCATGGGTCTCCTGCATCCAAAGCGAGGTCAACTCACCATACTGGCAATGGAGTTGGGGGGAACCTCGCGGCAGGACAGGAGCCTTTCACGTCTCCCACACAACTGACAAGCAGGCTATTCAAAACGGTTACCGAGGGTTCGGTCCAGGCCCGCACGGCACAGGGCCACACGGTGTGACTCCGTTGTGTACGGACCGGAAGCGGGAACGTATCAATCCCGCCACACAAGAACCAGCCGTGACGGGAACTACGCCCTGCCCGGGCAGGACATACCACCGCTCCGGGCAGCCGCGGAGGCCGCCCGGAGCGGGATGTCGTACGGAGAGGTCAGACCTCGGCCGGTTCCGGCGCCGCCGGGAGGCTGTCCATGAAGGAGCTCACCGAGAAGACGGCACGGCCGGGTCCGGGCGGGCCGTACCCGGGGGGCGAGGAGAGACCGAAGTCCTCCATGGTCTGGCGGTACGCCTGGAGCAGCCGGATGTGGTACTCCAGCGGCGCGCCCTGCGGGTTGGCCTTGCCGAGCGGGGTGGTGGGCTCGGGGCACCAGGTGGTGAAGCGGGGCGTGATGCCGTGCGACATGAAGAAGCGCAGGCCCTCGGTGGTGGACGCGATGGCCTCGTCGACCGTCTTGAACCCGAAGGGCTCGGCCATCTCCACGCCCGCCACGAAGTTGGGGATGACGTTGCGCGCGCCGAACACCTCGGCCGAGTCCAGGATGCGCTTGTGCCACACGTCCCGGCCGACGTACCGCTCCTTGCCCGGGCAGTACATCTTGAAGAGGTACTCGTCCCACACCTCGTAGTTGGGGTGGTAGATCTGCACGCCGTAGTCCTTGAACCGCTGCACGTCGTCCTTCGGCAGCGCCTGCGCGACGACCTTGCCGATCCAGCGGCCCGGGAAGCGCTCCTCGATGGCCTTGGCGTAGTGGCCGTAGAAGTCGGCCTCGTCCCGCCCGGAGACGGTCTTGGTGATCGCGCCGCCGGTGAGCGTGTAGGCGGTGGACGCCTTGGCGGTGTCGTACCGGTCGATGATCTCCAGGGCCTCGAGGACCTCCTCGACGTCCTTGACGCCGGTGTACGGCCGCCCGGCCGCCTTGTGCTGGCGCCAGTTGTGGTTGATGTCGCAGTACTGGCACTCCTCCTTGGCGCCGAAGTACTGGCAGACCCGGAAGACGGTCAGGTAGATGAGGTAGCCCCACTGGATGGTCGGGGCGACCTCCATGACGGACTTGCCGCTGGAGAGCTTGTGCCGGTAGTACTCCGGCATCGGCGGCACGCCCACGTCGGCGATCCGCTTGCCGTCGAGGTAGAGCCCCAGCATGCCGCTGTCGTCGGCGGCGACACGGTAGGGCGAGGCCGGGTTCACCCGCACCGAGACGACGGTCCTGCGCAGGTCGTAGGGGCCGCCGGTGAGGATGATCTCCTCCGGCGGGCGGCGCAGCGCTGCCTCGCCCAGCTCCGGCAGGGTGCCGTGGTCGAAGGAGAAGATGAAGTACGACTTCGGCTTCACCTCACCCGACTCGTTGTCGCTGAGGGCGGACGGGTCGAAGGCCACGCCACCCCGCAACAGGTCCTCCTTGAAGACGGCTTCCCGCGGAACTTGCGGGAACCGCTCCATCAGATCCTCGACCAGCGCGGTACGGCTGCCCATCCCGTATCTCCTCCCGGATCGGACGTACGACTCCTCACGGTATGCCCTCGCTCGGACATCATCCGTGCCGGGTCCCCTCACGGCGTGAGATATGGGGCGGTATGGGCGTTTCCGGGGGCAGTGCCGGGTCGGGAACGGGCGCGCCCCACACCGACGTGAGCGGAAGCACACCGGCCCAGAGCCCCAGCTCGGCGTCGGGTCCGTCCCCGTCCTCGGGTGCGCCGGTGCGGATCTTGACGGAGGCCTCGTCGAGGCGGAGGGCGAGCAGGGTGGTGGCCGCGAGTTCCTTCCGGCTCGGCTGCCGGGCGTACGACCACTGGCCGGGCGTCGCGTGCTCGGTGAGCCGGCGCAGGCCCGACAGCTTCTCCTCGGGGTCGGTCACCTTGCGGGCCTCGCCGTGGATCATGGCGCTGCGGTAGTTGACGCCGTGCTCGAAGACGGACCGCGCGAGCACCAGCCCGTCGACGTGGGTGACCGTGACGCAGACCGGCGCACCGCCCGCGAGGCTCCGGCTGGCCACCGAGCCGTGCAGGTAGAGCTGCCGCTCGTGCCGCCCGTACACCGTGGGCACCACGATCGGCCGTCCCTCGACCACGACCCCGAGATGGCAGACGAACCCGGCGTCGAGAATCGCCTCCAGATCGGCCCGGTCCAGGCTGCCCTGCTCGCGCAGACGCCGGTGGCGGGTGAGGTCGGTCTCGGGGAGCTGATCAGGGAGCATGAACCGAGACGCTACTGATCCGGTGATCCCGAGACCAGCCTTCTGGGCGGCTGGACCTTGAGACGGCCCGAGAACAGCGAAATCCGTACCTCAGGCCGTTCGCTCCAGCCGGGCGTGGTCCACCGGCCACGCGAGGTCCGCCCGCGACACGACCCGCCCGGCCTCCTCGGCGACCGCCAGCCCCAGCCGCGCCAGCTCGTTGCCCTGGGACCCCGCCAGGTGCGGGGTGACGAAGGCGTTCGGCAGGTCGTGCAGGGGCGAGTCCGCGGGCAGGGGCTCGGGGTCGGTGACGTCGAGGACCGCGGACAGGCGGCCGGCGCGCAGTTCGTCCACGAGGGCGTCGGTGTCGACCAGGCTGCCCCGCGCGGTGTTGACCAGGACCGCCCCGTCGGGCATCAGGGCCAGCTCGCGGCGGCCGATGAGGTGCCGGGTCTCGGGGGTCTCGGGGGCGTGCACGGTCACGATCTCGCTGGAGCGCAGGAGGTCGTCCAACCCCGCCAGCGGGACGCCCAGTTCGGCGGCCCCCGCCGCGTCGACGTACGGGTCGGTCAGGGTCACCGCGAGGTCGAACGGGCGCAGCAGCTCGATCACCTTGCGCCCGATCCGGGACGCCCCGATCACCCCGACCCGCCGCCCGTGGTTGCCGATGCCGGGCACGACCCCCCAGGCGGGGGAGGACCGCTCGGCGCGCATCCGCTCGCGGCGCACGAAGACGTCCTTGCCGGCGAGCAGGATCGCGGCGAGCGTGTACTCGGCCACGGGCACCGCGTTGGCCTCGGCCGCCGAGGAGACGACGATGCCGCGCCGCCAGATCTCGGGGGTGGCGAAGCCCTTGACCGAGCCGGCCGCGTGCAGGACGGCCCGCAGTTTCGGGGCCGCGTCGAGGGCGGCGGCGTCCAGGCGCGGGCAGCCCCACCCGGTCACGAGGATCTCGGTGCGGGCCAGGACGTCCGCGAGAGCCGGGTCGGTGAGGTCCTCGGCCACCACCGCGGGATCGATGTCCACCCACTCCCGCAGCCGTGCCAGCACCTGGGGCGGGAAGACGAGCGGCACGTTCTCGGGGGTCATGGCGAACAGCGCCTGGGGTCGCTCGGGCAAGGTGGTGATCCTCCAGACCGACGGAAAGACGGTAGAAAACGCTCTCTACGGTAGGCCCCGACAAATGAGAGGGTCAACGCATACGCACTCCCGGGAGGAACGACGGACATGTCGGAGACGATCACCAACTGGGCGGGGAACATCACCTACTCCGCCAAGGAACTGCACCGGCCCCACTCGCTCGACGCACTCGCCGCGCTGGTCGCGGACAGCGCACGGGTACGGGTGCTGGGCAGCGGGCACTCCTTCAACGAGATCGCCGAGCCGGGCCCGGAGGGCGTCCTCCTCTCCGTCGCCGCTCTTCCGCCGGTGACCGACGTGGACACCGCGGCCCGTACGGTACGGGTCTCGGGCGGCGTCCGGTACGCCGAACTCGCGCGCGCGGTGCACGCCCACGGCCTCGCGCTGTCCAACATGGCCTCGCTGCCGCACATCTCCGTGGCCGGTTCGGTGGCGACCGGCACCCACGGCTCGGGCGTCGGCAACGGCCCGCTCTCGTCGGCCGTGCGGGAGGTGGAGCTGGTCACGGCGGACGGCGCGCCGCTGACCATCGGCCGGGACGACCCGCGCTTCGCCGGCGCGGTCACCTCGCTGGGCGCCCTCGGTGTCGTCACCGCGCTCACCCTGGACCTCGTGCCCTCCTTCGACGTGGAGCAGTACGTCTTCACCGAACTCCCCCTCGCCGAACTGGACTCGGCCGCCTTCGAGACGGTCATGTCGACGGCGTACAGCGTCAGCCTGTTCACCGACTGGCGTGCGCCCGGCTTCCGGCAGGTCTGGGTCAAGCGGCGGACCGACCAGCCCCTCGCGGACTTCCCGTGGGCCGCGCCCGCCACCGAGAAGATGCACCCGGTTCCGGGGATGCCGGCGGTCAACTGCACCGAGCAGTCCGGGGTGCCGGGGCCCTGGCACGACCGGCTGCCGCACTTCCGGGCCGAGTTCACACCGAGCAGCGGGGCGGAGCTCCAGTCCGAGTACCTGCTGCCGCGCGAGCACGCCGTCGAGGCGCTGCACGCGGTGGACGGCATCCGGGAGGGCGTCGCCGGGGTGCTCCAGACCTGCGAGGTGCGGACCGTGGCCGCGGACGGGCAGTGGCTGAGCCCCTCGTACGGCCGGGACACCGTGGCCCTGCACTTCACCTGGATCGAGAACACCGCGGCCGTGCTTCCGGTGGTGCGCCGGCTGGAGGCGGCACTGGACGCCTTCGACGCGCGGCCGCACTGGGGCAAGGTGTTCACCACCCCGGCCGGGATCCTGCGCGAGCGCTACCCGAGGCTCGGCGACTTCCGGAAGCTGGCGCGCGAGCTGGACCCCGAGGCAAAATTCGCCAACGCCTATGTCCGCGCCGTCCTTGCCGAGTGACTTTATAAAGCCCATTTCCTAAGCCCTTGTACAAAGTCGCCCGCACCCCATAGCCTTGCGCCGCGCCGGTGCCGCTGTCGTCCCGGCCTGAGCGAAAGGACGGGGGCAGGCCCGGTGAAGCGCACATCACGTGACATCCGCACCGCGAACCGCTACGAGGTGCTGCGCCAGATCATCGCCGAGTCGCCCACGTCCCGGCAGGAGCTGGCGGCGGCCACCGGGCTGAGCCTGGCGACCGTCGCCACGCTCGTGGGCGAGCTGCTCGACCTGCGGATGATCACGGAGGTCGGGTTCGAGGAGTCGGCCGGCGGGCGTCCGCGGGGGCTCGTCGCCGTCAACGCGTCGGGGGGCGCGTTGATCGGCGTGGACATCGCGGAGACCTACGTCCACGTCGAGTTGTTCGACCTCGCGCTGAACGTCCTGGCCCGCGCCGAGGAGGACGTCCGCCCCGGCGAGAGCCTCCCCGAGCAGGTGGTCAGCCATGTCGCCGCCGCCGTCGGCTCGGTGGTGGCGCAGGCGGGGATCGAGGGCGCCCGGGTGCTCGGCGTCGGCGTGAGCGTGCCGGGCCAGGTGGACCGCGCGACCGGCATCTCCGAGTACGCGCCCAACTGGGACTGGCACGACGTGCCGCTGCTCGACCTGCTCTCCGAGCACATCGCCTACCCGCTCTACCTGGACAACCCGCTGCGCGCCGTCGCCGTGGCCGAGCAGTGGTTCGGGGCCGCGCGCGGACGGGCGAACGCCGTCGTGGTCACCCTCGGCACCGGTGTGGGCGCCGGTCTCGTCCTGGGCGGGGCACTGCACCGCGGTGTGTCCAACAGCGCGGGCGAGTGGGGCCACAACACGATCGTCCTGGACGGACGCCTGTGCCGCTGCGGCAACCACGGCTGTGTGGAGACATACGTGGGCGCGCCCGGGATCATGCTGAACCTGCGGGAGCTGAGCCCCGACAGCGAGCTGCTGCACCCGGGCGACCAGACCGCGACGGTCGCCGCGCTGGCCCGCGGGATGCGCACCGGGGACCCGGTGGCCATCGAGGTCGTGCGGCACACCGCCCGCTATCTGGGCGCCTCCGTCGCACACCTGGTCAACCTGGTGAACCCGGAGGTGGTCGTGCTCAGCAGCTGGGTCGCGGCCGCCCTCGGCGAGCCCCTGGTCGCGGAGGTGCGCGAGGCCGTCGCCCGGCACGCGCTGCCCCGGCCGGCGGCCGCCACCGAGATCGTCCTCTCCCCCATCCCGACGGACCCGGCCTGCCTGGGCGCGGCGACGTTCGCGCTCGAAGGGGCGCTCCAGTCGGTCGGGCAGAGGTCCGCGAAACGCACCACCCCGGCACGGACGAAGACGCACGACCCCCATTAGGGCGCCGTACCGCACCACCTTCACGACGACGGAAGGGATGCACGTGTCTCACCCCCACCGCACGAGATCGGCCCTGCTGACAGCCGCAGCCGCGTTCGCTGTCGCGGGCCCCCTGATATCCGCCCCGCCCGCGTCGGCCGCCACCCCCACGGTGGCCGAGGTCTCCCCGCACGCCGCCCAGACCATCGACAACATCGGCGCCTCCGGCGCCTGGTGGGTCAACGACCTGAAGAACTTCGACCCGAGGGTCCAGGCCCGGGTCGCCAGTTTGCTCTTCTCCAAGGAGGGCCTGGCGCTGAGCAGTTACCGCTACAACATCGGCGGGGGCGGCACCGGCGTGACCTACGCCCCGCGCGCTCCCGAGGACTTCCTGAAGGACGACGGGTCCTACGACTGGAGCAGGGACGAGGCGGGCCGCACGTTCCTGTACGCCGCCGCCAGGTACGGCGTGCGGGACCTGATCGCCTTCGTCAACAGCGCGCCGGCGCGGTGGAAGACCAACGCCAGGAGCTGCGGCGGCTATCTGAAGGCGGAGAACACCCAGGACTTCGCGGACTACGTCGCCGACGTCACCGACCACTTCGCGAAGCAGGGCGTGAAGTTCGACTACATCAGCCCCTTCAACGAGCCGACCAACAGCTTCGACAGCTGCGGCCAGGAGGGCATGCTGGTGCCGGTCGACCAACGCGACGACATCGTGCGGGCGTTGGGCGCCGAGCAGCGGGCCCGGCACCAGCGGACGGGCATCATCGCGGACGAGTCCAGCTCCACGGTGAACTTCAACACCGAGGTCCCGCAGTGGATCTCGCAGCCGGACACCGCCCAGTACGTCGACAGGCTCGCCCACCACACGTACAACAACCCGGGCGACGACCAGCGGGCGAAGATCCACGAGACGTCGAAGTCGGTCGGCAAGCAGTCCTGGTCCACGGAGATCTGCTGCTTCGGCAACGGCGGCACGGGCTGGGCGCAGGAGTACGACCCCACGATCGACGGCGGTCTGAACCTGTCCCGGATCATCTACAAGGACTTCGCGACCGCGCACGACTCGGCGTTCCAGTGGTGGGTCGCCCTGTCGGAGATGATCGGCTCCGACCCCCTCGCGAAGAACTCCGAGGGCTGGAACGACGGCCTGATCTACTACGACCCGGACTACGCCGGCAACGGCAACCAGACCCTGTACTTCACCAAGCGCTACTACGCGCTGGGCCAGTACAGCAAGTTCGTCCGGCCGGGCGCGGTCGCCCACAACGTGACCGGTGCGCCGCAGGGCGTCGAGGTGTCGACGTACGACGACCACGGCAAGTGGGTCGTCGTGGTCAACAACCACAACACCACCGACACCGCGGTGCAGCTGCACTTCAACAGCAAGGCGCCGGTACGGGCGAGCAGGGCCGTGCGGACCTCGGCGACCGAGAGCTGGGCGAACGTGGCCAAGCCGTCGGTCAAGGGCGGCACGGCGTCGGCGATACTGCCGGCCCGGTCCGTCACGACGTACGTCCTCGACCAGAAGGGCCGCGGCACGTCGGCGGTCACGGGTGCGCTCCAGGGCAGGCAGTCCGGCAGGTGCCTGACCGCGGACGCCTCGGGTGCCTCGATCACGAACTGCACGGGCGGGCCGGAGCAGGTGTGGTCGTACGACGCGAAGGGCCGTCTGAAGGGCGTGAACGGCTATCTCACCGCGGGGAGTTCGGGGCTCGTCACCAGCCCTGACCCGGCCCCCGACGGCAGCCGGCGATGGCTGCTGAACTCCAACGGCCAAATCGTCAGCGAGGCCACCGGCACCTGCCTGGACGTCGGCGGACAGGCGACGGCCGACGGCAGCAGGGTCGGCCTGTGGACCTGCAACGGCGGGACCAACCAGGCCTGGTCCAGGCAGTAACTCCCCACTCCTCCACCGGGTTGCGGGCCGCTGGTGCGGCGGCCCGCGACCCCAGGGCGTCCGGTATCCCGAACGCTGCGCAACGCTTCGAGCAGACTTCGTCCAACCCCTTGCCGAAGGCTTAGCAGAAGGTTAACGTCCCGCACCGCAGGTCCATTTGAGCCAACGGGCACTGAGCCGCGGAGCCGCGCACAGAGCCGCCGCCGTATTCGAGACAAGGACGTCAGCATGTCGGCATTGAGCAACAGCAACTGGGACCGTCGAAACGTTCTGCGAGCCGCGATGGGCCTGGCCGCCGCCGGCGGGCTGGCCGCGTGCGGCAGCAACACGGGCCGCAGCAGCGGACCGGGCGACGGACTCGTCCAGTACTTCCACGCCTACGGCGAGGCGGGCACGGAGCAGGCGATCAAGCGGTACGCGAAGGCGTACAAGAAGGCCGACGTGACCACCAACTGGATCACGGGCAACAACTTCGAGGCGAAGCTCTTCGCCGCTCTGCTCACGAAGCAGGCACCCGACGTCTTCGAGTTCCACCCGCAGATCCAGATGGTCAAGAGCGGCCAGGTCGCGGACCTGACGGACATCATCGCCCCGGTCAAGGACGACTTCAACCCGGCCGACATCAAGTCGCACACGGTGGACGGGAAGATATACGGCGTCCGCATGATCGACGACCCGCAGTTCTTCTTCTACCGCAAGTCGATGCTGGAGAAGGCCAAGGTCGAGGTCCCGACCACCCTCGACGAGCTGCTCGAGGCGGCGGAGAAGCTCACCACCGACAAGGTCAAGGGTGTCTTCCTCGGCAACGACCTCACCCCGGCCATCAACCCGCTCATCTGGTCGGCCGGTGCCGACACCCTCACCCCCGACAACAAGCCCGCCTTCCACACGGACGCGGTCGTCGCCGGCATGAAGCAGCTGCGGCAGCTGTTCACCAGCGGCAACCTGCTCCTCGACGCCCCGGCCGACTACTGGGACCCCTCCGCGATCAACCAGGGCCTGTGCGCCATCCAGTTCTGCGGCATGTGGGCCATGCCCGCGATGCAGAAGGCCCTCGGCGACGACCTCGGCGTCTTCCCCTTCCCCAAGGTCGGCGACAACGGCAAGCAGTCGGTGTACAACGGCGGCTGGTCGATGTTCGTCAACGCCAAGGGCAAGAACGTCGACGCGGCCAAGGAGTACGTGAAGTGGCTGTGGATCGACCAGAAGCAGTACCAGGAGGACTGGGCCACCTCGTACGGCTTCCACATCCCGCCGCGCACCTCCATCGCCCAGTCGGCCACCAAGCTCCAGTCGGGTCTGCCGGCCGAGGGCGTCAAGCTCTTCAACGAGTTCGGGCACTTCGACAACATCGGCTGGACCCAGGCGATGATCACCGCCCTGACCGACGCGTTCGCCAACAGCGTCCGTAAGAACGGCGACCCCGACGCCGCGCTCGCCACCGCGGAGAAGAAGGTCGACGCCGAACTCAAGAAGCTCTTCGGATAGGCCCGCGGGACACCACGACATGTCGACCACCACCACGCGAGGGGTCGCCCGGCCCGCCCCGGCCAAGGCCGCACCGGCCCGGCCGCGGCGGGGCCTGAGGGGCAACCCGACCGTCAACTTCTGGCTCTTCACCGGGCCCTTCCTCATCGGCCTGGCGATCTTCGTCTTCGTGCCGATCGTCTGGAGCATCTGGCTCAGCTTCTTCGACGCGCGCTTCACCGTCACGCCGAGCAAGTTCGTCGGCCTCGACAACTACGAGAGCATGCTGACGAACTCCAACTTCACCGGCTCCCTGGTGACGTTCACGGTGTTCGCCGCGCTCATCGTGCCGCTCACCTGGGCCCTGTCGCTGGGCCTGGCGATGCTGGTGCACCGGCTGCGGTTCATGCGGGCGTTCTTCCGGTCGGTGTTCTTCCTGCCCACCGCCGTGTCGTACGTGGCCGCCGCGCTGATCTGGAAGATGTCGATCTTCACCGGTGTCCGCTTCGGCCTGATGAACACGGTGCTCGGCTGGTTCGGCGTCGACAACATCGCCTACCTGTCCGACCCGAACCCGCCCTGGTACTGGCTGGTCATCGTGACCGTGCGCCTGTGGCTGCAGGCCGGCTTCTACATGATCCTGTTCCTGGCCGCGCTCCAGAACATCCCGGCGGAGCTGTACGAGGCGGCCGCGATCGACGGCGCCAAGCCGGGCTGGCAGACCTTCCGGTACATCACGCTGCCCCAGCTGCGCGCCACCTCGACCGCGGTCATCCTGCTGCTGCTCGTCGCCGCCTACCAGGCGTTCGACGAGTTCTTCAACATCATCACGACCAAGGCCACCTGGGGCCAGACCCCGCTGATGGTCCTGTACAAGACCGCCCTCGGCGAGAACCAGGACTACGGCGCCGGCAGCGCGGGCGCCGTCATCCTCACGGTGCTGATCTGCGCCGTCACGCTCCTCCAGGGCAAGTTCATGGGCTTCGGAAGGGGGGAGGACTCCAAGTGACCACCACCGCACCTCAGGTGGGCAAGGAGAGCGGCAGGAAGCGCGGAGGCGTCCTCGGCAACACCGGCCTCTACGTCGCCGTCAGCGTCGCCGCCCTGCTGTTCCTGCTCCCCTTCTACCTGATCCTCCGCAACTCCCTGTCCACGGACCCCGAGATCACCGGCGAGAACTGGAAGCTGCTGCCCTCCTTCCAGTGGGGCAACATCAGCGAGCTGTTCGACGACCCGACGGTGGACTTCGCCCGGTCCATGTGGAACTCGACGGTGATCGCCGTCTCGATGACCGTCGGCACCCTGCTGATCTGCTCCCTGGCCGGCTACGGCCTCGCGCGCATCCCCTACCGGCACGCCAACAAGGTCTTCTACGTCGTCCTCGCGACCCTGATGGTGCCCACCGCCGTCACCTTCGTGCCCAGCTTCGTGCTGGTCTCGTCCCTCGGCTGGATCGACACCTACCGCGGTCTGATCATCCCCGGCCTGTTCAGCGGTTTCACCTGCTTCCTGTTCCGGCAGTACTTCCTCGGGTTCCCGAAGGAGCTGGAGGAGGCGGCTCGCGTGGACGGGCTCGGATACTGGGGCGCATACTGGCGCATCGTGGTGCCGAACTCGCTGAACTTCTTCGCGGCGATGGCCACGATCACGTTCATCAGCGGCTGGAACGCCTTCCTGTGGCCCCTGGTCATCGGCCAGGACCCGAGCTCCTGGACCGTCCAGGTCGCGCTGTCCTCCTTCATGACCAACCAGACCGTCAACTTCCATCTGATCTTCATGGCCACCGCCATTTCCATCCTGCCCCTGGTCTTCGTGTTCCTCTTCCTCCAGCGCTGGCTGGTCCAGGGAATCGCACAGACCGGCATCAAGGGCTGACACCTTCTCTCAGGACCTGGAGACCGATGTCCTTCCGCACGACCTCACCGGCCTTCGACTACGTCGAGGACGTCTCGCCCGGCAGCGGGGCCCTCCCGCCCCGCGCCTGGTACGCGTCCTCCGACGCGAAGGCCCTGCCCCTCGACGGCACCTGGCGCTTCCGGCTGTCGCCGACGGCCGACGCCGAGGACGACTCCTTCGCCGAGGAGGGATACGACGCCGCCGGCTGGGCCGAGGTCACGGTCCCGGGGCACTGGGTCCTCCAGGGCGACGGCGCCTTCGGGCTGCCGATTTACACCAACCACCTCTACCCGTTCCCGGTGGACCCGCCGCACGTCCCCACCGAGAACCCGACCGGCGACCACCTGCGCGTCTTCGACCTGCCGGAGGACTGGCCCGCCGACGGTGGCGCGGTGATCCGGTTCGACGGGGTCGAGTCCTGCGCCCGGGTGTGGCTCAACGGCACGGACATCGGCGAGTTCAAGGGCTCCCGGCTCGCGCACGAGTTCGCCGTGGGCCATCTGCTCAAGCCCCGGGGCAACGTGCTGGCCGTCCGCGTGCACCAGTGGTCGGCCGGCTCCTACCTGGAGGACCAGGACCAGTGGTGGCTGCCGGGCATCTTCCGCGAGGTGACCCTGCTGCACCGCCCGGCGGGCGCGGTCCTCGACTTCTTCGTGCACGCCTCCTACGACCACCGCACCGGCGAGGGCACCCTGCGCGTCGACTCCGACGTCGACGGGCGGGTGCTCGTGCCCGCCCTGGACATCGATGTCGCGACCGGCGAGTCCGTGACCGCCCTGGTGGCCCCGTGGAGCGCCGAGAGCCCCCGGCTCTACGACGGCGAGCTGGTCACCGAGGGTGAGCGGGTCCCGCTGCGCATCGGCTTCCGCACGGTCGTCCTGGAGGACGGCCTGATCAAGGTCAACGGCAGGGCGGTCCTGTTCAAGGGCGTCAACCGGCACGAGTGGCACCCGGAGACGGGCCGCACCCTGGACCTCGCGACCATGCGCGAGGACGTCCTGCTGATGAAGCGGCACAACATCAACGCCGTGCGCACCTCGCACTATCCGCCGCACCCGGCCTTCCTGGACCTGTGCGACGAGTACGGCCTGTGGGTCATCGACGAGTGCGACCTGGAGACCCACGGCTTCACCGAGCAGGACTGGCGGGACAACCCCGTCGACGACGACCGCTGGACCCCGGCCCTGCTGGACCGTGCGGCCCGCATGGTCGAGCGGGACAAGAACCACCCCTCGATCGTCCTCTGGTCGCTGGGCAACGAGGCCGGCACCGGTCGCGGCCTGACCGCGATGGCCGAGTGGATCCACGGGCGCGACCCCGAGCGGCTGGTGCACTACGAGGGCGACTGGAACTGCCGGGACACCGACGTGTACTCGCGCATGTACGCCTTCCACGACGAGGTCGAGAAGATCGGCGAGGAGCTGGACGGCGGCACCCACAAGCGCCGGTCGCTGCCGTTCATCCAGTGCGAGTACGGCCACGCCATGGGCAACGGCCCCGGCGGCCTCGCCGACTACCAGGACCTCTTCGAGAAGTACGACCGCCTCCAGGGCGGCTTCGTCTGGGAGTGGATCGACCACGGGATCAGGCACGCCGAGCTGGGCTACGCCTACGGCGGCGACTTCGGCGAGGAGCTGCACGACGGCAACTTCGTCTGCGACGGCCTGGTCTTCCCGGACCGCACGCCCTCCCCCGGGCTCGTCGAGTACAAGAAGGTCGTCGAGCCGGTCCGCATCGACGGCGCCGACGGCACCGTACGCGTCACCAACAAGTACGACTTCGCGGACCTGTCCGCGCTCGCCTTCGAGTGGTCGTACGAGGTGGAGGGCGAGAGCGTCGAGGCGGGCACGCTGTCGGTGCCGGCGCTGGCTCCCGGTGAGTCGGCGGACCTGAAGCTGCCGGAGCCGCCCGCCCACGAGGGGGCCGAGGCGCAGTGGACGGTACGGGCGCTGCTGGCGTCCGACACGGCCTGGGCGCCGAAGGGCCATGTCGTCGCGTGGGGCCAGCTCCCGGCCACAGCCGCGGTACGGCCCTCCGTGGCGCCCACCGGCCGGCCGGTGCGCGGCGAGAAGGTGATCACCCTGGGTCCGGGATCCTTCGACGCCCGTACCGGCGCCCTCGAGGCGATCGGCGGCATCGCCGTCGAGAGCCCGCGGCTGGACGTGTGGCGGGCGACGACCGACAACGACGAGGGCACGGAGTGGAACTCCGGCATCCAGTACAGCGCGCTGTGGCGCACGCTGGGTCTGCACCGGATGCGGCACCGCCTGGCCTCGGTGGAGGTCGGCGAGGAGGCGCTGACGGTCCGCACCAGGGTGGCGCCCGCCGCCCGCGAGGTCGGCCTCGGCGTGGTCTACCGCTGGACCTCGGACGGCTCGCGGCTCCGCCTGACGGTGTCCGTCGGCCCCGACGGCGAGTGGACACAGCCGCTGCCCCGCCTCGGCATCCGGCTCGGGCTCCCCGAGGCGGACCAGGTCAGGTGGTTCGGCGGCGGCCCCGGCGAGGCCTACCCGGACACCCGCAAGGCCTCCATGGTCGGACGCTGGAGCGCGACCGTGGACGAGCTCCAGACGCCGTACCTGCGCCCGCAGGAGAACGGCGCCCGGGCCGACGTCCGCTGGGTGGAGCTCGGCGGGCTGCGGATCGAGGGCGACCCGGAGTTCTCCTTCACCGCCCGCCGCTGGACGACCGAGCAGCTCGACGCGGCCGCCCACCTCACCGACCTCACCCCGGGCGGGACGGTGTGGGTGAACCTGGACCACGGCCACCACGGGATCGGCTCGCAGTCCTGCGGTCCGGGCCCGCTGCCGCAGTACCACCTGCGGGCCGAGCCGGCGGAGTTCTCCTTCGTCTTCTCGGTGCTCTCCCGGTGATCGATTAGTCCAATGACCAGGCGGATTAGTCCATTGCCGGTGTGATCGGGACTCTGCGACGGTCATGGTGTGCCTGCGGCCGGTCGGCTTCTCAGCCGACCGGCCGCAACCCATGTCCAGCGCAAGGGAGTTCACACCGTGAGGGGAAGCATCGAGGTGCGCGGTCTCTCGCGCACCTTCCACACCACCGTCCGCCGCCCCGGCCTCGCCGGCACCCTGCGCTCGCTGGTCAACCCGGAGCGGGTCGCCAAGCACGCCGTCTCGGACATCACCTTCGACGTGGCGCCCGGCGAACTCCTCGCCCTGCTCGGCCCCAACGGCGCCGGCAAGTCCACCACCATCAAGATGCTCACCGGCATCCTCACGCCCACCTCGGGCGAGGCGCGGGTGGCGGGCGTGGTGCCGTACGAGGACCGCGAACGCAACGCCCGTAACATCGGCGCGGTCTTCGGGCAGCGCACCCAGCTCTGGTGGGACCTGCCGGTGCGCGAGTCGTTCTCGATCCTCCGGGACATCTACGAGGTGCCGAGGGCCGAACACGCGGCCCGGCTCGCGGAGTTCGACGCCATCCTGGAGCTGTCCGCGTTCTGGGACACCCGGGTCCGCCATCTCTCCCTCGGCCAACGGGTCCGCTGCGACCTTGCCGCCGCACTGCTGCACGACCCGCCGGTCGTCTTCCTCGACGAACCGACCATCGGCATGGACGTGGTGGTCAAGGAGCAGGTACGGGAGTTCCTGCGCCACCAGGTCGAGGAGCGCGGCCGTACGGTCCTGCTGACCACCCACGACATGACGGAGGTGGAGCGGCTCGCCGAGCGGGTCGTCCTGATCAACCACGGCCGGCTCGTCCTCGACGGCTCCCTCGACGAGATCCGCCGCAGGTTCGGCTCCACCTGGCAGGTCCGCGCGACCCTCGCCGACGCGCACACGGACGTCGGCCCGCTGCCGGGGATCGCGGTGCTGCGCAAGGAGGGCCCGCAGGTCGTGTTCGGCCCCGAGAGCCCCGACGGGCCGGACTCCCCCACCGTGCACCAGGCCCTGAAGGCGGTCATCGAGCGGTACGAGGTGACGGGCGTCGCGATCGACGAGGCCGACCTCGAGGACGTGATGCGGGCGGCCTACGTCCACGCCGGGGCGGTCTGACATGGCCGTCCTGCACGCCTGGCGCGCCGCCCGGGTCACCCCGCTCGGCGAGCTGCACGCACCGCCGCGGATGACGGCCGTCCTGGTCCGGCTGGTCGTCCAGGTCGTCCTGGTGGCCTCCCTGTGGCACGGGCTGTACACGCACACCGGCACCACCGCGGGCCTCGCCGAGGGCCAGGCCGTCACGTACGCCGTGCTGGCCGTGCTCGCCTCCCGACTGCGGGAGCTGGACCAGTACGCGGGCCGGGACACCGTGCTCCAGCACATGCACTTCGGCACGATCGTCTACTGGTACCTGCGCCCGCTGCCGCCCCAGCGCTACCACGCCCTGCGCGCCCTCGGCGAGCAGGTGTACGGCTTCGCGTGGGCGCTCGGCGGCTACCTGGTCTGCCTGGCGGCCGGGGTGGTGGATCCGCCGGGGTCCGCCGCGGTGGCGGGGGTGTTCGCGCTGAGTCTGCTGCTGGGCCAGTGGGTCCTGTACCACGTGATGCTGGTCCTGGACCAGCTGTGCTTCTGGACGGTCCGCAACAACGCGGCGATGCTGATCCTGATCTTCGCGCAGAACCTGCTGTCCGGGGTGTACGCGCCGCTGTGGTTCTTCCCGGACTGGTTCATCACGCTGAGCGGATTCCTGCCGTTCCAGGCCACGTTGAGCGTGCCGCTGTCGCTGTACATCGGCCGCATCCCGCTGTCGGACGCCTGGGAGCAGCTGGCGGTCCAGGCGTTCTGGGGCGTGGCGCTCACCCTGTTCACCCGTTTCCTGTGGCGGCGGGCGGCCCGCCGCGTCATCTCCCAAGGAGGCTGAGGCCCGTGAACGGCATGCGGATCGCGTGGCGCGTCACGCGTCTCAACTTCCGTGCGCAGCTCGAGTACCGCACGGAGTTCCTGCTGATGATCGCGATCGGTGCGATCTGGCAGGTGTCGGTGATCGTGTTCGCCACCGTGCTGCTGACCCGGTTCACCGGGATGGGCGGCTGGGACAGCTCGGAGGTCCTGCTGATCCCGGCGACGCGGATGCTCGCCCACGGACTGTTCGTCCTGCTGCTGGGGCGGGTGCACGGCGCGGGCCGGCAGATCCAGGAGGGCCGCATCGACATCTACCTGACCCGCCCGATGCCGGTGCACCGCCAGCTCCAGCTGGCCTTCTTCCCGACCAACGCGATCGGCGACCTGACCGTGGCGGTGGGCCTGATGGCCGGCGCGCTCAGCCGCAGCCGGCTCGACTGGACGGCGGGCCGGATCTCCTACCTGGTCGTGGCCGTGATCGGCGGCATGCTCCTGGAGGCGGCCCTCTTCACGGCGATCACCTGCGCGGCCCTGCGCTTCCCGGCCGCGGACTACTGGAGCCGCTGGCTGGAGGAACTCCTCGGCACCTTCGGCAGCTACCCCCTGAACGTCCTCCCGAAGGCGGTGGGCGGCCTCCTCACCTACGGCCTCCCCCTCGCCTTCGTCGCCTACTTCCCCGCGGCGGTCCTCACCGGCCACGGCCACGACACCGGGGCCCCGTACTGGCTGGCGGCACTCTCACCGCTGCTGGGCGCGGTGGCGTACCTGGGCTCACGGGTCCTGTGGCGGTGGAGCCTTCGGCATTACGCGGGGATCAACGGGTGAGGCGCGCGGGCTCCGGGTGGCGTCAGGACCGCCGGACCGGGGTGAACAGGGCCGCTGTGGCGACGAGTACGCACGTCGTGCCCGCCAGGAGGCCCACCGGGGCAGTGCCCTGGTGTTCGGCCGCCCAGGTGAGGACGGCCGCGCCGATCGGGGCCGCTGAGTAGTGGAGGGTCCAGAAGGCGGAGGTGACGCGGCCGAGGAGGGGTTCGGGGGTGACCTCCTGGCGCAGGGACATGGAGCAGGTGCCCGCCACTCCTCCGCAGGCCAGGAAGAGCGCGACCAGGAGCGCCACGGCCGGTACGCCGCGGGCCCAGCCGATGCCGGCGAAAGCCGGCCCGCACAACGCCACCGAGCCGGTCCACACCGCGCCGAAGCCGAACCGCCGGCGTACCCGGGCCACCAGCAGGGCGCCGGTGATGGTGCCGAGCGCGCCGACGGCCATCACGGTGCCGACCGTGCCGTCGTCGTGGCCGAGGTCGTGCTTGAGGTGGTAGATCACCAGGTCGTTGAGGCCGAGGGTGAGGAAGCTGAACACGAACAGCAGCACGGTGAGCGAGCGCAGCACCGGGTGGGCGCGCAGGAACGCCACTCCGGTGCGCAGGTCGCGCCACAGACCGGTGCGTCCGGCTGCCTCGGCGGGGCGGCCCCGGAACCGCACGAAGAACGTGCACAGCGCCGACACCCCGAAGCTCGCCGCGTCCACACCGACCGCCGTGGCGGGTCCGGTCCAGGCCGCCACGACACCCGCGCACACCGGCCCCAGCACCCCGGCCGCGGCGGCGGTCGCGTTCAACCGCCCGTTGGCCTCCGTGAGTTGGCCCGTCCCGACGAGAGCCCGTACGACGGTGACATACCCGACGGCGAACAGCATGCCGACCGCCTCGCACACCGGCAGCACGGCGTACAGCAGCCAGATCCGGGGCCCGAACAGCCACACCAGCGGGATCACGCCGTACAGCACCATCCGCACGAGGTCGCAGCCGATGAGCAGCCGGCGCCGGTCGACCCGGTCCACCACCACGCCCGCGAACACGGCGGCGACGACCGAGGCGGCACCGCCGACCGCCGTCAGCAGTCCCATCCGGGCGAGGGAGCCGGTGGTCTCGAGCACCAGCAGGGGCAGGGCGATCAGGGCGAAGGAGTCACCGAGGACGGAGAGGGTCTGCGCGGCCCAGAAGACGGCGAAGTCGCGCTGCCGCCAAAGCGGACGTGAACGAGCCGTCGGCGAAGGAGACTTGTCGGTCGCGCCGTCCCGCTGAGCCTCGTACGCCATGCCCCTCCCCCGGTGCCCCGGCAACCCTAGGACCCCGGGTGGCGGTGCCCGAGCGAATTACCGCTCGGTGGGCGCGGCGCCCACGGCGGTCACTGCACGGCCCGGGTCACCCCGCCGTCACATTGCTCGTGATCAGCCGGAGCAGTCGCTTGGCCGCCGCGTCCTCCTCCGGTGTCAGCCCCATCGCGTCCCCCATCGCGGACGGCACGGCCCGGGCCTTCTCCCGCAGTCGCGCCCCCTCGTCCGTGAGCCGGATGGCCACCGAGCGCTCGTCGTCGAGGCGGCGTTCACGGCGCAGGAGCCCCGCCGCCTCCAGGCGCTTGAGCAGCGGTGACAGCGTGCTGGACTCCAGTTGCAGGGCGGCGCCCAGGTCGCGTACGGAGATCGAGTCCTGCTCCCAGAGCACCAGCAGCACCAGGTACTGGGGATAGGTCAGCCCGAGTTCGTCCAGGAGCGGGCGATAGCGCGCGGTGACCGCCCTCGACGCCGCGTAGAGGGCGAAGCAGAGCTGGTCGTCCAGGAGCAGGGACAGCTCACCCGGCTCGTCTGCGGTGGTACTCACGGAACGGCTCCCTTCGGTGGGTCCTCCACGGTACGCGTTCAGGTCTGCCCCGATTCTATCGACCGCGAATTAGTTGTGCACGACCCAATCGCGCGCTACTGTTCTCGATGTGCCGCCGCTCGGCCGAACCGACAGACCGAGCGCGCCCGCGGCACCCGATCCGAGGAGATCGTCATGACCGACAGCACCCCCCGCCCCGTACTGGAGCCCGCCGCCCAGGCCTTCGTGGAGGCCACCGCGAACCCGCCGTACCTCTTCGACCTCGGCCCGGCCGAGGGCCGCAAGGCGGTCGACGAGGTGCAGTCCGGTGACATCGACAAGCCCGCGGTGGACGAGGAGTGGGTGACCGTGCAAGACGGCCCCACGGGCAGCGTCCGGGCGCGGATCGTCCGGCCCGCCGGCGCCACCGGCTCCCTCCCCGTGGTGATCTACATCCACGGCGCGGGCTGGGTCTTCGGCAACGCCCACACCCACGACCGCCTCGTCCGTGAACTCGCCGTCGGCGCGCACGCCGCCGTCGTCTTCCCCGAGTACGACCTCTCCCCCGAGGCCCGCTACCCGGTCGCGATCGAGCAGAACTACGCGGTCGCCCGCTGGGTCGTCGAGCAGGGCGCGGGCAAGGGATTCGACGCCACGCGCATCGCCGTGGCCGGGGACTCCGTCGGCGGCAACATGACCGCCGCCCTGACCCTGATGGCCAAGGAGCGCGGGGACGTCCCGCTCGTCCAGCAGGTCCTCTTCTACCCGGTCACCGACGCGAGCTTCGACACCGGCTCCTACCACCAGTTCGCCACCGGCTACTTCCTGCGCCGCGACGCCATGCAGTGGTTCTGGGACCAGTACACGACCGACGAGGCCGACCGCGCCCAGATCACCGCCTCCCCGCTGCGCGCCACCACCGAGCAGCTCACCGGCCTGCCCCCGGCCCTGGTCATCACCGGCGAGGCCGACGTCCTGCGCGACGAGGGCGAGGCCTACGCCAACAAGCTCCGCGCAGCCGGCGTCCCGGTCACCGCCGTCCGCTACCAGGGCATCATCCACGACTTCGTGATGCTCAACGCCCTGCGCGAGACCCACGCCGCCGACGCAGCCATCAGCCAGGCGATCAGCACCCTCCGCACGGCCCTGGCGACCGCCTGACCGCACCCCCGTCACCCCTCCGAGGCCCCGGATCGGAAAATCCGGGGCCTTTCCCTATGCCTTCCAGTATCTTTCCTAGGAGTCCTAGGTTCACTGGAGCACGCATGGTCCCCAGAGCCGGCCTGAGCGCCGACCGCCTCACCGAGGCCGCAGCCGACCTCGCCGACGAGATCGGCTTCGAGAACGTCACCCTGGCCGCCCTGGCCAAACGCTTCGGCGTGAAGGACGCGAGCCTGTACTCGCACGTCAGGAACCTCCAGGACCTGCGCACCCGGGTGGCCCTGCTCGCCGGCGGCGAGCTGATCGACCGGATCGCCGTCGAGGTCGCGGGGCGGTCCGGGAAGGACGCGCTGGCCGCCTTCGCCGGCGCCTACCGGGCGTACGCGCTGGAGCGGCCGGGCCGGTACGCCGCCACCCAGATCCGGATCGACCAGTCGCTGATCGCCGGCACCCCCGCTCTCCGGCGCACCGCCGAGATCACCTACGGCATGCTGCGCGCCTACGGCCTCGCCGAACCCGATCTCACCGACGCGGTACGCCTGTTGCGCGCCACCTTCCACGGCTATTGCGCCCTGGAGTCGGCGGGCGGCTTCGGCGCACCCCGCGATGTGCAGAAGTCCTGGGACAGGGCGGTCGACGCCCTGCACGTGGCACTCGAGAACTGGCCCCATGAGGAGGGCACCGATGACTGACCCGTCCTACGACATCACCGGCCGCGGCCCCGTCCTGCTGCTGCTTCCCGGCGGCGCCGGCCACCCGATGGGCCTCGGCCCGATGACGGAGGCGCTCTCCGGGCACTTCACCGTCGTCACCCACGACCCCCTCGGCCTGGCCCACGGCCGCCTCGGCGAACCCGTCGCCGACCAGCGGGTCCAGGACTGGAGCGACGGGGCGCGGCGGGTGCTCGACGAGACGCTCCCGGAGGGTGAGACGGCGTACGTCCTCGGCACCAGCGCGGGGGCGGTCGCCGCGCTCGATCTGGCGACCCGGCACGCGGAGCGGTTGCGGCACGTCGTCGCGCACGAGCCGCCCTGCGTCGGGGTGCTGCTGGACGGGGCCCGGCAGCAGGCCGCGTTCCGGGAGGTCTGCGAGGTCTACCGGGCCAAGGGGCTCGCGGCGGCGGGCGCCCTGATGACCGCCGTACTGGAGGAGCGGGACGCGGGGGACCTCCCCGAGGGCCGCCCCCTGGCCCGGGAGGAGGAGTTGAGGACCCCCATGGCGCTCGCCCTCGCGCACGTCATCGGGCCCTTCACCTCGTACGTTCCCGACGCGTGCCCCGCGCGGACCCGGCTCACCGTAGCCGCCGGCGCGGACTCCCGCGGCCAACTCCTGTACCGCACGGCCGAGTTCCTGGTGAAGCGCCTCCAGGCCGACTTCGCCGAGTTCCCCGGCGGCCACCTCGGCATCCTCGAGCGCCCGGTGGACTTCGCCGACCGGCTCACGCGCACGCTGCTCGGGACCGGCCCGTGGTCATGACAGGTCACCGAGCGCGTCGGCGTAGTACGTGGACCCCTTGAGGTGCAGGGCCAGTTCGCGGAAACTCCAGCCCGGACCGGGTGACCGGTCGAGCTGCTCCTCCGTGAGCGCGTCGAGGCGGTTGGCCCAGACACGGGCGAGCCGCACGAGACGGCTGCGGGCCTCGTCCAGGTCCTCCTGAGTGAAGGGCGCGAGGTCGGCCACGGTGGTACTCGCGGACGCGTGCCAGCGGTCGGGCTGCGGGTCCTCGCCCGCGAGCCGCGCCTCCAGCTCGGCGAGGTGGTCGACCAGATGGTCGGCGACCCGCCGGATCGCCTTGTGCGGGGTGTACACACGCCCGTCGACGCGAGCGGGCTCCCCGTCCCACGCGGTCCAGGTGGCGGCCAGCCCGAGAACATGCTCCACCATGCCGGTGACGGCCTGCGCCGGGGTCTCCTGCGGATGTTCGTTCATGCCGGGACGGTAGCCATGGGTTGCTTCGGCGCCGGCCGAAGTGTGATGGAGGGAAGGGGCGGCCGGTGGGGCGGGCGGCGGCTTCACCCGCCGTCCGAGCCGTCTCCCTCCCCGCCCACGACATCCACGCCGTCCCTCGTCAGCCGGACCCGCATCTGCGGCCCCCCGGTCCACGTCACGGTCAGCTCCCCTGCCCCCACGGCCCGTACGGCCACCGTCTCCGGTAGCGGCGCGGCCTCCGGGTCGCCGGTGAGCCGGGCCAGGGCGACGAAGAGACCGTCACCGTCTCCCGTCACTCCGCCGAGCCCGCCGTCGAGGCCCACGGCGGGCAGGAGTTCGGCCCGCACGTCCTCCCGCGCGGCCCAGCCGGTCACCCGTACCGGCGTCCCGGGCGCGGCGCCGGACACCAGGAAGGCACGCACCTCGACCGCGCCCCGCGCGAGCACGGCACTGCACACCCGTACTCCCCCGGCCGCCGTGTGCCGGGAGGCCACCCATCCCTCCCCCGCCCCCAGCGGTTCGATCTCCGTCCTGCTCGGATCCCCGTCCACGAACACGCTGTTGTCGTACGACGGGGAGGGCTCGGTCACCGTCGAGTAGGCGAGGCGGGTGTAGTAGGGGTCGTAGCGGACGTCCTCGCTGCCGTGGTTGTGGAGGCGGACCAACCCGTCGGAAACGGTCGACTGGATGAGCCAGTTGGGGGCGGTGATCGAGGTGAGCGCGTCGGAGCGTTCGGCGGGTCCCGGTTCCTCCACCGCCGTCCAGACCTCGTGGTCCGCCGGGAGGAGCAGGCCGAGGAAGCCCTTGCTCGCCCAGTACGGGGAGGCCGGGCCCGAGTAGCCCTGGAGGACCGCCGGGTCGGGGCCGTGCCAGCCGAGGGTGAGCAGACCGCGCGAGTCCACGGCACCCCGGTCCAGGAAGTACTTGAGGGCTCCGGAGGCCAGTCTGCGGGTCTCGCCCGGGGAGAGAGGAGTGCGGCCCGTCAGCGCGCCCAGCCACAGGGGGGCGGTCGTCGCGAAGCGGTACGTCAGGGAGCGGCCCTGGTGCATCGGGGCGCCGTCGGCGCCGAACAGGCGGGCGTAGTCGGCGAGATGGCGGGAGAGGCGGCCGCCGTACAGGTCCAGCAGCCGGTCGTCCTCGGCCAGCCAGGCGTGCAGCACCGGGTAGAGGTGCATGGCCCAGCCGTTGTAGTAGTCGAACTTGCGGCCGTCGCCGTCGGTGTACCAGCCCTCGCCGACGTACCACGTCTCGATGCGTTCCAGGCCCCGGTCGATCGCCTTGCGGGAGGCCTCGGGCTCGTGCCCGACCGACGCCAGGAACCCGGCGACCGTGACCGGGAAGAGCTCCCAGTTGCAGGGCCACGGCTCGGCGGTGAGCGCGTCGGCGAGCCAGGCCGCGGTGCGTTGCCGTACGGCGTCCTCCAGTCGGTCCCACAGCAGCGGCTTGGTGATCCGCAGTGCGAACGCGATCGACGCCGCCTCCACCAGCGGCTGGCTGCGGTCCTCGATACGCGGCCAGACCCCCGAGACCCCGGCGGCGAGTCCGTCGGCGTACCGCTCCAGCGCGGTCGCGTCCTGGCGGAAGGCCGCCAGGAGGAGCGTACGGGCGAAGCCCTCGAGACCGTCGGAGAGGCGGCCGGACCAGCTCTGGCGGTCGCCGGGGAGGTGGTAGAGGGCGCGGTCACCGGTGGCGTACGGCTCGACCGCGGCGAGCAGGGCGTCGGCGGCCGCCTCCCAGTGGGCGCGCGTGTAACCGGTGCGGGGACTGAGGGTGCGGTCCTCGGGCGGCAGCTGCATCGTTCTCTCTTCCTCGCATCCCAGACTCGACGACTTGCCGGCTCACGGCACAGACCTGGGGCGCCCCGGTTCCGGTCGGGACGCCCCAGGCGTCTATCCCACCCGCACCAGCCCCGCGGGCACCAGCCCCTGTGCGACGAGTTCGTCGCGGACCAGGCCCGCGTACACGGTGGCCCCGTGCACGGAGGTGTGGGTGTTGTCCCTTTTCTCGTTGTAGAGGTAGATCGCCTTGGAGCCCTCCACGCCCAGGGACTCCACGAGCGACTTCGTCCTCGCCGTCAGGTCCACCACCGGGACGTCCTCGGCCGCGGCGACCGAGCGGATCACCGCGGGGTGGTCCACCCCGAGGCCGTTGACCAGCAGGGCCGTCCCGTTGTTCAGCGTGCCGTCCGAGTTGAACCAGCGTCGCACGACGGGCGTCACGAGGACAGGGTTCCCGCCTTTCTCCCTGACACCCGCGACCAGAGTCTCCAGGTTCGCCCGGTACGTCGCCTCGTCGGTCGTCTTGTCGTTGTGGGCGAGCTGCACCAGGACGAGGTCGCCGGGGCGGATCAGCGGCTGGACCGTGGCCCACAGCCGCGGCTCGGACAGGTAACTCACCGTGCTCTCGCCGGAGTCGGCGTAGTTGGCCACCGACAGGCCCTTGCGCAGGTACCGGGGCAGTTGCTGACCCCAGCCGGAGTAGGGGTCGCCGGGCTGGTCGCAGACCGTGGAGTCGCCGACGAGGATGATCTGGCGCGGGTGCCGGGCGCGGGTGACCTTGATGTCGGCGAGCGCGGGGGCCGAGCCGCCCAGCACCAGGTCCAGGCCCGGCGTGCCGTCGGGGCCGGTCGGTTCGCCCTCCGGGGTGCGGACGTTCACGGTGAAGCTGCGGGAGACCCGCTCGCCGGCCGCGGCGGCCGTCTCCGGGAGCAGCGAGCGGCGGGTCTCGCCGCTGATCGCCGTGCTCGACGGGCCGTCGCCGCCGAGGAGGACCTTCACGTCGTACGTCCCCGGCGGGACGTCGAAGTGGCAGGCGCCGGCGGTGCAGTTGTCGAGACCGGGCGGATGTGCCGGGTGCGCCTGCGCCGGGGCGGCCGTCAGGCCCGAGGCCAGTGCCACCGCCGCCAGCACGGCGAGGTTGAAACGTCTCATGCGCGTTCCTCCGTCGGGGGGACAACACCTGGCGCCGGACCGTACCGCCATCTGCAAGCGCTTTCTAGATCCTGGACGGATTTCACGAAGTCGCAACCCCCACAAGGTGAAAGCCCTTTCGCGAAATCGATTCAACTGTCACTCTCCAAGTGCCTGCCCCACCCCCACACCTCCCGGAGGAGGCACCCCCATGTCCGAATCCCCCGTGCACGCACCGGTCGGACGGCGCACCTTCGTCCTCGGTACCGCGGCCGCCGCGGGCACCGCCGCCCTCGCCGGGCCGCTCGCCCGACGCGCGTCCGCCGCGGGCTTCGGCTGGTGGGACGACGGCTCGAACTACGTCGTCGACACCGGAGCGAACCTCGTCTTCAAGGTCAGCAAGTCCAACGGCGACCTGACCTCCCTGGTCTACAAGGGCACCGAATACCAGGGCTACGGCGGCAAGAACTCGCACATCGAGTCCGGCCTCGGCGCCTCGACCGTCACGATCAAGCAGTCCGGCTCGACGATCCTGATCTCGGTCGCGTACGGCACGCTGCGGCACTACTACGCGGCCCGCAGCGGCGAGAACAACGTCTACCTGTGGACCAACCGGGCCGACACCTCGGTCGCCTCCACCCGCTTCATCCTGCGCGTCAGGGCCGGCCTCTTCCTCAACGACCAGCCGGATTCCTACACTTACGCGCCGACCGCCATCGAGGCCTCGGACGTCTTCGCAAGCCGGACGGCCAGACCCGCTCCAAGCACTACTCCAAGCTGCGGGTCATGGACTACGACTACATCGGCTGGAGCGCGAACGGCGTCGGCCTGTGGATCGTGCGGAGCAATCACGAGAAGGCGTCCGGCGGCCCCTTCTACCGCTCCCTGCTGCGTCACCAGAGCGCCGACGGCGGCGGCCTGTACGAGATCCTGCACTACGCCCAGAACCAGACCGAGGACGAGCGCTTCGGCCTCCAGGGCCCCTACGTCATCGCCCTCACGGACGGCGGCGCGCCCTCCTCGTCCCTCTTCCCGGGCACCCTCACCACCTCCTGGGCGGACTCGCTCGGCATCTCCGGCCACGTCGCCCAGGGCGGCCGGGGCCGGGTCGCGGGCGTGGGCATCACGGGCCGGAACACCGCGTACCCGTACACCGTCGGCCTCGCCAACCCGGCGGCCCAGTACTGGGGTCCGGCCCGCTCCTCGGACGGCAACTTCTCCATCGGCGGAGTCCTGCCGGGGACGTACACGCTGACCGTCTTCAAGAGCGAACTCGCCGTGTACACCACCTCGGTGACGGTGACCGCCGGCGGCACGACCACCCTGAACACGATCGCGATCCCGTCCTCGAACGACCCGAGCAACGCGGGCGCGATCTGGCGGATCAACGACTGGACGGGCACCCCGAGCGGCTTCAAGAACGCCGACCTGATGACGTACGCCCACCCCTCCGACGTCCGCGCCGCCTCCTGGACCGGCAACGTGGTGATCGACAGCGGCACCGAGACCTCCGCCTTCCCCTGCTACCTCTGGAAGGACGTCAACAGCGGTCTGCTGGTGTACTTCAGGCTGACCGCCGCGCAGGCCGCCGCAGCCCACACCCTGCGGATCGGGGTGACGACGGCCTACGCCAACGGACGGCCGCAGGTCGTCGTCAACGACACCTGGACGTCGGCGATCCCCTCCCCGCCCACCCAGCCGAGCACCCGGTCCCTGACCAACGGGTCCTACCGGGGCAACAACCACACGTTCAGCTACAGCGTTCCGGCCGGTGCCTGGCGCACGGACACCGGCCAGTACAACACGCTGAAGATCGACATCGTGAGCGGTTCGGGGTCGACGTCCTATCTCAGCGCGGGCACGTCGATCGACGCGATCGACCTGCTGGCCTGACGTCAGGTCCCGCGCGTCCACTGCTGGTTGGTCGCCCCGTTGCACGCGTACGTGATGATCGCGGCGGAGTTGGCGGTGGACGCGCCGTTCACGTCCAGGCACTCACCGCTGGTGCGGGCCTTGACGGTCACGTACGAGCCCGAGGCGGCCAGGGCCCACTGCTGGGTGGTGGCGGTCGAGGAGCAGTTCTCCTGGGTCACCGAGGAGGCGTTCTCCTGGAGGCACAGCGAGCTGCCGCGGCCGACGAGCTGGTAGTAGCCGGTGCCGAGGTCCTTGAACCACCACTTCTGGTTGCCGCCGCCGTTGCAGGTGTACTGGCTGATCGCGACGCCCTGCCACAGCGACTGGTCGGGCACGTCCGCGCACTTGCCGCTGTTGCGCGCGACCAGTGTGTTGTACGTGGCGGCGGTGCCGGTGACCGTCCCGGCCGTCGCGTCGACGGTGACCTCGGGGTACCAGGACATGGACATCGTGGTGGAGCTCGGGAAGGTCAGCGGCAGCCACACGTACCGCGAGTCGTTGACGGTGCCGCCGAAGGAGTTGCCCCAGCGGTCGCCCATGTAGAGGTACGAGGTGCCCGAGGTGCCCTGCACCGGAAGGACGTAGGCGGTCTGCGAGTTGTAGGTCGTGGAGTCGCCGACGTTCGCCATCGGGGTCCACGGGCCGGCGAGGGAGGTCGCGGTGGCGTACTGCTGTTGGTTGGCGCTCCAGCCGGTCGCGCCCGAGGTCAGCATGAAGTAGACGCCGCCCCGCTTGAACAGGGCCGGAGCCTCGCGGTGGCCGCCCGGCCAGGGGTTGGCGACGAGGCTCGCGATGCCGGTGTAGTCGGCGGTGAGCCGGTAGATGTGCAGGTCGTAGTTCTCGTTGGCGGCCGAGACCATGTAGCCGGTGCCGTCGGTGTCGACGAACGTGGTGATGTCCCGGGACATGTACTGGCCGAGCGGACGGAAGCTGCCCCGGTAGGCGTAGTTCCCGTCGACGGTGTCGGACACGGCGACGGCAGCGCGGGCCTCGCTGTAGTCGGTGCCGTTCTCCTTGTGCATCCACATCACGAACTTGCCGGTGCTTGCGTTGTAGACGACCTTGGGCCGCTCTATGTACGCCTTGGACAGCTCGGAGGCGGAGGACTGGGTCAGGACGTGGTTCCTGAACTCCCAGTTCTTCAGGTCGGTGGAGCGGTAGGCGTCCACGTACCGGAAGGTGTTGTCGGCGTTGCGGTCCTCGCCGAACCAGTAGTAGTAGGAGCCGACCTTGACGACCCCGCCGCCGTGGGCGTGCAGGGCGCCTCCCGAAGTGTCCGTGAACTGGACGCCGTTGGGGATCGTCAGCGGGGCGGCCTGGGCCGGTCCGGCGGTCACCAGGGCGCCGGCCAGGGCCAGGCAGAGGGCGATCAGTACCGCGTACGCACGTCTCATGACGCAACCTCCGAGTCGATGGCGGTGTCCGCCACCGGTATGCCGAAGTCCGGGGTGCCGTCCGCGTGCCAGCCGAGCTTCTGGACGCGGGTGTGGCGGTTGGGGTCGTTCAGCGGGTCGCCGACGATCTCCTCGTACGGGCGGGCGTGGTAGACGAGGACGTCACTGCGGCCGTCCTCGGCGACCGTGAAGCAGTTGTGGCCGGGGCCGTACTGCCCGGTGGTGTCGTTGCTGGTGAACACGGGGGTGGGCGACTTGGACCAGCTCGCCGGGTTCATCAGGTCGGCGTCCGCGTCGGCCGTGAGCAGACCCATGCAGTAGTGCCGGTCGGTGGCACTGGCCGAGTAGGACATGAACAGGCGGCCGTTGCGGGCGATGACCGAGGGGCCTTCGTTGACCTTGTAGCCGACGCACTCCCAGTCGTACTCCGGAGTGGAGAGCCGGATCTGGGGCCCCGTCAGGGTCCAGGGGTTCACCATCCGGGACAGGAAGAGACCGGTGTTGTTGTCCAGGCCGGGCTCGTGCTGGGCCCAGGCGAGATAGCGGGTGCCGCGGTGGGTGAAGGTGGTGGCGTCCAGGGAGAAGGTCTCCCAGGCCGTCCTGATCCGGCCCTTCTCCTCCCAAGTGCCCTTGAAGGGACTGGGGTTGGCGTTCTCCAGGACCCAGATGCGGATGTCCCACACGCTCTCGGCGGGCGCGGAGGCGAAGTAGACGTACCACTTGCCGCCGATGCGGTGGAGCTCCGGCGCCCAGATGTGGGCGCCCATGACGCCGGTCGGGTGCTTGCTCCAGATCACGGACTCGTCCGCGGTCGCGAGGCCGCTGATGGTGCGGGAGCGGCGCAGGACGATGCGGTCGTACTCGGGGACGGTGGCCGTGAAGTAGTAGTGGCCGTCGGTGTGGCGGTGGATGTGCGGGTCGGCGCGGTTGCGGACGAGCGGGTTCACGAAGGGTGCGGCCTTCTTCGGGCGCGGGGCGGCTTCGGCGGCGGTGGGGGTCGCGGCCAGGGCGCCCGCGGCCAGGGCACCCTTCAGCAGAAGTCGCCGGTGGGGGACGTCGGGGGCGCGGCTCATGCGGACTGCCTCTCGGGTGGGGGTGTCCTGAGAGCGATGTTCGATATTGAGAACATCTGTTGTTATTGCGAACAGCCGAAAGGTACGGCTGGGGAACCATGCGGTCAACGGGTTGGACGCGACCAGCAGAAGGCGCTTTCTGTATCGGTTCTGTGGGGACACCGCGTCTGCGCCCCGGGCCCGGTGCTCCGGACGGACCGCGCCGGTGGTCGGACATGCCTCGGCGGGCGGTGGTCCCGTAGTCCGGGCCCGGTGTTCGCGGACCGGACAGCCGGGGTCGTCCGGCGGGCCTTCGGTTAGCGTCGAGGCATGACCAGCGACACCCCGGAACTCCCCGGCACCCCCGCCCGCCCCTTCACCGAGGCCCTCGCGGCCGGCCCGGTCGTGCTCGACGGCGGCATGTCCAACCAGCTGGAGTCCGCCGGGCACGATCTGAGCGACGAACTGTGGTCGGCGCGGCTGCTCGCGGAGCGGCCCGAGGCGATCACCGAGGCGCATCTCGCCTACTACGAGGCGGGCGCGGACGTGGCGATCACGTCCAGCTACCAGGCCACCTTCGAGGGGTTCGCCAAGCGCGGGATCGGGCGCGAGCGGGCCGCCGAACTCCTCGGCCTGAGCGTCGGGTTGGCCCGGGAGGCGACCCGGCAGGCGTCGGCGAAGGTGATCCGGCGACCGCTGTACGTCGCCGCCTCGGTGGGGCCGTACGGCGCGATGCTCGCGGACGGCTCGGAGTACCGGGGGCGTTACGGGCTGAGCGTGGCCGAGCTGGAGGCGTTCCACCGGCCCCGGCTGGAGGTGCTGGCGGCGGCCGGGCCGGACGTCCTGGCGCTGGAGACGGTCCCGGACGCCGACGAGGCCGAGGCGCTGCTCCGGTCGGTCCGCGGTCTCGGTGTACCCGCCTGGCTCTCCTACTCCGTCGCGGGCGACCGCACGCGCGCGGGGCAGCCGCTCGCGGAGGCGTTCGCCCTCGCCGCCGAGGTGGACGAGGTCGTCGCGGTCGGCGTCAACTGCTGTGTCCCCGAGGACGTGGACCGGGCGATCGAGACCGCCGCGCGGGTCACCGGCAAGCCGGTCGTGGTCTACCCCAACAGCGGCGAGACCTGGAACGCGGGGGCGCGCCGCTGGGAAGGGCGGTCCTCGTTCACCTCGGACGAGGTCATGGGGTGGAGGCGGTCGGGCGCACGGCTGATCGGGGGATGCTGCCGGGTGGGCCCTGACGCGATCTCGGGGATTGCGGGAGCGCTGCGTTAGCGGGAGCGGTGCGTCAGGGGGAGTGACGCGTCAGCGGGAGTGCTGCGTCGGAGGGTGCGGTGCCTGGGGCGGTGCGGTGTCTCCGGGCGGTGCGGTGCGCCTTGCGCCCAGGGGCTGTTGGCACGCGCCGGCCGCGTTCGTCGTGGATGCTCGCGCGGTTCCCCGCGTGCCGTCGCCCGTGGTCCCCTCACTCCCCTCCCCGCTCTCCAGGAGGATGCCGCGCCACCGATGATCCGCGGGGCGGCCGATCCGCCACTGCCCGCTGCGACAAGTTCCCCTCGGACTGATCGAGTGGAGGGATCGGGGGTACACGGCCCCGCATGGCACCGAAGAACGATCACTCCAAGGTCCTGCGGGCGGTACGGCAGATGCGCCGCATCCGAGCCTTCTACACGCTGGGTGCTCTTCTCTGGGCGGCGACCGCCGCATGGGGAGGCTGGCAGAACCCCGGCAGTCGGCAGATGTGGGTGCCTGTACTCCTGTTGGCCGTCTTCGCCGGTCTGCTGTCCGTGACGACCCTGTGGCTGCGGCAGCACCGGTCCGAGGGCGCCGGCCGGCCCGCCCACCACGCGGCCCCACGGAGGCCGGCCTTCCGTCGCCACGCGAGCGCCTGACCGGCTGGCCTGCGGGCCTGCGGACGTGCGGGCCTGCGGGCCTGCGGGCCTGCGGACCGTGGCTCACGGATCCGCGGCGGCCGCTCGGCCGGACACGAAGCCGTCGACGCCGGGGCCGACGCAGTCGCCTACGCACGGCGCGGGCGCGAGGCGCCCACGCACGGCGACGACTCCTCCGGCCGGAGCGTGCCGCTTGGGGACGCCTCCGGATGACGCCTCCGGATAACACCTCCCGAGGACGTCCTTCGAGCACATCTCCCGGGGCCTCCTCCTGCGCCCTCCCAACTCCCCCAGGCGCACCGTGCGGCACCGGAGGTTCGACGGCCCCGACACCCGTGGGAGCGACGCCCGATGAGGGACCGTCCAGGGGGTAGTCGCTTGCCATGACTGTCTACGGATTACACGCCTCGCACGAGCAGATTCCGCCCGCGGATCTGCTCGACGCCGTGGTGCGCGCGGAGCAGGCGGGCTTCACCGCCGCCATGTGCTCGGACCACTTCTCGCCGTGGAGCGTGCGTCAGGGGGAGTCCGGCTTCGCCTGGTCATGGCTGGGCGCGGCTCTCCAGGCCACCGACCAGGTGCCGTTCGGTGTGGTGAACGCGCCCGGCCAGCGCTACCACCCGGCCGTCGTCGCCCAGGCGATCGCCACCCTCGCGTCCATGAACCCCGGCCGGTTCTGGACCGCGCTCGGCACCGGAGAGGCCTCCAACGAACACATCACCGGCGCGGGCTGGCCCCGCAAGGACATCCGCTCCGCGCGCCTGCGGGAGTGCGTCGACGTCATCCGGGCGCTGCTGCGGGGCGAGGAGGTCAGCCACGACGGGCTGGTGACCGTGGACCGGGCCCGGCTGTGGACGCTGCCGCCCGAGGAACCGCCGCTGGTGGGAGCCGCGTGCAGCACGGCCACCGCGGCCTGGTGCGCCGAGTGGGCGGACGGACTGATCACGGTCAACGCCCCGCGCGAACGCCTGCGCGAGATCATCGGCGCGTACCGTGACGCGGGCGGCCGTGGCCCCCTCCACCTCCAGGTGCACCTGAGCTGGGCGCCCGACGAGGCCGAGGCGCTCGCCCTCGCGCACGACCAGTGGCGGACCAACGTGCACTCGCCGCCGGTCAGTTGGGACCTCGACTCCGCGGAACTGTTCGACGTCGTCAGCGAGCACGTCACCCCGGAGGCGGTGGCGCGCACGGTGGACGTCTCCGCCGACCTCGGCCGGCACGCCGCCCGGCTCCAGGAGTACGCCGACCTGGGGTTCGACGCGGTGATGCTGCACCACGTGGGCCGTGAACAGACCGCGTTCATCGACGCGTTCGGCGCCGAGGTGCTGCCGCGGCTCGACGTGACCCGCCCGGTCCCCGCCACGGCCAAGGAGTACCGATGCGTCTGACCCGCACGTCCGACCTGTGGTGGAAGAACGCGGTGGTGTACTGCCTGGACGTCGAGACGTACCAGGACGGCAACGGCGACGGCATCGGAGACTTCGCGGGGCTCACCCAGCGCGTCGACCACCTGGTGCGCCTCGGTGTGACCTGCGTGTGGCTGATGCCCTTCTATCCCACGCGGGAGCGCGACGACGGCTACGACATCACGGACTTCTACGGCGTGGACCCGCGCCTGGGCACCCTCGGCGACTTCGCCGAGTTCGTCCGCACCGCGCGCGACCGCGGCATCCGTGTGATCGCCGATCTCGTCGTCAACCACACCTCCGAGGACCACCCCTGGTTCCGGGACGCCCGCTCCGCCCGGGACTCCGCCCACCGCGACTGGTACGTCTGGGCGGACGAGCCGCCAAAGGACGGCCCCCAGGGCGTGGTCTTCCCCGACGCGGAGGACAGCCTGTGGGAGTACGACGAGGGCAGCGGCCAGTACTACCTGCACCGCTTCTACAAGCAGCAGCCCGACCTCAACGTCGCCCACCCCGAGGTCCGTGACGAGATAGCCCGCATCATGGGTTTCTGGACCCAGCTCGGCCTGTCCGGCTTCCGGGTCGACGCCGTGCCCTTCCTGCTGGAGACCGACGGACAGAGCGACGCGGGGGAACTGCCCGACCCGCACGAGTACCTCGCCGATCTGCGTGCCTTCCTCGGCCGCCGCAACGGCGAGTCGGTCCTGCTCGGCGAGGTCAACCTGCCCTACGAGGGCACCGCCCGCTTCTTCGGCGACCCCTCCTCGGACCGCGGCGACGAACTCACCATGTGCTTCGACTTCGTCGCGATGCAGCAGATGTACCTGTCGATGGCACGCCACGACGCCAGGCCGCTGGCCGCCGCACTGCGCGACCGCCCCGCGGCGCCGCGCGACGCCCACTGGGCCGTGTTCGTGCGCAACCACGACGAACTCACCCTCGACAAGCTCAGCGACGCCGAACGGGCCGAGGTGTTCGCGTCCTTCGGCCCGGAGAAGGACATGCAGCTCTACGACCGGGGGCTGCGCCGCAGGCTCCCGCCCATGGTCGACGGCGACCGGCGCCGCGTCGAACTGGCCTACAGTCTGCTGTTCACCCTGCCGGGCACCCCCGTGCTCTTCTACGGCGAGGAGATCGGCATGGGCGAGAACCTCGCGGCGGAGGGACGCCAGGCGGTACGCACCCCGATGCAGTGGACCCCTGAGAAGGGCGCCGGGTTCTCCACCGCCGAGCCGGCCGCCTACCCCAACCCGCTGGTGGAGGGCGCGTTCGGTCCGCGGAACATCAACGTGTACGAGCAGAGCCGCGACCCCGCGTCCCTGCTGAGCCGCATGCGTCTGTTCATCGAACGCTACCGGGAGTCCCCCGAACTGGCCTGGGGCGACTACCGCTTGCTCACGACGGGGGAGGACGCCGTGCTGGCGCACGTCTGCCGCGCCGGCAACGGCACCGTGCTGGCCGTGCACAACTTCGCGGACCGGCCGCACACCGTGCGGCTGGAACTGGCCGAGGCCGGACCCGGCGAACGGCTGACGGACCTGCTCGACGAGCGGCACACCGGTCTCAGGGCGGGCGAGGACGGCATGTTCCACGTCGAGCTGCCTCCGTACGGCTACCGCTGGCTCCGCGTCGGCACCTCAGCGGACGACCCCGAAAGCATCGCGTCCGCCTGACCGGCCCATGAGCGGTGCCCGGGGCAGCTCTGCGACCGCCATGCGGGCCGCCTCGCGGTACGCCCCGCGCTCGGGCGTACCGCGGAGGACCCGGGCGTGGCCTGCGAGGCCGCCGTCAGTGCCGCCGCGCGAGCCCCGAGCGCCGCAGCCGTCGTACGACCGACCGCAGCTCGGCGGTCCGCGCGGGCCAGCCCTCCACCGGTTCCGACACGGGGGCCGTCTCCTCGGTGGTCGGGTCCGCCGTCCAGACCGCGAAATCGGCGTCCCGAGGGCCGGACGCGAGATGGGGTTCGCCCTTGCCGAAGATCTGCACGGGGTGGCCGGCGTCCCAGGGCCGCCAGCCGGGGTCGCCGTCGGCGGCGAAGCGCACCCAGGCCCCGTGCATGGCGTCCGCGAGCTCGGTGGGGGCGCCCTCTCCCGCGAGTTTGGCGGACTCGGGGGTGTTCCCGGTGTCGAAGACGAAGCCCAGCTCCAGGGCGTGGCAGGCACCGAGCTGCGGCAGGTTCGAGGGCCAGGCGAACTCGTACATGTACGACGAGCCGGGGCGGGCCTCGGCGAGGCGGTGCAGGGGGATGCGGAGCAGGTGGTCGGTGACCATCTGGCCCACGATCTCGGCGGTGCCGGCGCCGGGGTGCAGGGCGCGGTAGCCGCGGACCACCTCGGAGCCGCAGTGGCAGCGGGCCATGGCACCAGCGAGGGCGACCGGACCGAGCCGGTCCACGCGCTCCAGGAGTCCTCCGGGGACGAGCCAGAGGCGGTACTCCTCACTGGTCCAGCCCAGCATCAGGCCGACGTCCTTCGCGACGCCGGCGCCCGGGTCGGTGAGGGCCTCCAGGGGGTCGCGCGGCACGAGGTCGCCGTCGACCACGATCCCGAACGCGGGACCGCCGAGGACCGGGCTGCTGAGCCGGCCCACCTCGGCCTGGGTGCGCAGCAGCAGGTCACGGTCGACCTCCGCGAAGGCCGCGGCGGTGGCGGGGACCTTCAGCCGGGTGGCCATGCGGCGCACCATCCGCCGCACCTTGTCTCGGTCGCCCGCCTCGGGCGGACCGCTCTGCAGGACCGCCCGCCGGAACAGGCCCTGGGCCTGGGGCGCGGCCAGCAGGGCGCCGGCGCTGATCGCGCCGGCCGACTGCCCGGCCAGTGTGACGCGCCCCGGGTCGCCTCCGAAGGCCCCGATCGCCTGGTGCACCCACTGGAGCGCGGCGAGCTGGTCGCGCAGGCCGGGGTTGGCGGGGGCGTCCGGGAAGAGGCCGTACCCCTCGACGCCGAGCCGGTAGTTCACCGAGACGAACACGACGCCGTCCCGGGCGAAGGCGTGCCCGTCGTACACCGGCACCGCGGAGGATCCCCTGGTCAGGGCGCCGCCGTGCAGCCACACCAGGACCGGGAGGCGGGCTCCCGATCCCGGTTCGGGCGTCCAGACGTTCAGGTTGAGGCAGTCGTCGCCGGGCACGTAGGGGTCGGAGAGGTACTGCGCGAAGGCGTCGGTGTACGGCGGTTTCGGTGCCGTCGGCCCGAAGTCGACCGTGTCGCGCACTCCGTCCCAGGGCTCGGGCGGCTCCGGCGGCCGGAAGCGGCGGGGGCCGAAGGGCGGGGCCGCGTAGGGGATGCCCCGGAACACCGCGACCTGGTTCTCGTACCGGCCGCGTACCGCTCCGTACGGCGTGCTGACCACGGGATCCGCCTGGACTGCTGTCATCCGCCGGCCTCCTCACCGCGCTGATGCACCGTGAACAACAGAGCACCACATCCCGGCTCGGTATTCCGGTGCGGAGGGCGGCTCGGCCGCCACTTGGCGTACATCAGGGTGCCGGAGCCGGGCCGGCCGAGGCTTCGCCGGTGGTGCCGTGACCGCCGCCGCCGCTCCCGGGGGGCGGCGCGGCCGGCGTCCGTCGGTGCCCCCGCCGCGGCCGGACTCCTGCCACTGGCCGGCGCGCGACCGGCGGGTCGGTGCACGGGTACGGCACCGCCTGGGCGAGAGAGCCGGGACCCGCGGGACTTCAAGCGGGAAAGCGCCTTCATGTGCGGGGCCACGATGGGGCGGAGTGGCTCGATTCCGGTGGGCCGGCCCGGTCGGCGCATGCCCGCCCGCGGGGCCGGAGCCGGACTTCACCCGGCTCTCCGACGCCCACGGCTTCGGACTCCGGTTCGGCAGCGGGATGGCCTAAACCACCTCATGGGACTGGTCGTTGCGGCCTGCGGGGCCGGCTTCGGCGGGCCCGTCCGAGCTGTGGGCAGCGTTCGGAGTTTCGAAAGTCCTGCGGACCTGAAGACCGGCGAAGCCCGACCTCTTCCCGACTTCAACGGGCGAACCTAGGGTAGGAAGCGCTTACTGTTTCCGCGCTGGTCGAAACTTTCATGGCCCTCGGGCGGGCCGGAGAGGTGGTTCCCGATGGTCCGCACGGGGAGTGCGAGCGTGGCGGCCGGTCCCACGCTGGCGGTCGTGGCCCGGGAGGCGGGCGTGTCGGTGCCGACCGCCTCCAAGGTGGTCAACGGCCGTGAGGACGTGGCCCCCGAGACCCGTCGCCGGGTCACCGAGGCACTGGACCGGCTGGGCTACGTCCGCAGACCGAGGTTCGACGCGGCGAAGTCCTCGGGGCTGGTCGACCTGGTCCTGAACTCCCTGGAGACGTCCTGGTCGGGGGCGGTGCTGCACGGCGTGGAGTCGGCCGCCCACGACGCGGGCCTGGAGGTGGTGGTCTCGGCGGGGCTCGCCCGGAACCGGGCGGGACGCCCGGAACGCGGCTGGATGGACAAGCTCACCGCACGCGGCTCCTCCGGCGTGCTGTTCGACCTGGCCGAGCTGACGTCGTCGCAGTACGGCTGGCTGGACCAGCACCGCATCCCGTACGTCCTGATCGATCCGGTCCTGGAGCCGCCGCCGGGCGTGGTCTCGGTGGGCGCGGCGAACTGGCAGGGCGGGGTGACGGCGACCGAGCACCTGCTCGCGTTGGGCCACGAGCGCATCGCGGTCGTGGCCGGGCACCAGCGCAGGATGTCGAGCAGCGCGCGCGTGGCGGGCTACCGTTCCGCGCTCGCCTCGGCGGGGACACGGCAGCGTCCCGAGTACGTGCGGCACGCCGGACACGACGAGGGCGCGGCCCGCCGGCGCATGCTGGAACTCCTCGATCTGGCCGAACCGCCCACCGCGGTCTTCGTCTGCTCCGACCACATGGCCCTCGGCGTGTACGAGGCCCTGGCGGAGCGGGGCCTGCGCGTCCCCGAGGACATCAGCGTCGTGGGTTTCGACGACCTTCCCGAGGCCCGCTGGACCACTCCGGCCCTCACCACGGTCCGTCAGCCCCTGTCGGAGATGGCGGCGACGGCCCTGCGTCTGCTGGTCCGCATGATGGACGGCGACCGCCCGGAGAGCACCCGGACCGAACTGTCGACACGGCTGGTGGAGCGAGCGAGCACGGCCCCGCCGCGCGACTGACCCGGCGACCGCTGTAGAGGCCACCCACCGCCGGATCCGTTCAGCTTCGGTCATCGGTGGGCGGGGGGAACTGGCCGGGGCGGACGGGCGTCGAACGTTGCGGCGGGGAGGGGGGCCGCCGCCCGTGCCAGGGCGGCGGCGAGCACTTGGGGGACGACCATGACGCGCTGGCGGCCGCTGCCGGACTCGCTTCCGAGGGAGGCGCGGCATCTCGTCGAGCAACTGCGGCACCTCAAGGACCGCACCGGTCTGAGCCTGGCCGAACTCGCGCGGCGCACCGCGTACAGCAAGTCGTCCTGGCAGCGGTACCTCAGCGGCGCCAAGCAGCCGCCGCGGGGGGCGGTCCAGGCGCTGTGCAAGGTGGCGGGCGCGGACCAGGCGCGGCTGCTGGCGCTGTGGGACCTGGCCGACCCGGTCTGGCCGTACGGCCCGGTGGTGACGGAGGTGGCGGCGCCGGAGGTGGCGGTGGCGGTGCCTGCCGGGCTCGAGTACCGGCGGTGGCGTACGGCGGCACTGGTCGCGTTCGCGGTCATCGTGCTGCTGGTGGCGGGGGTGCTGTGGGCGTGGCCGTCGGGGAGCGGGTGACCGTGCGGCCGCCCGCTCCCCGGCCGGCCGGGGTCAGCCGCGCTGGTCGTAGTAGGCGATCCGCCAGGGTCCCCTGCCCTTGAGCTTGACCCGGTACTTGCCGCTGACCCGCTTGAAGTCGACGTCCCGCTTGTCGCCGTCGTAGCGGACCGAGCCGCCCGGGCCGGGGCCGTGGAGCCACTGCTGGGCGAACTCCCAGCTCTGGTCGGTGACCACGCCGTCGTTCTCCTGGAGACCGTAGCGCTCCTGCCACCACTGGGTGGCCGACTCGGTCTGCGGGCCGAACGAGCCGTCGATGTGGCCCTTGGCGAAGTTGTGCCAGTCCCCGTCCTCGTCCTGCCACTTGGCGCCGTCCGCGTACAGGACGGACTGCCACAGGGCCGTGGCGTTGCTGTCGGCGTAGTCGTCGACGCTCAGGTTCTCCTCGTCCTGCCAGTCGTCGCTGACGACGCCGTTGCCGTCGATGCCGTGGTACGAGGCCGCGTCGGCGGCCGGCGCCACGGCGAGGCCGAGCGTCCCGGCGCCCAGCAACGCGGCCGTCACCGTCGCGACGGCCCGCTTGCGCATGCTCATGGATGTCTCCCTTTCCGAACCGCCGTGGTTCCCCCCGTGGTTCCCCCTGGGGCGGCTCGCTTCGCTTGGCACGGCACAGCCTCACAGGGCTGAGGTGCGCACGGCGAGAGCCGCTCGCGTCCCCGGTCCGGCCGGGGACGGTCCGCCCCGTGTACGGCGGTGCGGTCCGGGAGCGCGGGCCGTGCGGGGACCTGCTGGGACGGGATGGGACGGGGTCAGCCGGTGCCGTGCGCCGGCCGTGCCGCCCAGGTGATCCCGCCCAGCAGGTGGGCCAGGAAGTCGGGGTCCGCCCACGCCTCGGCGGCGTGTCCGAGCGCGGTGTAGAAGACGCGGCCGGCGCCCTGCTCCCGGCACCACACCAGCGGGTGGTCGGCGCCCATGCCGCCGCCTTGGTACGACGACTCGTCGGCGCACGCCAGCACCCGTACCGATCCTCGGGGGTTGGTGCGGAAGTCGTACCACTCGTCGGTGAACTCCCAGACGGCGGGGAGGTGTCGGGTGGCCGGGTGGTCGCGGTCCTCGACGCGGATCCTGCCGGGCTGGTATGCGGGGTGCTTGTCGAAGCGGGCGCCCAGCAGTTCTCCGTAGTAGGGCCAGGTGTACTCGGTGCAGGCGGCCGCGTGCACCCCGACGAACCCGCCGCCCGACTCCACGTGGGCGGCGAGCCGTTCGCGCCCGGCAGGGGTGAGGATCTCGCCGCTGGTGGAGAGGAAGACGACGGCGGCGTACCGGTCGAGTGGCCGCTCCAGGGCGGCCGGGTCCTCGCTCGCGTCCACCTCGAAGCCGCCGAGGGCGCGGAGCGCGTCCACGGCGGCGGGGATGGAGTCGTGGCGGTAGTCGGCGGTGCGGGTGTGGACGAGGAGTCGGGGAGCCATGGATCAGAGCCTAGGAGGTGGGTCGCCGTACAGGTGTTCCACCGTGCGGTCCGCGCGCCGTAGCCTCGGCGCGGTGAACGCGATTCCCGCACGCCTCGACCATCTCGTCCTCGCGACGCCCGACCTGGCGGCGACGGTCGCCGACTTCACCCGGCGGACCGGTGTGGCGCCCGCCCCGGGCGGGGTGCACGTCGGTCTCGGCACCCGCAACCACCTGGTGTCGCTGGGCGGCACCGCCTATCTGGAGATCATCGGCCCGGACCCGGAGCAGCCGGAGCCGACGGGCCCGCGCCCCTTCGATGTCGACTCGCTCGCCGCCGCCCGCACGGTCACCTGGGCGATCAGTCCGCCCGACCTGGACGCGGCGGTGGCCACGGCCCGGGCCCGTGGTTACGACCCCGGGGAGATCCGCCCGATGAGCCGCCGCCGCCCCGACGGCACCCTGCTGGAGTGGCGCCTGACGGACGGCGCCACCCAGCACCCCTCCGGCCTGGTCCCCTTCCTCATCGACTGGGGCGCCTCCCCGCACCCCACGGCCTCGGGCCTGCCCACCACCGCCCTGCTGTCCCTGAGCGCGACCGCCCCGGCGCCCGAGGAGATCCGCCCCCTCCTCGCCGCCCTCGACGCCCGCCTCCCCCTCACCGAGGGCCCGGTGGGGCTGTCCTTCACGGTCGACACCCCGCGGGGACCGGTGACCTTCGGCTGACGTGTCCGATTCCTTCAAGACCGGGCGTCGAGGGCATGCCTACGGTGATGCCATGACTCCACGATTCGACGCCATCGGTCTGGTGGCCTCCGACATGGCCGCCTCCGTCGCCTTCTACCGGCGGCTCGGGTTCCCGTTCCCCGAGGGGGCCGAGTCGCAGCCGCACGCGGAGGCCGAACTACCGGGCGGTGTACGCCTGATGCTCGACACGGAGGAGACGGTCCGCTCCTTCCACCCCGGCTGGCGGGCCCCCTCCGGCGGCAGCCGCACCGCGCTCGCGCTGCGGTGCGCCGATCCGGCCGAGGTCGACGCGGTGTACGAGGAGCTGGTGGGCGAGGGGTTCCACGGTGAGCTCAAGCCGTGGAACGCCGTCTGGGGCCAGCGGTACGCGTCCCTGCACGACCCCGACGGCAACGGCGTCGACCTGTACGCCCCGCTAGCCGGCGAGTAGCCGCCCGAGCGGCAGGCCCGCCAACTCCCGTACGTCCCGGGCTAGATGGGCCTGGTCGGCGTACCCGCAGCGGGCCGCCGTCTCCGCGAACGGCACCCCGGCCCGGGCCAGCGCGAGGGCCCGCCGCAGCCGCAGGATGCGGGCCAGGGTCTTCGGCCCGTACCCGAACGCGGCCAGCGACCTGCGGTGCAACTGCCGTGCCCCGAGGCCGATCTCGTCGGCGGTCACGGCGACGGGGCGGCCCGCGTCGAGGGCGACGACGAGGGCCCGCAGGACGGGGTCGGGAGGGTTCGCGCGCTCCAGGGCGATGTCCTCGACGGCCTTGAGGGGGTCGGACGCCGCGGCGACCCGGCTCCGCAGTCGCCGTACCTCCGCGGCCGGCCACAGATCGGACAACTCCACCCGCCGGTCGCGCAGTTCATGGGCGGGCACCCCGAGGAAGGCGGGTGCGGCACCGGGGGCGAAGCGCAGGCCGACCCAGGTGCTGGGGGCGCCCCCGGGGACGTGGGCACGGGTGTCGGGCCCGGCCACGAGCAGCCGCCCCTCGTTCCACAGCAGGTCCATGCAGCCGTCGGGCAGCACGCGCCCGGAGCCGTCGCCGGTCCAGACGACGGCGCCTTCGAGTCTGGACGCCCTCTCCGCGTACACCGTCACCCCCCGCGGACCCGCAGCCGGAACTCCTGCGGACTGACCCCGTAGCCCCGCTTGAACGCGCTGGACAGGGCGAACGCGCTCCCGTACCCCACCTGCCGGGCGATCGCCTCCAGCGTGGCGGACCCCTCCCGCAGCCGGTCGGCCGCCAGCGCCAGCCGCCACCCGGTCAGATACGCCATCACCGGCTCCCCCACCAGCTCGGTGAACCGCCGGGCGAGCGCCGCCCGCGACACCCCCGCCTTGGCGGCCAGGGAGGCCACCGTCCACGGGTGCGCGGGATCGTCCTGCATCAGCCGCAGCACCCGTCCCACCACCGGGTCCGCGAGTGCCGCGTACCAGGCGGGCGCTTCCGCCTCGGGCCGGGAGAACCAGGCCCGCAGCGCCGCGATGACCAGCAGGTCCAGCATCCGGTCCAGGACGACCTCCTGGCCCGGCTCGTCGCGCACGATCTCCTCCATGAGCAGGGGGGTCAGCGGGCACTCCCACACGTCGGTGGTGAGCGACAGCAACGGCGGGAGCGCGTCCAGGAGCCGGTTGCTGATCTCGCCCTCCATCAGATACGTCCCGATGAGGAGGACCGTCTCGCCGTCCAGCCGGTCCCCCCAGGCGCGGACCCCGAGGTCCATGGAGCCGTTCAGGGACCGCCCGTCGGGGTAGCGGCACTCGGCGCCGGGCAGGATCAGCGCCTGCGGGACCGTGTCGGGGTCGTCGGCGCACGTGTAGGGGTCGGGGCCGCGGGCGATGGCGAGGTCGCCCGGGCGCAGCCGGATCCGCTCGCCCGCGTCGGGCAGGATCACGGCCTCCCCGCGGACCATCAGCATGACCGTCAGCGGCGCCCGGTCCTCCACGCGCACCGCCCACGGCGGGTCGAAGCACGCACGGATCATGAAGGCGCCACGCGCCCGCGGTCCTTCCAGCAGACCTGCCAGAGCGTCCATGCGGCCAGCGTAGACGGGTGCGCATGGGAATGAGCCGTTCGGCGATGGTCCCCTGCCGGGGCCGGGAGTTGACTCGACGGCATGACGGAGAACACGCGGAACACGACGGTGTTGGTGACCGGTGCCTCGGGCCGTACGGGCAGCCGGGTGGCACGGTCCGCGCGGGCCGCGGGGCTGACGGTACGGGCGGCCTCGCGGGCGCAGGGGTTCGACTGGCACGACCCGTCCACCTGGGCGCGGGGGCTGCGGGGCGCGGACGCGGCGTACCTCGTGTACCCCTCGGACATCGGAGCACCGGGGGCCGCCGAGGCGGTCGGGGCCCTCGCGCGGGAGGCGGTGGGGGCCGGCGTACGGCGGCTGGTGCTGCTGTCGGCGCGGGGGCAGGACCGGGCGCGGGACGCGGAGGAGGCGCTGCACGCGTCGGGGGCGGACTGGACGGTCGTGCGGGCCGCGTGGTTCGCGCAGAACTTCAGTGAGGGGCCGCTGGTCGAGGAGCTGCGGCTGAGCGGGGAGCTGGTGTTCCCGGCGGGCGGGGTGCGCGAGCCGTTCGTGGACGTGCGGGACATCGGGGACGTGGTGGCGGCCGTGCTGGTGGCGGGCGGCCGGTACGTCGGGGAGACGGTCACCGTGTCCGGCCCACGCCTGCTGACCTTCGGCGAGGCGGTCGCGGAGATCGGGAGGGCGACGGGCAGGGAGCTGGCGTACCGAGCGGTGTCGGGTCGGGAGTACGGGGAGCGCCTGACCGGGTTCGGGGTGCCGGAGGCGGAGGTCGGAGCGCTGGTCGAGGCGTTCGAGCAGCTGCTGGACGGCCGCAACGCGCATCTGTCGGACGGGGTGCGGGACGTGCTGGGCCGGGCGCCGCGGGACTTCGCGGAGTTCGCGAGGGAGGCGGCGGCCGCGGGCACGTGGAAGGCATGATCCCGAGGGCGTGATCCCACTCGGGGCGCGGGGAACCGCGCGGGAGGTCCCACCGGCCCGCGCCCGACAACGCGCCCCTTCAGGACCCCTCGGGCTTCTGCGGGGGATGGGTCGTCTTCGCGTGGGTCCGCAGCCGGGACGTCACGTCCTCCGGGGGCAGGAAGCGGGACCAGCGTTCCGGGAACTCCGAGGGCATGCCGGGGTCGTCGGGGTCCGGGTCGGCGTCGTGGAGCGCGGCCGCGCGGGCCACGTACTCCGCGACCTGCGCCTCGCGCACCCGCTCCTGCGCCGCGCGCGCCGCCGCCGTGGCCGCGGCAGGCCAGACACGGTCGATGGCCGCGTTCATCGCCGCGCCCACCAGGACGGCGAAGGCGGAGACGCCGATCCACAGCAGCACCGCCACGGCGGCGGCGAGCGAGCCGTAGATCGTCGCGCCCTCGATCGTGCTCTGCAGGTAGATCCGGAGCAGGAAGCTCCCCAGCACCCACATCGCCAGGGCCACCAGTGCGCCCGGCACGTCCTCGATCCACGGTGAGCGCACCGGTACCGACACGTGGTACAGGGTGGTCAGGAAGGCGATGGACAGGATGATCACCACGGGCCAGTACAGGACCTGGACGACCGTCGTCGACCACGGCACGATCCGCACCACGGCGTCCGGGCCGGCCACCATCAGGGGCAGCGCCACCGAGCCGATCAGCAGGGCCGCGATGAAAAGCGCGAACGCCACGAGCCGGGTCTTGACGATGCCGCGGACCCCGTCGAGGCCGTACATGACGGTGATGGTGTCGATGAAGACGTTCACCGCGCGCGACCCGGACCACAGGGCGAACAGGAAGCCGACGGAGATGACGTCGGGCCGGCCGCCCTTCATCACGTCGTCGAGGATCGGCTGCGCGATCTGCCGTACGCCCTTGTCGGACAGGACCGTGCGCGCGGCGTCCAGGAGGTTGGCCTCCAGGCTGCTGATGCTGTCGGTGCCGGTCCAGTCGTCGACGTAGCCGAGCAGTCCGATGAGGCTGAGCAGCAGCGGCGGTACGGACAGCAGCGAGAAGAACGCGGCCTCGGCGGCGAGCCCCAGGATGCGGTACTCGATGCACGAGTTGACGGTGTCCTTGACCAACAGCCAGGCGGTCCTGCGCTTCGACACGTTCCGGTAGAGGGCACGGGCCCGGTGGAGCCGGCCTGGTGGCTGTTGAGGGGAGTCGCTTGCTGCCTGCACGACCTAAAGGTATCCGCCACGGGAGCGTGCACTCATCCCCGCGTCCCGGTCCTGGGCACGGCCGTGCGGGGAACGTCCGCTCGCGTTCGGTTCCGTCACGGCCCGGAAAGCATCGGGCAACCCCGCGGAAATCCCAAAGGAAATCGAACTCCTTTTCTGTCATGCACCCGTTGGCCAGATCTGTCGGATTCGCCGACCGGAATGCCGGACGACAAATTTACCGACCATGAGGTGAATTCCCCGGTGGCGCCGCGGAACAGCGCGAGAACGGCATACCGAAGCCGCCTGGCCGACCAGCGAGAAACCGCCATTGACCGAAACGTGCTTGACCCGTTCACGAGCGCCTCGAAACAATTCGGATTGCATTCTGAAGGCCCTGACCAAGGCACGAGCCGGCCACTCCGTCCCCGTCGCGTGGTCACTCCAGGCGCATACCGAACCGCTCCTTCTCTCATTCCGTTACGTGTCTCAGGGCACTTCTCTTTCTTCCGGAACACCCGGAACACCCGGAACCGCGGAGAGCCTTCTCCATGATTTCCCGCTGCCCGGTGAACAGCGGTCGCCGTCCCGCCGTATCCCACTCCGGAGAATTCCCATGCCTGCTCCGAACGCGCCGAAGGAAGCCGTGCCGCGCATCGCGGGGGTCGATGTGGCCCGGGGCCTCGCCCTGCTCGGAATGTTCTCCGTTCACGTGTTCGGCGCGTTCGACGAGGCCGGGGCGCCGACGCCCGCCTGGATGTTCGCGGGCGGCCGTTCCTCGGCGACGTTCGCCGTGACGGCCGGGATCGGTCTGGCCTTCACCACCGGCGGCCGGCGGCCGGTGACCGGGCGGCCCGCCGCGGTGGCGGTGGCGGCGCGGGCCGGGGTCATCGCGCTGATCGGACTGCTGCTCGGGTACGCCTCGCGCGCGGCGGACCTGGACGTGGACGTGATCCTGGCGTTCTACGCTCTGCTGTTCCTGATCGCGGTCCCCCTGCTGGGCCTCGGCCCGCACACCCTGGCAGGGCTCTCCCTGTCCCTGGCCGTGGGGGCGCCGTTCGCCGTGCACGCGCTGCGGGGCGTCCTGCCCGAGCCGGCCTTCGACGGCGACCCGACGCTCCGGGACGTGCTCACCGATCCGCTCGGCCTGGTCTCGGACCTGCTGGTGCACGGTGACTACCCGGTGCTCGCCTGGACCGCCTATCTGTGCGCCGGACTCACCCTCGGCCGCCTCGACCTGACGTCACGCGAGACCGCGCCCCGGCTCCTCGGGGGCGGTCTCGCCCTCGTGGCCGGGACCTGGCTGGTGTCGTCCCTGGTCCTGTTCCGGTACGGCGGGCTGCGGCACCTGTGGCGCGCGGAGTTCCCCGGCGCCTCCCGCGCCGAGGCCCTTTGGGACAGTCCGGACGGTGAGACCTGGTGGGCGCTGCTCTCCCGCGCGCCGCACGCGACCACGCCCTTCGACATGCTCCTCACCCTGGGCTCGGCCGCGGCGATCCTCGGCGGCGCCCTGCTGTTGACCAGGAGCACCCGTCTCACCCGGGTGCTCACGCCGCTCGCGGCGGCCGGCAGCATGCCGCTGACCCTGTACGCCGCCCACGTGCTCCTTCTCGCCACCGGTGCGCTCTCCGGCTCCCCCGAGCTCCTCTACGCCGTCATGACCACCGGAGCGCTCCTCTTCGCCCTCTCGTGGCGGCACCTCGGACGTGGCCCGCTGGAAACGGTCGTCGCGGGCGCGGCCCGGCGGTGTCGCGAGGCCGTAACACCACCGCGCCCCCCGGAACCGGTGACGGACCCGGCCCGACTTAGCAGGCACACCGAATAGTCCATAAGGCCAAAAGTGATGATCTAGGAGCTCAAGTGGTGGTAAATCCCGGCGAGATCACGACAGTCGCCCCGGTGGACGGCACGGCCCAGGTCCTCGCCGAGGTGCTGGCCGGGGTCGTGAAGACGGATCACGTCCCCCTCGACAGCCACTTCTTCGACGACCTGGGCGCCAACTCCCTGGTCATGGCGCAGTTCTGCGCCCGGGTGCGGAAGCGGGGCGATCTGCCGCAGGTGTCGATGCGGGACGTGTACGGCCACCCGACGATCCGCGGTCTGGCCACCGCCCTCGCCGGGGCCCCGGCCCCCGCACCGGCCCCCGCACGGCCGGCCGAACCGCCCCCGCCGCCGGGCGGCACCACCCGGTACGTGCTGTGCGGGCTGGTTCAGTTCCTCGTCCTCGCCGTGTACTGCTGCGCTGCCGGTGCCGCCACCGCCCAGGGGTACGCCTGGCTGTCCGGCGGCGAGGGACTGCTCTCCGTCTATCTGCGCTCGCTGGTCTTCGGCGGTGCCCTGTTCGTCGCCCTGTGCACCCTGCCGGTGGTGGCGAAGTGGGTGCTGGTCGGCCGGTGGAAGGAGACGGAGTTCCCGGTGTGGGGTCCCGCCTACCTCCGCTTCTGGCTGGTCAAGGCGCTGCTGCACGCCAACCCGATGGTCCTGTTCGCGGGCAACCCGCTCTACGTCCTCTACCTGCGGGCCCTCGGCGCCCGCATCGGCCCGGGCGTCACGATCCTGTCCCACTCGGTACCGGTCTGCACCGATCTGCTGACCGTGGGCGCGGGCACGGTGATCCGCAAGGACGCCCTGTTCCCCGGCTACCGGGCGCACGCGGGCCGGATACGCACCGGCCCGGTCACCCTCGGCCGGGACGTCTTCGTCGGCGAGAAGACCGTCCTCGACATCGGCACGTCCATCGGCGACGGCGGACAGCTCGGCCACTCCTCCGCCCTGTACGACGGCGCCGCGATCCCCGCCGGCGAGCGCCGGCACGGCTCCCCGGCCCGCCCCACCGACGTCGACCACATCCGGGTCCCCGCGGCCCGCTGCACCACCGCACGCCGGGCCGGCTACGGCCTGGTGGCGCTGGTGCAGACGCTGCTGGTCCACGTCCCGCTCGGGATCGGCGGCACCTTCCTGGTGATGGACCTGGTCCCGGCCCTGGACCCGCTGCTGGAACCGGACGCGAAGGAACTGGCGACGGCCGCCTTCTACGCCCAGGCACTCGTCCTGTCCCTCGTCCTGTTCGCCGGTTCGATCGTCGCGGGCCTCATCGGCGTCACCCTGCTGCCCCGGCTGCTCAACCTGGCCCTGCGCCCCGACCGGGTCTATCCGCTGTACGGCTTCCACTACTCGGTGCAGCGCGCGATCGCCCGGATGACCAACATCAAGTTCTTCAAGTGGCTGTGCGGGGACAGCTCGTACATCGTCCCCTACCTGCGGTCCATCGGCTACGACCTGTCACGCGTCGAGCAGACCGGATCGAACTTCGGCACCGAGGTGTCGCACGAGACGCCGTACCTGGCCACCGTCGGCAGCGGCACGATGGTCGCCGACGGACTGTCGATCCTCAACGCCGAGTACTCCAGCACGTCGTTCCGCGTCTCGCGGGTCAGGATCGGCGGGCACAACTTCCTCGGCAACCACATCGCCTACCCGGTCGGCGGCCGTACCGGCGACAACTGCCTGCTCGCCACCAAGGTGCTGGTCCCGCTCGACGGCGAACTCCGCGAGGGCGTGGGCCTGCTGGGATCACCGCCCTTCGAGATCCCGCGCACGGTCGAGCGCGACACCCGCTTCGACCACCTGCGCGAGGGCGACGAACTGCGCCGCCGCCTGAGTGCCAAGAACCGCTTCAACGCCCGCTCGATGGCCCTGTTCCTGTTCGTCCGGTGGCTGCACTGGTTCGCGCTGACCCTCCTCGGTTTCGCCGTCGTCGATCTGTACGGCGGTCAGGGCGCCCTCGGCGGCCTGCTGATCGGCGGCTACCTGATGGCCGGACTCGCGCTCACCGTCGGCTACTACGTGCTGGTGGAGCGGCTGATCACCCGGTTCCGGCCGCTCCGGCCGCGGTTGTGCTCCATCTACGAGCCGTACTTCTGGTGGCACGAGCGCCTGTGGAAGGTGCCCGACAGCCAGCTCAAGCTGTTCAACGGCACGCCGTTCAAGAACGTCGTCTGGCGGCTCATGGGCGTACGGATCGGTCGCCGGGTCTTCGACGACGGGGTCGCCATCACCGAGCGGACGCTCACCGCGATCGGCGACGACTGCACGCTCGGCGCCCATTCCAAGGTGCAGGCGCACTCCCAGGAGGACGGCACCTTCAAGTCCGACCACATCGTCATCGGCGCCGGCTGCACCGTGGGGGCGGGCGCGCTGGTCCACTACGGCGTCTCGATGGGCGACGGCGCCGTGCTCGGTGTCGACGCCTTCCTGATGAAGGGCGAGGAGATGCCGGCGGGGGCGCACTGGGGCGGCAATCCGGCGGTGGCGCTGCGCCGCGCCTGAACCGCCCGAACGAGGAAAAACAGGGGGAAGCACGTCATGGAAACAGCGCACCGCACGCCCGGTCCGATACCGGACGTCACCGAGTACACGGTCCCGCTGCCCGAGGGCACACCGACCGGTCCCGCCGCACTCCTCGCGGCCCGCATCAAGGTCCTCGCCGCCCTCTCGGGCAAGGCGGAGGGCACTCCCTACGACGACCTGGGCGTCGCCGTCGCCGACGGTGCACTGCGGCTGCGGTACCGCACCGGCGCGCTCGACGCCACCGCGGCCGCCCGCGTCGCCGGCTACCACCTCACCGCGCTCCTCCACCCCGACCGCACGAGCCTGCTGTCCGAGGAGGAACTCCGCTTCCAGCTGGAGGAGTTGGCGGGCCCGGTCCGCGCGCTCCCGGACCGGCGGGTGCACGAGCTGTTCGAGGAGCGGGTCGCTAAGCACCCGGACGCCGTGGCCGCCGTGCAGGACGAGCGGCGGTGGACGTACGCCGAGCTCAACTCCCGCGCCAACCAGGTCGGCCGGGCGCTGCTGGCCCGCGGTCTCACGGCCGAGGACGTCGTCGCCGTGGTCATGGAGCGGAACCTGGACTGGATGGCGGCCGTGCTCGGCGTGCTCAAGGCGGGCGGGGTGTACCTGCCGGTCGAGCCGCACTTCCCGGCCGAGCGGGTCACCCGGACGCTGTTCCGGGCGGGCTGCGCGTTCGTCGTCACCGAGGAGGGCAGCACCGGCTCGCTCTCCGGTACGGCCGCCGAGACGCTGTACGTGGACGCGGTGTACGCCGAGGACCACGCCGACGACGACCTCGGGATCCCGGTCGCGGCGGATCAACTGGCCTACATCTACTTCACGTCCGGCTCCACGGGCGAGCCCAAGGGCGCGATGTGCGAGCACGCCGGTTTCCTCAACCACGTGCTCGCCAAGATCGAGGATTTGGGCATCGGCGAGGACGACGTGGTCGCGCAGACCGCGCCGCAGTGCTTCGACATCTCGCTGTGGCAGCTCCTCGCGGGGCCGGTCGCCGGCGGGCGGACGCTGATCGTCGGGCAGGACACGGTCCTGGACGTGCCGCGGTTCGTGGACACGCTGGTGCGGGGACGGGTGAACGTGCTCCAGGTCGTGCCCTCGTACCTGGAGGCCGTACTCGCCGAACTGGGGCAGCGGCCGCGCGAACTGACCGGCCTGCGCTGTGTGTCGGTGACCGGGGAGGCGGTGAAGCGGGAACTGGTGCAGCGCTGGTTCACCGCACAGCCCGGCATCACGCTGGCCAACGCCTACGGTCTGACCGAGACGTCGGACGACACCAACCACGAGGTCATGGACCGGGTGCCGGACGGCGACCGGGTCCCGCTCGGACGGCCGGTGCGCAATGTGCGGGTGTACGTCGTCGACGAGGACCTGGTCCCGGTGCCGCTGGGCGCGCCGGGCGAGATCGTGTTCTCCGGGGTGTGCGTGGGCCGCGGGTACGTCAACGACCCCGAGCGCACCGCGGCGGTCTTCGCCGAGGACCCGTACCGGCCCGGCGAACGGCTGTACCGCAGCGGTGACGTGGGGCGCTGGCGGGCCGACGGCAAACTGGAGTTCCTCGGCCGCCGGGACACCCAGGTCAAGATCCGCGGGTTCCGCGTGGAGATCGGCGAGATCGAGAACGCGCTGCTGCGGGTGGACGGGGTGCGCGACGGGGCCGTCGTGGTCGTCCGGGGCACCCAGCTCGCCGCGTTCTGCGCCGGGCCCGAGCCGGTGGCCGCGGACACGGTACGGGAGCGGCTGGCGGCCTCGCTGCCGTCGTACATGGTCCCCGCTGTCGTGCACTGGCGTCGGCGGCTGCCGCTGACCGCCAACGGCAAGACCGACCGCAGGACGCTCACCGCGCTCGCCGAGGACCTGGACGCCGGGTCGGCGGGCGGGCCGGTGACGGCAGGTGAGCGGCGGCTGGCGGAGGCCTGGGCCGCGGTGCTCGGCGTGCCCGCCGACCGGATCGGCCGGCTCGACCACTTCTTCGACCGTGGCGGCAGTTCGCTGTCCGCCGTGCGTCTCGCGATCGCCCTGGACCGGGCGGTCACCCTCCAGGACGTCGTCCGTCACCCGGTCCTCGCGGACCTGGCGGACCTGCTCGACCGGCGCGGCTGAAAGGAACTCCGAGATGTCCTCCACAAGTCTGCTTCCCTACCTGGACCCGGCCCCGGGCGCCCCTCCGGTCCTGCACGCCAAGCCGGCGGACGACCCGCTGGGTTGGGCGGCGGAGCACCGCGAGCCGCTGCGTGCCCTCGTCCACGACCACGGTTGCGTCCTGGTGCGCGGGCTTGGCCTCGCCGACCCCTCGACGAGCGAGGCGGTCTTCCGCCGGCTGACCGACGGCCTGATGCCCGACCATGAGCCCTTCGCGCCCCGGCGCCGCTATGCGGACGGTGTGTACTCGTCCACCAAGTGGCCGCCCAACCAGCAGATGTGCATGCACCACGAGGTCAGCTACGGCCTGGAGTTCCCGGGCCTGCTGCTGTTCGCCTGCCTGGAGGCGCCCGGTTCCGGGGGCGCGACCGTGCTCGCCGACGCCTCGGCGGTGCTGCGGGCCCTGCCCCGCGACCTGGTCGCCCGTTTCGAACGGGAGGGCTGGCTGCTGACCCGGGCGTACCACGACGAGATCGGAGCGTCCGTCGAGGAGGCCTTCGGCACGGACGACCGCACGGCCGTCGAACGCTACTGCCGGCGGCACGCCATCGAGTTCGCCTGGCAGGACGACGGCTCCCTGCACACCCGGCAGCGGCGCGACGCGGTCCTGCGGCACCCCTCCTCCGGGCTGCCCTGCTGGTTCAACCAGATCGCGTTCCTGAACGAGTGGACCATGGAGCCCGAAGTGCACGAGTACCTGGTGGACATGTACGGCGCCGACGGGTTGCCCTTCAACACCCGCTTCGGCGACGGGAGTCCGATCGACGCGGACCTCGTGCGGACGATCAACGAGGTGTACGACGCCCACACCGTGCGCGAGCCGTGGCAGGACGGCGACCTCCTGCTCGTCGACAACATCCGTACGGCGCACGGCCGTGAGCCCTTCGAGGGGCCGCGCGAGGTGCTGGCCGCGCTCGGCGACCCGGTGCTGCGCACCGACGGCGAGGTGAGCGGCGTATGAGCACCGTCGACGCCCCGTCCTTCGCGCTCGTCACCGGCGCCCAGGTGCAACGGGCCCTGCACGGAAGGGAACGGGAGATCGCGGACCTCGTCGAGGCCGTGTACCGGCTGCACGGCGCGGGTGACTCGGTGAACCCGCCGTCGTACTTCCTGACGTTCCCGGACCGCCCGTCGGCCCGGATCATCGCGCTGCCCGCCTCACTGGGGGGACCGCTGCGGGTGGACGGTCTGAAGTGGATCTCCAGCTTCCCGGAGAACACCAGGTCGGGACTCCCCCGGGCGTCCGCGGTGCTGATCCTCAACGACCCGGACACCGGCTACCCGTTCGCGTGCCTGGAGAGCTCCGTCATCAGCGCCACGCGCACCGCGTCGTCGGCGGCCCTGGCGGCCGCGAAGCTCGGCGCGGGCCGGGTCCGCCCGACCCGGGTCGGGTTCGTCGGCACCGGTCTGATCGCCCGCTACATCCACACCCATCTCGCCGCCACCGGCTGGGAGTTCGAGGAGACGGGGGTGCACGACCTGTCCGCCGAGAGCGCCGCCGGGTTCCGCGGCTACCTGGAGCGGTCCGGGGCGCCCGGGAAGGCTGTCGTGCACGACTCGGCCGAGTCCCTGATCCGCTCCAGCGACCTGGTCGTCTTCGCCACGGTCGCCGGCACACCGCACGTCCACGATCCGTCGTGGTTCGGCCATCACCCCCTGGTCCTGCACGTGTCCCTGCGCGATCTCGCCCCGGAGATCCTGCTCGCGTCCGCCAACTTCGTCGACGACGTCGAGCACTGCCTCAAGGCCGAGACCTCCCCGCACCTGGCCGAACGGCTCACGGGGAGCCGGGACTTCATCGACGGCACGCTCGACGACGTGCTGACCGGACGGGTGACCGTCCCGACGGACCGGACGGTGGTGTTCTCCCCCTTCGGCCTCGGGGTGCTCGACCTCGCCGTCGGCCGGTACGTCCACGACGAACTGGCCCGGCGCGGCGAACTGCACGTCGTCGACGGGTTCTTCAACGAGCTGCGCCGGTACGGCTGACGATCTGCGCGCATGAGGAGGGGGGCGTCATGCCCGTCATATCCGATCCTTCGGAGTTCAACGAGTCAGACCTCTACGTCGACCTGCGGGCGGCGCTGGAGCTTCCGCTGTTCCTGAAGTGCGAGGGCTTCAACTTCGCCGGGTCCGTCAAGCTGAAGGCGGCCCGCGAGATGGTGGACGCCGCCGAGCGGGACGGCACCCTGCGGCCCGGGTCGGTCCTGGTCGAGTCGTCGTCGGGGAACCTGGGGGTGGCCCTGAGCGTGATCGCCGCGAGCCGGGGTTACCGGTTCCTGTGCGTGACCGACTCACGGTGCAACCTGGCGACGATCCGGCTGATGGAGTCGCTCGGCACCCGGGTGCACGTGGTCAGGGAACCGGACCTGCACGACGGCTACCTCGGGGCGCGGCTCGCCTACGTGCGGGCGCTGTGCGCCTCGGACGAGCGGTACGTGTGGCTCAACCAGTACAGCAACCAGGGCAATTGGCGGGCGCACTACCGCTCCACGGCGCCGGAGATCGCGCGGCGCTTCCCGGACCTGGACGTGCTGTTCGTCGGGGCCGGCACCACCGGGACGCTGATGGGCTGCGCACGCTGGTTCTGGCAGTGGCGGCGGCCGGTGCGGATCGTCGCCGTCGACAGCATCGGCTCGGTCACCTTCGGCGGCCCGCCCGGAGTCCGTCTGATCCCGGGGCTCGGCGCGAGCGTGCCGCCGCAGCTGCTCGACAGGTCGTACATCGACGACGTGGTCCTCGTCGAGGAACCGGACACGCTCCAGGTCTGCCGCAGGCTGGCCGCCCGGGGCTTCCTGTTCGGCGGCTCCACCGGCACGGTCGTCAGCGGCGCCCACCAGTGGCTGTCCGCCCACGCCCGCCGCGGCCTCACCGCGGTCGCGATCGCGCCGGACCTCGGCGAGCGCTACCTCGACACGGTGTACCGCCCCGGCTGGCCCCACGGCCTGCCCGAACCGGACCCGACCCACCGGACCCCGGAGGCCATGGCCCACCTGGCCTGAACCCACCCCCTGCGCCCACCAGCAGGCGCAGGACAGCCCGTGCGACCACTACCTCAACACCCCGCACCACCCCGGCCCGCCCGAGCCGCACCCGGCCACCGGCGCGCCCCGTGCGGGGGAGGCTGGCGACCCCGTCCGCGCGGAACCGCCCGTACGCCCGCGGCGACCGGCGACCGGTGGCCGTGGGCCGGGCCGACGCTCCCCGAGCCCGCCCGTCCGCAGGCGTCCGACGCGGTGGTCCGCGGACGCCGGTCGACCGCGCCCGCACCAGGTCACCGCGCCGGCGGGCCGCCGGTACCCGCCCCCGGCGACCCGCCCCGTGTCCGTGAGGTGACCGGCCCCCCGCCCCGGGGTACTTTCGCTGGCATGGCAGGCACCACGCACACCGTGACCAACCAGCCCCCGCCCCTGACCGGCTACGACGTCTACGGCGCCGACCGCGCCCTCAAGGAGGCCGTCGAACGGCACCTCGACCCGGAACTGCTCGACGAGGTCCACGGCGAGCTGGGCGCGCTCGGCCGGGCCTGCGGCTCGGCGCAGGTGCAGGAGTGGGGCCTGCAGGCCAACGAGAACCCGCCCCGGCTGCGCACCCACGACCGCCACGGCCACCGGATCGACGAGGTCGAGTTCCATCCGGCCTGGCACCGCGTGCTCGGCAAGGGCGTCTCCGCGGGCCTGACCGCGGCCTGGGCCCGCCCCGGCGGACACGTACGGCGAGCGGCGGCCTTCCTGCTGTGGACGCAGGTCGACGCCGGCAACTGCTGCCCGCTGTCGATGACCCACGCCGCCGTCCCCGTCCTGCGCATCGACCCGGACCTCGCCGCCGAGTGGGAGCCGCGGCTGACGTCCATGGTCTACGACCGCGAGCTGCGGCCCGCCCACCTGAAGGCGGGGGCGCTGTTCGGGATGGGGATGACGGAGAAGCAGGGCGGCAGCGACGTCCGGGCGAACACGACGTCCGCCCGGGCCCTGCCCGACGGGGAGACCTTCGAGCTCACCGGTCACAAGTGGTTCTGCTCGGCCCCCATGTCGGACGGCTTCCTGGTCCTCGCCCAGGCCCCGGGCGGGCTCACCTGCTTCCTCGTCCCCCGCGTCCTGGAGGACGGCACCCGCAACACGTTCCTCCTCCAGCGCCTCAAGGACAAGCTCGGCAACCGCTCCAACGCCTCCGCCGAGGTCGAGTTCGACCGCACCTGGGCCCGCCGCGTCGGCGACGAGGGGCGCGGGGTCCGCACCATCATCGAGATGGTCGCGGCGACCCGGCTGGACTGCGTCCTCGGCTCGGCCGGGCTGATGCGCCAGGCCGTCGCCCAGGCGATCCACCACTGCACCCACCGCGAGGCCTTCGGCGGCAAGCTCGTCGACAAGCCGCTGATGCGCAACGTGCTCGCCGACCTCGCCCTGGAGTCCGAGGCTGCGACCGCCCTCGGCCTGCGCCTGGCGGCCGCCTACGACCGGGGCGACGAGCAGGAACGGGCCTTCCTCAGGATCGCGGTGCCGGCGGCCAAGTACTGGGTCACCAAACGCTGCACGCCGCTGACGGTGGAGGCCGCCGAGTGCCTGGGCGGCAACGGCTACGTGGAGGAGTCGGGCCTGCCCCGCCTGGTCCGCGAGTCGCCGTTGAACTCCGTCTGGGAGGGCGCGGGCAACATCCAGGCCCTCGACGTCCTGAGAGTTCTGCAACGGGAGCCGCAGGCCCTGAACGCCTACCTCCTGGAGATCGGCCGCACCCGGGGCGCCGACCACCGGCTGGACGCGGCGACGAAGAACCTGCTGACCGAACTGGCCGACCTGGAGGGCATCGAGGGCCGGGCCCGCCACCTGACGGAACGGCTCGCACTGGTCTTGCAGGGCTCCCTGCTCGTCCGGTACGCGCCCGCGGAGGTGGCCGACGCCTTCTGCGCGTCCCGGCTGGGCACCGACCGCGGCACGGCCTTCGGCACGCTGCCCACGGGCCTGGACCTGGCCGCGGTGGTGGAGCGGGCCCGCCCCGTCGGCTGACCTTCCGCACCCGCGGGGACAGGAGAACGGGGGTGGTGCTGCGCCGACACGGCACCACCCCCGTTACGGCCCTCAGAGGCCGGAAGACGCCGCTGCGAGACGGCGTTCGCCCAAGTTTCAATCAAGCCGGACCCCACCACCAGGGTTGCAGGGGGTTGCAACTTCCTGGCGACTGTGGGTGGACCGCGTGCCGCAGCGAGTGACGACCGGCACTATGAGACGGACAGTCAACGGACCCGGGACCGGGAGGACCAGTGCCGCTCTCGCCGACGCATGCGACCCAGCTAGCCACCATGGACACGGCACGTGCGGCCCGGGTACTGAACGACATCCGCTCCGCCACCCTGTCGGGCCGACGCGCCCCCCTCGCCCCGCGCCCCGTGATCAAGGAGTCCTGGAGCCGGATGCTGCGCGGCGGCGTCGACCCGGACCACGACTTCCGGTCAGGTCTGCTGTCCCCCGAGGAGGTGCAGCGGCGCCGGGAGGGCACCCAGCTCAGGCATGTCCTGCCGGTGCTCAGGGAGGGGCTGCTCTCGGTCGCCGACGTCGCCCACCACATCATGGTCGTCGCCGACGAGGACGGCCGTGTGCTGTGGCGGGAGGGCAGCTCCCCCGTGCTGCGCAAGGCCGACGGCACCGGCTTCGAACTCGGCGCCGACTGGCGGGAGAACGTCGTCGGAACGAACGGCATCGGCACCCCCGTGGTGGTGCGCCGCCCCGTCCAGGTCTTCGCCTCCGAGCACTTCGTGCGCTCCCAGACCTCGTGGACCTGCACCGGCGCCCCCATCAAGGACCCGCGCGACGGCCGGCTGATCGGCGTGGTCGACGTCAGCGGCCCCCTGGACACCATGCATCCGGCGACGCTCGCCTGGGTCGACTCGGTGGCCAAGCTCGCCGAGGCACGGCTGCGCGAGATGCATCTGGCCTCGCTGGAGCGGCTGCGGGCGGTGGCGGCGCCGGTGCTCGCGCGGCTCACCGGCCGGGCCCTGGTGGTGGACCGGGACGGCTGGACGGCGGCGGTGACCGGAATGCCGTACCAGAACCGGATCGCGCTGCCCAAGTCGCCGTCGCCGGGCCGCCGGTGGCTGCCGGCGCTCGGCCTGTGCGTCCTGGAACCGCTGGCGGGCGGCTGGTTGGTGCGCGCCGGCGACGAGCCGGAGCCGCAGGGCGCCACCCGGATCGTGCTGGACCTCGCGCAGCCGCGCCGCTGGACGGTGACGGTGTCGGGCGGGGCGGGCACGTGGAGTCACGAACTGAGCCCTCGGCACGCCGAGTTGCTCTACCTGCTGGCCCTGCGTCCCGCGGGCCGCAGCGCGGCGGGCCTGGCGGAGGACATGTTCGGCGATCCGGGCCGCACGGTGACCGTGCGTGCGGAGATGTCCCGGGTACGGCGCTATCTCGGGGCGTTCCTGGAACACCGGCCGTATCGTTTCTGCGAGGCCGCCGAGGTCGAGGTCCTGCTGCCGGGCGACCCCGTCGACCTGCTGCCGCACTCGACGGCCCCGGCCGTGCTCGCGGCCCGCGCCGCCACCGAGACCGGGTGAAAACCCTCGCTCATGGTGCATCTTCCGCATAATTGCAGCATCTTCGTCCCCAGGCGTGCCGTACTGCCGTAGCATCCTCTACGGGCCACCCCACCTGCTCCTCGGTCAACGTACGGATCAACAGGCGCAGTTGGCCCGCCTCGGGAGGACGGTATGAAGCAACGTGGCAGACACCGCAGGCGCAAGCGGGGCCAAGCGCTGCGCGCGTTCCTGGCCGGGACCGCCCTCGCACTGACCGCCGCCGCCACCATGATCAGCGCCTCGCAGGCCACGGTCGCCGCCAATCCCGGGACGCTGAAGCCGCTCACCTCGAAAGCCGAGACCGCCCCGCTGCGCCTCGAGGAGACCCAGGTCCCGCCGAGCGCCCTCGATCGGCTCTCCGCCGAGATGGGACGCCCGGTCGGCGTCTCCGCCGTCCTCGACTCCGCCGACCGGCCCCTGCGCGACGCGGTCGACTGCACGGCCGGTGAGCGCGCGGCCCTGCCCGTCGAGCCCACGGCCACCGCCGCCTACTGCTGGGACGCCGCCGACACCCGCTCCTGGCGGCCCGGAGCCGTCACCACCTCCGGGGACGCCGACGACGACGGCCTGTGGGGCACCAACCGCGTGATCCTCTCCGCCTGGAGCCGCACCGGCACCGCGGCGGACGACGGCGGCCTGGCCCGGGTCGCCTTCGTCGACGCCAACGACCTGAACCGACTCACCTACTCCTGGGTCCTGCTCGCCGTCCCGGTCGACGGCGGACACGACTTCCGCGGCCTGGTCTCCCAGGTCTCGGGGATGGTCTGGTACCAGAACAAACTCCTGGTCACCGCGAGCGGCGACGGCGGGGACGCCCTGTACGTCTACGACATGAACCGCGTCCAGCGGGCCACCGTCGACAGCCGCGCGGTGGGCCGGGTCCGCGGCGGCTGGTCGGCGCACGGCGCCCAGTGGGTCCTGCCCGCCGTCGGCTCCTACCGACTGACCGACGAGAAGGGCGCCGCCCGCCCCGACTACCTCTCCCTGGACCGCAGCACCGCTCCGGACAGCCTGGTCGCGAGCGAGTGGGTCTCGGGGGACGGCGACACCGGCGCCCGCATGTGGCGCTACGACTTCAGCGGCGACCCCGGCCGGGCCGGGCTGCTGGCGACCGACACCGGGGGCCACGCGCGCGTGGCCGAGGCCTACGCCACCAAGGCCGCCGGCTCCGGCCCCGTCCTGTCGCACGACTCCCAGTGGTACCTGGGCCGGGCGGCCGGGACGGACGGCGACCACGGCACCCTGTGGCGCCAGAACACCTCGAACCCCGCGAAGGCCACTCGCTGCGGCACGGACGAGACCCGGAGCTGCTGGAGCGGGGAGTCGGAGTCCCTGTCGTACTGGGAGCAGACGGGCGACGTGTGGTCCCAGTCGGGCCGGGCGCTGTTCGCGCTGCCGCTGGCCTCGATCGACAGATCTCTGGGGTAGATGGTTCCCTGGCCTCCATGCCGAACATCCCCGTGACCACCTGGTCCCTGGAACAGACCGCCCCCACCGACCTCCTCCCGGCCGAACCCCCGGAGGGTGACGTCCGCATCCACCGGGCGGAGATCCCCTCCCCCGAGTTCAGCCGTTTCCTCTACGCGTCCGTGGGCGGCGACATCCGCTGGACCGACCGGCTCTCCTGGACGTACGCGCGGTGGCGGGAGCACCTGGAGCGGCCGGGCGTGGAGACCTGGGTGGCCTACGACCACGGCACGCCCGCCGGATACGTCGAGCTGGAGCCCCAGGACGACGGGGTCGTGGAGATCGTCTACTTCGGCCTGCTCCCGGCCTTCCGCGGCCGGCGGATCGGCGGCCACCTCCTGTCCTACGGCACCGCCCGCGCCTGGGACCTCGCGGACCGCTGGCCGGGACTGACGGACACCAAGCGGGTCTGGCTGCACACGTGCAGCAAGGACGGCGAGCACGCGATGGCCAACTACCAGCGCCGTGGCTTCCAGCTCTTCGACACCAAGGTGGAGGAGGAGGCGGAGGTGCCCGCCCCTGGTCCCTGGCCCGGGGCGTACCCGGCCTGACCTGCGGGAACAAGAGATCCCGCGATCTTTGTGACCAACGACACCCTTATCTCGCCTGTCGAGACAAGGGTGTCCACATGGTGGATAATGCTGGACTGTGTCCAGATCGCCGTGACACGCTTCCGTCATGTCTGGAACTGGAATTGCCTTGGTGAGTCGGCGGCACGTCGACCTCGGCCGCATGTCCAGCGCCATCTGTCCGGTGCGCTGACGAGCCGCAGCGTCACCCGGCACATCTTCTCGAACGCCTCCCCGCGCAATGACGCGCATGCCCTCCCGTGCGCCCGTACGCGCAGGTAAGAGCCGCTTTCCGCCTGTCCCGAAGGACGTAGAACCATGGCCGCCACCCCGCAGAACCCTGCTGCCGCAGCGCCCCGCCGCAAGGTGAGCCGTCACCGCGGAGAGGGTCAGTGGGCCGCGGGGCACCACACCCCGCTGAACGGCAACGAGCAGTTCAAGAAGGACGACGACGGTCTCAATGTGCGGACACGCATTGAGACGATCTACTCGAAGCGCGGCTTCGACTCGATCGACCCCAACGACCTGCGCGGCCGCATGCGCTGGTGGGGCCTCTACACCCAGCGCAAGCCCGGCATCGACGGCGGCAAGACCGCGATCCTGGAGCCGGAGGAGCTGGACGACAAGTACTTCATGCTGCGGGTGCGGATCGACGGCGGACGCCTCACCACCCAGCAGCTGCGCGTGATCGGCGAGATCTCCGAGGAGTTCGCACGCGGCAGCGCCGACATCACCGACCGGCAGAACATCCAGCTCCACTGGATCCGCATCGAGGACGTCCCGGAGATCTGGAACCGCCTGGAGGCGGTCGGCCTCTCCACCACCGAGGCCTGCGGCGACTGCCCGCGCGTCGTCATCGGCTCGCCGGTCGCCGGCATCGCCGAGGACGAGATCATCGACGGCTCCTGGGCGATCGAGGAGATCCACGAGCGGTACATCGGCAGCAAGGAGTTCTCCAACCTGCCCCGCAAGTTCAAGACGGCGATCTCCGGCTCCCCGCTGCTCGACGTGGTCCACGAGATCAACGACATCGCCTTCGTCGGTGTCGAGCACCCCGAGCACGGCCCCGGCTTCGACCTGTGGGTGGGCGGCGGCCTGTCCACCAACCCGAAGCTCGGTGTGCGGCTCGGTGCCTGGGTGCCGCTGGCGGAGGTGCCCGAGGTGTGGGCCGGCGTGGTCGGCATCTTCCGCGACTGGGGCTACCGCCGGCTGCGCAACCGCGCCCGGCTGAAGTTCCTCGTCGCCGACTGGGGCCCGGAGAAGTTCCGCCAGGTCCTGGAGGACGACTACCTGAAGCGCAAGCTGATCGACGGTCCCGCGCCCGCCGAGCCCTCGGGCCGCTGGCGCGACCACGTCGGCGTGCACCGCCAGAAGGACGGCCTGTTCTACGTCGGTTTCGCCCCGCGCGTCGGCCGTGTCGACGGCACCACGCTGACGAAGATCGCCGAGGTGGCGGAGGCGCACGGCTCGGGCCGGGTCCGGACCACCGTCGAACAGAAGATGATCATCCTCGACGTCGAGGAGGCGCAGGTCCAGCCGCTGGTCGAGGCCCTGGAGGCGCTGGACCTGACGGCCAAGCCCTCTCCCTTCCGGCGCGGCACCATGGCCTGCACCGGCATCGAGTACTGCAAGCTCGCCATCGTCGAGACCAAGGCGCGCGGCTCGCAGCTGATCGACGAACTCGAGCGCCGCATCCCCGACTTCGACGAGCCGCTCACCATCAACCTCAACGGCTGCCCGAACGCCTGCGCCCGTATCCAGGTGGCGGACATCGGTCTCAAGGGCCAGCTGGTCCTCAACGACCGGGGCGAGCAGGTCGAGGGCTACCAGGTGCACCTGGGCGGCGCGCTCGGCCTGGAGGCCGGGTTCGGCCGCAAGGTGCGCGGCCTGAAGGTGACCTCCGAGGAACTGCCCGACTACGTCGAGCGGGTCCTGAAGCGGTACCGGGCCGAGCGCGAGGAGGGCGAGCGCTTCGCCGCCTGGGCCTCGCGCGCCTCCGAGGAGGCCCTCTCATGAGCGAGCGGGCCGCCCCGTTCTACTGCCCCTACTGCGGCGACGAGGACCTCCGTCCCAGCGAGCAGAGCCACGGCTCCTGGGAATGCGCGGCGTGCAACCGCGCATTCCAGTTGAAGTTCCTCGGGCTCCTCGCCCGGGGTCTTCAGCCCACCGACGCAGGGGGAGACCGGATATGACCGCGATTCAGGAAGAGCGCACGACCGACGATCTCAAGGCGCTCGCCGAGCAGGCGGGCCGCGATCTGGAGGACGCCTCCGCGCTGGAGATCCTCCAGTGGGCCGTGGACACGTTCGGCAAGCGGTTCTGCGTGACCTCGTCGATGGAGGACGCGGTGGTCGCCCACCTCGCGTCCCGCGTGATGAAGGGCGTGGACGTCGTCTTCCTCGACACCGGCTACCACTTCGAGGAGACCATCGGCACCCGGGACGCGGTCGAGGCCGTGATGGACGTCAACGTCATCACGCTGACCCCGCGTCAGACGGTCGCCGAGCAGGACGCCGAGTACGGCCCGAAGCTGCACGACCGCAACCCCGACCTGTGCTGCAGGCTCCGCAAGGTCGAGCTGCTGGAGCGGGGCCTGAAGGACTACCTCGCCTGGGCGACCGGGCTGCGCCGCGACGAGTCCCCGACCCGGGCGAACACCCCGGTCGTCGGCTGGGACGAGAAGCGGCGGAAGGTCAAGGTCTCCCCCATCGCCCGCTGGACCCAGGACGACGTGGACGCGTACGTCCAGGAGCACGGCGTGCTCACGAACCCCCTGCTGATGGACGGCTACGCGTCCGTCGGCTGCGCCCCCTGCACCCGCCGGGTCCTGGAGGGCGAGGACGCGCGCGCCGGCCGCTGGGCCGGCCGCGCGAAGACCGAGTGCGGGCTGCACGGATGACGACATCTACCGAGGAGTTGCACGTGACGACCGGAGCCACCGTCTGGCTCACGGGTCTGCCGAGTGCCGGCAAGACCACCATCGCGTACGAGCTGGCCGGCCGGCTGCGCGAGGAGGGCCATCTCGTCGAGGTGCTCGACGGCGACGAGATCCGCGAGTTCATCTCCGCGGGCCTCGGCTTCAGCCGCGAGGACCGGCACACCAACGTGCAGCGCATCGGCTTCCTGGCCGAACTGCTCGCCCGCAACGGCGTCAAGGTGCTGGTCCCGGTCATCGCGCCGTACGCCGACAGCCGTGACGCGGTGCGCAAGCGGCACCAGGAGAGCGGCGCCGCGTACCTGGAGATCCATGTGGCGACCCCGGTCGAGGTGTGCTCCGTACGCGATGTGAAGGGCCTGTACGCCAAGCAGGCGGCCGGTGAGCTCTCCGGACTGACCGGGGTCGACGACCCGTACGAGGAGCCCGAGTCGCCCGATCTGCGGATCGAGTCGCAGCACCAGACCGTCCAGGAGTCCGCGGCCGCGGTCCACGCGCTGCTCACCGAGAGGGGACTGGCATGACGACGACCGTCGCCAAGGTGGAGGAGGGCACGGAGGCCCCGTACGCCCTCTCGCACCTGGACGCGCTGGAGTCCGAGGCGGTGCACATCTTCCGTGAGGTGGCGGGTGAGTTCGAGCGGCCGGTGATCCTGTTCTCCGGTGGCAAGGACTCGATCGTCATGCTGCATCTGGCGTTGAAGGCGTTCGCGCCCGCGGCGGTTCCGTTCTCGCTGCTGCACGTGGACACCGGGCACAACTTCCCCGAGGTGCTGGAGTACCGGGACCGGGTGGTCGCGCGGCACGGCCTGCGCCTGCATGTGGCCTCGGTGCAGGACTACATCGACCGCGGTGTGCTCAAGGAGCGTGCGGACGGGACCCGCAATCCGCTCCAGACGCTGCCGCTGACGGAGAAGATCCAGGCGGAGAAGTTCGACGCGGTCTTCGGCGGCGGGCGCCGGGACGAGGAGAAGGCCCGGGCCAAGGAGCGGGTGTTCTCGCTGCGCGACGAGTTCTCCCAGTGGGACCCGCGCCGCCAGCGCCCCGAGCTGTGGAACCTCTACAACGGCCGGCACGCCCCCGGTGAGCATGTGCGCGTCTTCCCGCTGTCCAACTGGACGGAGCTGGATGTGTGGCAGTACATCGCCCGTGAGGGGATCGAGCTGCCGGAGATCTACTTCGCGCACGAGCGGGAGGTGTTCTCGCGCGACGGCATGTGGCTGACGGCCGGTGAGTGGGGCGGGCCCAGGGACGGCGAGAGCGTCGAGAAGCGGCGGGTGCGCTACCGCACGGTCGGTGACATGTCCTGCACGGGTGCGGTCGACTCCGACGCCGACAGCATCGAGAAGGTCATCGCGGAGATCGCCGCCTCCCGGCTCACCGAGCGGGGTGCCACCCGCGCCGACGACAAGATGTCCGAGGCCGCGATGGAAGACCGCAAGCGCGAGGGGTACTTCTAGAGATGAGCACGACCACTTCCGAGGTGCTCTCGGAGACGACGCTGCTGCGGTTCGCGACCGCCGGTTCGGTCGACGACGGCAAGTCCACGCTGGTGGGCCGGCTGCTGCACGACTCCAAGTCGATCCTGACCGATCAGCTGGAGGCGGTCGAGCGTGCCTCGGCCTCGCGCGGCCAGGAGGCCCCCGACCTGGCGCTGCTCACCGACGGTCTGCGCGCCGAGCGTGAGCAGGGCATCACCATCGACGTGGCCTACCGCTACTTCGCGACCCCCAGGCGCCGGTTCATCCTCGCCGACACGCCCGGTCATGTGCAGTACACCCGCAACATGGTGACGGGTGCCTCCACGGCCGAGCTGACGGTGATCCTGATCGACGCCCGCAACGGTGTCGTGGAGCAGACCCGCCGGCACGCGGCGCTGGCGGCGCTGCTGCGGGTGCCGCACGTGGTGCTCGCGGTCAACAAGATGGACCTGGTCGAGTACCAGGAGTCCGTGTTCGCGGCGATCGCCGAGGAGTTCACGGCGTACGCGACGGAGCTGGGCGTCCCGGAGGTCACCGCGATCCCGATCTCGGCGCTGGCCGGGGACAACGTCGTGGAGCCGTCGGCGAACATGGACTGGTACGGCGGCCCGACCGTCCTGGAGCACCTGGAGACGGTCCCGGTCACCCACGACCTGTCGCACTGCCACGCCCGGCTGCCGGTTCAGTACGTGATCCGGCCGCAGACCGCCGAGCACCCCGACTACCGGGGCTACGCCGGTCAGATCGCCGCGGGTTCCTTCCGGGTCGGTGAGCAGGTCACGGTGCTGCCCTCGGGCCGCTCCTCGAAGATCGCCGGGATCGACCTGCTCGGTGAGCCGGTCCAGGTGGCGTGGACGACGCAGTCGGTGACGATCCTGCTGGAGGACGACATCGACATCTCGCGCGGTGACCTGCTGGTGCCCAGCAAGGACGCCCCGCCGACCACCCAGGACATCGAGGCGACCGTCTGCCACGTGGCCGACGACCCGCTGACCGTGGGCCACCGGGTGCTGCTCAAGCACGGCACCCGCACGGTCAAGGCGATCGTCAAGGACATCCCGTCCCGGCTCACCCTGGACGACCTGTCCCTGCACCCGCACCCGGGACAGCTCGTCGCCAACGACATCGGCCGGGTCAAGATCCGTACCGCCGAGCCGCTGCCGGTCGACTCCTACTCGGACTCCCGGCGCACCGGTTCGTTCATCCTCATCGACCCGAACGACGGCACCACACTCACCGCGGGCATGGTCGGCGAGTCGTTCGCGTCCCCGGAGCCGGTCAAGGACGAGTCCGAGGACGACGGGTGGGACTTCTGACATGAACCCCACCGACTACTGGTCCACGTTCGCGAAGGAGGGCGGCCGCGTAGGCAGCGGCGCGCTCGGCAGCGGGCAGGGCGGAGTGGCGCGATGTGTGCGCTGACGTACGCGCACCGCTTGCGCGCCCCGTCCCCCCACAGCCGTAGACGCAGACCTGCCGACCTCCCGGCCACGACCTGAGAGACCGTGACCGCCGGGCCTCCGAGAGGAACACCTCCCGTGCCTGCTTCATCCGCTCTTCGCCGCTCCTTCGCGGTCATCGCCGCGCTCCCGCTCCTCACCCTCGCCGCGTGCGGCTACGGCTCCGAGTCGAAGGACACCGACACCGCCAAGGTCGCCGCCGGTGCCAAGAAGATCGACGGGCTCGACTCCGTCAAGATCGGCTACTTCGGCAACCTGACCCACGGCACCGCGCTCGTCGGGGTGAACAAGGGCTTCTTCCAGAAGGAGCTCGGGGCCACCAAGGCCTCGTACGCGACCTTCAACGCCGGTCCGTCCGAGATCGAGGCGCTCAACTCCAAGTCGATCGACATCGGCTGGATCGGCCCGTCCCCGGCGATCAACGGCTACGTCAAGTCGGGCGGCAAGAGCCTGAAGATCATCGGCGGTTCGGCGTCCGGCGGTGTGAAGCTGGTCGTCAACCCCGACAAGATCAAGTCCCTGAAGGACGTCAAGGGCAAGAAGATCGCGACGCCGCAGCTCGGCAACACCCAGGACGTGGCGTTCCTCAACTGGATCGCCGAGCAGGGCTGGAAGGTCGACGCGCAGAGCGGCAAGGGTGACGTCACCGTCGTCCGCACCGACAACAAGATCACGCCGGACGCCTACAAGTCCGGTTCCATCGACGGTGCCTGGGTGCCGGAGCCGACCGCGTCCAAGCTGGTCGCCGAGGGCGCGAAGGTGCTGCTCGACGAGTCGTCGCTGTGGCCGGACAAGAAGTTCGTGATCACGAACATCATCGTGCGGCAGGACTTCCTCAAGGAGCACCCGAAGGCGGTCGAGGCCGTCCTGAAGGCGTCGGTGGAAGCGAACAAGTGGATCAACGCCAACCCGGACGCGGCGAAGGCGGCGGCGAACAAGCAGCTGGAGGCGGACTCCGGCAAGGCGCTCAAGCCCGAGGTCCTGGACCCGGCGTGGAAGTCGATCCAGTTCACCAACGACCCGCTGGCCGCCACGCTCGACACCGAGGCGGAGCACGCGGTCAAGGCCGGTCTGCTGGAGAAGCCCGACCTGAACGGGATCTACGACCTCACGATCCTCAACAAGGTCCTCAAGGCCGAGGGCGAGTCCACGGTCGACGCCGCCGGTCTCGGCACCAGCTGACCCCGTCCCGATGAGTTCCCAGGAGGTGACGACCATGGCCACGACCACGACGCTCGCCCAGGCCGACGAGACGGTCGAGTACGCCGCGCGTCTCGACCACGTCTCGAAGTCCTTCGCGGGACCGGGCGGACAGCAGCTCGTCCTGGACGACGTCAGCATCGATGTCGCGCCGGGTGAGTTCGTCACCCTCCTGGGGGCCTCGGGCTGCGGCAAGTCCACGCTGCTCAACCTGGTCGCGGGGCTGGACCGGCCCAGCGCGGGCGCCATCACCACGGACGGCCGCCCGGCCCTGATGTTCCAGGAGCACGCCCTCTTCCCGTGGCTGACCGCCGGCAAGAACATCGAACTCGCCCTGAAGCTCAGGGGAGTTCCCAAGCCCGACCGGCGCGGCAAGGCCGAGGAACTGCTCGAACTGGTCCGGCTCAAGGGCGCGTACGGCAAGCGGGTGCACGAGCTGTCGGGCGGTATGCGCCAGCGGGTGGCCCTGGCCCGCGCGCTCGCCCAGGAGAGCAGCCTGCTGCTGATGGACGAGCCGTTCGCGGCCCTCGACGCCATCACACGCGACGTGCTGCACGACGAGATCACCCGGATCTGGACGGAGACGGGGGTCTCCGTCCTGTTCGTCACGCACAACGTACGGGAGGCGGTACGGCTCGCGCAGCGCGTGATCCTGCTGTCCTCCCGCCCCGGCCGGATCGCGCGCGAGTGGACGGTCGACATTCCGCAGCCGCGCCGCATCGAGGACGCGCCCGTGGCCGAACTGGCCCGTGAGATCACCGAAGAACTGCGTGGGGAGATCCGCCGCCATGGCCAGCACTGAGACGACACCGGCCCAGGACGCCGGGAGCGTGGAGGCGGGCCTCGACGCGCTGGAGACCCAGGCCACCGGCCGCCCGCCGCTCCGGGAGACCCTGGTCAGCAAGATCCTTCCGCCGGTCATCGCGCTCGCGGTGGTCCTCGTGGTGTGGACCCTGCTCTACCCGGTCGTGGACGACCCGTCCAAGCTGCCCTCGCCGTCGGCGGTGGCTGCCACCTTCAAGGACGCCTGGCTGGCGGGCGATCTGCTCGGCTACATCTGGACCAGCGTCTCGCGCGGTCTGCTCGGCTTCTTCTTCGCCCTGCTCATCGGCACCCCGCTGGGTCTGGTCGTGGCCCGGGTCAAGTTCGTCCGGGCGGCCATCGGACCGATCCTGTCGGGCCTCCAGTCGCTGCCGTCGGTGGCGTGGGTGCCGCCGGCCGTGATCTGGCTGGGCCTGAACAACTCCATGATGTACGCGGTGATCCTGCTCGGCGCGGTCCCCTCCATCGCCAACGGTCTGGTGTCCGGCGTCGACCAGGTGCCGCCGCTGTTCCTGCGGGCCGGCCGCACGATGGGGGCGACCGGCGTCAAGGGCATCTGGCACGTCACCCTGCCGGCCTCGCTGCCCGGCTATGTGGCGGGCCTGAAGCAGGGCTGGGCGTTCTCCTGGCGGTCGCTGATGGCCGCGGAGATCATCGCCCAGTTCCCCGACCTGGGCGTGGGGCTCGGCCAGTTGCTGGAGAACGGCCGCACCAACAGCGACATGGCCATGGTGTTCGAGGCGATCCTGCTCATCCTGTTCGTCGGCATCGCGATCGACCTGCTGATCTTCAGCCCGCTGGAGCGGTGGGTGCTGCGCAGCCGCGGTCTGCTGGTGAAGGGCTGAGTTCCGTGAAGCCCGTCCTCCTGGTCATCGCGCACGGCAGCCGCGACCCGCGGCACGCCGCGACGGTGCACGCCCTGGTCCGCCGGGTGCGCTCGCTGCGCCCGGACGTGCGGGTGGAGACGGGCTTCCTCGACTTCAACATCCCCTCCGTGCAGGGGGTGCTGGAGTCGCTGGCGGCGCAGGGCGTCCGGGACGTCGTGGCGCTGCCGCTGTTGCTGACGCGGGCGTTCCACGCGAAGGCGGACATCCCCGCGGTCCTCAGGGACGCTCCGCCGCGGCTGCGGATCCGGCAGGCGCAGGTGCTGGGCCCCTCCCCGCTCCTGCTGTCCGCGCTCGAACGACGGCTGTACGAGGCGGGGTTGACGCCCGCCGACAAGTCCTCGACCGGGGTCGTGCTGGCCTCGGCGGGGTCCACCGACCCGGAGGCGATCGCAGTGATCGCTGACATCGCGCGGGAGTGGCGGCACACCGGCTGGTGCGCCGTGCGGCCTGCGTTCGCCTCCGCGGCCCTGCCCCGCACCGAGGACGCGGTACGGGAACTGCGGGCCCTGGGCTGCGCGAAGGTGGCCGTGGCGCCGTACGTCCTCGCCCCCGGGTTCCTGCCCGACCGCATCGCACGCGGCGCCGCCGACGCGGACGTCCTGGCCGAGGTGCTGGGCCCCGCACCCGAGGTCGCCCGAGTGCTGCTGGAGCGCTACGACGCGGCGGCGGCGCGGGGGCTGCTGCGGCTGACCGCGAGCGCGTAGGCGTCACCCCTCGGCGGCCGCCACGGCCTCGTCGGCCAGCCGTGCCAACTCCCCCACCGGCAGCGACCCGGCCGGCCTGCGCTCGCGGGCGAAGGCGTTGGCCAGGCTCTGGAGAAGTTCGTTCAACGGCGTCGGGACGCCGTGCAGACGGCCCAGCAGGACGATCTCACCGTTGAGGTAGTCGGCCTCGATGGTGCCGGTGGCGCGGGCGAGGGACTGCCAGGAGGAGCCGCCGACCGGGACGCCGTCGAGCGGGACGGCGGTGACCTTGTCGCCGCGGGTCGTCCGCTGCTCCTCGACGCTCGCGTACGCGATCCCGGCCGCGTCGAGCACCGCCTGGCCCTCGGCCCGGACGCGACGGCGCAGGGACGTGCTGTCCGCTCCCCCGTCGTCGGGGCCGCTCAGGGCCATCACGGCGTTGCCGAGATTGGTCAGCAGCTTGGCGTACTGCCAGCGCGTCACGTCCGCCACGACGGGCGCCTCGAACCTGGACCTCTCCAGGTCGGCGGCGATCCGGTGCAGGATCCCGTCGGTGCCGTGCGGGTAGCGGCCGAGGTGCAGCATCCCGGTGAGCGGGGCGCAGGCGGCGCTGACGACACCGGGTTCCACGAACGTGGCCGGCAGCCAGACGCAGACGCCGTGGACGTGCCGGAAGCGGCGCAGGGCCATGCGCTGGCCCTCCACGCCGTTCTGCGCGCACAGCAGCGGCAGCCGCTCGGCCGCCGTGCCGCCGCCCTCGACCGGGGCCGGGCCCCAGGCGTCGAGGGCGCCTTCGGTGTCCTGGGTCTTCACGGCGAGGACGAGCACGTCGTCGGCGCGCAGGGCGCCGAGTCCGGCCGGGCCGTCCACGACCGGGAGCCGGTGGGTGAACTCGCCCTCCGGCACGCGCAGCCGCAGTCCGCCGTCCCTGAGCGCCTCGTGGTGCGCTCCCCTGGCGACCAGGACGACCTCGTGCCCGGCCCCGGCGAGCCGCCCGCCGACGGCCCCGCCGACCGCTCCGGCCCCGATGATGACGTAACGCATGGCAGGAGCCTCGCACACCGTCATCCCGCGAACGGTGTCGCCTGGTGGAACCAGAGCAGCCAGCCGCTCGCCGTGCGCCGCCACAGCGAACTGCGGTGCGCCCGGCTGCCGTTGTGCTCGGTGTCGAAGGTGAGGTGGACGACGTCCGGCGCGAGCGGGACCCCCTTCATCCCGGACGCCGTGATCGGGCCGGCCTCCTGATCCGTGGCCCCGGCGAGGGCGGCGATGACCGACGTGCGGTCCCACTGCCGCCCGGACGCGCCGAACTCGTGGAACTCGGGGTGCAGCAGCGCGCCCACCAGCTCGGGCGAGGCGCGCACTTCGGGGTCGAGGAGCCGCAACTCGCCCTGGACGGCGGCCCGCACCGCGGGGTCCTGGTCACTCACCGGTCATCTCCACCAGCTTGACGACGGTGTTCCAGTTGCGGCTGGTGGCGATCACACCCTTGTTCAGCCGGGGCTTGGACAGGTGCTCGGCGAGCTTGGAGCGGCCGAGGCCGTCCGGGGCGTACAGGTACAGGGCCCGGTCGCCCAGGCGGAACTCCTCGGGCAGGTAGGCGGTCCGGTCGATCTCCGCGAAGCGGTCCTCGTCGACGGGGGCGGAGAAGTACGTGACGTGGAGCTGCCTGCCCTCCAACTCGGCGGCCGGAAAGGGACAGTTGTCGGCGATCGCCCTGAGATAGGCGTGATCGCGGACGATCACGTCGACCGGGAAGCCGAACCGCTTCTCGATCGCGTCCGTGAGTTCGGCGGCCAGGGAGTCCTCGTCGCCGTGGTCGGCGGTGAAGACGGCCTGCCCGCTCTGGAGGTAGCTGCGGACACCGTCGTGGCCGAGGCCTTCCATCAGCGTGCGCAGGTCGGCCATGGGGACCTTCCTGCTGCCGCCGACGTTGATTCCGCGCAGCAGCGCCGCGTACGTCGTCGTCATGGGCCCCACCCTAGGGCGGGACCCGCGCGGACCCCGATCACCGCCCCGTACGAGGTCCGTTAGATGTAAGGGTCACGGTCCTCCCCAGTACGGAGGGCGCGCGGTCCCTTGGGAGGAGCCGGTGGCCCCCGCACTTCACCGGACAGCACGACGAGACGGGTTTATCCAGCTCATACCTTCGAAACGAAAGGTGGCGGCAGGGGGCTGTCACCGCTCACGAGGGGGCAAGCCCGTCATGCGGAACGGAGACACAAGGGTGCGTGGCCTGGCCGCCAGGGCCGGCGGCTGGAGCGCACGGCACCGATGGGCTGCCGTCGGTATCTGGGTGCTGTTCGTCGTCCTGGCGATGGGACTCGGCTCGGCGGCAGGCCGGGTCGACGTCAAGGACAGCGACCAGCTCAAGGGGGAGACCCACACCGCCGCGAAGATCATCGAGGACGCCGGGATCGACGAACCCGCCGGTGAGTCGGTGCTGATCCAGGCCAGGGACTCCGGCGGCAAGGCGACCGACGCCGACTTCAGGGCGGCCGTCGCCGCGGTCGTGAAGGCGGTCGAGGGCACCGGCAAGGTCACCGACGTCACCTCGCCGTACGACACGAACACGATCTCGAAGGACGGCCGCAGCGCGCTCGTGCAGTTCGACATGCGCGGCGACGCGGACACCGCCGGTGAGCGGGTCGAGCCGGTGCTGAAGGCCGTCGAGGGGGTGCAGGAGGAGCACGGGTCGCTGCGGATCGAGGAGATCGGCGGCGCCAGCATGATGAAGACGTTCGACGACGCGTTCGGCGACGACTTCCAGAAGGCGGAGCTCTCCGCGGTGCCGGTGGCCCTCGGCATCCTGCTCATCGCCTTCGGCGCGCTGGTCGCGGCGCTGCTGCCGGTGCTGCTGGCCGTCAGCGCGATCATGGCGACGATGGGTCTGATGGGCGTCGTCAGCCATGTGATGCCGATGAGCGACACCGCCAACTCCGTGATGCTGCTGGTCGGTCTGGCCGTGGGCGTCGACTACTGCCTGTTCTACCTGCGCCGTGAGCGCGAGGAGCGGCAGGCCGGCCGGGACTCGCAGACGGCCCTGCGGATCGCCGCCGCCACCAGTGGCCGCGCGATCATCGTCTCCGGTGTCACGGTGTGCGTGGCGATGGCGGGCATGCTGTTCACCGGGCTCGCCGAGTTCGAGGCGATGGGCCTGGCCTCGCTGATGGTGGTGGCGGTCGCGATGGTCGGTTCCGTGACCGTGCTGCCCGCGCTGCTCTCGCTGCTGGGCGAGCGGGTCGAGAAGGGCAAGATCCCCTTCCTGCACCCGGAGAGCCGGCTGCGCCGCAAGCGGGGCGCCAAGCGGGAGAGCCGCTTCTGGACCACCGTGCTGAAGGGCGTGCTCGCCAAGCCCGTCGTCTCGGTCGTGGTCGCGGCCGGCGCGCTGCTGGCCGTCGCGGCTCCCGCGCTCGGCATGAAGACGCAGAACCTCACCCTGGACCAGGAGTTCGGCGACTCGCTGCCGATCGTGCAGACGTACAACCGGGTCAACGACGCCTTCCCCGGCGGCACCGAGCCGGCCGAGGTGGTCGTCAAGGCGGCCGACATCAACGCCCCCGAGGTCACCGGTGCGCTGGCCGACTTCAAGGCGAAGGCGATCTCCTCGGGCGCCTCGCGCGGCCCGGTCGAGATCAAGCTGCACGACGCGCAGAACCTGGCCTTCGTGTACGTCCCGCTGGTGGGCGGTTCCGACCTCGACAAGGCCGGTGAGAGCCTGGACAAGCTGCGCGACGAGGTCCGTCCGGCCACGCTCGGCAAGGTCGACGGCGTCGAGGCGCCGATCACCGGACAGGTCGCCGGTTCCAAGGACTTCAACGACCAGCTGGCCGGAGCGGTCGTCCCGGTGTTCGCGTTCGTCGTGGTCTTCGCCTTCGTGCTGATGCTGCTGTCGTTCCGCTCGCTGACGGTGGCGATCACGTCGATCGTGCTCAACCTGCTGTCGGTGGGCGCGGCCTACGGCATCCTCGTCGCGGTCTTCCAGCACGGCTGGGGCGCCTCGCTGGTGGGCGCGGAGGGCGTCGGCGCCATCATCACCTGGCTGCCGCTGTTCCTCTTCGTGATCCTGTTCGGCCTGTCGATGGACTACCACGTGTTCGTGGTCTCGCGGATCCGGGAGGCGCACCTGCGCGGCCGCAGCACCAAGGACGCGATCCAGCACGGGGTGGTCACCACGGCCGGTGTCGTCACCAGCGCCGCCGTCATCATGGTCGCCGTGTTCGCGATCTTCGGGACGCTGTCCATGCAGTCCATGAAGCAGATGGGCGTGGGCCTCGCGGCCGCGGTGCTCATCGACGCCACGATCATCCGGGGCGTGCTGCTCCCGGCGGTCATGGCCCTGCTGGGCGAGCGCAACTGGTACCTGCCGAAGTGGCTGCACCGGCTGCCCGACCTCACCCACGACGAGGCCCCGGACGCCGTGGCCGCGCCCGTGGCCCGGGACGACGAGGGTGAGCCGCTGAGGGTCTGACCTCCGCCGGGCGGAGCAGAACCCCCTTGTACTGAGGGCCCGTTGGTCACCGGGGTGCCAACGGGCCCTCGCTCATGCGCGCAGCTGCGCCTCGACGAGGTCGGCGGCCCTGCGGGTGCCGCCCTCCCGCGCCATCCCCGCCTGCACCTCCTTGAGCCGACGGGCCACCTCGGGGTCGTCGACGAGCGCGAGGGCGGCCTCCCGCAGCGCCTCGGCGGTCGCCTCCGCGGTGTCGATCCGGCGGGCGACCCCGAGGCCCTGGAGCATGTCGGCGTTGCCGAACTGGTCCACGGCCTGCGGTACGGCGATCATCGGGGTGGCGGTCGCCAGTCCCTCCTGGCTGCCGCCCGCTCCGGCGTGCGTGACGAACAGGTCGGCCTGCCTGAGCACCGCCAACTGCGGTACCCAGGAGTGCACTTCCACGTTGTCCCGTACGGTGCCCAGCTCCGCCGGGTCGACGTGCCTGCCGATCTGGAGCACGAGGTGCCAGCCGGGCAGGTCGCCGAAGGCCCTGATGCACTCCTTGTAGAAGTCGGGGCGCTTGGTGAAGGAGGAGCCGAGGGAGACGAGAACCACCTTCTCCGCTCCGGCCGGCCGCACCCACTCCCCCTGCGCACTCCGGTCCCCCTGGCAGGCCCCGACGAAGGTGTACACGCTCTCGTCGACCCGGTCGGCGTGGGGCTGGAGCGCCCTGGGGATCAGGACCAGGGAGCGGTCGGGGCGGCCGACGAAGGTGTCAGGGTGCAGGTCGATGCCGTTCTCCCGCAGCCAGCCCTGGAAGCGGGCGTAGTAGGCCTGCCCGCGTGCGGTGCTCTTCGGTCCGGCCCACATCGGCTCGGCGACCTCCTCCTCGTAGCCCTGCCAGGCGACGAGGTTCGGCGAGAGGGAGATCGCGGGCACCCCCCAGCGGTGGGCGAGGACGCGGGCCGGGTAGGCGGTGATGTCGTGCAGGACGAGGTCGGGTTCGTCGCCGTCGTACGCCTCGGCGAGCTGCGGCAGGGCCTGCATCGCGTCGGCGAGGAAGAGCTCCACGTGGTCGAGCAGTTCGGTGCCCCAGGCCGACGGGTCGTCGTCGGGGCCGGGGAGCGTCGAGTGCCACGGCTTCACCTCGGCCCCGGTCTCGGCGACCTTGTCGGCGAACAGGGGCGGGACGGCGTAGGTGACCCGGTGCCCGCGCGCCACGAGCTCGCGGATCACCTCGAGGCTGGGGTTGACGTGGCCGTGGGCGGCGATGGAGAACATGGCGATGTGCGAGGTCATGACGCACAGGCTGCACGAGACGATACGTCTCGTGCAACCGTATTTCGGCACGCCCCGCCCCTCGCTCAGCGCTGGTAGCGGGCCAGCACCAGGTTGCCGTCGTCCTCCAGCCGTTCACGCAGTTCGTCCAGGCCGATCGCCCCGCTGTAGTACTCCTGGAAGGCGGGGGTGGCGATCTTGTCCTTCCACTCCGGGTAGCCACGGACGGACTGCGCGGGCGCCGGCCGGAGGTGGGGGGCGAGCGCCGTCCCCGTCGCCCAGCCGTCCTCGGCGGTGCGCAGGGCGGGGTCCTTCAGCGCCTCGGTCCCGGTGGGCAGCATCCAGTCCCCCAGGGCCAGCCGGACCATGTTCCGCGGCCGGAGGAGGAAGTCGATGAACGCGACGGCCTCCTCCTTGTGCGGGCTGTCCTCGGCGACGGACAGGGTCTGCGGGCTGACGCCCTGGGTGAGCCCGTCGGCGCCGGCCGGGGCGGGCAGCACCTGCCAGCGGAAGCCCTTCGGTGCCTGCTGGGCGATCTGCTGGCGGTAGGAGAAGCCGAGCGGGACCATCGCGTACCGGCCGCCGAAGAAGCCGGGCAGGGTGTCGGAGCCTCCGCTGCCGAGCGTGGTGGGCGAGGCGCTGCGGTCGGTGTTCGCCTGGTCGTGGATGGTGCGGGGCACGGTCTCGTCGGCCTTCTCGAAGCGGATGGCCACCTTGCCGTCGGCGTCGCGGTGGAAGAGCTGTCCGCCCGCCGACAGGGACAGGTTGAGGGTCGCGGAGACGGGCTCCTTGAGCGGCCAGGCAACGCCGTACTTGCCGGCGCCGCTGAGCTGCTCGGTGATCCGACGGAACTCCGGCCAGCTCCAGGGGTGTTCAGGCGTCGGGACGCGGACGCCGGACTCCCTCAGCCAGTCGGCGTTGGCGACGAGGACCCGCGGCTCCTGGAGGAAGGGCACGCCGTAGACGCCGTCGCCGAAGGTGGCGGTGTCCCAGCTCCGCCGCGGGATGTCCGACTTCAGCCGTGCGGGGAGCAGGTCGCCGAGGTCGGCGAGATAGCCGCCGTAGGCGAAGTCCGCGAGGTCGTCGGAGGCGTCGTGGATGATGTCCGGCGCCTCGCCGCCCTCGAAGGAGGTGAGCAGCTGGTCGTGGACGCTGTCCCAACTCCCCTGCACGTACTCGACCCTGACGTCCGGATGGGTGGCGTTCCACTCCTTCACGAGTTCCTGGTTGGCCTCGACGGACTCCTCCTGCCAGGCGAGGGACTGGAAGCGCAGGGTGACACGGCCGTCCTCGGACGGACTCGTGCCGGTGCATCCGGCCAGGAGCAGGAGAAGGAGGGCCCCCGCGATCCGGTGTGCGCGCATCAGCTCTTCACCGCCCCGGTCAACATGCCTCCCGTGATACGGCGTTGGATGATCGCGAAGACGACCAGCGAGGGCAGGGTGGCGAGGAAGGCGGCCGCCGCGAGAGGTCCGAGGTCGGCGACGCCCTCCGCGCCGATGAAGTGGGTGAGCACGACCGGCAGGGTCTGCTTGTCCGCGGTCTTCAGCAGCACCAGCGCGAAGAAGAACTCGTTCCACGCCGTGATGAACGCGAACAGGGCAGTCGCCACGATCCCCGGGGCGAGCAGCGGCGCCGTCACCGACACCAGGGTCCGCAGGCGCCCGGCCCCGTCGACGGCGGCCGCGTCCTCCAGCTCGGCCGGCACCGCACGGACGTATCCGACGAGCATCCACAGGGCGAACGGCAGCGCCCACACGACGTACACCAGCACGAGTCCCGCGAGGGAGTTGATCAGCCGCAGGTTCTTCAGCACCAGGAACAGCGGGATGATCACCAGCACGAGCGGGAACGCCTGGCTGACCACCACCCAGCCGGTGACCGCCTTCGTGAGGCGAGTGCGGTGGCGGGCCGTGACGTAGGCGAGCGGCGTCGCGATCAGCACGGCGATCACCGCGGCGGCGAACGCGGCGAGCAGGGAGTTCCCGGCGGCGCGCAGCAGGGGCTGTTCGTCGAAGGCCTGGCGGAAGTTGTCGAGGGTGGGGTCCCTGGGGATCCAGGTGGGGTGCAGACTGCCCAGTTCCCGCGGGGACTTGAAGGCGGTGGAGACGAGCCAGAGGAACGGGAAGGCGAGGAAGACGAGATAGCCGAGGAGGGCCGCGTACTGGCCGACGCGGCCGGCGGTGCCGGTCCTCATGCCCGGTCACCTCCCCCCAGCCGGCCGACGAGGAAGAGGGCGAGGAGGACGGAGACGACGGCGACCATCACACAGCCCATCGCGGCCGCGTACCCGAACTGGCCGTAGCGGAAGGCCTCCTCGTAGGCGAAGAGCATGGGCAGACGGGTGCGGCCGCCGGGCCCGCCGCTGGTCAGCACGTACACCAGGGCGAAGGAGTTGAAGTTCCAGATGAAGTTGAGCGCGGTGATCGCGAGCGCCACCGGCCTGAGGGCGGGCCAGGTGACCGTGCGGAATCTGCGCCAGGCGCCCGCGCCGTCCATCGCGGCCGCCTCGTGGAGTTCGCGCGGGGTGTTCTGGAGACCGGCGAGCAGGGTGACCGTGGTCTGCGGCATCCCGGCCCAGACGCCGACGACGATCACGGCGGGCAGGGCGGTGGACAGACCGCTCAGCCAGTCCCGGCCGTCGCCGAGGCCCAGGGTGCGCAGGGTCTCGTTGAGGACACCGGCGTCCGGGTTGTAGACGAGCCGCCACATGACGCCGACGACGACCTCGGGCATGGCCCACGGGATGATCGCGAGGGCGCGGGCGAGCCAGCGCAGCTTGAGGTCCTGGTTCAGCAGCAGGGCGAGGCCGAGCGCCAGCAGGAACTGCGGCACGGTCACGCCGACCGCCCACACCAGGCCGATCCGGAACGACTCCCAGAACAGCGTGTCGTGCAGCAGGTCCTGGAAGTTGAGGCCGCCGATCCACTGCGTGGCCCGGGTGCGGCCCGACTGGGCGTCGGTGAAGGCGAGCAGGATCCCGTACAGCAGGGGTCCCACGCTCAGCACCAGGATCGGGATCAGCGCGGGCAGCACCAGGAACCAGATCCCGCCGCCGGAAGCACGCCGGTCCCCCTCGGCGCCGGGTGCGCCCCGCGCCGACCGCTCCGTTGCGGTCACCAAGGTCACGTCATCGACTCCTTCAGGCGGCTCGTGACGATCCGGCCCTCCTGGCCTGGGCCTCCGTCATGGTCGTGAAGGGGGTATGCGCCGTCAAGGCAGCGTGCGCACGGGCCCACCTGTGGGAATGCGAGACTGGCCGGGCGATGGCGCGAAGTCGACGCCGTTCGCGGTGGCACTGCACGGGCATGCGGGACAGGTCAGGACCGGGAGGGGCGGACGGATGAACGAGGCACGGGCGCGGGACGTACTGGCCGCGGCGGGACTGCCGGCGGGGTCGGCCGAGCTGCTCGCCCTCGGCGAGAACGCCGTGTTCGCCGCCGGTGACCTGGTCGTCAAGGTGGGCCGTGACGCCGAGCTCCTCGACCGGGCGCGCCGGGAACTGGACATCGCGGTGTGGCTGGAGGAGGCGGGGGTGCCGGCGGTGCGGGCGGCCGAGCCGAAGGCGCGGTCGGTCGAGGGACATCCGGTGACGCTCTGGCACCGGCTCCCCGACGCCGTACGGCCTGCCGAGGCGCGGGATCTGGCCGAACTGCTGCGGGTGGTGCACGCCCTGCCCTCGCCGTCCTTCGCGCTGCCGCCCCGGGAGCTGCTGGGCGGTGTCGAGCGGTGGCTGCGGCTCGCGGGCGGGGCGATCGACCCCGCCGACGCGGCCTACCTGCGTGAGCGGCGGGACGGCTTCGCGGCGGCCGCGGCCGCGCTGACCCCTCATCTGCCGCCGGGGCCGATCCACGGGGACGCGCTGCCCCGCAATGTGCACGTGGGGCCGGACGGGCCGGTCCTCGTCGACCTGGAGACGTTCTCCTCCGATCTGCGGGAGCACGACCTCGTGGTGATGGCTCTGTCCCGGGACCGGTACGGGATGCCCGCGGCGGCCTACGACTCGTTCACCTCGGTCTACGGCTGGGACGTGCGGGAGTGGGAGGGGTGCGCGGTGCTGCGGGGGGCCCGGGAGACGGCCAGCTGTGCGTGGGTCGCGCAGCACGCACCGACCAACCCGAAGGCACTGGCCGAGTTCGAGCGGCGGGTCGCCTCGCTGCGGGACGGCGATGAGACGGTGCGCTGGTACCCGTTCTGACCCGAGGGCGGGTGCAGGCCCGCCGCGACCGGTCGCGCCCACGCGGCGGAGCCGCGCATCGGTGCGGTCCCGCGCCCCCTGGTCAGTCGTCCGCGCCCTGAATGGCCTGCGCCGCGGACTTCAGTTCCGTCAGAACCGTGCGCACCGCCCTCCTAGCCGTCCTCTCCGGCCGGTACAGGGCGTCGATGTGGCGTCTCGCCCGTACTCCGCTCAAGGGTCTCAGGACCAGCGCCGGGTGGCGGCGCATCGTCCAGCGGGGCATCAGCGCCAGGCCGCCGCCGGCCGCCACCGCCTCCGCGGCCACCGCGAACTCGTTGATGCGGTGGGCCAGGTGCAGGCGGTGGCCGGCCGCCGCCGCGATCGCCTCGACGGTGGCCATGACCGGGAAACCGTCGTGGACGGTGATCCAGGGTTCGCCGGCCACGTCCGCCGGGGTCACCCGGCGCCTCGCCGCCAGCGGGTGCCGGCGGGCATGGCCACGTCCAGCGGCTCCCGCAGGAGCGTCGTGGCCGTCACCGTGGGCGGCCAGGCGGGGGCGTGGTCGAGGCGGTGGGCCAGGACGATGTCGTACTCGCGGGTGAGGCGGGGGAAGTCCTCCTGCGGAACGTCCTCGTCGGCGAGCCTGGGCACCGGGCTGCCGGGGGCGGCGAGGGCGCGCAGCAGCAGCGGGAAGAAGGCCGAGCCCGCGCTGTGGAAGGCCGCCACCGAGACCTCGGCGTCGGGCCGGTCCACGAACTCCTCGACCGTGTGCCGGGCCCGGGCCAGCGCCGTCTCCACCTCGACGGCCGCGCCCGCCAGCGCCTGCCCGGCGTCCGTGAGCACCAGCCGCCGGCCGTCGCGCTCGGTCAACGGCACCCTCACCGACCGCTGCAACAGCCTGAGCTGCTGCGAGATCGCCGACGGAGTCACCAGCAGGGCCTCGGCGACCGCCGTGACACTGCCCAGCTCGCCGAGCTCCCGCAGGATCCGGAGCTGTCGTTCGTCCATCACCACAGTGTAGGAGTACTAAAAGATCGTTGAAGAAAGTGGTTCTGGGCTTCAGAGACGGAGAGGTGCAGGGTGGGTGGGTGTCCGACGCCCGCCGTACCGACCTGGTACTCCTGCTGGTCGCGATCGTCTGGGGTTCGAGTTATCTCTCCGCCCAGACCGCGACCTCCGCCCTCCCCGTCCTGCTGGTCCTCTTCACCCGCTACGCCCTGTCCGCGCTCGCCTGCCTCGGAGTCGTCGCCTCCCCCGGGCGGGGGCCGCGCCGGTGGACCCGTGCGGAACTGCGGGCGGGGGTGCCCCTGGGCCTGACCCAGGCCGCCGTCCTGCTCGTCGAGACCTACGGCGTCGCCCACACCAGCGCCGCCAACGCGGGGCTCATCATCAGCCTGACCATCGTCCTCACCCCCCTCCTCGACCGCACCGGGCACCCGGGCGGTCTGCCGCCCGCGTTCTACGCGGCCGCCGGTGTGTGCGTCCTGGCCGTCGGACTCCTCATGGCGGGCAACGGCTTCCACGCGCCCCGCCTCGGCGACCTGCTGATGCTGGGGGCCGCCGTCGTCCGGGCCGGCCATGTCGCCCTAGTCGGCCGGCTCACCGCCGGCCGGGCGGTACGGCCGCTGCACCTCACCACCGTGCAGACCCTCGTCGGCACCGTCCTGTTCCTCCCCCTGGCCGCCAGCGACCTTCCGGCCCTGGCCCGCGCCAACGCGGCGACCTGGACGCAACTGCTCTATCTCGCCCTGTTCTGCAGCGTGTTCGCCTTCCTCGCCCAGACCTGGGCGGTGCAGCGCACCTCGGCCAGCCGGGCCAGTCTGCTGCTGGGCACCGAACCGATCTGGGCCGCGGCGGCGGGAGTCGCCCTGGGCGGCGAGCACTTCACCGCCCTGACCGGACTCGGGGCGGTCATGATGATCACCGGCACCTACTGGGGACAGTCCGTGGAACGCGCCCACCGCACAACCGCCCTGCCCCGCACCGCAGTCCAGACCACCGAAGAGGACACCCGATGCCCGGCGACGACACCTACGACACCTACGACCGTCTGATCTCCCTGCTCGACACCTCCGCCGTCGGCTACGAGCTGATCGACCACGCGCCCGAGGGCACCACCGACGCCGTGTGCGCGCTGCGCGGGCACCCCGCCTCCGAGGCCGCGAAGTGCATCGTGCTCAGGGTCAAGGTGGACCGCCGGACCACCCGGCATGTCCTCGCGGTCGTGCCCGGCGACCGGCGGGTGGACCTGGACGCGGTCCGGGCGCTGTTCGCCGCGCGCTACGTCGGGTTCAGCGACGCGGAGACCGCCGAGCGGCTGGCCCGCGCGGTCCCCGGCACGGTGCTGCCGTTCAGCTTCCATCCCGAACTGGAGGTCGTCGCCGATCCGGAGGTCGTGAAGCAGCCCCGGCTGTACTTCAACGCCGCGCGGCTCGACCGGTCGCTGCGCATGTCGGGGCCCGACTACGAGCGGTTGGCGAAGCCGCGGGTGGAGGCTGTCGCGAGCCCTCCGCTCCCGGATGTGCTGCCGGATGTGCTGCCGGGGTGAGATGCCCTGGGGGGCGCCCTCTCAGACCGTCTCGTCGGCCGGTTCCCGCAGCGGCCAGGTGCCGTCGACCACCGCCGTCGCATCGCCCTTGCGGCGCAGGAAGTCCTGGAAGTCCGCCGCCCACTCGGCGTACCACTCGATCTGACGGCGGTGCAGGTCCGCCGGGCCCAGCCCCGCGACCTTGGGGTGCCGGACGGCTATCGCGCAGGCCAGCTTGGCCGCGGCCAGGGCGTCCGCGCCGGCGTCGTGGGCGGTGTCGAGGGCGATGCCGTACTCCGTGCAGACCGCTTCGAGGTTGCGCTTGCCGCGGCGGTAGCGGTCCACCGAGCGGTCGATGGTGTAGGGGTCGATGACCGGTGCGGGGTCGAGACCGCCCAGGCGCTCGCGCAGCGAAGGCAGGCCGTACCGGCGCAGTTCGGCGGAGAGCAGGCTCAGGTCGAAGGCGGCGTTGTAGGCGACCACGGGGACGCCTGTCTTCCAGTAGGTCGCGAGGACGTCCGCGACGGCGTCGGCGACCTGGTCGGCGGGGCGGCCCTCGGCGGCCGCCCGCTCATTGCTGATGCCGTGCACCGCCACGGCGTCCGCCGGGATCTCCATGCCCGGGTCCGCCAGCCACTCCCGGCGCCCCAGCGGCTGCCCGTCCCTGACCTCGATCACGGCGGCCGTGACGATGCGCGCCTCGCGCGGATCGGTGCCGGTGGTCTCCAGGTCGAAACCGATCAGCAGCTCTCGGTGCCAGCCCATGGGCGGTCCCCCTCCTCGGTGGTGCTTTCCCCCAGTGGTCTCCACCTTCCCATGCGCCACTGACAATCAGAGGACCGCGTTCCGCTTGGCGCCCGCACGAGGGGACGTTCAGGACACCGGTCGCGAATCCGCCCAGTTCGTCTCGAACTCCTCGCGGTAGGTCGGGAAGAGGCCGCTGTCGTCCATGTCGCCCGCCTTGACCACCCGGCCGCCGTTGCGCAGCACGAGGACCGGTGCCTCCATCCCCCGCGACCGGCGCAGATAGGACTGCACGACCGCGATGCCGTCCGAGCCGTCGCCGTCCACGAGGTAGGCCGTGAAGCGCGGGGTGTCGTCGTAGACCTGGATCTCGAAGGCGCCCGGGTCGCGCAGCCGGGACCGCACCCGGCGCATGTGCAGGATGTTCATCTCGACGGCGCGGCTCAACTCGCCGCGCTTCATGCCCAGTTCCCGCTCACGCCGCTTGACCGCGCTGGAGGCCGGGTTCAGGAACAGCAGCCGCACCCGGCAGCCCGCCTCGGCCAGGCGCACCAGGCGGCGCCCGGAGAAGTTCTGCACGAGGAGGTTGAGGCCGATGCCGACGGCGTCGAGGCGACGGGCACCGCCGAAGATGTCCTCGGCGGGGAACTGGCGCAGCAGCCGCACCCGGTCGGGGTGCACGGCGACCACGTCGGCGTACCGGTCGCCGACCAGGTCCTCGACCGCGTCGACGGGCAGCCTGCGCGCGGACGGCACGTCGCCCCCGGCGCCGAGCATCTCGAGCAGCTTGGCGGAGGCGCGCTCGGCCTGGCCGAGGACCGCCTCGGACAGGGCCCGGTTGCGGGAGACGACGTTGCGGGTCACCTCCAGCTCGTCCAGGGCCAGTTCGACGTCCCGGCGGTCGTCGAAGTAGGGCTCGAAGCACGGCCAGTGCTGCACCATCAGCTCGCGCAGCTGGGGCAGGGTGAGGAAGCTGAGGACGTTGTCGTCGGCGGGGTCGAGCAGATAGCCCTTGCGGCGGCTGACCTCGCGGACCGCGACCGCGCGCTGCACCCACTCCTGTCCGGCGGGGCCGGCGGCCGCGACCACCCAGTCGTCGTGGCCGTGGACGGGTTCGTAGATGGGACGCAGAACAGCGGCCACGACGGCCCGCAGCCGCTGTTCGACGAGGTTCAGCCAGATGTAGGCCCGGCCGGCCCGCTGTGCGCGCGTCCGTACCTCGCGCCAGGCGTCGGCGTCCCAGTCCAGCTCCGGCCCGATCGTCGCTCCCGCGTCCATCGGCCGGGCCAGGGACACCGTGCCGGGCGGGGCGTCTGGGGAGTTCCCCTCGTGACCCTCGTCACCAGGGGGCAACTCCAGCCCTCCCGAGCCCACCCGCGCACCGCCTTCCGCTCCCCCGAGCACTCCCCTTGCCAACGATCAAGGAAGGGTACTCCGGGAGCGGTCGGCGGTGCAGCCGGATGGACAGGGTCAATCTCAACTACCCCATTCCCAGTGCCCGTTCTGCCCCGCGAGCTCGGCCGGAGTGAGCGGATTCATAGCCGTGACGTCTCTGGGGGCGATGGAGAATCCCTGCCAGTGCACGGGCATGGGCTGCTGGTCCTCGTCCCGGGCGATGTGGTGGAAGCCCACGTTCATCCAGACGACGGGGTGCGTGAGGGACTGGCCGTTGACCCACTTGTCGACGGACTTGCCCGCGCCGGTCCCGCAGTCGCCGGTGTTGTTGCTGGCGAACTGCTCGCACGGGTTGTACTCGGTGAAGTACACGTCGTGCTTGGTGAAGGAGCGGCCCGGGTACTTGGTGCTGGGCCCCGGGACGATCTCGTACGACCGCGGGTGCCAGTCCTTGTTCTTGCCGACCGCGCTGACCATGCGCCACCAGCGGTAGCTCTTGGAGTCGCCCGCGAGTTCCTTGGTGACCGGGGTGCGGGTGGTCTTGACGGTCGCCGCCTGCTGGCCCTGGGCGGCCGCGGTGACCGTCGAGTCGTACTGCTCGACCCGGTTCTTGGAGGAGCCGTCGAGGGCGAAGTCCAGGCGCCAGAAGGCGTTGTGGCTGTGGCTGGTGGCCTGGGCGCGGGGGCCCTTGCCGATGGGCCAGCCGCGGCCGTCGCCGGCGTCGTAGTCCTCGTAGGAGAGGCTGCCGGTCGCACCGAGGTTCATGGTGATGGTGCCGTCGTCCGAGAAGCGCCACTCGGTCATGTACTCGTACCAGCCGACCTGGTTGACCGAGTAGACGAGCAGGTCCTTGCCCTGGGCCTGGTAGACCTTGTTCGCGCTGTCGCCCTGCATGCGGTAGGCGTGGCCGCGGGAACGGGTCGTCGTGCACAGGCCGTTGACGTCCGCGTGGTCCGGGTCCCAGGAGTCCGGGACCTTGACCTTCTTGATGGTGCCGCCGGGGCACTCGCCCGGGTCCAGGTTCATCAGGCCCTGCGCGAAGCCGAAGCCCGTCAGGTCGTCGTACTCGACGCTGCCGTCGTCGTAGGGCACGTGGATCTGGCCGAGCCGGGCGCTGTTGAGGACCTTGATCGCCTTGGCCTCGCCCTTGGGCTGGTAGGAGATGTCCTCCAGGACCATGCCGGCCTTGCTGTCGTAGCGCCAGCACATCCGCCAGGTCGTGCCGCTGGCGAGCTTCTGCTCGATCTTGTAGGCGGCGCTGCACTCGGCCGCGGCCGCGGCGGCCCTCGGCTGGGCGGCGGCCGGTCCCGCGGCGGTCGTGACACCGACGGCCAGCGCGGCCACGGACACGCCGATGGCCGCGTGCCTGCGCGCGCGGCTGATTCTGTTGACACGCATGAAGAAAAGACTCCCTTGCGGAAGGAGCAGGTGGGAAAAGTGGACGGAAGGGGACCGATCAGCTTTCGAGCTTGGCGACCTTGCGGGCGCTCAGATCGATCACGAAGGCCCTGGCGTCGATCCAGGGGCCGTTCTTCACCTTCGGGAACAGCCGCACGCAGCGGTGCTCACCGCACTTGTCGAGCACGGCGGGCTGCCCGCCCGGGACGGCCCGGTACACGGCGCCGGTGAGCAGGAACTGGTTCGGGTCGGTGAGTTCCTTGCCGGTGGCGTCCTTGTAGTCGGCCTTCAGGTCCGCGCCGAGCGGGTCGGCGATCAGCAGGCTCGCGGCCTCGGTGTACTCGGCGCTGCTCAGCGGCGGCTGGACGCCGTGCTGGGTGCCGGTCGCGACGACCTTGCCGCTGTCGAGGTCGACGGTCCTGGTGACGAGGGTGTCGTCCCGGTAGTCGTAGAACGTGACGTTCGCGCGCCGGGGCGCGTCCGGGTCGTCCAGTTCGCCGGCCCTGGGGTCGGCGAGGTCGACGGTGAGGCGTTCGGGGCCGCGGTCGCCCTCGACGTCCTCACTGGTGTCGCGCAGCTGCGGGTTCACGGCGATCTGCTCGACCCGCTCGATCTCGTCGTCGGTGAGCGGGTCGCGGCCCTTGCCCTTGTCACCCTCGGCGGCCGGCGCCTGTTCGACGACGCCGGGCGCCACCGCCCCGTCCGCGCCCTGGCCCGCCTGTGCCACGGACCGGCCCGAGGCCGCCTTGCCGCCCCCCGTGTCGTCCGCCCCCGCCGTGCCCGGCAGGGTGATCCCGACCATCACGGCGGTCCCGGCCACCGCGATCGCCGCACCTGCCACCACCTTCCCGAGGTGGCGGTGCACTATCTTGCGCACATCTTCCCCCTACTCCCCGGGCATGTCCGGGAGTATGTGTCTGCCCCAATTTGTTCGGCACAGAACGTCGCTGTGGTCGCCCTGTGCACCGGTCGATCGGTAAGAGGGACGTAAGTCATAGGTGGTTCCATCACTTTCGGGGACACTCGGGGCCTAGGGGCCCCACGCGGCGCGGGACAGCTGAAAGAGTCGTTTCATGCAGGTCTGGCCTGGAGAGGCGTATCCACTCGGTGCCACGTACGACGGCGCCGGTACCAACTTCGCGGTCTTCACGGAGGCGGCGAACCGAGTAGAGCTGTGTCTGTTGCACGACGACGGCTCGGAAACGGCGGTGGAACTGCGCGAGAGCGACGCGTTCGTCCGACACGCGTATCTGCCCGGCGTGATGCCGGGACAGCGCTACGGCTTCCGCGCGCACGGCCCGTACGCTCCTGAACGCGGTCTGCGCTGCAATTCGTCGAAGCTGCTGCTCGACCCGTACGCGCGCGCGATCAGCGGTTCGATCCGCTGGGGCGAGGAGGTGTACGGCTACCACTTCGACTCGCCCGACAAGCGCAACGACCTCGACTCGGCGCCGCACACCATGACGTCGGTCGTGGTCAACCCGTACTTCGACTGGGGCGACGACCGGCGCCCGCGGATCGGGTACCACGAGACGGTGATCTACGAGGCGCACGTCAAGGGCCTCACCATGCGGCACCCGGGGCTCCCCGAGGAGCTGCGCGGCACCTACGCCGCCCTCGCGCACCCCGCGATCATCGAACACCTGGTCGAGCTCGGCGTCACCACCCTGGAGCTGATGCCGGTCCACCAGTTCGTGAACGACCACCGTCTGGTCGACATGGGCCTGAACAACTACTGGGGCTACAACACGATCGGTTTCTTCGCCCCGCACAACGCGTACGCCTCCTGGGGCGACCGCGGCCAGCAGGTCCTGGAGTTCAAGTCGGCGGTCCGGGCGCTGCACGAGGCCGGGATCGAGGTCATCCTGGACGTCGTCTACAACCACACCGCCGAGGGCAACCACCTGGGCCCGACGCTGTCCTTCAAGGGGCTCGACAATCCGTCGTACTACCGCCTCACGGACGACCCCCGGTACTACATGGACACCACCGGCACCGGGAACTCCCTGCTGATGCGGTCCCCGCACGTCCTCCAGCTGATCATGGACTCGCTCCGGTACTGGGTCACCGAGATGCACGTCGACGGCTTCCGCTTCGACCTCGCGGCCACCCTGGCCCGGCAGTTCCACGAGGTGGACCGGCTGTCGTCGTTCTTCGACCTGGTCCAGCAGGACCCCGTGGTCTCCCAGGTGAAGCTGATCGCCGAGCCGTGGGACGTCGGCGAGGGCGGCTACCAGGTGGGCAACTTCCCGCCGCTGTGGACCGAGTGGAACGGCAAGTACCGCGACACCGTACGGGACCTGTGGCGGGGCGAGCCGCGCGCGCTCGCGGAGTTCGCGTCCCGGCTGACCGGTTCCTCCGACCTCTACCAGGACGACGGCCGGCGCCCGCTGGCCTCGATCAACTTCGTCACCTGCCACGACGGGTTCACCCTGCACGACCTCGTCTCGTACAACGACAAGCACAACGAGGCCAACGGCGAGGACAACCGTGACGGCGAGAGCCACAACCGATCATGGAACTGCGGGGCCGAGGGCGAGACCGACGACCCCGCGGTGCGGGAGCTGCGCGCCCGCCAGATGCGCAACTTCATCGCCACGCTGATGCTGTCCCAGGGCGTGCCCATGATCAGTCACGGCGACGAGGTCGCGCGCACCCAGCGCGGCAACAACAACGCCTACTGCCAGGACAGCGAGCTGGCCTGGGTGCAGTGGCCGGAGGAGATCGGCGACGAGGCCACGGGGCTCGGCGCCGAGCTGCTGGCCTTCACGCGCGCGATGGTGTGGCTGCGCAAGGACCACCCGGTCTTCCGGCGCCGCCGCTTCTTCCACGGACGGCCCGTGGAGGGCACCCACGACGAGCTGTCGGACATCGCCTGGTTCACCCCCCAGGGCAAGGAGATGACCCAGCGCGACTGGGACCGGGCGCAGGCCTCGGCGCTGACCGTCTTCCTCAACGGCAACGCCATCTCCGAGCCCGGCACCCGCGGCGAACGCATCACCGACGACTCGTTCCTCCTGATGTTCAACGCCTCCCCCAAGACGCTCGACTTCGTGGTCCCGGTCAACCACGGCCGGCAGTGGGAGGTCGTCGTCGACACCGCCCGCCCGGACGGGGTGCCGCCGGGCACGGGGGCGAAGGTGCAGGCCGGGGACCGGCTGACGCTGGTGGACCGCAGCATGACGGTGTTGCAGCGGCCCGTGTAGCCGGGGTGTGTCCGTGCGCCGGTGGGTGGGTGCGCGGGCGTGGAGGGTCGGTGCGGTGCGCCCGGGGTACGGGGTCGGGCGCACCGGGGGCGGTGCGACGGGACCGTGCCGTCGCGCCGTGGGTGCAGGCGTCGGGACGAGACCGTTTCGTCGTGACGATCCAGTGCCGTCACGACGAAACGGTCCCGTTCGCGCCCTCGGTGTCACGACGGCACGGGATCGTCCCGACGTCCCCGCCCCGCGCACATGGAGCACCCGGTGACACGAAAGGCCGCAGGACGGGTACGTACGTCTGCATGACACCTGAGCGAACCGACCCGTCGGCGCCGACGGCCACCTACCGCCTCCAGTTGCAGCCCGAGTTCCCGTTCGCGGCCGCGGCGGCGGCCGTGCCGTATCTGGCCTCGCTGGGCGTCTCGCATCTGCATCTGTCCCCCGTCCTGGAGGCCGTCCCGGGTTCGAGGCACGGCTACGACGTCGTGGACCACGCGCGCGTGCGCGAGGAACTGGGCGGCGAGGACGGGCTGCGAGCACTGTCGCGCACGGCGCGGGAGCACGGTCTCGGACTGGTAGCGGACATCGTGCCGAACCACATGGCGATGGACCCGCGCCACAACCGCGCCCTGTGGGAGGTCCTGCGGGAGGGCCCGAAGTCGCCGTACGCGCGGTGGTTCGACATCGACTGGGAGGCGCAGGGCGGCCAGGTGCTGCTGCCGGTGCTGGGGGGCCCGCTCGGCGCGGAGCTCGGCAACCTCACGGTGGACGGCGAGGTGCTGCGCTACTACGACCACGTCTTCCCGCTCCGCGAGGGCACCGCGGACCTCCCCCTGCCGCAGCTCCTGGACGCGCAGTGGTACCGGCCGGTGTGGTGGCGGCTGGCCCGTACGGAGCTCAACTACCGGCGTTTCTTCAGCATCTCGGAGCTGATCGGGGTGCGGGTCGAGGACCCCGAGGTGTTCGAGGCCACCCACGCCAAGATCCTCCAGTTGCTGCACGAGGGGGTCGTGGACGGGCTGCGGGTCGACCATCCCGACGGCCTCGCGGACCCCGACACGTACCTGCGGCGCCTGCATGAGGCGACCGGCGGGCGCTGGACGGTCGTGGAGAAGATCCTCGCGGACGGGGAGCACCTCCCGGCGTCCTGGCCCGTGGCGGGGACGACGGGGTACGACGCCCTGAGGCACATCGACGGGCTCTTCACGGATCCGGCGGGGTTCGGGGAACTCCTCGGCCAGTACCGGCGGTTCGCGGCCCCGCAGACCGACCGCGGCGGCGACTGGGCCGCGACGGCACGGCGGGCGGCGTACAAGGTGATCACGCACGAGCTGGCCGCCGAGATCGACCGGCTGACCCGAGTGACGGCACGCGTGTGTGCCACGTCCCCGGAGCCGGCACTGCGCGACCGCGCGCCCTGGGCGCTGCGCACCGCGCTCGAGGAACTCCTGGTGCGGATGGAGGTCTACCGTCCCTACGGCTCCTCGGACGCCGCCTCCGTCGTCACCGAGGAGGCCGCGGCCGAGGCCCGGCTCGCCTTCGTGGTCCCGGAGGAGGCGGGCGCCGTCGACGTCGTACGGGATCTGGTGCTGGGGCGGGCCGGTGACGGGCCGGACCACGTGGAGTTCCGGACGCGGTTCGCGCAGACGGCGTCGGCGTTGCGGGCCAAGTCGGTGGAGGACACGGCGTTCTACCGCTATGTGCCGCTGCTGTCGGCGACCGAGGTGGGCGGGAACCCCGGGAGCCCGGCAGTCCCGCCGGAGGAGTTCCACGCCTACTGCACGCGTGTGCAGCGGGACTGGCCGCTGACGGGAACCGTGGTGTCGACGCACGACACCAAGCGCAGTGCCGACGTGCGCGCGGCCCTGGCCGTGCTCACCGAGTGCCCGCAGTGGTGGGCGGACACGCTGGCCGAGGTGACCCGCACCGGCGAGGGCGTGCCGGACGCGCAACTGGCGTGGGCGGCCTGGCAGACGGTGTTCGGGCTCGGCCCCGCCGCCCCGGAGCGGGTGCAGGAGGCGCTGCTGAAGCACGTGCGCGAGGCGGGGCTGTACACGAGCTGGACGGAGCAGGAACCGGCGTACGAGGAGGCGGTGGCCCAGTTCGTCGCGGCCGGGCCGTGCGGGCCGCAGGGCGAGCGGGTGGCCGCGTTGCGCACCCGCCTCGAACCGCACATCCGGGCGAACGAGCTGGGCACGGCCCTGGTGCAGTTGACGATGCCCGGCGTGCCGGACGTGTACCAGGGCACGGAGGGCCGGTACCTGGCGCTGGTGGACCCGGACAACAGACGGGCCGTGCGGTTCCCGCCGCGGGACTCCGGTGACAAGGACGCGCTCACGGCGGCGGCGCTGCGGCTGCGCCGCCGTCGGCCGGACGTCTTCGGTGACGCGGCGACGTACACGCCGTTGGCCGCGGAGGGGCCCGCGGCGGCGCACTGTGTGGCGTTCGCGCGCTCCGGGGAGGTGGTCACCGCGGTGACCAGGCTGTCGTTGCGGCTGGCGCAGGCGGGCGGCTGGGGGGAGACGGTGCTGCCGTTGCCGCCGGGTGTCTGGCGGGACGTTCTGGTGCCGGAGCGGGAGTTCTCCGGGCACGCGCGCGTGGCTGAGCTCCTGGGCGAGTCACCGGTGGCGCTGCTGGAGCGGGTTGCCGCGGACTGACCGTCGCCGGCCGGGCGCGGACCGCACCAGCGGGGACGCCGGGCCGCCACCAGGGTCGCGGGGGCGTGCACAGCTCGGCCGGCACCCACGGTCCTGCCTGCTGCCGGTGAATGCCTCCGGGCGCCCCCTGGAGGCTCCCCCAAGGCGTTCTTGACACCTCAACCGGACCGTGGGGTACTGCGGATTGCGAGGCCGGTCGGACGTGTCGGGGGTGAGTCTCCTGCCGGAACTGCGCTACCCCACGGTGACCGAACTGGTCCGGTCCGCGCGGGCGTCGGCCGCACAGTGGCCCGGCGTCTGCCGGCTGCGGCAGGTGGGTGTCTCGCGCGCGGGCAGGCCCCTGCACGTCCTGTCGGTCGGCCATGCCCGCAGAGCCGTCCTGGTGGTCGCGGGCGCCCATGCCAACGAACCGACCGGCGGCCCCGCGGCCCTGGCGGTGGCCCGCCGGGTGCTGGCCGAGCGGGAGTTGCGGGCGGACACCTCCTGGCACTTCCTGCTGTGCGCGGATCCCGACGGGGCGGGCCTGCACGTCACCCCGGCGCCGCGCAGTCTCTTCGACTACCACCTCGGCTTCTTCCGGCCGGCCGGGGCGGAGCAGCCCGAGTGGGCGCCCGCGATGCTGCCGTCCGACCGGCTGCCGCCCGAGACCCGCGCCCTGACCGGGCTGATCGACGAACTGCGGCCCTATGTCCAGGTGACGCTGCACGGCACCGACCTGGGCGGGAGCTGGGTGCAGTTGACGAAGGACGTGCCGGGTGTCGCCGAGCCCTTCGCCAAGTCCGCGGCGGAGCTGCACATTCCGGTGGAGACCGGTGCCTCGGACGCGGCGGGCTGGCCGGCGTCCGGGCCCGGGGTGCATGTGATGCCGGCCCCGGGAGCCGGGGCGGCGTACCCGAGCATGCCGGACGACGCGCGGCGCAGCACCTGGTACCACGCGCACCGTTACGGGGGTCTGACCGCAGTGGTCGAGGTTCCGATGTGGGCGAGCGACCTGGTGGACGATCCCGCTCCGCATCCGGCTCCGGCGGCGGCGATGCGGTGGCTGGCGGGCCGGCTGCTGATCCAGTCGCGGGCGGTGGAGCGGGTGCTGACGGACGCGCTGCCGCGTCTTGAGGGCGCCGGCGGGCCGTTGCTGCGGGCCGCCACCTGGGGCCTTGAGCTGGTGCCCGGGCTGGCGGCGGACTGGGTGCGCACCCGTCCCGCCGACGACACACGGGCGTACATCGGCAGTGTGGACGCGTTCTCCCGCCGGCTGCCGCTGCGGGCGGCGGCCATGCTGCTGCGGGTCCTCCGGGAGAGCGACGACCGTGCGGCCCCACGACTCGAACGGCTCGTCAAGGCGTGGAGCGATTCCTTCGCGGAACGCTTCGGGGCCCGCTGGGTGCCGTTGGAGCACCAGATCGAGCATCAGGCCCGCACGGTCGTGACGGTGGCGCTGCACGCGCGCGAGCGGGCGGGGTGAACCCGGGCCCCCGCGCGCGGGACGGGGGTCAGCCGTCCAGGACGAAGACCGCTCCGGTCCGCGCCCTCATCACACAGCCGTTCGAGAAGGTCTGCCGGTACTCGACCGGTCGGCCGTCCCACTGGCCGCGGGCCTGGACGGTGACCGGCGCGTAGAGCATCGGGCAGTAGACGTCGGCGAGCGGGAGGGCGTCGATGTGTCCGTCGACGGCGTCCAGCTGGGTGCAGGCCTCGACGGCACGGCCGTGGCCCTGGGGCGGGTCGCACAGCAGGAGGGTGCCGCGGGTGTCGCTGGAGCGGCCGTCGCCGGTGGTGACCATGAGGTAGAGGTGGTCGTCGCCGGGGAAGGACCGGGCCGTCGCGGGGGCCGCGGCGGCGAGTAGGAGGGCGGTCGCCGCCGTGAGGCCCAGGTGTGCCGCTCGCCGTACCGCTGTCGCTGTGTTCGTGTGCGTCATTCCCGGTGCATCGGCACGGCGGCCTCGGATCCCCAGCCCGGCTCACCCGAACGGGAGCACACGGGCGCGTCCCGCGCGGCGAGTTCGAAGGCCGAGAGCACGACGCGGGACTGGTACTCGATCTGGCGCGGGACCGGGATCCAGCGGGCACCGCAGCCGTCGCGGTAGTCGGCGCACCACAGGTCGACGAGCCGGTCCAGTTCCGGCAGCGCGCCGGTGGGATCGGTGCCCGCGCGGGTCACGAGCTGGTGCAGGAGCCCGGCCGTGCGCAGGGCGAGGCGCCGTCCGGCGATGCGGAGCGCGGCCAGGTGGCCGGAGCTGAGCGGGGGCATCGGGCGGCCGCCGTCGGTGACGTCGGGGTCCCAGGCGTCGGCGAGTCCGGGGCAGACCAGTAAATAGTCCTCGACCGGGGCGAGCAGCCGGGCGGCGTCGGGGGTGGCCGGGACGTGCGGGCGGATCCGCGCCAGGACGTCCTCCAGGAGCCGCGCGTCGCGGCGCAGCGTGTGGCTGACGGTGCGCAGCACGGCGGGCGCGTCCGCGGGGGTGCCGTCGTCCTCCACGGCGGCCACGCCCCACATGGGCGCCTCGACGACGGCGGTCAGGGTGCCGTGCCGGTGCGGGTGGTACCAGGTCGACTCGACGGCGGCCTCCGTTATGGCGGCGGCCAGGTCACCGCGGCGGGGCGGCGGGATCCGGTAGACGGCGGGGCCGAGAGAGGGCCAGTAGAGGGTGTCGTACGGGCCCAGCTCGCGCGGGATGCGCAGCCGGGCCGCCGTGTGGGCGACGCGCCGGGCGAGGCCGGGCAGGTCGCGGGTGAGTTCGACGAAGCCGCCGCCGACGTCGACCCCGTGCAGGGAGCACTGGAGGAAGGGCCGCAGTTCGTCCTGGAGGGCGAGCAGGGTGCGGGTCTCCGGGAGTGCGGCGGCGTCCGCGCCGTCGGGCAGCCACTCCGGCTGCTCGCCGAATCCGGGCCGGAAGAAGGTGCGGAAGTAGCGGCCCAGGGAGTACGGGCCGCGCAGCCAGCCCTCGTTGCGGCGCAGGCCGTCGGGGTCGAGGCAGAGCAGCAGGTTCCAGGTGGCGTCGGCCTCGACGGTGAGCCGGGGGTCGTCCAGGGCGCGCTCGGCCAGTCTGAGGACGGTGCCGCCGCCCACCGGTTCGTTGGCGTGCGGGCCGGCGACGACGAGGGCCTGGCGGCTGCCGTGGCCGACCGAGAGCAGCCACAGGGGGTGCCCCGCGCGGGAGGTGCCGGCGCGGCGCAGCCGGGCGTCCTTCGGATGGCGGGCGACGAGCGCCGCGGCCCGTGCGCCGAGCTCGTCGACGGTCGGGTAGCGGAGGAGGGGCGGCAGGGCACACCTCCACAATGTGGTGCCGTCGGTTCACCTGGTGTGCATGGTGTACGCACAGTCAGTCACGAGTTGGGGGGTACGTCAACACCGTGCGGCGGAAAGGTTTTTGCACCGCGACCACACGTAAAGCCCAGGCCAGAGCTGAGGTCGGGCTCAGTTGACCGCGAGCCGGAAGGCCATCCGGCCGAACCCGACCTGGTCGCCCTCGCGGACGACGGCGGCGCCGATGACCCGCCGGCCGTTGACCGTGGTGCCGTTCGTGGAGCCGAGGTCGCGCAGGACCCACATGCCGGCCTGCCGGGTGAGTTCGGCGTGGACGCGGGAGACGGTCTCGTGGGTCAGCCGCAGGCCGTTCGCCGGGTCGCGGCCGATGCGCAGCGCGTGGCCGCTGCCGGGGTGCGGCAGCAGCAGTTTGGGCAGGCGCTCGGCCTGCCAGGCCCTGCGCAGCTTCACGGTGAATCCGGACACGGCCTCGACGGTGCCGAAGACCAGTCGGGAGACGCGGCTCTCCTGGGGCAGGTCCGCGGTGAGCACGGCGAGTTCGTCGGACCGCCGCGCGACGAGGGCCAGTTCCATGCGGCGCACGAACGTGTCGTGCGACAGGCGGCCCATGGCGACGCCGTCACGGAGCACCTTCAGCACCTTGTCGCGCTCCGCGTCGGACAGCCGCGCGGGGTACGTGTTGAACTCGAAGGACGACGTCACGTTGGTGATTGTCGGGCAGTGAACCGCGGGTGTCCAGAAAACGAGACGACGGCCGCCGCACGCGCGTACCCGACGACACCCGCCGCAAAGCGGCGGATTCCCAGGCGGATTGATCGCGTTTGAAGCACCATGGACGGGCTACATCACGGTGAGCAGACGAAGGGGAACCGTCCGTGCAGTTCGAGGTGTGGGCACCGCAGGCCGGCCGCGTGACGCTCCATTGCGGAGGCGCCACGCACGCGTTGGAGCGTGATCCGGAGCGCTCGGGATGGTGGTGGGGCGAGGCGGAGGCCGAGCACGGCACCCGGTACGGCTTCGCGCTGGACGACGGCCCGGTGCTGCCCGACCCGCGCTCACGCCGTCAGCCGGACGGCCCGGACGGACTCAGCGCCGTCGTCGAGCACGAGCGGTACGACTGGCGTGCCCCGTGGACGGGCCGGGCGCTGCCGGGAGCGGTCCTCTACGAGCTGCACGTGGGCACCTACACCCCCGAGGGCACCCTGGACGCGGCCGCCGCCCGCCTCGACCACCTCGTCGAACTCGGCGTCACCCACGTCGAGTTGATGCCCCTGTGCCCCTTCCCGGGACGGCACGGCTGGGGCTACGAGGGCGTCTCCCTGTGGGCGGTGCACGAGCCCTACGGCGGTCCCGAGGCCCTGAAGCGCTTCGTCGACCGGGCGCACGAGGTGGGCCTCGGGGTGGTCCTGGACGTGGTGCACAACCACCTGGGCCCGTCGGGGAACTACCTGCCCGCCTTCGGACCGTACTTCACGGACACGCACCACACTCCCTGGGGTTCCGCGGTCAACCTCGACGCCCCCGGCTCCGACGAGGTGCGCGCGTACCTGCTGGGCAGCGCGCTGTCCTGGCTGCGGGACTACCGGATCGACGGACTGCGCCTGGACGCGGTGCACGCGCTCGTCGACACGCGCGCCTGCCACTTCCTGGAGGAGCTGTCGACCGCCGTCGACGACCTCGCCGCCGAGCTGGACCGTCCGCTGTTCCTCGTCGCCGAGTCCGACCTCAACGACCCGCGGTTCATCACCCCCCGCGCCGAGGGCGGTCTCGGGCTGCACGCGCAGTGGAACGACGACTTCCACCACGCCCTGCACACCGCGCTGACCGGCGAGTCCCAGGGCTACTACGCCGACTTCGCCCGCGCCCCCCTGGCCTCGCTCGCCAAGACCCTCACCGGCGGCTACTTCCACGACGGCACCTACTCCAGCTTCCGCGGCCGCAGCCACGGGCGCCCGCTGGACCGTACGCGCGCGGCGGCGCACCGGCTGCTCGGCTACTCCCAGACCCACGACCAGGTCGGCAACCGCGCCCAGGGCGACCGGCTGGCGGCGTCCCTCTCCCCCGGCCTGGCCGCCTGCGCGGCCGCACTGGTGCTGACCGCGCCCTTCACGCCCATGCTGTTCATGGGTGAGGAGTGGGCGGCGAGCACCCCCTGGCAGTTCTTCACCGACCACACCGATCCGGAGCTCGCCGAGGCGGTGCGCCGGGGCAGGCGGCGGGAGTTCGCCGAGCACGGCTGGGCCGAGGAGGACGTGCCCGACCCGCAGGACCCGGCGACCCGCGACCGCTCCTGCCTGGACTGGTCCGAGCTCGGACGCGAGCCACACGCGCGGGTGCTGGCCTGGTACCGCCGGCTCCTCGCGCTGCGGCACGAGCAGCCGGACCTCACCGACCCCGACCTCGCCGACACCCGGGTCGCCTACGACACGGAACAGCGGTGGCTCGCCTTCCGCCGCGGGGACGTCCGGGTGGCCGTGAACCTCGCGAAGTCGCCGGCTGCGATCCCTCTGGGGCCTCGCGAGGCCCGTGTGCTGGCGGCTTGGGAGCCGGTGCAGGCGCCGGGTCCGGACGGGGTGCTGCATGTGCCCGGGGAGTCGTGCGTGGTGCTGTTGCAGGCGTGACCTGACGACGTTCCTCCCGTGCACAGAAAAGCGCAGGTGGAGACGTCTACAGCTCCGCGTCGTCCGTCTCCTCGTCGCGCAGCTCGGTGACGCGTTCCAGGAGGATCGCCTCCCAGGCCCGCCGCAGCCGGGTGCGCAGGAGCGGCAGGGGCTCGGCGGCGCGTCCGTCCAGGCCCGCGGCGAGGCGGATCACGGTGTCGCAGCGGGCGAGCCACAGCCCGCGCAGACAGGGTCTGGCGCCGTACCCGGCGAGGGTGGCGGCGCGCACCGCGGCGGGTGAGCCGACGGCGAGCGCGAGGCCTGCGATGTCCTCGGCGGGGTCGCCGACGACCGTGTCGGTCCAGTCGAGCACCCCGCGCACCCGGCCGTCCGCGCTGATCACGAGGTGTTCGCCGGTCAGGGCGTGGTGCACGAGGACGGCGCTGCCGGGCTGCGCGGCGAGCTGGACCGCGGCCGGCGAGGTGAGCTGCTGGAGGCGGGCCGGGTCGAACTCGTCGGCCGCGTGCAGGCGTTCGGCGGCCCGGCCGGCCTCCCGGCGCAGCGCCTCCAGGGAGCGCGGACCGACGCGGGGGACGCCGAGCGCCTCGGCCTGCCGTACCGGTACCTCGCGCAGGCCGGTGAGCAGGCCCGCCAGATCGGCCTCGCCGACGGCGGACACGTCGTGCTCCTCCGCCGAGCCGCCGGGGACCCTGGTGTCGAGGGTGTAGGCGAGTCCGGGCGCCCACTCCCCCTGCGCCACGCTGGTCGGCACGGTCACCGGCACGTGCGGGCGGACCAGGTCGCGCAGCCGCAGTTCACGGCGTCCGCGGGTGGAGGCGTCGCGGTCGGGGGCCAGGCGCAGCACATGGCGGGTGCCGATCCACCAGGTGGAGTGCCCGCCGTCGGTGACGGGCCGGACCTCGGGCCCGCCCGTGTCGGGAGGGCTGTCCTTGAGCAGGGAACGGACCAGCCGGCGGACCGTGTCCGCGGTGGGTGTCGGTGCCTGGGTCATGGTCGCGCCGTAGTCGCTCGAGGGGTGGAGGGGCTCCTGGGTCCGGGTCAGTCCACTATGACCATCTCGCGGGTGGTGTCGTTGAGCCTGCGGCCGCCGTTCTCGGTGACCGTGACGATGTCCTCGATGCGTACCCCGAAACGGCCCGGCAGATAGACGCCGGGCTCCACGGAGAAGCACATGCCGGGGACGAGGGGCTGTTCCTCGCCCTCGATCATGTAGGGCGGCTCGTGCGTGGTGACGCCGATGCCGTGCCCGGTGCGGTGGATGAAGTACTCGCCGTACCCGGCGTCGGCGATGACCGCGCGGGCGGCCCGGTCGACCTCCTGGCAGGGCACACCGGGCCGTACGGCCCGGAAGCCCGCCTCCTGCGCCGCGCGCACGAGGTCGTGCACCCGGCGCTCCTCGTCGGTGGGTTCGCCGACGTGGACGGTGCGGGAGGTGTCGGAGCCGTAGCCGTCCTTGAGGCCGCCGAAGTCGAGGACGACCATGTCGCCGCGTCCGATGACCCGGTCCCCCACCTCGTGGTGCGGGTTGGCGCCGTTGGGGCCGGAGGCGACGATGGTGAAGTCGACCTGGGAGTGGCCGAAGCGGCGCAGCAGGTCGGCGAGGTCGGCGGCGACCTCCGACTCCCGGCGCCCGCCGAAGCGGACCTTCCGGATCTCCTCGAAGGCCGCGTCGGCGGCCGCTCCCGCGGCTGCCAGCAGTTCCAGCTCCGCCGCGTCCTTGACCGCGCGGAGCATCGGCAGGGCCTCGGTGAGGGAGGCGTACGAGGTGCCGGGCAGGGCCTTCTGGAGGCCCAGCAGGTGCATGGCCCAGGCGTTGTCGCTGATGCCGAACCGGCCGCCGGCGTCCAGGAGGGCGGCGGTGGCGGCGTAGGGGTCCTTGCCGTCGGTCCAGTCCCGCAGGGTCAGGGCGCTCGCGCCGGCGGCCTTGGCGGCGTCCGGGGCCTCAAGGGTGGGCACGACGAGGACGGGGTCCTGTCCCGGAGCGAGGACCAGCAGGGTGAGCCGTTCCGTGGCGGCGGTGGGCGCGTAGCCGGTGAGCCACACCAGGTCCGGGCCGGGAGCCACGAGGAGTCCGGCGAGTCCGGCATCGGCGGCCGACCGTGCCGCGCGCTCCATGCGCGCCCTGTAGTCGTCGGCGGCGAAGGGCGCTGCGGTGCCGGTCATCAGGGCCTCCCTGGGCGGGTCATGGTCTTTGGGCAGCATCCTGCCCGGACGGCGAGGGGCGCGCGAGCCGGTCGACGTGTCTTTCCGACGGACCGGACGGGGGTGCCGGGCGTACGTCAGCTCTCCAGGGCCATGCGGACGCCGAGGAGCAGCAGGACGCCCCCGGAGACCTGTTCCAGTTTCCGGCGCACGCCCGCGCGGGACAGGACGGTCCGCAACCGGCCGACGAACCACACGTAGAGGCCGTAGTAGCCGATCTCGTAGACCGCCCAGAGCGCGGCGAGCCCGATCATGGTGGGCAGGTGGGGGGCGCCCTCGGGCACGAACTGCGGAAGGAAGGACATCGCGAAGACGGCCGCCTTGGGGTTGGCGAGGTTGAGCAGCAGTCCCGCGCGGTAGGCGGCCCAGCCGGTCCTGCCGGTGCTCTCCCAGGTGCCATCGTCGGTGGCCCCCTTGGCGCGGCGCGCCTGCCGCAGGGCCTGGACGCCGAAGGCGACGAGCACGACGGCACCGACGATCCGCATCACGTCGTAGGCGATCTCGGAGGCCGTCAGCAGCGCGGTCAGGCCGAGTGCGGCGACGACGCCCCAGAGGAACACGCCGGTCTCGTTGCCGAGCACGGTCAGGAAGCCGGAGCGCCTGCCGTGCAGGGACTGCTTGATGATCAGCACGGTGCTCGGGCCGGGTGACGCGGCGATGAGGGTGCAGGCCCCCAGGAAGGCGAGGAGCGTGGTCGGCATGGGCTCATCGTGCCGTCGGCGGCCGGATCCGGACCAGTGGTTTTCCGCCGCCGACCGACGGGAGCCACTTGATCGGGCATCACTTCTAATGCTTGGATCGAGTCAAAACATTAGACGAGGGGGTACGTCGTGCTCGTGTTCGCACACATCAGCGATCTGCATCTCGACGGGACCGCACGGGCGACGGAGCGCGCCGAGCGGGTGCGTGACCGGCTGTGGCAACTGCCGGGACAGGTGGACGCCCTGCTGGTGACGGGTGACATCGCGGATCACGGCGCCGAGGTCGAGTACGAGGAGGCCGCGCGGATCCTGGGCCTGCACGAGGGCGACCCGCCGTTCCCGGTGCTCACCTGCCCGGGCAACCACGACAGCCGCGCCCCGTACCGCAAGGCCCTGTTGCGGCAGCCGGTGTCCGACCGGCCGGTGAACAGCGTGCGCGTCTTCGACGGCGGCGCGGTACTGATGTGCGACTCCAGCATCCCCGGGAGCGACGAAGGGGCGCTGGACGAGGAGACGTACGACTGGATCGAGGCGACCCTCGACGAACTGGACGGGAGTCTTCCGGCGCTGCTGGCCTTCCATCATCCGCCGGTGGCGCTGCACCACCCGCTGCCCGACTCCTACCGGTTGCACGACCCCGGGCGGCTGGCCGCGCTGCTGGAGCGGCGGCCCCGGATCGCCGGCCTGATCACGGGTCATGCGCACACGCCCGCTGCGAGCGTGTTCGCCGGGCGGCCCCTGGCCGTCGGGCCCGGGGTGACCTGGACGCTGCGGCTGCCCTGGGAGGGCGAGCGGATCGCGGACCGGGACGCGCCGGTGGGCCTGGCCTTCCATGTGCTGGACGACGCGGGGCGGCTGACCACGCACTTCCGGGTGGTCACATGAGCACGCGCACCGGCCGGGAGCTCAGACGACGACTCCCGGTACGGCCGTGAGCTGCTGGTAACCGCCGCCGCGGTGGCGGACCGTCAGCACGACCTCGCGGCCGGCGCGGGCGTGCGCGACGGCGTGTGCGAGGTCGTCTGCCGTGTCGACACGGGTCCGGCCGAAGGCGAGGAGTACGTCGCCGCGGACCAGGCCCGCCGCGAAACCCGGGCCGGGGACATGGACGCCGACCACCAGCGCGCCCGTCTTCTCCGCGTCCACGACCTCCAGACCGAGAGTCGGCGCGACGGGTCCCGGCGAGGGGGCCGTGGCGGGCGCGGCCGACGGCAGTGCGGGGCCCGGGTGCGCCGGGGCGGACGGGCCGTCCTGGTGCGGTCCCGCCTGCCGCCGGAGTTCGGCGAGTTCGCTCATGCCGACCACGGTGGCTCCGACGGTCCCGAGTCCCACCCCCGCCAGGACCAGGACGACCGCGACGAACAGGCCGAACAGCAGGGTCGTGAGCCGGCGTCCGCGCCGACGCGCGGCATGCGGGCGCCGGGCGGGCCCGGACTTCCCTCCCCCGCCGGGCTCCTGACCGGGCATCGGCTTGGGACGCAGCGCAGTCTGTTCCATGGATCGCCTCCGGCTCGATCACCACCGGCTGGTGTCTACCCGGCACACCGGCACGCGACGAGCCACGAACGAGTGAGACTGACGGGTGGTCAGGAACGGAAAGGCGTCCGGATCCGGCAGGTAAGTTGTGAAGCGGCATGTGGGACGGCGAAGTCCCGCTGTCAGTGAGGGCTGTTACGTTCCGTGACATGACCGATCACGCCCTGGCGCTGCTCCGGCAGGACGCCCGACTGGCCGCACTCGCCGATTTCCCCTTCAACTTCTCCCTCGCCCGCGCCGAGCACGGCCATGTCGAGCCGGTCCGTCTCGCCTCGGGCGGCCCGCTGGAGATCGTGGCGGGCGACGACACCGGGGGCACGTACTTCGTGTGCGGGGACGGCTCCGTGCTGTACGCCGACTCCGAGGGCGGGGCCGGGATCATCGGTTCCGGTGTCGACGAGGCGCTGGAGATAGTGATCGGCCTGCCAGGGTGGCACGACTGCACCCGGCTGTCCCCGCAGGACGGGGAGGAGAGGATCCTCGCGTACGTCGCCGAGGTGGAGCGGGAGATCCGCGAGGAGTGCGAGATCTCCCTCGACGCGGAGCGCGCCGAACTCCGGGCCGCCCTGGGCTTTCCCGAGCGCTCACCGGTGGAGCTGATGCGCATGCTGCACGCCGCCCTGGCACGCACGGAGCCCGGCTTCGTCCTTCTCGGCGCGGAGGAGGGCGGCGCCTACGACCTGATCGGGCCGCCCCCGCCGCCCGTGTGGGAGCCGGTCCTCGCGCAGGGCCGCGGGGATCTCGCGGCCCTGCGCGCGGGTGACACCGCGGTGTGGGAGGCGGTGGCCGCGGATGCCGTACGGCGTCGACTCGCGCTGCGCGCCGCGCAGTTCGACCGGCGTGACGGCGACCTGGAGCTGCTGCGGAGGCTGCTGCGGTACGAGACGCGGTCGTCGCTGACGGACGAACTGCGGCTGGCCGCGGTGCTGGTGGGTCTGCACGGCCGGGCCGAGGACCTGCCGCTGCTGGACGAGGTGCGGGAGACGGACTTCGACACGGCGTGCGGACTGAGCGAGATACCCCGGCCCGGAGCGGATCCGGCCGAGCTGCGCCGGTGGGCCCAGGACACCGACCGCCTCTTCTTCGGCACGGACCCCGCCGACGAACCGCTGTGCACCTGGACCGATCTGGCTCTGGACCAGGGTCTGACCGACCTGGCCCTGGTCGCGCTGATACGCCGGTTCGACGCGATCGAGCTCGACCAGAGCCTGCTGCGCCGGTCCGACGACCCGAGCAGTCTGGACACCGGCGAACTGAGCGCTCTCGCCGACGACTTCGAACGGCTGGGCGAACCGGTCCAGGCGGAGCGCGCGCGACGCCTGTACGTGGCGCTCCAGGACCGCCCGCGGCACTGACGCGGGCGGTCGGGGTCGGAGCGCTCCGGAGGGCCGGCCGGTCGGGCCGTCCGCCCTGCGGTCGTCGCACCGGGCGGAGGGGCGGCCCCCGTTCCGGCGCGGCCACACGGGCGGGCGAGGAGACCGGCCGTCGAGACGCCCCACAGGCGGCCGGGGATCCGAGTGCCGGCGTGCCGAGTCAAGGACCGCCCGACTGAGTCCCCCTTGCCGGGCCGCCCTGGTGAGCCCCCGCTGTCAGCCCGCCAGGGGAAGCGCCGGGGGGCGGTCCGGGAGGAAGCCGTGGGTGCGGCTGGCCAGGTGTTCGGCCTTGTAGCGGTCGACCGTGCGGTGCCAGTGCAGGATGCCGGCCATCCAGTGCTGGAGGTCGGTCACATAACCGCGCATGACCTCGCGTGCCTCCTCCGAGAGCCCGAAGTCGTCGTACACGATCGGCAGTTCGTGGGCGGCGACGTGTTCGAACTGCTGCATGCGCTGGGTGATCAGGTCGTGGACGACACCCAGCGCGGTCGGGTAGTCGATGCCGAAGAAGTTCTGCACGACGAGGATCGAGTTGTGGATCTCACCCTCGTACTCGATCTCCTTCTGGTACGAGAAGACGTCGTTGAGCAGGCACGCGTAGTCGACGGCGGCGTTCTCCAGGGAGCGCACGGGGCCGCTGCGGTAGACCTCCGGCGGGACGGCTGGGCCGTGGCCCATGCGGCACAGGCTCATGGTGAGGTCGGAGCCGAACGTGGCGCGCCGCATCTCCAGGTAGTCGACCGGGTCGGGGACGCGGTGCTGGATCTGGTTGGCCAGCTCCCAGACCCAGCTCTCGGTCATCACGTTCACGGCGTCCTTGAGGGTGCGCCGCTGGTCGGGGGTCATCTCGGCCGTGGTACGGGCCCACAGGTCGATCAGACCGCGTTCCATGGCGTTGGCGGGGACGAGTGTCTGCTCGCCGTCGAGGGGCATGCAGTCCGACAGCCGCCGGGTGGTGAGCCGGGCGGCGGCGAGGTCGCGGCGGCCGCCGTAGACGAGCGGGTAGTAGTCGTCGCCGTAGGTGCCCCAGGCCAGCCAGTGCGAGCTCAGGTCCAGGGCCTCGGGGCTCGCGTCCGGGTCGATGCCCGCGGCGCACAGGGGGAGGTCGGCCGCGGCGAGCTTGTCCTCGTCCCAGACACCCTCCTGGAGCATGCCCATGCGGTGCGTCCACTCGACGAGACGGGGGCGGGCGCCGGGCAGATGGGGGCTGTGCTCCACCTGGAACGGCATGTAGAAGTCGGGCAGCAGGGACGGGCCGACCTTCTGGAACGGTACGTGCGTGTGGGCCCGCAGCCGCTCCGCGCCGGCCGCGGCGAGCAGGGCGCCGACGTCGGCGGCCGAGGTGCCGCGGCCGGTCAGGGTCTGCCAGGGGGAGGTGGTGTCGGCGCGGGCGTTCATGTAGCGGCTGGAGCGCATGTGCCATTCGTGGCCGCCGGACTGCCAGTCCTGCAGTCCCTGCGTGTACTTGGCGACGGCGGTCACCTCCGCCGGGGACAGTCCGTGCTCCAGGGCGAGCGCGGGGACCTCGGTGAGGGCGGTGTGCTCGAACTGGTGGAGGCGTGAGGTGAGGACGTCGTTGACGGTGTCGGCGGCCTCCTGCGTGGTGCAGCCGAAGAAGGTCTCCAGGACGAGGACGCCGTTGCTGAGCTCCCCCTCGTCCTCGACCTCGCGCTGGTAGGAGAACAGGTCGTTGCGCAGGTGGACGGCGTCGGAGAAGGTCTCCATCAGCACACGCAGGGGGCGTGACCCGGCGACGGCCGCGGGCACTTCGGCGGTCGCGTACTCCACGAGGCCGGCCGACCAGGGGGCGCCGCCGACCTTGCGGCGCATCTCGATGTACTCGACGGGGTTGGCGATCCGTCCCTCGTTGATGTTCGAGAGCTCCCACAGGGATTCGTTGAGCAGATGCTCGGTGGCCACGGCGAAACGGCGGCGCCAGTCGGTGGACATCGACGGCACGGTCCGCGTCCACAGGTCGGCGAGGCCCGCCTCGACCGGGTTCTGCGGCTCGGGCATCGGGGTCGACAGGTCCATCGGCATGAACAGGGGCAGCCGGTCGAGATAGGCCTTGCCGCCGGCGCGGTCCTGCGTGCGCTTGAAGGTCTCAAGGAAGTGGTCGTCGAAGAAGAACACCCACACGTACCAGTCGGTGATGAGCGAGAGGGCGGGGCCGTCGCAGTCGGGGTGTGTGTAGGCGCAGAGCAGGCCGTAGTCGTGGGCGTCGAGGTCGGACTGCTCCCAGATCCCGGACCCCTCCAGCATGCCCATCTCGCGTGCCCACACGGTCGAGTGGGCGCGGGCCTCGTCGACGTGCGGGTTCAGCCTCGCGGGGTACGGCATGTAGAAGTGCGGGAGTTCGAAGGGCTGCTGCGTCATGAGCCGGGCCCTACCCAGGGCTCTCCGCGGCCATCCGCCGGGGCACACATGATCACACCATCGCGTGAATCCGGATCGAACTCGGGAGTTCCGGGCGCAAGTTGCGGCGTTGGGAGGGGCGGGAGGAGTTCACCGAGGGACATCACCGGAGGGAGGTCACCGGAAGGGGGTCAGCGGTCCTGGGTTTCTCTGCCGTGGTCGTCCCGCGCGCCCTGGTGGCGGACCGCCCGCCCGACTTCCGCCCGCAGTGCGACGAACTCCGGCAGTCCCCTGGTGGCGATCTGGTCGCGGTCACCGGGCAGCCGGACCGGCAGGTCCAGGACGATCCGGGAGCCGGGGCCCGGGGAGAGGACGACGACGCGGTCGCCGACGTAGACGCTCTCGTCGATGTCGTGCGTGACGAACACGATGGTCGTGCCGTCGGTGCGGTGGACCTCCAGGAGCAGGTCCTCCAGGTCCTCGCGGGTCTGGGCGTCGAGGGAGCCGAAGGGCTCGTCCATGAGGAGGAGGGTGGGGCGGCAGACGAGGGCACGGGCGATGGCGACGCGCTGCTGCATGCCGCCGGAGAGCTGCCAGGGGTGGTGGCGGGCGGCACCGGACAGGCCGACACGGTCGAGGATGCGCTCGGCCTCGGCACGCCGTTCGGTGCGGGCGAGGCCGCGGCGGCGCAGGGGCAGGGCGACGTTGTCGCGGACCGTGAGCCAGGGGAAGAGGGAGCGGCCGTAGTCCTGGAAGACGACGGCGAGGCGGTCGGGGACGCCGGTGACCGGGGCGCCGTCGATGGTGATCGTGCCCTCGCGGGCGGGGAGGAGCCCGGCGATCGTCCGCAGCAGTGTGGACTTGCCGCAGCCGGACGGGCCGACGACGCAGAGAAGTTGACCCGCGGGGACGGTGAGGGTGATGTCGTGAAGGACTTGGTGGTCGCCGTAGTGCTGGCCGACGGAGGAGAGCTGGAGCATGCGGTCGGTTCCCTGTTCCCGCGTCTGGGGCGCGTGCCTCGGGTGGCTGCTGTGGCTCATGTGGCCCTCTCCCTGCCGGTCAGCCGCTTCTCGACCGCCAGCAGGCCGGTGTTGAGCAGGTAGCCGAGGGCGCCGAGCAGAACCAGGGCCGCCCATACGGTGAGCAGGTCCGAGCGGGTCTGGGCCTCGGTGAGCGTGAAGCCGATGCCGTTCGCGGTGCCCGGCAGCAGTTCCGAGAACACCATGAGGATCAGGGAGAGCGAAAGGCTCAGGCGCAGCCCGGCGAAGATGCGGGGCAGTGCGGAGGGCAGGACGAGGAACCACAGGCGTTCGGCGGTGTTCAGGCGCAGGACCGCGGCGACGTCGAGGCGCAGCGGGTCGGTGTTGCGGACGCCGGCCGCGGTGTTGACGAGCACCGGCCAGACGGCGCTGAAGGTGATCGAGGCGATCTGCATCGGGGTGCCGAAGGCGAAGACCACGACGAAGACGGGGACCAGGGCCGGAGGCGGGACGGCCCGGGCGAACTGGAGGACGGGGTTCGCCAGCGCGTACGCCCGCCGTGACCGGCCCACCACGACTCCGAGCACGATCCCGGCGACGGCCGCCAGCACGAACCCGGCGGTCATCCGGCCGAGGCTGGGGAGGATGTCGTCCACGGCGGCCGCGCTGAGGAACAGGTGCCGGGCGGGCCCGTCGAACCACAGCTCGTGCACGTGGCGCGCGATGCGGTCCGGGGGCGGGAAGTAGACGCTGCCGCGAACGCGGGTGGCCGACTCCCACACGCCGACGGCCAGGACCAGAGCCGGCCAGCGGAGGAGTGCGGGGTGGGCGGTGACGGCACCGGGGGGACGTGCGAGGGACTTCGGGGAGGACGGCGGGTGGGGGTTGGGCGAGTGGTGGGTCGCTGATTGGGCGGGCCCCGGGTGCGTCGAGCTGCGCGGTGGCGGGGAGGGTGGGGACGGGGAGGGTGGCTCCGTCACCGGCGCCTCTCCCCCGGGCCCCGTGGAAGACCACGACGAGCCCGCCCCGCGCGGCTCCCCCGCGGCCTTCTCTCGCCCCTCCTCACCCCCGCCCGCCCCGCTCATCGGCTCATCCCCCGTCCAGCCGTCTCCCGGTGTTCCGGTGTCCACGGGAACAGTCGTCGTTCCCCCCACACCAGCGCCCCGTTGATGACCAGGCCCAGGGCGCCCGCCCACACCACGCCCGCCAGGACGTCCCGCGTGCCGTCCGTGGCCAGGCCCGCCTGGGCGATGAAGATGCCGAGGCCCTCGCCGAAGCCGGAGAGGATCTCCGTGGCGACGGCGAGGATGAGGGCGACGGCGGCGGAGATGCGGATGCCGGCGGCGATGAAGGGTGCCGTGGCGGGGAGTTCGGCGCGCAGGAGGACCGTGAGGCGGCCGAACCCGAAGGCGCGCAGGGTGTCCTTGGCGAGGGGATCGGTCTCGCCCAGACCGTAGACGGTGTTGAAGAGGATCGGCCACACCGAGGCGTAGGTGATCAGCGCGACCTCGGTCTCGGTGCCGGAGCCTAGGAGCAGGGAGACGAGAGGGATCAGGGCGACGGACGGCAGGGGCCTCAACAACTCCACGATCGCCCGCGCCGCCTCGTCGACGAGCGGCACGCTGCCCAGCAGCAGCCCGAGGGGTACGGCGATCGCGCAGGCGAGGAGGAGCCCCAGCGCCCAGGCCCGCAGGGTGACGCCGATCCCGTCGAGGAAGACTGAGTCGCCCGCCAACTCGACGGCACGGGCCACGACTTCGGAGGCGGGCGGCAGATAGCTGCGGCGCACCAGGCCGGCCCGGCTCACCGCCTCGCACACGCCGAACGCGAGCAGGATGCCGAGCAGGCCGAGCCACAGCTCCTGACGATCCCTCAGTCGCGGTCGCAGCCGCATCACTTCACGCCCAGCCCCTTCACGCTCCGTGTCGACACACGCCGCTCATCGACACCCGCCCCCTCATCGACATCCGCCCCTCACTTCACCAGCAGCGTCGACGGATCCACCGGCTTCCTCAGCATCTTCCGCTTCTCCATCAGCGCCGTGAGCCGGGCGATCTGCTGTGCGTCCACGGTCGCCGGATACACCGGCAGGTCGATCTTCTCCGCCTGCTCCTCGGTGACCTTGGTGTACGTCGGCAGCACCTCGCGGACCAGGGACGGATCGGCGTCGGCGAGCTTCACGGCCGCCTTCAGGGCGCGTTGGAACCGGTCGAGCGCGTCGGCGTTCCTCCCGGCGAACCTCTTCGTCGTGATGTACCCGCTGAGCGGGATCGACTCGACGGGCGCGGACGCCGCGTCGACCAGCACCCTGGCCCCCAGCTCGTCCTGGATGGAGCTGTCGTAGGGCTCGACGACGTGCACGGCGTCGACCTGGCCCTTGTCCAGCGCGGCACCCATCTGCGGGAAGGGGATCTGGCGGTAGACGGGACGGCCGACGCCCTGTTTCGCCAGGATCTCGTCGAACGTCAGCGACTGGACGTTGTTGAGGACGTTTACGGCGACTTTCCGGCCCGTGAGATCGGCGACGGTCTTGATGTCGGAGTCCTTCGGCACCAGCACGTCCATCATGCGCGGCGCGGCCCGGATGGCCTCGGCGACGATGCGGATGTCGAGGGTGCCCTGGTCCTGGGCCTGGAAGTAGGTGACGTAGTTCGCGCTCGCGACCATGTCGATCTGCCCCTTGGACAGGGCGGGCAGCGCCTGGAGGCTCTGCTGGATCTGCTGGACGCGCACGTCGAGGCCCTCCTTCTCGAAGAGGCCGCGCTCCTGCGCGATGTAGAGCATGGCGCAGTCGCTCAGGGGCAGCGCGGCCACCCTGACCGTCGCGCGCCCGCCGCCCGAGGACGACGAGTCCCCGTCCCCGCCGCAGCCCGCGAGCACCAGCACGAGGACGGCCGCGGCGGCCGCCGCCTTCCCGCTTCCCGAACGCCAAGGTCGTAACGCCGCTCCCACCGTCATCCGGGCATGATGGCCGACCGATTGGCATGATCACTACATCAAGGTCAGCCGAATCGTCGCTCCTTGGGAAAAGGCGAAAGGACTGCGTCCGCGGCGAGCAGGCGGTGATGCGCGGCGCGCCCGCCGCGCCGGTGACCTGCCGGGTTCCTCGCGCGCCCGGCCGGAGAAGCGGATCCGCACCGCCGGGCGGTCCGCACGGGCGGCCGTACGACAGTCTCGCAGCCCGGCGTACGAGCATCCGCCCCGCCGTCGGCGCCGTCGACGTGGCCGAATCCCAGCCCCCTCACACCTGAGCCCTACCCCCTCCCTACCCGCTGCCCCCCGAGCCCCCGAGCGCTGCGCCTGCCTCCTCAGCCCCGGACCCGACGCGACAAGGCGACCCCGACGCCCGCCACCCGCCCCTTGCCCAGCCGCCCACCGCAGGCCACCGTGGTCGCATGCGCCAGGCCCCGCCCGTCCCCGACGTCTTCGACCCCCGTCAGTACGCCGACGCGATTCCGTACGACGCCTATCGCGTCCTGCGCGACCACCACCCGGTGGCCTGGCAGGACGAACCGGAGGTGCTGGGCTGGCCGGCCGGACCGGGTTTCTGGGCGGTGAGCCGGCACGCGGACGTGGTGCGGGTGCTCAAGGACTCGACGACGTACTCCTCGCACCTCGGCGCGACCCAGATCCGCGACCCCGATCCAGCCGATCTGCCCTTCATCCGGCGCATGATGCTCAATCAGGACCCGCCGGAGCACGGCAGGTTGCGGCGCACGGTGAGCCGGGCCTTCACCCGTGGCCGGGTCGACCGGTTCGCCGCGGTGGCCGAGGAGCGGGCGCGGGACCTCTTCGCCGGCGCGCTGCGCACCGCCCGCGCCACGGACGGCACCGTCGACCTCGTCTCCGCCGTGACCGACGACTACGCCCTGCTCAACCTGACCGATCTGCTGGGGGTCCCGGACAGTGACAGGGGACTCCTCCTGCACTGGACGCAGCGGGTCATCGGCTACCAGGACCCGGACGAGGCCGGTCCCGGAGTGCTCGACGGGGAGGGCAGGCCGGTCGATCCGCGTTCGCCCGCGATGCTGGCCGACATGTTCGGGTACGCCCGCCAGTTGGCAGCGCACAAGAGGCGGCACCCGGCCGACGACGTCATGACCACGCTCGCCCATGACGGCGAACTCGTCGACGGAGAGCCGGAGATGTTCTTCTTCCTGCTCACCGTCGCGGGCAACGACACCGTGCGCAGTGCGGCACCCGGCGGGCTCCTGACGCTCGCCGAGCACCCCGGGGTGTACCGGAGCCTGCGCGCCGACCCGGGGCAACTCCTTCCGGCGGTCGACGAGTTGCTGCGCTGGCACCCGCCCGTGCTCACCTTCCGCCGTACGGCCGTGCGTGACACGGAACTCGCGGGGCAGCAGGTGCGCGCGGGGGACAAGGTGGTCGTCCTGCACGCCTCCGCCAACCGTGACGAGAGGGTGTTCGAGGCGCCGGACAGGCTGGAGCCGTCCCGCACACCGAATCCGCACGTGTCCTTCGGGGACGGCCCGCACGTCTGCCTGGGCGCCCACTTCGCCCGCCTCCAACTGCGCGTTCTCTACCGGGAGGCACTGCGCGCGCTGCCCGCGCCGCGGGTCGCCGAGCCACCCCGACGTCTCGTGTCGAACTTCATCAACGGAATCAAGTCCCTGCGCGTCCACGTGACATGAGAACCTGAGAACGGGAGAGGGGTTCGGACGTAACCGTCGAGGTGTGTGCCGACAGGGGGGTCCTCGATGTTCGGGGCAGAGTTGTTCACCCAGACCGCCGCCGCGGCAGCGGGCACGATGGTCGGGCTCATGACCACGGACGCATGGCAGGCGGCGCGGCAGCGGATGGCCCGGTTCCTGCGCCGGGAGGACGTAGAGCGGCTGGACCGGGCACGCGCTGCGCTCGACGCGGCACCGCCCGCCCGGCAGGAGATCCTGCTGCGGGAGCAGCGGCAGGAATGGGACACCACCCTGCGCGCCCTGCTGGCCCAGGACCCGGCGCTGTCCGGTCTGCTGAGCGAGTTCGTGCAGGAGTTCTCCGCTCTCGCGCGCCCGGTCCTCATCCAGGTGCAGCACACCCAGGCCCCGCTGGAGCCCGCCCGTGCCCCGGGTGCGCTGACCGTCGCGCCTCCCCTGGGCCGGCTCGACCGCCGGGTGCGGGGCCGTGAGGCACTCCTGGACACGCTCAAACAGCTTGTGGGCAAGCCGACTTCGGGCGTACGGGTGCTGCACGGCATGGGCGGGAGCGGCAAGACGACCGTCGCCCTGGAGATCGCCGCCTACGCCGCCGCGCTGAACGTCGACGTGTGGTGGGTGACGGCGAAGAACCCCGCCACGCTGAGCGCCGGGATGCGCGAGGTGGTGGCATCGCTGGGCACCCCTGCCGACCTCATCGACCGCGCCTGGTCGGGGCGTTCGAGCGCGACCGACCTGCTGTGGCGGCGGCTGTGCGACACCGCGAGCCCCTGGCTGCTGGTGGTGGACAACGCCGACGAGCCCGAACACCTCGCGCCCTACGGGCGGTTGGCGGAGGGCAGGGGCTGGATCCGGCCCGCGGCGGAGCTCCCGGGGCTGGTGCTGATCACCAGCCGGGACAGCAGTCCGACGACGTGGGGTCCGTGGGCCACGCTGCACTCGGTCGACGCCCTGGAGGAGGACGACGCCACCGAGGTGCTGTGGGACCTGGCCGGGGAGCGGGCCGGTTCCCGTGAGGACGCCCGGCTGCTGACCCGGCGGCTCGGCGGGCTGCCGCTGGCACTGCGCATCGCGGGTTCGCATCTCGCGGCGGCCTCGGCGTTCCCCGCCTGGCCGGGCACGACGACCGTGCGGACGTACGCCGACTACCGGGTGGCCCTCGACGAGCGCTTCACCGAACTCCTCGACGAGCACCCGCCCGGGCAGCAGGGCAGCAACTACTCCGTGCCGGTGACCGGCACCTGGGAACTGTCGCTGGACCTCCTGGAGCGGCGGGGCATCGTCCAGGCCCGGCCGTTGATGCGGCTGCTGTGCTGTCTGGGCGAGGCGCCGGTGCCGCTGGTGGACCTGCTGCGCCCCGACCGGCTGGCGGACTCCTCGCTGCTGCCCGGCGTCACGCCCCAGGAGCTGTTCACCGCTCTCACCTCGCTGGCCGACTTCGGGCTGATCGAACTGCACACCCCGCCCGGTGGCGACGACCACGCCCGCACCCTCCTGATGCACCCGCTCGTCCGGGACGCCGGCCGGCTCCAGCGGGACCTCGCCGAGCACATGCGGGAGTACGCGGCCGTCGTGGCCGACCTGGTCGTCTGCGCCACCGCCGAGCTCAGCGAGGACGACCCGCGCGACTGGCCGCGCTGGCGGCTGCTGCTCCCGCACTGCGACGCCCCGCTGGCCCTGATCGGCGACCCTTACGAGGCGGCGGACGAACTGGTCTCCAAGGCGCTGCGGGCCGCCGCGGCCGGGGCCCGGCATCTGATCCGGCGGGGCTGGCTGGACCGGGCCGAGGAGGTGCTCGGGGCGTGTGAGCCGGTCGTGCTGGCGTGCGGTCCCCGCGACCCGGACGCGCTCGAAGTGCGGTCCGCGGCGGCCCACTTGCTCCATCTGCGAGGCCGGCTGCCGGCGGCGGAGTCGCTGCTGCGCACCGTGCTGGAGGACACGCGCGCCCTGTTCGGCGACGCGGCCTGCGAGACCGCCGACGCCCGGTACGCCCTCGCGAACCTGCTGAACGGCCGGGGGCGCCCGGTGGAGGCGGAGACCGAGTACCGGGCGGTGCACGCCACGCGCCGGGCTCTGCTGGGCGAGCGCGACCCCCGGACCCTCGCGGCCCGCAAGGGCGTGGCCTGGATGGCCCGCTACCGGGGGCTGCTGGCGGAGGCCGAGGAGGAGTACCGGCTGCTCCTGGACGCCTACCGGGAGACCCTCGGCGCGAACCATCCCGACACCTTGGTCACCCGGCACGAGATGGCCCAGGTGCTGCACGAGCGCGGGATGTTCCGGCAGGCCGAGCAGGAGCTGCGGGAGACGCTGCGGGTGTGCGCGGACGTGCTGGGCGAGCGGCACCCGATCACCCTCGCCGTGCGCCACGACCTCGCGGACGTCCTGCGCGACCGCGGCCTGCTCGTGGAGGCCGAGCACGAGTTCCGTGCGGTGCTCGGGCTGCGCGCGGACGCCTACGGCGAGGACCACCCGGAGACCGTGGCCGCCCGGCACGGCCTGGCCACCGTGCTGCGCGACCGGGGCTGGCCCACCGACGCGGAGAGCGAGTTCCGGGAGGTCTTCGAGGTCCAGCGCAGGCTGCTCGGCGACATGCACCCGCACACCCTGGTGGTCCGGCACAACCTCGCCGACCTGTTGATGGAGCGGGGCCAACTGGAGTCTGCCGAGGCGGAGTTCAGGGAGGTGTACGCGGCGCGCCGGGAGGTGCTCGGGGAGCAGCACCTGCTCACCCTGTCGGTGCGGCACGGTGCCGCACACGTCCTGCACCTGCGGGGCCGTACCGACCGGGCCGAGACCGAGTACCGCACGGTCCTGGCGGACTGCGTGGAGACGCTGGGCCCCCGGCACCCTGGCACGCTGGCGGTCCGCCACAACCTCGCCGACCTGCTCAAGGACCAGGGCCGGCTGGCCGCGGCGGAGCGGGAGTTCAGGGAGGTCTACGAGGCCCGGCGGACCGTGCTCGGCGAGCAGCACCTGCTCACCCTGTCGGTGCGGCACGGCGCCGCGCACGTCCTGCATCTGCGCGGGCACGTCGAGCAGGCGGAGGCGGAGTACCGGACGGTGCTCGCGGACTGCGTGGAGACGCTCGGGCCCCGGCACCCGGGGACCCTGTCGGTACGGCACAACCTGGCCGACCTGCTGTGCCTCAAGGGCGAACTGGAGGCTGCGGAGGCCGAGTTCAGCGAGGTGCGGGCGGCCTGCGAGGAAGTGCTGGGGTTACGGCATCCGCGGACCCTGGCCGCCCGCGAGGCCCTCGCCCGACTGCGCGCCGAGGATCAGGCGCCCCGGGACCCCGACTCGGCGGCCACCGGCTCGTAGCCCGGGAAGTGCGCGGGGATCTGTGCGAGGTCCCACAGGGCGAGCACCTTGTCGTCGTAGAAGTCGTCGGACTCCTCGTCGCCGATGATCCGCAGCGGTTCCGGCAGCTCGAAGGGCGCCAGCCGGAGGTTGATGGGCCGCCACCAGCCCGTGACGATGTCGGTGTTGGCGGACGTCCGGGAGAAGGTCGTGGTGAGCAGATAGCGCGAGCCGCTCTCCCGGAAACGGGTCAGCGCCTCCACCACGTGCTGGTAGGAGAAGTGCACGAGGGCGTCCCGGCAGACGATGAGGTCGACACGCGGCACGGGCTGCGCGGTGAAGTCGAGGAGCTGGAACTCCCGCTCCGAGGCGGGGTGTTGGGCGCGGTTGGCGGTGACGAGCTCCTCGACGACGTCCCCGCCGAGGTAGGAGGCGCCGTGCAGGTCGACGTGCTGCATCCAGTTCAGGTCGCCGCACGGCGCGTCCAGGACCGAGCGGACGCCCAAGTCAGAGATGAGAGCGCCGAGTTGGGCGATGACCCGCTTCATGCGCTGGAGTTCGGAGCCCGGTCCGGAGCGGGTCTCGTCGGAACCCCAGCGGTTGGTGCGGTAGATGTCCGTGAACACGTCGTGCAGGTCGGCCTCGTCGCGGGCGTCCGTGACGTCGAGATAGCGCCGCGCGTCCACGTCGTAGACGGGCTCCCCAGGATTGCTCAGGTACCGCGGGGTCAATGACGTCCTCTTTCGCTGCCCGTCGGCGGGACGTGTGGCAGCCCACCGGTACAAGTCGGCAGCATAACTCTCCTCAGGGCCGGACCTGGATGAGCGCGTGGGTCCCGCTCGTCCGCCAGCGCTGCCCCTCCGCCTCGGTCAGCGCGGTCTCCGTGCGCCCGTCGAGCCCGGTGACCACGTCGGACTTCAGGGTGCGCAGGGCGGCCACCGGCCCCGGGAAGTACGCGGTCACGTCGGCGAACGGCGTGGTCGGCGCCCACCACCGGTCGCCCACCAGGCGCCGGTAGTTGAGGTCCCCCTTCAGGACGGTGAGCGAGGCCGCGCCGATCTCCGCGCGGAGGTCGGCGGGCATGTCCGCGTACGGCAGCGGGGCGCAGGAGAACGGGTGCGCGCGGACGTCGAGCCGCCCGTCGGTCATGGCGTCCCACAGCCGGCGTCCGTAGGCCGCGGCCTCCCCCGGTGCCCGCACGAGCCGGCGCAGCGCGTCGACCACGTCTGCGGTGGTCGCGTCGGAGACGTAGTAGGGGTGCGGCTTCACGTGCAGTACGGCCCGCTCGATCCGGCCGTGTTCGAGGAGGTGGGCCACCAGCAGGAGGTCGGGGATCAGTTCGCGTCCGGCGTTGTCGGCGATCAGGCAGAGGGTGCCGGCTCCGTCGAGGAGGGTCCGTAGGCGGTCGCTGTCGTCGGCGACCAGGTCCGGTACGGCGTCCCGCCTCTCGGCGGCCTGGTCGGAGAGCCGGAACCCAAGGTCGGCACGGTTCCCCCAGAGCGAGCCGTGCAGCAGGGCCGTCCACTGCTCCTCGACGGGCAGGGCGGCCAGTCCGTCCAGCGCGGCCAGTTCCTCGTCGGTCTCGCGGGAGTCGAGTTCGGCGAGCTTGGAGGGCCGGAACGGGTCGATGCCGCGCCAGGGCCCGTCCACGAAGTACCCGACGGCGTCGAGGAGTCGCCGGTAGAAGTAGCTCTCTGACCAGAGCCACGGCACGTCGAACCAGGAGCGCCCTGCGCAGGCGTCGATCCCCCACTCCCCCCACGCCCCGCCGGGAAGCGGCTCGATGACGCCCTTGGTGCAGCTTTCGAGCAGCGCGTCGAGGGCGCGGTGCTGCGTGGGGCCGTACGGGAAGCTCTCCCGGACCTGCCGGATGATTGCGGGGTGCCGCTCGGCGAGCACGCCGTGCGGGAAGGAGCCGGGTTCGTTGCCGAGGATGACGTCTGCGCTGCGGGACATGCCGCGACTGTAGTCACCCGGGGGACGGGACCGGGTGCGGGTGCGCTTTGACGGCGTGGGCGTACCGGGCGCGAGACCTGCCCTGCCGGCGACGACGGCGTTCAGCCGCCGCTGCGGGCCTCCTGCTCCAACTGGCTGACCAGCGCCAGGTAGCGGGCCCGCCGAGGGACCGGCACCAGCCCCCGGATCATCACGTGCCACATCTCGGCGAGCCGCCGCGGCTGCCGCCCCAGCGGTTCCAGGTGCCGGCCCACCACCCGCGTCCCGACGAAGAAGCACACCAGGGAGTGGGCCACCGCGTCCACATCGGTGTCCGGGTGCAGATCGGCCTCCTTGACCGCCCCCAGCAGCTTGCCCGTGGCCATGTCCAGCAACTCCGTGAACGGGTGCCGCAGCGGCGGACGTACCTCGACTCCGCCGGTGGCGAGCCGGAGTCCGGCCCGGAGCACCGGTCCCTCGACCGACAACCGGGCTATCCCGAAGGTGATGCGGACCAGCGCCTCCAGCGAGGTGTACCCCCGGGCGTCGACGTCGCCCGCGAGCTGTCGCGATGCCCGCGACTGGATCTCCATGATCGCGTGCGCGAGATCGTCCTTGGCCGCGAAGTGGAAGTACAGCGCCCCTTTGGTGACTTGGGCGTGCGCGACGATGTCGCTCAGACTGGTCGATTCATAGCCGCGACGGTCGAACAGATCGGCGGCGGCAGTGATGATCGTCGCTCGGGTCTGTTCAGCGCGTAACTGCCTCGGCATCGACTGCACACTCCTGGTACGGAAAAGAACGGGTCATGCCGTTTGTTTTTTACTCGCTGTACACGATATCTCACCCTGCGGCGGCGCCCACCGTGCAGGCGAAGACCACCGACTCCCCCTGCCGCGCGGCGACTTGTACGTCGGTGCCGTCCTCCTCGCTCACCTCGATCCAGACCGGCTCGTCGAACTCCGCGTACTGCTGGAACGTGGCGTGGAACGACGCCGGCACCCGGAGCTCCGGCCCGCCGTGCGCCCGTACGGCCTGCCGGGCGGCTTCCAGGAGGAGCATGCCGGGGATGTGGTCCAGGGGGTGGTCGAAGAAGACGGGGTGGGAGGTGTCGACGCGGAGCCGCCAGCGGCCGGGGCGGTCGGCGGACGAGAGGAGGACGTCGGCGGCGAGGGCTCGGCCCACCCTGTCGGCGGGCAGCGGCGCCGGCAGCGGGAGCGGCAGCCGCAGGGCACCGACGTCGGTGCTGCGCCCTCCGCGCAGTCGGCGGTAGACGGACGCGTTCGTCCAGGTCACGGCGATGTGGCCGGTCGCGACCCGTTCACCGCCCAGACGTACGGCGGCGTCGTAGCGCAGGGCGGCCGCGCGGCCGGCGCGGCGGCGGACCTCCCGGACGGTGATGTCGACGACGGGTTCGGCGGGGACGGCGCCGACGGCCAGGTGCTCCGGGCGCGTGTCGACCCGCAGTTCCTGGAGGACGAAGCAGTGGTCGAGGGGGACCTCGTAGGCCGCGTGGGCGAGCAGCGCCCCGCACTGGCGGACCGTTTCTGCAACCAGCAGCGGCTCATACGCGGAACGATCCGGGGACACGTGCAGCTGATGGGCGCGCGGCCACTGGGCGGTGAGGGTGAACCGGTCCGCGTCGGTCCTGGTCCACCCGGTGAGGAGGATCTCCGCGACGGCCACGCGGTGCACGAACTCCCGGGGTACGGTCGCGGTCAGAGGTCCGGAGCCGGGCCGGGCCTGCGCGAACCGCCGTAAGTCTGGCATGTTTCCCCCTCGTTCCTCCGAAGCGATGACGGACGGTGAGGTTCCCGTGCCGGTGAGCGATAGAGTACGAGGGATTCCGGTCGGTTTTCAATGAGACCTGATCGAGACCGGACGAGATCCGAACGTGGCGCAGGGGAGGGGTTCTTATGGCGAGACAGGAGCGCGCCATCAGGACACGCAGGGCGATCGTGGAGGCCGCGGGCGCCGTCTTCGACGAGCACGGGTACGCCGCGAGCACCATCGCGATGGTGCTGGAGCGGGCCGACGTCACCAAAGGGGCCCTGTACTTCCACTTCCCGTCCAAGGAGTCCCTGGCCCAGGCGGTGCTCGACGAGCAGTTGTCGCTGGGCGCGGTACCGCCGCATCCGTGCAAGCTCCAGGAGATCGTCGACATGACGTTCGTCTTCGGACAGCGGCTGCGGACCAACTCCCTGCTGAAGGGGAGCGTGCGGCTGACGGTGGACCAGTGCGCGCCGCCCGGCGTGGATCACACGGGGCCGTTCCGGCAGTGGAGCGACCAGCTGGTGAGCATGCTGCAAGTGGCGCGGGACCAGGGCGAGTTGCTGCCCACGGTGGAGCCTCGGGACACGGCAGACCTGCTGGTCGGGGCGTTCGCGGGGGTGCAGTTGATGTCACGGGCGCTGCACGGGCGGGAGGACCTCGGGCACCGGATCTCCGTGATGTGGGCCCACATGCTGCCGAGCATCGCGGTGCCGGGACTGCTGATCGGCCTCGACAGCCGGCCCGACCGCGGGGCACGACTGCTGGCGTCCATCGAGGGCCGGGAACTGGTGGGCGCCAAGGTCTGAGCGCGGCGGCCCCGTCACGGGTGCCGCACGAGAGGGGGGCGGGGGGGGGCCCCCCCCCCCCCCCCGCCCCCCCCGGGGGGGGGGGGGGGGGGGGCCCCCCCCCCCCCCGGCGCCTGTCGTGCGGCCCGGCACCGAGTACCGGCGAGCCGTTACCATCGGCCAGCATCGGCGGGCGTCCGCCCGACCCCCAGGCCAGGGAGCGAATCGTGCTGATCACCCACGACACCCGGTGCGCACTCGACACCGTGGTCGATCTGGTGAACACCGCACCGGAGGACGACGCGTCGCCGGACGCGCTGCCGGATGTCCCGGCGCTCGCGGAATTCGTACGGAACCACGAGATCAGCGACGTCGGCGTGCTCTCGGAGTTCGATCTGTCGGCCGTGCGCAAGATCCGCGGCCGGTTCGCCTCGGTGTTCGCCGCCCCGGACGCCCGGGCCGCCGCCACCCTGATCAACGAACTCGTCGCCGCCGCGGGCACCACGCCCCAGCTCACTGATCACGACGGCTACGAGTGGCATGTGCACTACTTCGCGCCGGGCGCCTCCGTCGCCGACCATCTCGCGGCCGACTGCGGGATGGCGCTGGCCTTCTTCGTGGTGGCCGGGGAGCAGGAGCGGCTGCGGCGCTGCGAGGCCCCCGACTGCCGACGGGCCTTCGTCGACTTGTCCCGCAACCGCTCGCGGCGCTACTGCGACAGCAGGACCTGCGGAAACCGCCTCCATGTGGCCGCCTACCGGGCGCGACGCAAGGAGGCGGCGGGCTGAGGTCCGGGGGGTGATGCCGGCATCCGGGCGAGTAGCCGCCGGCTGGGCAACGGGGTGGGGGGCCGGGTACCGGTACTGGTGGCCGGGCGGGGGTGGTGGCCGAGCGGGGTGCCGGGCCATGCGGTCGCACTGAGAGCCTGGCAGTGACGCTGAGGTTCAGGTTGTCGCGCTGAAGGCAGGCCGGTGCTGCGCAGGCACAGGGTTGTCGCGCTGGGGGCTGAGCGGCGGCGATCAGCTCGTGGGTGTGGTTGCCGGGGTGCTGGGGGTGGAGCTGCCGGGCAGGCGGCGGTGATCAAGTCCGCGGACAGTCGCCGAGGCGCGGGCGGCGGTGCGCGGGCCGGGCGCTGGTGAGCCGACCCACGGGCGGTGACTGAAGCACAGGTGATGGGGCGCAGGCCGCCAGGTGGTGAGCCGACCGACGGAACGGCGACCGAGCACAGGCGCTGGAGCGCAGGCCGCCAGATGGCGCGCAGGCCCGCGTATTCGACTACCGACGCAGCCCGTGGAGCTGCCCGGCCGGGCGGCGGTGCGGCTGTGGTCGGCAAGACCCGTGCGGCTGCGCTGGGAGCGGGTCCGGGGTGTCCGGGACCCGGCAGGGGCGTCGACGTGGTCCCCGGCGGGTGACGCCGGGGACCCACGGGTACGGCTCAGAGCAGCAGCAGGTCGTGCAGCGCAGCCATGAGCAGCAGACACCCGATCACCGCAAGGAAGATCATCAGCGGTGGCTGGGAAAGGGCGAAGAGGCATCCACGCGGCTCATCCTGAGGCGGCGCGGTATCGCTCTGTGTTGTGTCCAGCATCTCGCGGCGATGATGACGCAGTCCGCGCCCCGTCCGCGATCAACACGCCCGGAATGAGCGGGAGTTCGCCGGATTCCGTGATGTCCGTTTCGAGTCGTGATCGCTTGGGGTCCGGTGCCGGTCCCCCTGCGAACGTTTCAGTTCGCCGTCCGGCCGTCAGATGCCGTGCTTCTTGAGGATGGCCTCGATGTCGCTGAAGTCGTCCGCGGCGGACCCGGTGGTCCCGGGCTTGGCGGCGGGGCGGGCGGCCGGGGTGTGCGCGGCAGGGCCGAGCGAGGGCGCCGAGGCCGTGGGAGCCACCGCCTCCTGGGCGCCACGGGCCGCCGCCCTGCGCTCCTTGCGGGTGCCGCCGCGGCGGCGCTCCACCGCGCGCGTGGTCGAGAACAGCACCCACGACAGGCCGAGCACGCCGAAGCCCGCCCAGGCGGTCGGACTGAAGGCGGTGTCCGCGAGCCAGTCGACGACACCGGTCATCACCAGACCGAGCGGGACGAGGGAGTAGGCGGCGATACGCGTGGCCGCGAGAAAACGCTTGCGGTACGCGGTGACCGCCGCGATGCCCAGGCCGGCCGCGGCAACGGCGGAACAGACGGTCTCGGCAATCATCCGGTCCTCCAGGCGGGCTTCGATCGGCAACGTACCGCTTCGTCCCTGTCCATCCTGCACCTTCCGACCCCCACCGGGCCATGCCCCGGCAGGACATCAGGGACATCTCCGGGTCACCTCCTCCGCAGGTGCCGGTCGGAGGGACGGGTGGGCGTGCTCCGCGAGGCGGTCCGATAGACGGCGTGTCGGTGAGGCGGCCGGCGTCGGACCTGGTGCTGAGGTGGCCGACGTGGGGCGTGCCGGTGCGAGGGCCGGCGCAGGGAGGTGCCGGTGCGAGGGGAGGCGCAAGGCGTGCCGGTGAAAGACCGGCGTGGGACGTACAGGTGAGCGGACCGGCGTGGGACGCGCCGGTGAGGCGGTCGCCGTTAGGACGTATCGGTGAGACGACCGCCGCAGGACGTATAAGACGTACTGTGACGCAGCCGCCCCAGTACGTACCGATGGCGCAGTCGCCGTAGGACGTGCCGGTGCGCAGGTCGTGCTCTGGCGCAGGGCGGCGCCGGTCGGGGCCGCCGGGGGCCGATTCCCGTCCGGTGGCCGGGGGCTGGGAGACTGGGGTCATGAGCGACCCCTCCCCCGTCCGTCCCGCCGCGCCCGTCCTCGACGTCTGGTGCGATCTGCAGTGCCCGGACTGCCGTGACGCGCTGGACGACGTCCGGGCCCTGCGTGCCCGTTACGGCGACCGTCTGGAGCTGCGGCTGCGGCACTTCCCGCTGGAGAAGAACAAGCATTCCTTCGCCGCCGCGCAGGCCGCCGAGGAGGCACTGGAGCAGGGCAGGGGCTGGGAGTACGTCGAGGCCGTGCTGGCGCTTGTCGCGGAGCTGGACCGCCAGGGCGAGCCCTTCCTGGTCGAGGTCGCCCGTGAACTGGGCCTCGACGCCGAGGAGTTCGACACCGCGCTGATCGACGGCCGGCACATCCTGATCGTGGACGCCGACCAGGCCGAGGGCAAGGCGATCGGCGTGAGCGGGACACCGACGTACGTCATCGGCGGCGAGCGTCTCGACGGCGGCAAGTCCCAGGACGGGCTGCGCGAGCGGATCGAGCAGATCGCGGACCGGCTGCTCGCCGGCCAGGAGTGAGTGGGCCTCAGAGCAGGCTCTTGTACATCGAGTAACCCACCGTCTCGTACCCGAGCGACTCGTACAGCCGCTCGGCCGGTGTGTTGCCCGCGAAGACGTTGAGGCCCAGGACCCGTCTGCCGGAGGCGATGGCCTGGGCCTCGGCGAGCAGCATCAGGGACCGGCCGTGCCCGCGGCCCCGGAAGGCCTCCTCGGTCTCGACGTCGTAGACGAACGCCTTGGCGTCGACGAACTCCACCCACAGGACCCCGACCCGCACGCCGTCGTGCTCCAGCACGCTGAACAGCGCTTCCGGCGTCTTGAGTCCGCGCTGCACCAGCTTCTCGTGGTCCTTGCGCGACCTCGCCCTGGCCTCGGCCTCGGGCACCCCGCGCTCGCTCCAGTCGCCGGCGTACTCGGTGATGCCGCGCTCCGCCCACGGCCAGAACTCGTCCTCGGTCATGGGCCTGCCCCGGCTGCCCGCGGGCAGTTCGGGCGCCTCGGTGCCGAGCGGCTTCTCCATGCCGCGGTTGCGGTGGACGTAGCCGAGCGCGGTGGCGAGCCGCAGCGCGGGTCCGGCGTCGGCCGGGACCCTGATCTCCACCTGCCCGCACCCCCAGCCCCGCGCCACCTCCTCGGCGGCGAGCGCGGCGACGGTGCCCCGGCCGCGCCTGCGGTCCGGCTCGTCGATCCGCAGGTCCCGGATCTGCGCGACGGACGGCCCGAAGGCCGGATGGGTCGCGAGGTGTATCGCCCCGACGGGACGGCTGTTCACGCACACCGTGAAGTGGCGGGACAGCGCCCCGTCGGCGCCGCGCTGGAGCGGCTCGGTCGGCCGCAGAGTGGTGGTCATCACCGGAGTTCTACCCGCTGCCGCGCGCCGGAGCAGCTCAATATCCCGGGCTTTTAGGGATCGAGGTCGTCCCCGGCCCGCTCCTCGAAGATCCGCATGGCCTTGGCGGTCACCGGGCCGGGCGCGCCCGGCAGTTCGCGGGCGTCGACGCGGTGGACGCCCTGGACGTCCCGCAGGGTCGAGGTGAGGAAGATCTCGTCGGCCCGCTCCAGGACGTCGAACGGCAGGTCGGTCTCCCTGGCCCCGGTCCACTCGACGGTCAACGCGCGCGTGATGCCCGCGAGGCAGCCGGACGCGAGCGGCGGGGTGTGGATCTCCCCGTCCAGCACGACGAAGACGTTGGAGCCGGTGCCCTCGCACAACTGCCCGACCGTGTTCGCGAACAGCGCCTCGGAGGCGCCGCCCTCACGCGCGCGTGCCAGCGCGACGACGTTCTCGGCGTACGAGGTGGTCTTGAGCCCGGTGAGGGCGCCCCGCTCGTTGCGCGTCCACGGAACGGTGATCACGGCCGTGGAGTCGGGCCGAGGCGCGGACTCGCCGAGGGCGACCACCAGGGTCGGCCCGTGCTCGCCCCGGTCGGACCCGAGGGGACCGTGGCCGCCGGTGTAGGTGATGCGCAGCCGCCCGAGCGGCATCGGGTTCGCCTCCAGTACGGCGGCGCAGGCGCGGCGGACCTCGTCGTGGTCGGGGTCCGGCAGTCCGAGGCCCCGGGCCGACAGCGTCAGCCGGTCGAGATGCCGGGTCAGGGCGAAGGGGCGGCCGTCCACCGCCTTCACGGTCTCGAAGATGCCGTCGCCCACGGTCAGTCCGTGGTCGAAGACGGAGACGCGGGCGGTCTCGATGTCCTGGAGCCCGCCGTCGAGCCAGATCTTCACGTAAGGGTCCCTCCACTCACCTCGTACGTCCCTGACGCTACCGCGAGCAGCCGGGACGCCTTCAGCTCGGTCTCCCGCCACTCCCCCTCGGGGTCCGAACCCCAGGTGATGCCGGCGCCGGTGCCGAAGCGCAGCACTCCCCCGGCGCGGTCGATCCAGAAGGTGCGGATGCCGACGGCCAGCTCCCCGGTGCCCCGGTCGGCGTCGACCCAGCCGACGCCTCCGCAGTACGGCCCCCTGGGCGCCGTCTCCAGGGCCTCGATGATCCGCAGGGCACTGGACTTGGGCGCACCGGTGACCGAGCCGGGCGGGAAGGCCGCGCCGAACAGCTCGGCCCAGCCCGCGCCCGCGCGCAGCTCGCCCCGCACGGTCGACACGAGATGGACGAGACCGGGGTGCTTCTCCACGGCGCACAGGTCGGGAACGGTGACGCTGCCCGTGGCGCACACCCGCCCCAGGTCGTTGCGCACCAGGTCGACGATCATCACGTTCTCGGCGTAGTCCTTGGGCAGCAGGTCGTCCTCGGTCCGCCCGGTTCCCTTGATCGGTCCCGACTCCACGATCCGACCCGCCCTGCGCAGGAACAGCTCGGGGGACGCGGTGGCGATCTCCACCCCGTGCCCCGGCAGCCGGATCGTTCCTGCGTACGGCGCCGGGTTGCCGCGGGCCAGCAGCGCGGCCAGCGCGTCCACGTCAGCGCCGGGGCCGAGCGGGGCGGTCAGGACCCGGCAGAGGTTGGCCTGGTAGACCTCGCCGGCGGCGATGTGCGCGCGGATGTGCCGTACCCCCGCCGTGTACGCCTCGCGGTCCAGCGACGACGTCCAGTCGCCGGCGGCAGGGCCCCGCCAGGCTCCCGGCACCGGCGCGGGCACCGGCTCATGGCGTACGTCGGCGAAGCGGGCGCAGGTCAGACCGCCCTCGAAGTCCGCGGCGACGGCCCAGAAGCCGGTGGAGTCGAGAGCCGCGGGGTCGCTGGTGACGTCGAGGAGACCGGTGGCGACACGGTCGCCGAAACGGGCGAGAGGAGGGAGGTCGAGCACGTTGTCGAGTCTATGGCCGGTGACACGCGGGTGACCTGGGCATGTCCTTCCGGCCGCCCTGACCACGGACGTCGACATGCGCAGGGCAGCACGCTGCGCAAACGCGTTTTTGTACTGGCACCGGAATCCGCTAGAGTTCAACTCGTCGCCGGGCCGCGAGAGCGGAACGAAACGACAAGCGGACGTAGCTCAGTTGGTAGAGCGCAACCTTGCCAAGGTTGAGGTCGCGAGTTCGAGCCTCGTCGTCCGCTCGATGGAACCAGGGGATCTTCCTGAGCCCCTGCACTCCTGGTGGAGTGGCCGAGAGGCGAGGCAACGGCCTGCAAAGCCGTCTACACGGGTTCAAATCCCGTCTCCACCTCCAAGGACGATTAGCTCAGCGGGAGAGCGCTTCCCTGACACGGAAGAGGTCACTGGTTCAATCCCAGTATCGTCCACTGGATCGTCGAAGGTCTGACCCGCGCGATTAGCTCAGCGGGAGAGCGCTTCCCTGACACGGAAGAGGTCACTGGTTCAATCCCAGTATCGCGCACGCAGCACAACAAGATCACCACCGTGGTCCCCGCGCGATTAGCTCAGCGGGAGAGCGCTTCCCTGACACGGAAGAGGTCACTGGTTCAATCCCAGTATCGCGCACACACCGAAGCCCCCGGCCCTGCGGCCGGGGGCTTCCTCGTTCCCTGCGTCAGCTCGAGAACAGCATGTGGCCGAAGCCGCGGTTGCGGTGGTGGCCGCCATGGTGACCACCGTAGTGACCGCCACCGTGCTGCGGGGCGCCCCACGCCGGTGCGCCGGGCGCGGCGGGGTACTGCGGAGCCGCCGGCGGCGGGGGAACCATGGGGCCGCCGCCGTACTGGCCCTCCAGCCGGGTCAGCGCCTCCAGCTCGCCGTAGTCGAGAAAGATCCCGCGGCAGCCGCTGCACTGCTCGATCTGGACACCGTTGCGGTTGTACGTGTGCATCGGGGCGTGACACTTCGGACACTGCATCGTCGGCTCAACTCCTCGCCGGTCGGTCTTGCTCAGCGTTACGCCAGGACAGACTCTGTCCGGCTCTGGTCGGTTGCACCCTACTTCGCGAAATCGTCCGCCAACTCCGGCGGGGTGGAACCCATTCGGTCACAGGCATCGACGACCGCCTGTTCCACGTCGTCCAGCGGCCGGTCCGCGTCGACCGCCTTGGCGATCGCGCGGGCCGCGGTCTGCACGGTGAGGGCGCGGGCGGGGACGTCCAGGGCGGGCCACGGGTCGCCGTCGGCGGGGACCGCGGGTCCGCCGGCCGCACGGTAGGCACCGAGGAAGCGGGACCAGTCCTCGGGCGACAGCAGGCCGCAGGCGTACCAGGCGCCGGGGCGGGCGAGGTCCCAGGCGGGCTCCCCCACACCGAGGTCGTCCACGTCTATCAGGCGCCAGGGGCCGTCGGGGGCGGGGTGGCGGACGAGCTGCCCGAGGTGGAGGTCGCCGTGACACAGGGTCGCGGTGTCCGCCATGGGCGACTCGGCGCGAGCCCAGGGCGGAAGGGTCGCCCAGGCGCGGAGTACGGCAGCGGCGGCCGGATGCGGCCTCTGCCGGACGGCCTGGAGAAGGCGGGCAACAGCGAGGGCGGCCTTGACCGGACCTCGCATGGCCGGCAGACCGGGCGGTGCCGGGGTGCGGTGGAGGTGGGCGAGGAGGGTGGCGGCCGGTTCCCAGGGGGCGGCCTCGGGATCCTCCGGGTCCACGGGTTCGCCGTACGGCCAGAAGGTGACGAGCCTGCCGTGCAGGTCGACGTGCGTCGCCCGGAGCGGGGACAGGAGGATGCCGGGGAGGCGGGCGGCCGCGGTGAGGCGGGGGGCCAGGTCCGCGGGGGCGGTGCCGGGGGCGTGGGCCTTGGCGACGGTGTCCGCGTGCCGTACGACGGTGGCGTCGGGGCGGTCGGCGAGCGTGTCCGCGCCGCAGGGGCAGGCCGCGTGCCCGCGGGAGTGAGCCTCGGCTCTCGCTCTGAGTTTCAGCTCGGTGAGGAGGGGGTGGGCGGTCACGGGGCTCCCTGGGGGCGGACGGTCTGCCTGCGAGCGTACGCGGCCGCTGCGCTGGGCTTGGGCGGGGCGGCTGCGGGGGTGCCGGGTGCGCTTGTCGGGCGAGTGCGCGTGCGTCGTGGCTGATCGCGCAGTTCCCCGCGCCCCTGAGTAGCCGCAGTCACCGGCGCCACGACGGACCGGACGTCCTACCGCGTCCCGCGGAACGTCGTCGAGCGGCTGCGGGTCCGTCGTGGCCGGTCGCGCAGTTCCCCGCGCCCCTGGGTGGGTGCAGTCACCGGCGCCACGAAGGACCGGACGCACTACCGCGCCCCTGGGGGTGGCCGTGGACGCACGCCACGATGGGCCGTCAGTCGCGTACGGCGGTGAGGGGACGGGGTGGGGGGTGTCCGCCCGCAGCGGCCGGCGTCCGTCACCGAGAACTACTCAAGAAGCCGAGCCGCCGGACCGAGGACGGATACCCCCCACCCCGGCACCGACCCATCCACCGAACCGCACGCGCTACACGAACCCCCACCGGGCAGTGACGGGCCGCCGCAGGCATCAGGGGCGCGGGGAACTGCGCAACAACGCCCGCCCCCACCGAACCCGCACCCGCCCAACCCCCGGAGGGAAAAGCAATGCCGGCGTAGCTCCCCAGCTACGCCGGCATTTTGCCGTCCGCCGCACCCCCGTCCCCACGGGGTTTCATGGGCTGATGTCCCTGCCCGGACCGCTCTTCCGGGCCTGGGGTCGCCTTTCAGCGCCCCAGCATCACTCCCACGGACGACGCCTGTGTGGCCACTGTCTCCCAGCCGTCGAAGACGACGAGGAGCAGGACCGCCAGGGGAAGGGCCATCAGCGTCGCCACCAGCGGGTGGCGACGGCCCGTACGGCGGGGCTGGCGTGTGCGGGACAGTGTCCGCGGTGCCGTAAGAGCCATGGTCCCTCTCCTGACCGTTCTGTTGTCGTTGGCAGCGGCGGGTGTCTGACCTCGGGGGACGAGTGCTGCACCCGCCGCTTGACCTCAAATCTAGGCGTCATGGCCTCGCCGTACGTCATGCCCTCGTACCGATTGCCGGGCCTCCCCGAGGATGAGCCATGACCAGCGGAGTACTCCCGTGGGTGGAGACGGGGGCCTAGGACTCCGGGTCTTCCCGGAGGGGTCGCCCGGTCTGCCCCGCTTTCTCCGAGCCGTCCTCGCGCGGCACCGGCTGCTCCACCAGCGCCAGCACCCGGGTCGCCATGAACCGGGCCGTCCGTACCACTGATCCGTTCCGCGTGACTTCGCTCACTTCCACGACGCCTCGTCGTACCGCCGTCTCCACCCGGCGGCCCGCCCTGCTCGCCACCACCTCATATGTGCGCGTCGTGTCCCCTGCGTCCACGACTATCTCCACGCGATCACCCTTCACGGGTTCAATCCCCCTTCTGCGACGGGTGGTTGGGATCACATCCGAACCGAAGTCCGCCCGCCCTCCGGCTCCCTGACCACCCCTCAATTCTCCCACCCGGCACTGACAATCCGTCGGGACGAGAGGGCGCGGCCTCTGCGCGCGTCGGCCCGCGGAAACGTAAGCTGTGGCTCGTCAGACGGACCGGGCAGCGGGGATGAACATGGCGATGATGCGCCTGAGGCGCGAGGACCCGCGCGTCGTCGGCTCGTTCAGGCTTCACAGACGGCTCGGCGCGGGGGGTATGGGGGTCGTCTACCTGGGCTCCGACCGCAAGGGACAGCGGGTCGCACTGAAGGTCATCCGGCCTGATCTGGCCGAGGACCAGGAGTTCCGGTCGCGGTTCGCGCGAGAGGTGTCCGCGGCCCGGCGGATCCGCGGCGGCTGCACGGCCCGGCTCGTGGCGGCCGATCTGGAGGCGGACCGTCCGTGGTTCGCGACCCAGTACGTACCCGGCCCCTCCCTCCACGACAAGGTCGCCGACGAGGGTGCCCTCGGCGCCGCCGAGGTCGCCTCCATCGGGGCCGCCCTGTCGGAGGGGCTCGTCGCCGTCCACGAGGCGGGGGTGGTGCACCGCGATCTGAAGCCGTCGAACATCCTCCTCTCCCCCAAGGGCCCCCGGATCATCGACTTCGGCATCGCCTGGGCGACCGGCGCCTCCACCCTCACCCATGTCGGCACCGCCGTCGGCTCCCCCGGCTTCCTCGCGCCGGAGCAGGTGCGCGGCGCCGCGGTGACGCCGGCCACGGACGTGTTCTCGCTGGGCGCGACCCTGGCGTACGCGTCGACGGGCGACTCGCCCTTCGGGCACGGCAGTTCCGAGGTGATGCTGTACCGCGTGGTGCACGAGGAGGCCCAGCTGCACGGCGTGCCCGACGCGGTCGCCCCCCTCATCCGCGCGTGTCTGGCGAAGGACCCCGAGGAGCGGCCGAGCACCCTCCAGTTGTCGCTGCGGCTCAAGGAGATCGCGGCGCGCGAGGCCCAGGGCCTGCCGGACCTGCGCCCGCCCGCTCCGCGCGCCGGTGAGGCGGACCGGCCCACCGGGCGCATCGCCGACACCTACCCGGAGCGGGCCGCCCAGCGCCGCCCGCAGGGTTCTTCGGGCACGTCCGGTTCGCAGGGGAATGCGTCGGGGCGCGGTTCCGGACCGGCGCGGGGCCAGGGTCCGGCGCGGGGCGGGGTGCCGTCACGCGGCGGGAGCACTCCGCGCGGCAACGGCGTGCCCTCCTCCCGCTCCGGCCCCCGGCCCACCCCGGCCTCCTCGCGGAACACGACCCGCTCCGGCAGCGGCAGCCGCCCCGCGCCGCGCAGCGGTACCGGCCGCCCGGCCGCCAGGAACACCAAGACGGGGCTGCGTCCCGCCAACCCCCGCCTCCTGCGTCAGCGGCTGTTCGTGTTCGTCGTGGTGACCCTGCTCGTGGCACTCGGCATCGCCGCGGCCCAGGGCTGCCAGGGGCCCTCGAGGGGGCTGGGCGTGCACCGGGATGTCGTACGACAGCAGGTGCAGGAGGCGCCGGACCAAGATTGAGGCCGACCGAGGGCACTCAGCCGACGGTCACTCCACGGCTTCGATCCAGTGCACGCAGACGAGTTCCTGTCCGCGCAGCTCCTGCTTGAGGCAAAGGCGGGCCCGGACCACCGCGGGTTCCTTGTCCCGGTCCCGGTACTCGGTCAGGACCCTGCCGTCCTCGATCCAGGAGAATCCGTACTGCCGGGTGTAGTCGACGCCCAACCTGCGCTCCACCTCACGGCTTGCGAGTGTGTATTTCTTGGCGGCCTCGGGGTGCCTCCTGAACACCTCGGTGATCTCTGCGAGGAATGCGGTGTCCAACCTTGTGTCGTAGTCAGAAGTGGTCACGGCCGTCTCCCTGAGGGGCATGGTCGGGAACGTCCCCCTGTCTCCAGCCTGCTCCGTGCCCCAGGTACGCGCCAGTTGGCCCGACGGGCGTGTTCAGAACTGCGGACGCCCCGTCGCCACCGCGTAGAAGGCGACCGCGGCCGCCGCGCCCACGTTGAGGGAGTCGACGCCGTGGGCCATCGGGATGCGGACCCATTCGTCGGCGGCGACCAGGGCCTGGGTGGTCAGGCCGTCTCCCTCGGCGCCGAGCATCAGCGCGACCCGGTCCATCTTGTGCGGGGCGGCCTCGTCGAGGGTCCTGGCCTTGGCGTCCGGGGTGAGGGCGAGGAGGGTGAAACCGGCCTCGCGGACCGAGTCCAGGCCCTTGGGCCAGGTGTCGAGACGGGCGTAGGGCACGGAGAAGACCGCGCCCATCGAGACCTTGACGCTGCGGCGGTACAGGGGGTCGGCGCAGTCCGGGGAGAGCAGGACCGCGTCCATGCCGAGGGCCGCCGCCGAGCGGAAGATGGCGCCGATGTTGGTGTGGTCGTTGACCGACTCCATGACCACCACGCGGCGGGCGGCCTGGAGCAGGTCGCCCGCGGTGGGCAGCGGTTTGCGCTGCATGGAGGCGAGCGCGCCGCGGTGCACGTGGTAGCCGGTGACCTGTTCGGCGAGTTCCGGGCTGACGGCGTAGACGGGGGCGGGGAGTTCGTCGATGACGTCACACATGACGTCGACCCACTTGGCGGACAGCAGCATGGAGCGCATCTCGTAGCCCGCGTCCTTGGCCCGGCGGATGACCTTCTCGCCCTCGGCGATGAACAGGCCCTCGGCCGGCTCGCGTTTGCGGCGCAGTTCGACGTCGGTCAGGCCCGTGTAGTCGTGCAGGCGCGGGTCGTCGGGATCCTCGACGGTGATGAGATCGGCCACAGGGTGATACTGCCTTGTCCTGGGAGCGGTGCCAACGGCTGGGGACGGGTTGGGTTACCCCGGGTTACGCCAATGTCCGCGGCCCCACGCCGACGACCTCGCCGACGACGATGACGGCCGGGGGCTTCACGTCCTCGGCGACGACCACCTCGGCGACCGTCGCCAGGGTCGCGTCGACCCGGCGCTGGGCGGCCGTCGTCCCCTCCTGGACCAGGGCGACCGGGGTGTCGGGCGACTTGCCGTGCGCGACCAGGGTCTCGGCGATCCTGCCGATCTTGTCGACGCCCATGAGGATCACGAGGGTGCCGGTGAGCCTGGCGAGGGACGCCCAGTCGACCAGGGAACGCTCGTCGTCCGGCGCCACATGGCCGCTGACCACGGTGAACTCATGGGCCACCCCCCGGTGGGTGACCGGGATTCCGGCCGCGCCCGGGACCGAGATCGAGCTGGAGATGCCCGGCACGACGGTGCAGGGGATGCCCGCCTCGGCGAGGGCGTGCAGCTCCTCCATGCCGCGGCCGAAGACATAGGGGTCGCCGCCCTTGAGCCGTACGACCGACTTGCCCTGCTTGGCGTGTTCGATCAGGGCGTTGTTGATGGCCTCCTGGGCCATGAAACGGCCGTACGGGATCTTCGCCGCGTCGATGACCTCGACGTGCGGCGGGAGCTCGGCCAGGAGGTCACGGGGGCCGAGGCGGTCGGCGATGACGACGTCGGCTTCGGCGAGCAGCCGGCGGCCGCGGACCGTGATCAGGTCGGGGTCGCCGGGGCCGCCGCCGACGAGGGCGACGCCGGGCGTGCGGGTGCGGTGGTGCGGGGCGACGAGGGTGCCGTCGCGCAGGCCCTCGACGACCGCGTCCCTGATGGCCGCCGTGTGGCGGGGGTCGCGGCCCTTCGCGTTCGTGGTGAGCACGGCCACGGTGACGCCCTCGCTGTGGCCCGTCGCCGGGGTCCAGGCGGTGGCGGCGTCGGCGTCGTCGGAGCGGACGCACCAGACACGGTGCCGCTCCGCTTCGGCGGAGGCGCGGGTGTTCGCCTCGCTGTCGCTGGTGGCGATGAGGGCGTACCAGGCGTCGGCCAGGTCGCCCTCCTGGTACGGCCGCCTCTCCCAGGTGATCTCGCCCGCGTCCGCCATCGCCTCCACGGAGGGGGTCGCCGCCGGGGACACGAGGAGGACGTCCGCGCCCGCCGCGATCAGGGCCGGGAGCCGGCGCTGGGCCACCTGGCCGCCGCCGAGGACGACGACCTTGCGGTCGGTGAGGCGGAGGCCTACGGGGTAGGCGGGGTTCTCGGCCATGAGGGTGCGGCTCCTCCGGGGCTTGGCGGTGGCCCTGACGTGCGGATTTTACGGGGTGGCCGCGAGCGGCGGCTCAGGTGTCCAGTGGCTGGGCGTCGCCGCCGGGTGCGGGTGCGTGGGTCCGTGCCCGACCGTCCCGCCCTGCGGGACGACTCGGTGCGGGTCCGTGGGCCCACCCGTCCCGGCCCGCGGGACGACTGCCACGCACCCACGGCAGGGGAAAGGACGCGCGGACCCCCGTCCCCGCGTCCCCCCTCTCAGACGCCTACTTCTCGGTGACCCCCGCGGAGTCGAACGTCGCCACCTCGTGCATCGCCCGGGCCGTGCTCTGCACCAGCGGCAGGGCCAGCAGCGCGCCCGTGCCCTCGCCGAGCCGCAGGTCGAGGTCGACCAGGGGGCGCAGGCCCAGCTTGTTCAGGGCGGCCACATGGCCCGGTTCGGCGCTGCGGTGGCCCGCGATGCAGGCCGCGAGGACCTCCGGGGCGATCGCGCGGGCCACCAGGGCGGCGGCGCCCGCGCTGACGCCGTCGAGGATGACCGGGGTTCGGAGCGAGGCACCGCCCAGGAGCAGACCGACCATCGCCGCGTGTTCGAAGCCGCCGATCGCCGCCAGGACGCCGATCGGGTCGGCCGGGTCCGGCTGGTGGAGCTCGATCGCGCGGCGGACGACCTCGGTCTTGCGGGCCAGGGTCTCGTCGTTGATGCCGGTGCCGCGGCCGGTGACCTCGGCGGGGTCGGTGCCCGTGAAGACCGAGATGAGGGCGGCGGACGCGGTGGTGTTCGCAATGCCCATCTCGCCCGTGAGCAGGGCCTTGTTCCCGGCCGCGACCAGGTCGCGCGCGGTCTCGATGCCGACCTCGATGGCCTGCTTGGCCTCCTCGCGGGTCATCGCGGGGCCGGTGGTCATGTCGGACGTGCCGGCCCGGATCTTGCGGGGCAACAGGCCGGGGGTGGCCGGGAGTTCGGAGGCGACGCCGACGTCCACCACGCACACCTCGGCGCCCACCTGGCCGGCGAAGGCGTTGCAGACCGCACCGCCGCCGAGGAAGTTGGCGACCATCTGGGCCGTCACCTCCTGCGGCCAGGGGGTGACACCCTGGGCGTGCACGCCGTGGTCACCGGCGAAGATCGCAACGGCGGCGGGCTCCGGGATCGGCGGCGGGCACTGCCGTGAGAGTCCGGAGAGCTGGGCGGAGATGATCTCCAGCATGCCGAGGGCGCCGGCCGGCTTGGTCATCCGCTTCTGCCGCTCCCATGCCTCGCCGAGCGCCTTGGCGTCCAGCGGGCGGATCTGGGCGACGGTCTCGCCGAGCAGGTCGTGCGGCTCCTCGCCGGGCAGGGCGCGGCGGCCGTACGTCTCCTCGTGCACGACCCACGACAGCGGGCGGCGCTTGGACCAGCCGGCCTGCATCAGCTCGGGCTCGTCCGGGAACTCGTCGACGTACCCGACGCACAGGTAGGCGATGACCTCCAGGTGCTCGGGCAGGCCGAGGGCGCGGACCATCTCGCGCTCGTCGAAGAAGCTGACCCAGCCGACGCCGAGGCCCTCGGCGCGGGCGGCGAGCCAGAGGTTCTCGACGGCGAGCGCGGCGGAGTACGGGGCCATCTGCGGCTGGGTGTGCCGGCCGAGGGTGTGGCGGCCGCCGCGGGTCGGGTCGGCGGTGACGACGATGTTCACCGGGGTCTCGAGGATGGCCTCGATCTTCAGTTCCTTGAACTGCTTGGCCCGGCCCTTGGGCAGCGACTTGGCGTACGCCTCGCGCTGGCGCTGGGCCAGGTCCTGCATCGCGGCCCGGGTCTCGGCGGAGCGGATCACGACGAAGTCCCAGGGCTGCGAGTGCCCGACGGACGGGGCCGTGTGGGCGGCCTCCAGGACGCGGAGCAGCACCTCGTGCGGGATCGGGTCGCTGCGGAAGCCGTTGCGGATGTCGCGCCGCTCGCGCATGACCTTGAGGACGGCCTCACGCTCGGCGTCGTCGTAGGCGGGCGCGGCGGGGCCCGTGGAGGGTCGTGCTTCTGCCACGGGAGCCGTGCTCACTTCCTGCACTTCCTGGTCTTCCTGATCGGCCGCCCGGGTGTCCAGGTCGTCCGCCTGCTGCGCGGGTTGGGGGTCGCCGTCCGCTTCGCGCGGGGCCGGGACCACGGAGTGCTGTGTGCCGTCCGTGGGGAGTGACAGGGCGTGGGGCGGGGTCGGTGCGAGGTGCGGGGTGGTCGGCACGGACCCGTCCACCGGCACGAACTCGCCGAGGGTCTGGCCCGCTTGCGGCTCCAGGGGGACACCCGTGGGCAGTACGGCCGGGGCCTCGACGGGACCCGGAGCCGCGAACTGGGGCTGCGCGTCGGGCAGTTCGGCCGCGAGCGGCTGGGGCGCCGGCGTCTGCGGTCCCTGCGGCGCCTGGCCGGGGGCGGGCGGGAACTCCTCCTGTACGGCGGGCTCCGACTGCTGGACGCCGACTGCCTGAGCTGCCGGGTCCGTGGGCGGTACGCCGATGTCGGCGACGGCCGCCGCGACGGGCTCCGCGACGGGCTGGACGAGGTCCGGGGCCGGTACCGGGTCGGGGGCGGCCTGCGGGTCCTCGGCGGGCAGGGCGGCGGGGACGGGCTCCTGGACCTGCTCGGCCAGCGGCACCGACTGCTCGGCGAGGAGCGGTTCGGAGGCTTCGGCGGCGGAGTCGTTCTGCGCGGGCTCGGGGAGGTCTTCGGCGGGTGCGGCGGACGCATCCCCTGGCTGCGGTAGCTGCGCGGCCTCTGCCGGGGTCTCTGCGGGGACCTCGAACGGCACGCCGTCGGAGGCGTCCGGGGTGACCGGGGCGACGGGGTCCGGGGCAGTGGGCGCGGGTTGCGGAGCTGCGGCTTCCGGGGCGGGGGCGGGTTCCTGGGCCGCGGCTGCGGGCTCCTGGGCGGCCGGCGCTTCCTGGGCAGCGTCCGGAGCGGTCACGGCACTCTGAGCGGGAGCCAGGTCCGGAGCCAGGGCCTCCTGGGACGGGCCCGTCTCCTCCACCACGACGGCTTCCGCGTCCTGGACCGCAACCGTCTCCGGGGCGACAGCGGCGCCCTCGGCCGGCAGGGCTTCCGGCGCGACCTCCTCCGGAACGACCTGTTCCTGCACGACCTGTTCCGACACGGTCTGTTCCTGCACGGCGACTGCCTGCGGGGCGACGGCGACTGCCGCCTCCGGTCCCTCCACCTCCTCCGCATCCGGCTCGACCCCGGCGACCTCAGCCCCGGCGATCACGGACTCGGGCGCAACGGGCTCAGCCGTATCGGGCTCAGTAACGGCGGTCTCGGCGACCGGCACGGCCTCCTGGACGTCCTCCGTCACCGGAGCGGCTTCAGCGGCATCGACAAGCGGGGCCTGGTCCGGCAGCTGGTCCACATCGGTGACGGGCACGTCAGGCAGGACCTGCTCCGCGGGCGCGTCCGCCCCGGCAGCCGGGGCCGGCTGGACCGCCTCGGGCAGGGGGCCGTCCCCCGGCACCTGCCCCGCGCCCGGGTCCGCACCGGCGGCAGCGGCAGGCGCGCCTTCCACAGGCTGAGCTCCGTCGGCGCCAGGAGCAGCGGCTCCGGAAGCATCGAACGCGGAACCCTCGGCCGCCGGCCGGCCCACCTCACCGACCGGAACCTGCGTCGGCGCGGGCACGGCCTCCGGCACCGGAGTCTCGGCAACCGCGGCCTGCGCCGCACCCACCGGTCCCGAAGCCGGAACCGGAACAACCGTTTCGGCAGCCGGGGCCACCGTGCTCACCTGCGTCTGGACGGCGGCCTGGGCCGGGGCACCCCACGGGGCCGCGCCCTGCGGCTGCGCGGCCTCGAAGTACTCGGGGCCCGGCGCGGCCGCGGCCGGCTGCCGTACCGGTGCGCCCGCGGGGCCGCGGTCGGCGAGGGAGCGGACCGGGCTCGCGGAGGCGTCGGGGATCGGCGGGCCGAGGTGCAGTGGCCGACGGGGCGTGATGGGCGGGATCGGCACCGAGGGAGCCTGCGGGCGGGGGGTGCGGACGGCGCTCAGATCGTGCGCCCCGCTGTCGCGGCCGGACATCTCGTGCGGGCCCGGCTCGTGCACGGTCTCCACGACCGGCTCCGGGGCGGGCGGGGCGACCTCGTTGCCCCAGGGGCTCTGGGCGCCCGGCAGCAGCAACAGGTCTTCGTCCTCGGCGGTGGTCTCGGAGAGGTAGGTGTACGCACCCGGCGCGGCGACGCCCGGCTGTTCCACCATGCCTGCGTTCTCCGGCAGTCCCTCGCCCGGAACCTGGCCGGTGTCGGTCATGCGTACCCCTCGCCCATCGGTTAGTGCTTCTACGACCAGCTCACCGGGGACGGCGCACCGACCGCCCCCGTGGTGAAGAACGAGCGTGCGTGCCCAGCGGCACGAACGGCCCGCCGAGAAAGACGACAAAGCCATTAACTGGCATTGTCCCGGCCGTTCCCCCGTCGCGACAGGTTGATCCGCGACGGCCCGCTGTGGACTGCGCCACGTTGCGCGTCCTCCGGTTCTGCCGTACCACACCCACCCCAAAACGGGCGCGCTTTCCGGACATTGACGAACGAATGCCGGTCCACCGGGCGCGGTACAACGGTCGGTCAGCCTACCGCGCGCAGTACGACAACAGGATCACGGGGGACGGCCGACCACGGCCGGCGGGGTCAGCCCGTACGGTCCGGGAGCACCGCGCTGAGCAGGAACGCGACGCTCCGTTCCGTCTCCGTCCAGGCCCGGGTGTCGAGTTCGACGGACTGGAGGAGGGCGCACTCGACGCGGTAGCCGTGCTCGGTGAGGTCCCGGCCGACGAGTTCGGCCTCGTCGCGGGTGGCCGCGTGGGCGACGATGCGCTGCGGACGCCGGTCGGCGACCGCGGAGACCACGGCCACTCCCCCGCCGCCGACGCGGACGACGTCCGGTTCGGGAAGGTTCTCCAGGACGTGCGGGGCGGTTCCCGGCACGATCTGGACCTGGAGTCCGAAGGCGCGGGCGTTGGCCTCGGTGCGCTCGCAGGCCCGCAGGTCGCGGTCGACGGCGATGACTGCGGCCCCGGCCCGGGCGGCCTCGGTGGCGAAGGCGCCGCTGCCGCAGCCGATGTCCCACACGAGGTCACCGACGCGGGGTCCCAGTCGGGCCAGTTGGGCGGCACGGAGCGGTTCCAGTTCGCCTTCGCCCATGAGGCCGCCGTAGGACTCGGCGGGTAGGGTCCAGCCGCGCGGGGCCGCGGCCGGGTCGCGGCCGGCGATCCAGCCGCCGTCCTCCGTCACGGCCGCGGTGCCGCCGATGACGATGACGATGTTGGGGTCGCGCCAGGTGTGGTCGGCGGCCTTGTCGGAGGTGACGACGGTGACCTGTTCGCGGTCGGTGCCCAGTTCCTCGCAGATGACGAAGGTGCGGTGCACGCCCTCCATCAGCAGGCCGAGTTCGGCGGGCCCGGCGCCGGGCGAGGTGAGGACGGCGACCTTCGGGTGGGCCCGGCACACGTTCACCGCGCGTCGCAGGGTGCGCCGGTGGGCGACGACCACCTGGGCGTCGTCCCAGGGCATTCCGGCCCGCGCGAAGGCGGCGGCGACCGAGGACACCCCGGGGACGACCTCGACCTCCAGGCCGAACTCGGGTGCGCGCAGGGTCCGTACGACGCCGAAGAACCCGGGGTCGCCGTCGGCGAGCACGACCGCGGTGCCGCGGTGGCCGGTGATGCGGCGGGCGGCGAGGGCCACGCTGCCGAGGCGGATGCGCTCGGCGGTGGGGGGCACCTCGGGGAGTGCCAGGTGGTGGGCGGCGCCCGCGACCAGCGTGGCGGCGCCGAGGGCGGAGCGTGCCGCGGCGGTCAGCGGCGAGCCGTCCCAGCCGATCACCGTGACCCGGTCGGCCATCGTCTCTCAGTCTCCAGGGGTGTGCGCAGGCCGTCGTCGGTGGGCAGCCCGCGGGCGGCTCCGTGAGGGTACCCGCTGCGCCCCTGAAGCGCTTTCACCGGCCTGTGTTCGGATCCGGTCAGTTCCAGTCGGAGTACGTCGTGAAGCCGTCCGCGTCGGCGAGCTGGTCGCCCGCTCCGTCGAGGTCCTCGGGCAGCAGGCTCCACACGATGAAGTCGGTGCGGACGTCGCTCCAGGTGCCGTCGTCGGCGCGGACGTGCGCTATGCAGGCGCCGCGCAGGACGCCTTCGCTGATACAGCCGATCTTCTGGGCGACCTGCTGGGAGGCGGTGTTGTCGGCCGCCGTGCGCAGCTCGATGCGCTCGAACTTCTGGTCGGTGAACAGCCACTGGGCGGTGGCGAGCGCGGCCTCGGAGGCGTAGCCCTCGCCACGGGCCCAGGGGGCGATGATGTACGACAACTCCGTGGCGCGGACGTGCCAGTTGGTCTTGGTGAGCTGGACGACGCCGACCAGGCGCTGGGTGAGGAACTCCGTGACGGCGAAGTCGATCCCGCGCCCGGCCTCGCGTTCGGAGGGCGCGTACCTGGTGATCCAGTCGCGCGCCTGTTCCTCGGTGTAGGGCTGGGGGACGTCGGTCCAGGCGCCTACCTGCTCGTCGTTCATCATCTCGGCCAGGGCGGGCACGTCGTCCTCGTCGAGGGGGCGCAGCACCAACCGCTCCGTGCTGATGGAGATGTTGGGGAAGGTGCCAGTCATGCGCCACTCCGTAACCGTCGGAAAACCTGCGAGGCCTGCTGAACTGCCCAGCATGCAGCATGAAAGCGCCGAACCGCATCACGGGGTCCACACATGGTGAACGAGTGGACCCCGTGCGTGGCGATACGTCGTATACGCGCCTGCGGCCTCGCGCCGTTCAGAAGGAGGCGATGACCGAGCCGGCGTACTTGTCCTGGATGAACTTCTTGACCTCGGGGGAGGTGAGCAGCTTGGCGAGCTTCTTCACCCGCGGGTCGTCCTCGTTGCCCTCCTTGACCGCGAGGAAGTTGCCGTACGGGTTGTTGTCGGCGGACTCCAGGACGAGGGCGTCCGAGGCGGGCTTGAGGTCGGCCTCGATGGCGTAGTTGCCGTTGATGACGGCCGCGTCGACGTCGTCGAGGGAGCGCGGGGTCTGGGCCGCCTCCAGCTCCTTGAACTTCAGGTTCTTCGGGTTCTTGGCGATGTCCGAGGGGGTCGCCTCGTTGCCCACGCCGTCCTTCAGCGTGATGATCCCGTTGGCGTCGAGGAGCTTGAGGGCGCGGGCCTCGTTGACGCTGTCGTTCGGGACCGCGATCGTCGCGCCGCTCTTGAGGGCGTCGGCGCTCTTGACCTTGTGGCTGTAGAGGCCGAGCGGCTCCAGGTGGACCGTGACGACGGGCACGATGTGGGTGCCGCGCTTCTTGTTGAAGTCGTCGAGGTAGGGCTGGTTCTGGAAGTAGTTGGCGTCGACCGAGCCGTCCTCGGTCGCCGTGTTCGGGGTCACGTAGTCCGTGAACTCCTTGACCTCCAGGTCTAGGCCCGCCTTCTTCGCCAGGTTCTCCTTGACGTAGTTCAGGATCTCGGCGTGCGGGGTGGGGCTCGCGGCGACGACCAGCGGTCCGCTGGTGTCGGAGGCGGAGTCGGAGTCGGACGAACCGCAGGCGCTGAGCCCGAGGGCGAGGGCTCCGGCGGCGAGGACGGCGGTGCTGAGCTTTGCGGTGTTACGCACGAAAAGTGCCTTTCCTTTTGGGTGCAGTGACCCCGTGAACGGGTGCACGGGAGATCTGGGAGCGCGTCAGACGGTCTTGGTGTCCGCCGTGGAGGCCTTCAGCAGACGGAGTTTCGGCGCGGGTCCGGAGCGTCCGCCCCGGCCGTACAGCGAGCGGGCCGCGTAGTCGCCGGCGAACTGGATGAGCGAGATGACGACGGCGAGGACCGCGACGGTGATCCACATCAGCTGGGTCTCGAAGCGCTGGTAGCCGTAGCGGATGGCGATGTCGCCGAGGCCGCCGGCGCCGACCGTGCCGGCCATCGCGGAGTAGCCGATGAGGGCGACGATCGTGGTGGTGGTGCTGGCGATCAGCGAGGGCAGGGCCTCGGGGACGAGGACCTTGCGGACGATCGTCCAGGTGTTGCCGCCCATCGACTGGACGGCCTCGACCAGGCCGCCGTCCACTTCGCGGACCGCCGTCTCGACGAGGCGCGCGAAGAACGGGATCGCGCCGATGGCGAGCGGCACGATGGCGGCCTCACGGCCGATGGTCGTGCCGGTGATCGAGCGGGTGAAGCCCATCAGCGCCACCATCAGGATGATGAACGGCATCGAGCGGGCGACGTTCACGACCTGCCCGATGACCTTGTTGGCGACGACGTTCTGGAGGAGTCCGCCCCGGTCGGTGAGGACGAGCAGGACACCGAGCGGCAGGCCGCCCACGACGGCGATGAGCGTGGACCAGCCCACCATGTAGAGGGTGTCCCAACACGCCTGCTCCAGCAGGGGCTGCATCTCGGACCAGGTCACTTGGCACCTTCCTTCACCGGCTCGTGCTCGGAGACGACATCGATCTGCAGGCCCTGTTCGCGCAGGAAGCCGACCGGCACCACGTTGTCCTCGTAGCGGCCGGGCAGTTCGATGCGCATCCGGCCGACCTGGAGGCCGCCGACGGTGTCGATGGCGGCACCGAGGATCGATATGTCGATGTTGTAGGTGCGCGAGAGCTGGGAGATGACGGGCTGGGTGGCCGCCTCGCCGTGGAAGGTGACGTCGACGACGGTCCGGTCCGCACCGGTGGCGTCCCCGCCGACGGGGAAGAGCGCGGAGGCCAGCTCGGAGCCGGGGGTCGCGAGCAGTTCGCTGACCGTGCCGGACTCGACGATGCGGCCGTTCTCCATCAGGGCCGCCGAGTCGCAGATCGACTTCACGACGTCCATCTCGTGGGTGATGAGCAGGACGGTCAGGCCGAGCTGCCGGTTCAGGTCGCGCAGCAGCTGGAGGATCGAGCGGGTGGTCTCGGGATCGAGGGCGCTGGTGGCCTCGTCGGACAGCAGCACCTTGGGGTCGCCGGCCAGGGCCCGGGCGATGCCGACGCGCTGCTTCTGGCCGCCGGAGAGCTGGGCGGGGTACGCCTTGGCCTTGTCGGCCAGCCCGACGAGGTCGAGGAGTTCGAGTGCCTTGCGGGAGCGCTCCTTGCCGGACTTGCCGAGGATCTCCAGGGGCAGCTCGACGTTGTCCTGCACGGTCCGGGTGGACAGCAGGTTGAAGTGCTGGAAGACCATGCCGATACGGCTGCGCGCCCGCCGCAGCTCCTTGCCGGCGCGCGGGCCGCGGCCGGCGAGGGCGGTGAGGTCCTGTCCGTCGACGGTCACGGTGCCGGCGGTGGGGCGCTCCAGCAGGTTGACGCAGCGGATGAGGGAGGACTTTCCGGCGCCGGACTGGCCGATGACGCCGTACACCTCGCCTTCGCGGACGTGCAGATCGACGCCGTCCAGGGCGGTGACCTCACGGCCGCGCGAGCGGTAGACCTTGGTCAGGCCTGTTGTCGTGATCACTGGGATTCCGTCACTGTCGAGTACCCGGGCGTGGGTGTGCCCTGGTACGGGAGAGAAGTCGTGCGCGGGCACATGGGTCACGTACGGCGTTCACGGCGTACGGACGTGCCGGGGCGGCTCGCTTCGGGGCGCGAGGCTCAGAGGTGGTGCGGGGGCCCTCTAACAGGCGCACATTCGACACATACAACGAGCACCGGGCGTCATGGTCGCCTCGGTCGCAAGGGTGCGGCAGCTCGTCGTGGTCATGCGATCAGTAAAGCAGACGTATGGGAGCGACCAAGAACCCGCTGTCCGAATGGCGGACAGCGGTGGACAGGTCTCAGGCCCGGACGGAGATCTCCACGCCGGCGGCGGTGACCTGGGCCGACAGGGCCGACAGGTCCTCGACCACCAGGTCGGCGTCGAGCTCGTGGGCCTGGTGGGTTGTGGTCAACGCCACGGTGGTCATCCCGGCGGCACGGCCGGCGCGCAGACCGGCGGGAGCGTCCTCGAGGACCACACAGCGGGCCGGGTCGACACCGAGTTCGCGGGCGGCGAGCAGATAGGGCTCGGGGTCGGGCTTGCCGCGGGTCACGTCGTCGGCGGCGACCAGGGTCTTGGGGAGGATGCCGACGGCTTCGAGACGGGCCTCGGCGAGCCGGCGGGTGGCGGAGGTGACGACGGCCCAGCGGTCGGCAGGCAGGGAGCCGAGGAAGGCCCGGGTCCCTGGGAGCAGATGGACACCGCCGTTGGGCACGTCCTCCACCTCCAGTTCCTCGATCCGCGCGACGGCCGCCGGTACCACGTGGGCGGGCAGCAGGTCGGCGGCTATCTCCGCGGCCGTACGTCCGTGCAGTTCGACCCGGGCGAACTCCTCTGCGGTGATGCCGTACTCCCCGGCCCAGCGCGTCCAGCAGCGGTGGACCGATTCCAGGGAGGAGACGAGGGTTCCGTCGTTGTCGAACAGGAGGGCTTCGGCATGGATCTTCATGTCGTCGACCCTACGGTGCGGTGCGGGGTCGGCCGCCTCAGGTCTTATGGGCCGTAATAGGCTCGCCGCATGTTCGATGCCCTGACGCTGGTGACCGGCGTCGCCGCGCTGCTGCTGGCCGCCTGGTGCGGCTGGGCCGCCTACCGTGACGAGCCCACCAAGGACTGGCACTTCATCGGGATGGCCGTGGTGTCGGTGCTGGCACTGGTCCAGCTCGTGGTCGGGATCGTGCAGCTCGCGCGGGGCGAGAAGCCGGAGCAGGGCACGACGATCTTCGTCGCCTATCTGCTGGGGGCGTTCGCGTGCGTGCCCGCGGCGGGGTTCATGTCGCTCGCGGAGCGGACGCGGTGGGGGTCGGTGACGGTCGCCGCCGGCGGTGTGGTGCTGGCCGTTCTGGAGGTGCGGCTCTATGACATCTGGGGAGGCTGAGGTGAGTCGGCGACGGCTGACCAGTGGGCCCGGGACGTTGCTGGTGTGGCTGTACGGCGTGATGGTCGTGGGAGCGGTGTCGAGGTCGGCGTACCAGATCTCCACCGAGTTCGACCGGGCGCCGCTGGCGTATTCGCTGTCCGCGGTGGCGGGGGTGGTCTACGGATTCATCACCTACACACTCGTGCGGGGTGGCGAGACGGCCCGCAAAGTGGCGCTCGCCTGCTGCGGGGCCGAGCTGGTGGGGGTGCTGACCGTGGGCACGTGGACGTTGATCGAACCGTCCGCGTTTCCGGATGCGACCGTGTGGTCGGACTTCGGGATGGGGTATCTGTTCATCCCCGTGCTGCTTCCCCTGTCGGCCATCTACTGGCTTCGGAAGGGTGCGACCCAGGGGGATGCCGCCTGAGGTGTGTCGGGCGGCATCCGGCCGGTGGTGGCTGGTCGCGCAGTTCCCCGCGCCCCTAGAAGATCACGCGGTGGCCGCGTACGCGCCCGCGGGCTTCTCCAGGACGATCATCTCCACGCCGTCGGCACCCTTCGACGTGCCGACCGTCTGGTAGCCGACCTTGCGGTAGAGGCGGAGGTTGCCCTCGCTGCGGTGGCCGGTGAAGAGGCGGAAGCTGGTGGCGCCGCGCTCCTCGGCGAGGGCGGACTCGGCTGCCCGGAGGAGACGGGCCCCGATGCCGTGGCCCTGAAGGCGGGGGTGGACGCAGAGTTTGCCGATGGCGGCGGAGCCGTCCTCGGTGACGCGGCCGCGGACCGAGCCGACCACCTCGTCTCCCAGGCGGGCCACGAAGACACAGTCCGAGGCCACCTCCGCGCGGACCGAGTCCAGGGTCTGGACGAGCGGATCGATGCGGTAGTTGCCGTACAGCGCCGCCTCACTCTGGAAGCACAGGTACTGCAGCCTGAAGATCTGCTCCGCGTCCTGCTCGGCCGCCGCAGAGATGGTCACGCTCATGCCCATGTGCGCACGCCTCCCGCTCACCTGATCGCCTGTTGTCCCCCACTCCTATCCCCGCGCCCGACGGGTCGCAACCTCCGGTGACAGCAATCGGCGAAGACATCCCAGGCATCTGGAACGTTCCGGGCCGAGACTGCCCTGTGAGATACCCAACTCCCCCGCGATCTCGCGGTAGGTGAGGTCCCTCGGCGAGAGGAGGGCCGCCATGAGGGAGGGGCAGCGACCGGGCAGGCGGCGCACCGCGTCGTGCAGGGCCGTGCGCCGGGCGGCGGCGAGGGTGAGCTGTTCGGGGGTGCGCTCGCCGTCGGCCGCGGGCTCGGTGGCGTAGGGCCGTTCGAGGCGGGTCGTACGGCGGCTGCGGCGGGACTCGGAGCGGACGGCACGGCGGAGCCAGCCGGGCGGGTCGAGGGGCGGCCCCTGGGTCTCCAGGCGTTCCAGGAGGCGGAGCCAGACCGCCTGCTCCAGGTCGGCCGGTTCCGTTCCGGAGGCATGTGCCTCCGCGGATGCCTCGGCGGTGAGCAGGGGTCGCAGGGTGGTGACCAGGTCGAGCGTCATATGCGGTACGACACGGCCGCCCGGGTCGTGGGTTGCCCGGGCGGCCGCAAGTGAGCTCGATCGGGGGCCGCCGGCTCAGCCGTTGACGAAGTCCTGGCGGGCGAGGAGGCCGGTGTCCGGGTTGTCGGTGAAGACGCCGTCGATGCCGGTGGCGAAGTACCTCTTGAAGGCGCCGAAGGCGTCACCGTAGGCGTCCGCGTCCGTGCCCTTGCGGTACTCGGCCGGCAGGAAGGGGTTCTCGTTGCGCATGGTGTAGGGGTGCAGGATCAGCCCTACCTTGTGGGCGTCGGCGACCAGGGTGGTCTCCTTGTCCAGGCTGCCGTCCGCCTTCCTGGTGATGACCAGGTCGAGGGTGGGGCCGATGCCCTGGGCGTAGCCCGCTATCTCCCGCAGGCCCTTGGGGGTGACGAGGTCGGCGACCGTGCGCGGGTCGCCCGTCTCGACGAAGTCCCAGGGGCGGGTGTTCGCGCCGGACAACAGGACGACCAGCGGGTTGTCGACCAGCTTGTTCAGGCGCTGGATGCTGGTCGGCTCGAAGGACTGGAGGATGACCGGGGAGTTCCGCCGGTCCTTGCCGTGCTTGTGCAGGAGCTTGGCGACCCGCTCCTCCAGGCCCAGGCCGAGCTTGCGGAAGTAGGTGGGGTGCTTGGTCTCGGGGTAGATCCACACCTGCTTGCCGCGCCTGCGGGTCTGCTCGTCCTGCCACCTGAGGACCTCCTCGAAGGTGGGGATCTCCCAGCGGCCGTTGTAGAGCGTGTTGTGCGGGCGGTTGGCCGGGATGCGCTCGATCGCGCGGAGCCTCTTGAGCTCGGCGAGCGTGAAGTCCTCGGTGAACCAGCCGGTGGTGGAGACCCCGTCGAGGACCTTGGTCTTCTTCCGGTCGGCGAACTCCTTGTGGTCGGCGACGTCGGTCGTGCCGCCGATCTCCGGCTCGTGCCGGCAGACGAGGTGCCCGTCCCGGGTGGGGACGAGGTCTCCGGCCTCGACGATGTCCGCGCCCATGTCGAGAGCGAGCTGGTAGGAGCCGAAGGTGTGCTCGGGGCGGTAGCCGCTGGCACCCCGGTGACCGATGACCGTCGGCACCGGCAGACTCTTCAGGCCGCCGCCGTGCCCGGCCGATCCCGCTGTCGCGGCTCTCGCCGTACCCGACAGGCCGAGGACCGCTCCCCCGGCGCCGAACATCGCGGCCCCCAGAAGTGCCCGCCGTCCGGTGCCGTCCGTGTGCTCGTCCTGCGATCCCATGTGGACCCCTCCTGCCGTCGCCTCTTCGGTGCGGGCCGATCGTAGGTCCGGGTCCGTGACGGGCGGGAGACCTCCGGCGGAACACGCGGGTGACGCGTGATGTCGTATGGGAACAGATGTCTGATGGTTCGTCGGCTTCAGGGCGGAGAGCCGGGGTACGCGTCCGGCGGGGCGACCTCCGTCACACCGTTCCGCCCGGGTTTCCGGGAGGAGACGGGGTCCATCCGCAGGTAAACGAGTGTCAACAGTGCGTAAGACCTCGGTGAACCCCGGGCGCCCGATGTGCACGACCCCCCGAGCCGCGAGTAATGTCCTCACCTGCACAGACTCATACAGTTTCCCTGGCCGTTCTCTTGACACCGGAGGGCCCGTTGTCCCGCTTCGCGCTCATCAAGGCAGTGCTCGGACCGATCATGCGCCTGATGTTCCGCCCACAGGTGGAGGGCGCGGAGCACATCCCGGGTGACGGTCCCGTCATCCTGGCCGGCAACCACCTCACCTTCATCGACTCGATGATCCTTCCGCTGGTCTGCGACCGGCAGGTGTTCTTCATCGGCAAGGACGAGTACGTCACCGGGAAGACCCTCAAGGGCCGACTCATGGCGTGGTTCTTCACCGGTGTCGGCATGATCCCGGTGGACCGCGACGGCGGCCGGGGCGGCGTGGCCGCGCTGATGACCGGGCGGCGGGTCCTGGAGGAGGGGAAGGTCTTCGGGATCTACCCCGAGGGGACGCGGTCGCCCGACGGCCGGCTGTACCGGGGCCGTACCGGCATCGCCCGTCTGACGCTGATGACGGGCGCGCCCGTCGTCCCCTTCGCGATGATCGGCACGGACAAGCTCCAGCCGGGCGGGGCGGGGATGCCCCGGCCCGGTCGGGTCACGGTCCGGTTCGGCGAGGCGATGGAGTTCTCCCGCTACGACGGGATGGACCGCGACCGGTATGTGCTGCGGGCCGTGACCGACTCGGTGATGACCGAGGTCATGCGGCTGTCGGGACAGGAGTACGTGGACATGTACGCCACGAAGGCGAAGGCCGCGTAGTCGGTTCGTCGTAGTCGGTTCGTTGTGCAGGGCGGGTGCACGGGGGCTGGTCACGTCCGCGCGGCAGGGCCGCACTCGGACACAGCCCCGCCCTTAAAAGCCCTTGTCCAGCCGTTGGTTCCTCAGCATGAACCAGGCTGCGACCGATGTTGCGAGCAGGACCGCCGCTCCCGCGCCCGCGGCGATGGTGAGACCGTTTACGAAGGCTTCCCGGGCTGACGTCAGCAGGTCCTCAGCCGTGTGCGACGGCAGTCCGGACGCCGCCTCCACCGCGCCGCCCAGCGATTCGTGCGCCCCCTGCGGGGTGCCCGCCGGAGCCGCGAAGCCCCGGTAGACGCCCGTCACGATCGAGCCCAGTACGGCGATGCCCAGGGCCGCGCCCAGTTCGTACGCCGTCTCGGAGACCGCCGACGCCGCGCCCGCCTGTTCCTTCGGGACGCTCGACAGGATCACGTCCGCCGTCACCGTGAAGGAGAAACCCGCGCCCACGCCGACCAGCAGCAGGGCCGCGCCCAGCATCGGGTAGCCCGTGGACTCGTCGAGCAGGGTGAGGGAGGCCAGCGCCAGGCCGATGGCCGCGAGGCCGCCGGAGACGACGGCGCGTACCGACCAGCGGCGGGCGACCGTGCCCGCGACCAGCCCCGCCGCCACCGCGCCCACCGCCGCGGGGAGTTCCGCCAGGCCCGCCTCCAACGGGCGCCTGCCCTGGACCAGTTGGAGGTACTGGGAGAGGAAGAAGACCAGGCCGGAGAGGCCGAGGACGGTCAGCAGGTCGGCCAGGACGGCGCCGCTGAAACCGCGGTTGCGGAAGAGGCGCATGTCGAGGAGCGGGGTCGGGAGGGTCAACTGGCGGCGGACGAAGGCCCAGAGGGCCGCCGCACCGAGGAGGCCCACCGCGAGCGGCTCCCACCCGACGCCGTGCGAGGCGGCTTCCTTGACCGCGTAGACCACGGCGATCATGCCGACGAGGGACAGGGCGACACTGATCATGTCCCAGGGGCCCGGATCCGGGTTGCGCGACTCGGGGAGCAGCTTGACGCCGACGAGGACCAGGACGGCCATCACCGGCAGGTTGATCAGGAAGACCGAGCCCCACCAGAAGTGTTCGAGGAGGAAGCCGCCGACGATCGGGCCGATCGCGGTACCGGCGGAGGCGGTGGCGCCCCAGACGCCCACGGCGAGGCTGCGCTCGCGCGGGTCGTGGAAGAGGTTGCGGATCAGGGCCAGGGTGGCGGGCATGAGGGTCGCTCCGGCGACGCCGAGCAGCGCCCGCGCCAGGATCATCAACTCCGGTGTCGTCGCGTAGGCGTTGAGGATCGACACCGCGCCGAACGCCGTCGCGCCCAGGAGCAGGATCCGCTTGCGGCCGATGCGGTCGCCGAGGCTGCCCATCGACACCAGCAGGCCCGCGATGACGAACGAGTAGACGTCACCGATCCACAGGAGCTGGGTCCCGGTCGGCCTGAGGTCCTCGCTGATGTAGGGGGTCGCGAGGCCGAGGACGGTCGCGTCGACGGCCACCAGCAGCACGGCGAGCACCAGGACGGACAGCGCGAGCCAGCGGCCGGGACGCTTCACCGCCTCGGTCGTGGTCGCCGGCCGCAGGGTGCTGGTCATGATTCCTCTCTCCGTAGAGCGCCACCGAGCAGCAGCTCGGTGACCATGTGGGTGAAGTCCTTGGGGGCCACGCGGCCCGCCTGGGTGGCCCAGGCGCACGAGGCGACGAGTCCGTAGAGCGCTTCGGTGAGCCAGGCCGGGGTGAGGTCGATGCGGAACTCGCCGTTCCCCTGTCCGCGCGCGAACAGGGCGGCGATCCGTTGGTCCAGTCGGGACCACGGGTCGCTCCCGCCGTCCTCCCAGAGTTCGTTCTCGCCGTAGAGGAAGGCCAGCAGGCCCGCGGCCGGCTCGATCTCCCGCACGAGCCGGCGGACGGCGTCACTCGCGGACCCCTCGTCGAGGCGGGCGGCGTCCAGCGCCGCCTCGCACTCGGCGATGCCGTGTTCCTCCAGCGCCCGGACGAGCGCGTCCCGGCCCGAGAAGTGGCGGTGCAGGGTGGCCCGGCTGATCCCGGCGGCCTTGGCGACCTCGTCCATGGTCGAGGTGGACTTGCGGGTCAGCAGGGCCGCGGCGCTGCGCAGCACGTGGTCACGATCGACAGCCATGAGACAACCATAACCCACTTGAGACATCCATGTCTCAAGATGGGCACGGATGTCTCAACCTGCGGGCGCGGCCTTTCCCGCTGCGGCCGTTGATCAGGATTGTCGTCAGTGCCAGGGAAGGCCGGCCCGGTGCGCCCAGTACGCGGCCGGCTCCTCGGCCAGCGCCGCCAGCCGGGAGAGCTGCTCCTCGTCCAGGTCCACGACGGCCGCGTGCAGGTTGGACGCGAGCTGACGGGTCGTGGCGGCTCCGGACAGGACCACTCCGGCCCAGGGCTGCCGGAGGACGAGGGCGAGTGCCACCGCGTCGCAGCCGAGTGACGTCTCCTCGGCGACGGCCTTCAGGGCGTCGGGCGCGTGCGGTCCGGCGAGCCTGCCGTTGGCCATGCCTTCCTTGACGATCACCGTCAGGCCGGCGTCGTGGGCCTCCGCGAGAGCCGGGCCGGCCGAGGTCTCCAGGGCGTTGTACGTCGACTGGACGGTACGGAAGAGGGGTTCACCGTCGACGGTCACCTCCAGTGCGGCGCGGATGGCGTCCGCCTGGGCGGGACCGCTGGTGGAGAAGCCGATCGTGGTGCCCTGGGCGGCCGCCTCGGCGAGCCGCGCGTGCAGCTCCTTGTCGGTGAGGGCCGGACTGTCCGGGGTCACCGAGTGGATCTGGTACAGGTCGAGGCGGTCGCCGAGCAGTTCGGCGGTCTCGGCGCGCTGACGGTCGTACGTCCGGACGCTGTGGTCCTTGACCTCGTGGTGCTCGGCGTCGGTGGTCCAGCCGGCGGTGTAGGTGTAGCCCCACTTGCTGCCGATGACCACATCGTCGATGCGGGGGTTCCTGCCGAGCCAGTCGGCGAGGAACTCCTCGCTGCGGCCGTAGGAGCGGGCCGCGTCGAAGTAACGGACGCCCTGGGCGTAGGCGGCGTCGAGGAGTTCGTGGGTGCGGGTCCGTAGCGTCTCGACACTCCGGTCGTCTCCCAGGTCCTCGTCCCGGCCCAGGTTGATGTAGCCGGGGCGGCCTACTGCGGCGAGGCCGAGACCGATGTGGCAGGTGGGGGTGGTTGCTGTGGTGAGGCGGGCGAAGGGCATGCCGACAACGTAACTCGGCATGCCCATGCGCCTCAGGGGGTGGGGTGTGGGTGTTTCGGCGGGCGCGGGAGCGTTGTGGTCGCTCGCGCTGTTCCCCGCGCCCCTAACCGCGTTCTGCCCACCGGTGTTGCGCTGCCAGGTCCCTCTTCACCTCTGCCAGCTGGATCGCCACCGCGCTCGGGGCCGTGCCGCCCCTGCCGTTGCGGGAGGCCAGGGCGCCGGGGACGTTGAGGACGGTCCGCACCTCGGGAGTCAGGTGGGCGCTGATCTTGGCGAACTGCTCGTCCGTCAGGTCGTTCAGCTCCTTGCCCTCGGCCTCCGCCGCCTTGACGCACTCGCCGGCGACCTCGTGGGCCACACGGAACGGGACGCCCTGCTTGACCAGCCACTCGGCGATGTCGGTGGCGAGCGAGAAGCCGGCCGGGGCCAGTTCCTCCATGCGCTCGCGGTTGACCGTGAGGGTGGCCATCATGCCCGTGAAGGCGGGGAGCAGGACCTCCAGCTGGTCGCAGGAGTCGAAGACGGGCTCCTTGTCCTCCTGGAGGTCGCGGTTGTAGGCGAGGGGCAGGGCCTTGAGCGTGGCCATCAGGCCCGTCAGGTTGCCGATCATGCGGCCGGACTTGCCGCGCGCCAGCTCGGCGATGTCCGGGTTCTTCTTCTGCGGCATGATCGACGAGCCCGTGGAGAACGCGTCGTGCAGGGTCACGAAGGAGAACTCCTTCGTGTTCCAGATGATGACCTCCTCGGCGATCCGGGAGAGGTTGACGCCGATCATCGCGGTGATGAAGGCGAACTCCGCGACGAAGTCGCGGGAGGCCGTGCCGTCGATGGAGTTGCCGACCGACCCGTGCTCGAAGCCGAGTTCCTTCGCGACCGCCTCCGGGTCCAGGCCCAGCGAGGAACCGGCCAGGGCGCCCGAGCCGTACGGCGAGACCGCCGTGCGCTCGTCCCACTGGCGCAGCCGCTCGGCGTCCCGGGACAGGGACTGCACGTGGGCCAGGACGTGGTGGGCGAACAGCACCGGCTGGGCGTGCTGGAGGTGGGTACGGCCGGGCATCGCCACGTCCGGGTGGGCCTCCGCCAGGCCGATCAGCGCGTCCTGGAGCTCGGCGATCAGACCGCCGATGATCCGGGCGTGGTCCCGCAGGTACATGCGGAAGAGGGTGGCGATCTGGTCGTTGCGGGAACGGCCGGCGCGCAGTTTGCCGCCGAGGTCGGCACCGACGCGCTCCAGCAGGCCGCGCTCCAGGGCCGTGTGGCAGTCCTCGTCGGCGATCGTGCCCACGAAGGAGCCGTCGGCCACGTCGGCTTCGAGCCGGTCGAGCCCGGCGAGCATGCGCTGGAGCTCGTCGTCGCTCAGCAGGCCCGCCTTGTGCAGCACGCGCGCGTGGGCACGCGAACCGGCGATGTCGTACGGCGCGAGCCGCCAGTCGAAGTGGACGGACGCGGACAGCTTCGCCAGCGCCTCGGCGGGACCGTCGGCGAAACGACCGCCCCAGAGCCGGACGTCACCGCTGTTGCTGCTCACTTGCGTTGCTCCTCACCGCTGCGCTCCATCGTCATGCATGATTATGCAGAGTCCTGCATGATTCGTCAATCCGGGCCGGGGCGTCCCCTCAAGATCCGGAGAACGCGGAGAATTTGCGGTGCCTTTGAACACCAGAAACCGCTTGCCCGTATTCCACGCCGAACGCAGGCGCCGCGTTTGTCACCGAAGACCACCCCGACCCCGAGTGAGGCATCCGCATGTCCAGGGCTCTTCCGAAGTACAACAAGCGCCGCGTGGCGATCATCGGCGGCGCCGCCGCCGTGGCACTGACCGGGGCGATCGTCGCCGGCACCGCCCTCGCCGGGGAGACCTCCAAGGGCAACGGCAACGCCACCGCCCGGACCCTCGCGTCCCCCGGCAGCATCACCTGCCCGGACGTGGCCTCGAAGCTGCCCGCGATCCCCGCCTCCGCGCAGGCGGAGGTCACCCGCAACCTCACCCTCCTCCAGACCCAGATCGACGAGGCCAACAAGCGGCTCGTCGACACCGTCGGCCAGGGCGGACCCAACTTCGTCAACAACGCCATTCTCGGCCCGCTGAAGGACAAGCGCGTGGCCACGGTCAACCGCATCGCCACGGCCATCGGCCGTACGGCGGCCAAGCCGACCGGCCTGGACGCGCTCGCACCCTGCACGCTGAACGGCGCCGGCGCGGCCGGCGGCAACACCGGCAACGCGGGCGGCAACGCCGGCGCGGGCCAGGGGAACGGCAACGCGAACGGCAATGCCGGCAACAACAACGCCAACGCCGGAGGCAACGCCGCGACCGCCGCCGGCACGATCACGTGCCCGGACGTGGCCTCGAAGCTGCCCGCGATCCCGGCCTCCGCGCAGGCGGAGGTCACCCGCAACCTCACCCTCCTCCAGACCCAGATCGACGAGGCCAACAAGCGGCTCGTCGACACCGTCGGCCAGGGCGGACCCAACTTCGTCAACAACGCCATCCTCGGCCCGCTGGCCGACAAGCGGAAGTCGACCATCGACCGCATCGCCATCTCGATCGGCCGCACCGCCGCCAAGCCGCAGGGCCTCGACTCCCTGGCCGCCTGCACGCTCACCAAGTGACGTGACAGGCGCTGTGGCCGCCCCGTGTGAGCGCCGGCCGGGGCGGCCACGGGCATGTCCGCGCAAGTGGATGCCCGAATTCCTTAGACAGGCAAAAGGTTTCCGCCCATAATGCTTAGACATGGGAAAGACCTATGAGCGCATAGACGGCCGGCTCCGCTCCTTCATCGAGGCGCAGCCCCTCTTCTTCACCGCGACCGCCCCTCTGTCCGGGGAGGGCACGGTCAACCTCTCCCCCAAGGGCCTGCGCGGCTCCTTCGCGATCCTCGACGAACTCACCGTGGCCTACCTCGACTTCGCCGGATCCAACGCGGAGACGGTCGCGCATCTGCGGGAGAACGGCCGGATCACCCTCATGTGGTGCGCGTTCCAGGGACCGCCGAACATCGTCCGGGTGCACGGGCGCGGTGAGCCGGTCTTCCGGGACGACCCGCGCTTCGGGGAACTGCTCGCCCGCTTCCCGGACATCGACCCGAGCGTCCACGGACTGCGGGCGATCATCGTCGTGACGGCCGAACTGGTCCGCGACTCCTGCGGTTACGCGGTGCCGTACATGGCGTACGAGAGCGACCGCGAACTGCACGGCAGGCGGTTCGCGCGCGAGGACGACGAGTCGCTCAGCGCGTACTTCGCCAAGAAGGAGCACATCGCGACGAGCCTGGACGGCCTGCCCGGGCTGCCCTTGCCGTTGCCGCCGTCGGTGGTCTGACTCATCCCCTGCCGAACCTGACGGTGAAGGTCGTCGAACCCGGCTCGCTGTCCACCCCCACGCTTCCCCCGTGCGCCTCCACCACCGCCGCCACGATCGACAGGCCGAGGCCCGCGCCGCCGGTCTGCGCCTTGGTGCTGCGGTCGGCGCGGGTGAAGCGTTCGAAGACGCCGGGGAGGATTTCCGCGGGGATGCCGGGACCGTCGTCGTGGACCTTGAGCAGGGCCGCGGTGCCATCCCGCTCCAGGGTCACCGTCACCTTCGTGCCGGCCGGGGTGTGCAGCCGGGCGTTGGACAACAGATTGGCCAGGACCTGGTGGAGGCGGTGCTCGTCGCCGGTCACCGTGACCGGGTCCTCGGGCAGGTCCAGTTCCCAGCGGTGGCCGGAGCCCGTGGCCCGCACGTCCGTGAGGGCGTCCAGGACCAAGCGGGTGAGGTCGACGGGGGCGGTCTCCAGGGGGCGCCCCGCGTCCAGGCGGGCCAGCAGGAGGAGGTCGTCGACCATGGCGCCCATGCGGGTCGACTCGGCTGCGATGCGTTCCAGGGCCCGGGTGATCTCGGCCGGCAGCGGGCCCGGGTGCAGCAGGGCGAGTTCGGCGTGACCGCGTACCGAGGCTACCGGGGTGCGCAGTTCGTGGCTGGCGTCGGCGGCGAAGCTGCGCAGCCGTTCCTCACTGGCGTGGCGTTTGGTGAGGGCGTCCTCGACGTGGCCGAGCATGCGGTTGAAGGCGCCGGCCACCTGGCCCACCTCGCTGCGCGGATCGGACTCGGGGGCGCGCGGCGGCAGGGCCACCTCCCCACTGGCGAGCGGGAGTTCGCTGACCCGGGTGGCGGTCGCGGCGACCCGGCTGAGCGGGCGCAGGGACCAGCGCACCCACAGGGCGCCCGTGATCCCGGCGGCGCTGAGGGCGGCGCCGAAGACGATCCCGGCGACCAGTTCCAGGCGGTGGACGGTGGCCTCGACGGGCTCCAGGGGCATCCCGGTGATCAGGACGTCGCCGTCCAGCCCGCGGGTGGCGATCACCCGGTAGTCGGCGAGGGCGGAGAGGTCGACGCTGTGGCCGCGGCCGTCGGGTACGACCTCCGCGAGCCGTTTCCGGTCGCCGGTGCTCAGGTCGACGTTCAGGGTGCCGCTGGAGCGGACGACGGCCGCGTTGGTGACCGTGCCGTCCACCAGCCGGGCACCGAACGTGCCCGTGGCCTGGCGGCGGGTGTCGGCGCGCTCGTCGCCGTCGTGGTCGTCCTTCTGCGGCTCGCCCTCGTGCTCGAGGCTGACCGCGAACCTGTTCCCCGCCTCGGTGAGCTGCTCGTCGAGACGGCTGGTGAGGAAGCCCTTCAGTCCGAGGACCGCGGCGACGCCGACCGCGGCGCAGCCCACCGCCAGCAGCACCACCAGGCCGAGGGTGAGTCGAGCCCGCAGGCTGTGCGGTCTGAGGTCCCTCATGGCGTCACCGGCTTGATCACGTAGCCCGCCCCGCGCACGGTGTGGATCATCGGCTCCCGGCCCGCGTCCACCTTCTTGCGCAGGTAGGAGATGTACAGCTCGACGACATGGGCGCGGCCGCCGAAGTCGTAGGACCAGACCCGGTCGAGGATCTGCGCCTTGCTGAGCACACGGCGCGGATTGCGCATGAGGAAGCGCAGCAGCTCGAACTCGGTCGGGGACAGTTCGATCAACTCGCCGCCGCGGGTGACCTCGCGGGCCTCCTCGTCCATGACCAGGTCGCCGACGGTCAGCCGGGGGCCCTCGTCGAACTGCCGGGCCATGCCCGCGCGGCGCAGCAGTCCGCGCAGCCGGGCGACGACCTCCTCCAGGCTGAAGGGCTTGGTGACGTAGTCGTCGCCGCCCGCCGTGATGCCCTTGATGCGGTCCTCGACGGCGTCCCGGGCGGTCAGGAAGAGCACGCAGACGTCCGGCTTCACGGTGTGCAGGGCGCGCAGCACGGCGAAGCCGTCGGTGTCGGGGAGCACCACGTCCAGGACCACGGCGTCGGGCAGCAGTTCCCGGGCGGCCGTCACCGCCGAGGCGCCGTCGCCGGCCGAGCGGACCTGCCAGCCCTCGTAGCGCAGGGCGCCGGAGAGGACCTCGGCGAGGTCGGGGTCGTCGTCCACGACGAGGACGCGCAGGGGGGTGCCGTCGGGGCGGGTGAGGGCGGGGCGGCCGGAGCGTGCGGTGTTCATGTCCTCTCCAGGATCGCCCCTGGCCGGGGCGGCGGGAGCCCGGAGAAGCTCTGAGTTCTCTCTGAGTGCGCTCTGCGGAGTGCCGTTTCAGAGCGTCCTGAGAAGTTCGGGCCGCACAGTGGCGACCAGGCGGCAGAGAGGACCCACGAGATGACCACCCTGTACGAGCGGACCGCGGCACCGCCCGTGCCGTTCGCGCCCCGGCGCTCCCCGGCCGGGCCGCTGCTAGCCCTGCTGTGGGCCGGGGCGGCGGCCGTGATCGCCCTGTGGTGGTCGGACACCGGGTCCGTGGTCGGCGTGGCCGGATGGCTGACCGGGGCGGGGCGGATCGCCGGCCTGCTGTGCGGGTACGCCTGCGCGGTGCTGGTGGGTCTGATGGCGCGGGTCCCGCTGCTGGAGCTGCGGATCGGGTCGGACCGGGTGGCCCGCTGGCACGCGATGGCCGGCCGGTACACCGTCTGCCTGCTGCTCGCGCACATCGGGCTGATCCTCGCCGGGTACGCGGCCCAGGACGGCGCCTCGCTGTGGCACGAGACGCTCACGGTGGTCCTGGACTATCCGGAGATGCTCAAGGCGACCGCCAGCTCCATGATCCTCCTCGCGGTCGGCGTCACCTCCGCGCGGGCAGTGCGGCGCCGGATGGGCCACGAGTTCTGGTACTACGTCCATCTCCTCACCTACGCGGCCGTGTTCCTCGCCTTCGGTCACCAACTGGCCCTGGGCAGCGACCTCCAGGGCCACTCCGTCCCCTGGTACGTCCTGTACCTGGGCGTGGCGGCCCTGGTGCTGTGGTTCCGGGTCCTCGCCCCGGTGCGGCTGAACCTGCGGCACCGGCTGCGCGTGGAGTCGGTGCACCAGGAGGCGCGGGGCGTGTGGTCCGTGGTCGTGCGCGGCCGGGATCTGGAACGACTCGGCGCGCGGGCGGGGCAGTTCTTCCGCTGGCGGTTCCTCGCGGACGGACTGCGGTGGACCTCGACGCCGTACTCCCTGTCGGCCCCGCCCCGCCCCGACCGCATGCGCATCACGGTCAAGGCGCTCGGCGACCACAGTACGGCCGTGGCGCTGCTGCGGCCCGGCACGCGCGTGTGGGCGGAGGGGCCGTACGGCTCGCTGACCGGGGACCGGCGGACCTCGGCCAGGTCGCTGCTGATCGCGGGCGGTGTCGGGATCACCCCGCTGCGGGCCCTGTTCGAGACGCTACCGGGTGAGGTCACGCTCCTGTACCGGGCGCGCGCGGTCGAAGACCTGGCGCTGGGCGGGGAGTTGGAGGCTCTCGCGCGGTGGCGCGGGGCTCGGGTGCACTACCTCCTCAACGGACCGGACGGGCAACGCCCGCGTGTGACGGCCGAGTTGCTGCGGGCCGCCGTACCCGACGACCTGGCCGGGCGGGACGTCTACCTGTGCGGGCCGCACGGGTTCGCCCGGGAGGTGTACGAGGCGCTGCGCGCCGCCGGGGTGCCGGACCGCCGGATCCACCACGAGTCGTTCGAACTCTGAGAGCTGTGAGGCCGTAGAACATGCACGCGTTGAGGAAGAACCACCCGCTGCGCCGGATCGTGCTGGCGAGCGCCGCGACCATCTCCGGGACGGTGCTGCTGCTGTCGCTGAAGCCGCACACCACACCGGCCGCCGTCGTGTCCGCCGGCGCGACCGCCCCCGCCGTCCAGGGCACCCGGACCGTCACCGGCGACTCGGTGCAGACCCGCTGGGGGCCCGTACAGGTCCGCGTCACCGTCAAGGACGGCAAGCTCACCGACGTGACCGCGGTCGTCTACCCGACGGACAATCCACGGGACCAGGAGATCAACAGCTACGCCCTGCCCCGGCTGCGGACCGAGGCCCTCACGGCCCAGAGCGCGGACATCGACACGGTCTCCGGAGCCACGTACACAAGTGACGGTTACCGCCAGTCACTCCAGTCCGCGCTGGACTCCCTGGACCGCTGAACACACCGGCGTCACGGCACGTATCCAAGGGCCAAGGGACCACGCCCCCCCTTGCCCCCGTCCCCGGAGGAAACGTGACCACCACGCTCGCCAGCGGCCGCGCCGCCCGCCGTCAGACGATGCGCCGCATCCGCCCGCGCCGCTCCCCGGCGACCGTCCTGCTGATCGCCGTATGGGCGGGCGCGGCCGGGGTGTTGTGGCTGTGGTGGCACAACACCCCGGCCGTGGCGGACGACAACAGCAAGATCCTCAACGCGGGCCGGATCACCGGTCTGCTGGCCGGCTACCTGATGGCGCTCGTGGTGCTCCAGATGGCCCGGGTGCCCGCGCTGGAACGCCGGGTGGGCTCCGACCGGGTCGCCCGCTGGCACGCGATGACCGGCCGCTACACGCTCTGCCTGGTCGTCGCCCACGTCTTCCTGATCATGTGGGGCTATGCCCTCCAGGCCGGCAAGGGGCTCGGCGACATCGTCCAGCAGACGACGGACTCCATCAACCAGCTCCCGGACATGGGCAAGGCGGCCATCGGCACCGGTCTGCTGTTCCTCATCGGGCTGATCTCGATCGGCGGGGTGCGGAAGAGGATCCCGTACGACACCTGGTACCACGTGCACCTGCTGACGTACGCGGCGGTGTTCCTGACGTTCTGGCACCAGCTCACCACCGGCAACGACTTCGCGGTCGAGCCGGTCGCCAAGACCGTGTGGTACGCGCTGTACGGCTCGGTCACCGCGATGGTGCTCTGGTACCGGATCCTCACGCCGATCCGGCTGAACCTGCGCCACCGCATGTACGTCGAGGCGGTCGTGGAGGAGACGCCGGGCGTGGTGTCGGTGCTGATCGGCGGGCGCAAGCTGCACCGGATGGGCGCGGAGGCGGGCCAGTTCTTCCGCTGGCGGTTCCTCGCGCCGGGCATGCGGTTCTCCTCCCACCCGTACTCGCTGTCGGCGGCGCCCCGGCCGGGCATGCTGCGGATCACGGTGAAGGCGATCGGCGACCACAGCGAGCGGCTGCGCGAGCTGGAGCCCGGCACCAAGGTGTGGGCCGAGGGCCCGTACGGCGCCCTGACCGCCCAGCGCCGCAGCCGCGGCAAGGTGCTGCTGGTGGCCGGCGGTGTCGGCATCACGCCGATGCGGGCCCTGTTCGAGACGCTGCCGGGTGCGGCCGGTGACATCACCCTGCTGTACCGGGCCAACACCACCCAGGACCTGGCCCTGTGGGACGAGCTCGCCGCCATCGCGGACGAGCGCGGCGCCCGGCTGATGTACGCGGTGAACAGCCCGGACGGGGAGCGCCCGGACATCTCCGCGGAGTCCCTCCAGCGCAAGCTGCCCGACATCGACAAGCACGACGTGTTCATGTGCGGGCCGAACGGTTTCGCGCAGTCCGTGTACGAAGCACTGCGCGGCGCGGGTGTTCCCGCCCGCCGCATCCATCACGAGTCGTTCGAGATGTGACGACGGGAATTCAGGAGCTGTTGAAGCGATGAGGAAGAGTCACCCCGTCCGTCGAGTCGTGCTCGCGACCGCCGCCACCGTCTCCGGTGTCGTGCTGATGCTGTCGCTGAAGCCGTCAACGGACCCGGCGTCCGCCCAGGCGGGCGGAACGATCCCGCAGCAGACGGCGGCGGCGCAGGAGTCGGCCCAGGGCGGCACCGGGGCGGCCGCCGGCGGCGCGGTCACCGGGGACGTGGTCCAGACCCAGTACGGTCCAGTCCAGGTCCGGATCACGGTCAGCGGCAACAGGATCACCAAGGCCGAGGCCGTGCAGGCGCCCAAGGGCGGCGAGAGCGACCAGAAGACCGCCCTGTCCGTGCCCAAGCTCAGCCAGGACGTGGTCGCCAAGCAGAGCGCGCAGATCGACACGGTGTCCGGGGCGACCTACACCAGCGAGGGCTACAAGAAGTCGCTCCAGTCGGCGATCGACAAGGCGAACGAGGCGGCCTCCCAGGCGCAGCCCTCCGCCCAGCCCTCCCAGCCCGCCGACGGCGGCGGAGCCGCGACCGCCAAGACGGTCACCGGTGCGGTCTCCCAGACCCAGTACGGCCCGGTCCAGGTCCGGATCACGGTCAGCGGCGGCAAGATCACCAAGGCCGAGGCCGTGCAGGCGCCGAAGGGCGGGACCAGCGACCAGAAGACGGCACTGTCCATCCCGAAGCTCAACCAGGAGGCCGTCGCGGCCGGCAGCGCGGACATCGACTCGGTGTCCGGTGCCACCTACACCAGCGAGGGCTACAAGAAGTCGCTCCAGTCCGCGCTGGACCAGGCCGGTGGCTGACACGGTGGCCGAGTCGGCACAAGCTCCCGCCGCGGTGCGTCACGCGGAGGAGGTCATGGGGACGGTCTTCTCCTTCGACGTCCGCGGCGGGGAACCCTCAGCCGTGCGGGCGGCACTGCGGGAGGCGGTGGCGGGGCTGCACCGCGTGAACGAGGTGTTCAGCACCTACCGCGAGGACAGTCAGGTCTCCCGCCTGGCCCGCGGTGAGCTGACGCTCGGCGACTGCGATCCCGAGGTCGCCGAGGTCCTCGAACTCGGCGCCGAGGCGGAGCGGTCGAGCGACGGCTGGTTCAGCCTGCGCTACGAGGGCCGCCTCGACCCCACCGGCATCGTCAAGGGCTGGGCGGTGGAGCGCGCGGCCCGCCGGGTCGCCGGGTCGGGGGCGACGGGCGTGAGCGTCAACGGCGGCGGGGACGTCCAGCTGTTGGGCGTGCCGGGCCCGGAACGCCCGTGGCGGGTGGGCGTCTCGGACCCCCTGCGCCCGGGCGGTCTCGCGGCCGTGGTCTCGGCGGCGGGCGCGGCGGAGCTGGCGGTGGCGACGTCCGGCACGGCGGAACGCGGCGCCCACATCGTCGATCCCCGTACGGGCCGCCCGGCGGTCACGGATCTGTTGTCGGTGACGGTGGTGGCCCCGACCATCACCTGGGCGGACTGCTGGGCCACGGCCGCCTTCGCGATGGGTTCCCGGGAGGGCCTGGCCTGGCTGGAGGGCCTGCCGGACACGGAGGCCCTGCTGATCACGGCGGGCGACGAGGTGCTGATCACAGGGGGCTTGGCAGCACGGCTCGGGTGAGGGGTCTTGCTTTCAGGGGCGCGGGGAACTGCGCGACCAGCCCCCACACACCCGCACCCGACACACAACTCTCAGTGCCCGTTCTGAGCCAACCGCAACAAGTGCTCGGCGAGCGCCTGACCCCCCGTGGGGTTCCGGCTGATCAGCATCAGCGTGTCGTCCCCGGCGATCGTCCCGAGAATGTCGTGCAGCTCGGCCTGGTCGATCGCCGACGCCAGGAACTGCGCAGCCCCCGGAGGAGTCCGCAGCACCACCAGGTTCGCCGAAGCCTCCGCGGAGATCAGCAGCTCCTGGGAGAGCCGCCGCATCCGCTCCTCCTTTGCCGACTCCCCCAGCGGGGCACGGGGGGTCCGGAAACCCCCCTCACTCGGCACCGCGTAGATCAGGTCGCCGTCGGTGTTGCGGATCTTCACCGCGTTCAGCTCGTCGAGGTCCCGGGAGAGCGTCGCCTGCGTGACGCTCAGCCCGTCGTCGGACAGCAGCTTCGCCAACTGGCTCTGCGACCGCACCGGTTGCCGGTTGAGGATGTCCACGATCCGGCGGTGGCGCGCGGTACGCGTCTGCGGCACCGCGGGCCCCGCGCCCCCGTTGTGCTCGTGATCTGGCGCATGGCTCATCGTCGTCTCATTCTCCGGATCATCCGTCTCCCTCGGCGGCACCCAGGATGCCGGGGAGGGCCTGAAGAAGCGCGTCCACTTCGTCGTCGCCGAGGTTCAGCGGCGGCATCAGCCGTACGACATCGGGGGCGGGCGCGTTCACCAGGAGACCGGCGTCCTGAGCCGCCTTCTGCACCTGCGGTGCGAGCGGCTCGGTGAGCACGATACCCAGGAGGAGTCCCGCACCCCGGACACGGGCGACCAGCGGGTGTCCCAGCGACTCGATTCCGTCCCGCAGCCTCTCGCTCTGCCGCTTGACGTTCTCCAGCAACCCCTCGTTCTCGATGGTGTCGAGAACGGCGAGTCCCGCGGCACAGGCGACCGGGTTCCCGCCGAAGGTCGTCCCGTGCTGGCCCGGCTGGAGCAGGTCCGCGGCCCGCCCGAAGGCGACGGTCGCGCCGAGCGGCAGTCCGCCGCCGAGCTGCTTGGCGAGGGTGACCACGTCCGGCAGCACGCCCTCGTGCGCCTGGTACTCGAACCAGTGGCCGGTACGGCCGATGCCGGTCTGCACCTCGTCGAGGACCAGCAGCGCGCCCTTGGCCGCCGTGATCGCCCGGGCGGCCTTGAGGTAGCCGGCCGGGGGCACCACGACACCGTTCTCGCCCTGGATCGGCTCGATGACGACGAGTGCGGTCTCCTCGGTGACCGCGGCGGCCAGGGCCTGCGCGTCGCCGTACGGCACATGCGTGACGTCCGCGGGCAGCGGCAGGAACGGGGTCTGCTTGGCGGGCTGTCCGGTGAGCGCGAGGGCACCCATGGTCCGGCCGTGGAAGCCGCCCTCGGTGGCGACCATGTGGGTGCGCCCGGTCAGCCGGCCGATCTTGAAGGCGGCCTCGACCGACTCGGCGCCGGAGTTGCAGAAGAAGACCTTGCCGTCCCGGCCGAAGAGCTGGAGCAGCCGCTCGGCGAGGGCGACGGTCGGCTCCGCCATGAAGAAGTTGGAGATGTGGCCGAGGGACGCGATCTGCCGGCTCACCGCCTCGACGATCGCCGGGTGGGCGTGGCCGAGCGCGTTGGTGGCGATGCCGCCGACGAAGTCGAGGTACTGCCGGCCCTCGCTGTCCCAGACCTTGAGGCCCTCGCCGCGGACGAGGGGCAGGCGCGGGGTGCCGTAGTTGTTCATGAGCGAGCCCTGCCAGCGCTGGGTGAGCTCCTGGTTGTCGGTCATACGGCATCCCCCTCTTGCGCGTCGGGCACGACCATCGTGCCGATGCCCTCGTCGGTGAAGATCTCCAGCAGGATCGAGTGCTGGACCCGCCCGTCGATGACCCGGGCGGTGTGCACGCCGTTGCGCACGGCGTGCAGGCAGCCCTCCATCTTCGGGACCATGCCGGAGCTCAACTCCGGCAGCAGCTTCTCCAGTTGGGAAGCCGTGAGGCGGCTGATCACCTCGTCGCTGTGCGGCCAGTCCTCGTAGAGACCCTCGACGTCCGTGAGGACCATGAGAGTCTCCGCTCCAAGAGCAGCAGCGAGTGCCGCAGCCGCCGTGTCAGCATTGACGTTGTAGACATGTCCGTCGTCCTGGCTCCGGGCGATCGACGAGACGACCGGGATGCGGCCGTCGGCGAGCAGTGCCTCGATCGCGCCCGTGTCGATCGCGGTGATCTCGCCCACCCGCCCGATGTCGACCAACTCGCCGTCGATCTCGGGCTGGTGCTTGGTGGCGGTGATGGTGTGCGCGTCCTCGCCGGTCAGTCCGACGGCGAGCGGCCCGTGTTCGTTGAGCAGGTTCACCAGCTCGCGCTGGACCTGACCGGCCAGCACCATCCGTACGACGTCCATGGCGTCCTCGGTGGTGACGCGCAGGCCGGCCTTGAACTCGCTGACGATGCCGTGCTTGTCGAGGGCAGCGCTGATCTGCGGGCCGCCGCCGTGCACGACGACCGGCTTGAGCCCGGCGTGGTGCAGGAAGACGACGTCCTGGGCGAAGGCGGCCTTGAGGTCCTCGTCGATCATGGCGTTGCCGCCGAACTTGATGACGACGGTCCTGCCGTTGTGGCGGACCAGCCAGGGCAGCGCCTCGATGAGGATCTGGGCCTTGGGGAGCGCGGTGTGCTTTCGCGTGGTGCTCATGACGAGTAGGCGCTGTTCTCGTGGACGTAGTCGGCGGTGAGGTCGTTGGTCCAGATGGTGGCGGTCTCGGACCCGGCGGCGAGGTCGGCGACGATGTGCACCTCGCGGTAGCGCATGTCGACCTTCTCGCGGTCCTCGCCGACGCCGCCGTTCTTGCAGACCCAGACGCCGTTGATGGCGACGTTCAGCTGTTCCGGCTCGAAGGCGGCCTTCGTGGTGCCGATCGCGGAGAGCACGCGGCCCCAGTTGGGGTCCTCGCCGTGGATGGCGCACTTGAGGAGGTTGTTGCGGGCGATGGAGCGGCCCACCTCGACGGCGTCGTCCTCGGAGGCCGCGTTGATCACCTCGACCTTGATGTCCTTGCTGGCGCCCTCGGCGTCCCGGATCAGCTGCTGGCCGAGGTCGTCGCAGACCTGCCGTACGGCCTCGGCGAACTCCTCGTGGGCCGGGGTGACTTCGGAGGCGCCGGAGGCGAGGAGCAGCACGGTGTCGTTGGTGGACATGCAGCCGTCGGAGTCGACGCGGTCGAAGGTGGTCCGGGTCGCGGCCCGCAGTGCTTTGTCCAGTACGTCACTCGGCAGGTCGGCGTCGGTGGTGAGGACGACCAGCATGGTGGCGAGGCCGGGGGCGAGCATGCCCGCGCCCTTGGCCATGCCGCCGACGGTCCAGCCGTCCTTGGTCACCACGGACGTCTTGTGGACGGTGTCGGTGGTCTTGATGGCGATGGCGGCCTTCTCACCGCCGTGCTCGGAGAGTTGACTGGCCGCGGCCTCGACTCCCGGAAGGAGCTTGTCCATCGGGAGCAGGACCCCGATGAGTCCGGTCGAGGCGACGGCGACCTCGCCCGCGCCGATCTCCAGCACCTCGGCGGCCTTCTCGGCGGTGGCGTGGGTGTCCTGGAAGCCCTTCGGCCCCGTACAGGCGTTGGCACCACCGGAGTTGAGGACGACGGCCGTCAGCTCGCCGGTCTTGAGGACCTGCTCGGACCACAGCACGGGCGCGGCCTTCACACGGTTGGAGGTGAAGACGCCGGCGGCGGCGCGGCGGGGCCCGGTGTTGACCACGAGGGCCAGGTCCGGGTTGCCGTTCTCCTTGATTCCGGCGGCGATGCCCGCCGCCTGGAATCCCTTGGCTGCCGTGACGCTCACGGTGCGACTCCGATCGTGGAAAGACCGAGCTCCTCGGGGAGGCCGAGGGCGATGTTCATGCTCTGGACGGCACCGCCGGCGGTGCCCTTGGTCAGGTTGTCGATGGCGCTGATCGCGATGATGCGGCCCACGGACTCGTCGAGGGCGACCTGCACCTGAACGCCGTTCGAACCGTGGACGGACGCCGTGGCGGGCCACCGGCCCTCGGGCAGCAGGTGCACGAAGGGCTCGTCGGCGAAGGCCTTCTCGTAGGCGGCGCGGACGGACTCGGCGGTGACGCCCGGCTTCACGGAGGCGCTGCACGTGGCGAGGATGCCGCGGGGCATCGGGGCGAGGGTCGGTGTGAAGGAGACGCGCACCTCGGAACCGGCCACCCCGCTGAGGTTCTGGATCATCTCGGGCGTGTGCCGGTGCCCGCCGCCGACGCCGTACGGCGACATGGAGCCCATGACCTCGCTGCCCAGCAGGTTGGGCTTGGGCGCCTTGCCCGCGCCGGAGGTGCCGGAGGCGGCGACGATCACCGCCTCGTGCTCGGCGAGGCCGGCGGCGTAGGCCGGGAAGAGGGCGAGCGTGACGGCGGTCGGGTAGCAGCCGGGGACCGCGATGCGCTTGGACCCCTCCAGCGCGGCGCGGGCACCCGGCAGTTCGGGAAGGCCGTAGGGCCAGGTGCCGGCGTGCGCGGAACCGTAGAACCGCTCCCAGTCGGCCGCGTCCTTCAGCCGGAAGTCGGCGCCCATGTCGACGACGAGGACGTCCGGGCCGAGCTGTTCGGCGACGGCGGCGGACTGGCCGTGGGGCAGCGCGAGGAAGACGACGTCGTGTCCGGCGAGGACGTCGGCCGTGGTCTCCTGGAGCACCCGGTCGGCCAGCGGCAGCAGGTGGGGCTGGAGCGCGCCGAGCTGCTGCCCGGCGTTGGAGTTGCCGGTCAGCGCGCCGATCTCGACCTCGGGGTGCGCGAGGAGCAGTCGCAGGACCTCACCGCCCGCGTATCCGCTCGCTCCGGCCACTGCCGCCCGTACCGCCATGTCATCCTCCTCCTGGATGGCATGACTATACGTTTCGATGCACGTTTATGCAACCGGCTGCATACTCACGCCCTGCGCCGGCGTACCGCCCCGAACACGGCGAGTCCGGTGAGGACCGCGAGGGAACCACCCCCGATCGCCGTGCCCAGGCGCAGACCGGGCGGCCGGAAGACGCAGGTCACACTCGTCGAGGTGCCGTCGAGGGGTACCGCGATCAGCCCGTGGTACCGCCGCGCGGGGACCAGGGCCGCGTCACCGGCGGCGCAGCGCCAGCCGGCGATCCGGGGCGCGGCCACGACGGCGACACCCTTGCTGCCGGTCGGCAGCTCGGCCCGGATCGTGCCCCCGGAGCCGGAGACGGTCACCTTCGAGGCGCCGGTGCCCCGGAGCTCTCGTACGGCGGTGTGCAGGCGCCCGGTGTCCAGGCAGCCGACCGCCCGGTCCGGCACGACCCCCAGCCGGTTCGCGGCCAGCTCGATCGTCAGGCGCCCGGAGTCCGGGACCGTGCCGAGCCGGGCCATGGCGGCGATCTTGGTGAGGGGCCGCCAGTCGGCCCGGAACCGGCCGGTCGGACCGTGCGCGGACGGACCGGCGAGCCGTGCGGTGCCCGAGAAGTACGGCGCCCACAGGTAGACCTCGCTGCCCGCCCGGCACCGGGCGGTGATCGTCGCCTTCGCCCCGACCCGCACGCCCTGGCGCCGGTCGGTGCTGCGGTAGGGCCGCTTCCCGGCGCCGTTGCGGACGGTGATGCGGGGCAGGGTGTAGACGCGGGCGCCCAGCAGCAGTTCCTGGTTGCGGTACGGCGACGGCCCGAAGTCACCGGTCGCGGCGGACGGCCGTACGGTCACGAGGGGCGGGACGTCCTCGCGGGTCACGGTCACCCCGGTGCCGTCCTGCGGGAACCAGTTCTGGTGCGGGTCCGGCGGGGAGTGCACCCGGGCGCCCACCGAGAAGACGGCGTCCGTGACCGCGTTGTCCAGGCTCTGAAGGCTGCGGCCGCCCGAGGTCCAGCCGAAGCCGAGGGCGGTGAGCGTGCTGCTCAGCACGGCGGAGGTGTGGCTGCTGTAGTACTGGGCGCCCTGGCCGCCGAGCTCCAGCGGGTCGTTGCCGACGGTCTGCTCCCGGCCCGGGTCGGTACGGTAGCGGGGCCAGCCGTCGGCCCGGGCGATCGCGTCCGCCTGGTCCTGCTGCCGGTCGCTCCAGGGGGCGTAGTCGTCCATGTGCCCGAACCGCATCCGGGTGGCCACGGCGTCGGTGGCGGTGGCCTCGCCCAGCTGCACGCCGACGAGCAGGACCGCGGCGAGCACGGCCGGGGCCACCCGCAGCACGGGTCGCTCACGGCCGAGCAGGAGCAGTCCGAGCAGCGCGCCCAGGGCCGCCGCCAGGAACACCGGCCAGGCGTAGGAACGGACCAGTTGGCTGCCGCTCGCGACGGCCGCGATCAGGGTGAGCAGTCCGGCCGCCGCGCCCAGGGCCCGGCGGTCCAGGGGGCCGTAGGACAGCGTGTGCCAGGCCGCGATCACCAGCAGGGCGCACACCACGAAGGTCTGGCGGTACGAACTGCCCTGCGGTGCGGCGAAGGCGTGCCACATCAGATGGGTCGGGCCCCACTGCATCGACAGGGTCACGACGAGCACGAGCAGGGTCCATCCGGCCCGCACCCTTCGGGGCGCCGCGCGGTGGAAGGGCAGGGCGAGGGCGAGCAGCAGTGCCGTGGTGCCGACGAAGAGCGCCGGGGAACCGTAGCTGTACGTCGTCGGCAGCAGCCGGGCCAGCAAATCCTCGGTGCCCACCGGCGCGAACCGGGTGAAGCGGCCCTCGGAGGCGTGCGCACTGCCGAAGTAGACGACCGTCACCAGGGGCGCGGCCAGGCCGATGCCGAGCGCGAAGGTCACGGCGGCCCGGCCGGCCGCGGTGAACCCGCGCCGGCGCGGCAGCCGGGACAGCCACAGCCGCAGCAGGAACACCAGCCCGGCGGCCAGGGTGGCCATGTAGGCGGTGTAGAAGTTGGCGACCCAGGCGGCCGTCACCACGAGCACCGCCAGGAGCGGGCGCCTCCCGCTCAGGACCCACTCGCCGACCAGGCACAGCAACGGCAGGGCGATCAGCCCGTCGAGCCACATGAGGTTGTACGAGGCGGTCGCCACCGTCCAGCCGCACAGGGCGTACGACGCGCCCAGCAGTCCCGCCGCCCACCAGCGGCCGGGGCGCAGCCGCAGCAGCAGCCAGGTCATGGCGGCACCGGCGCAGGCGATCTTCAGCACGGTGATCACGTACACGGCGAGGTCGATGCGGTCCCTCGGGAACAGGGCGACGAGCAGCGCGAACGGACTGGTGAGGTAGGTGCCGAGGTCGGGCAGGAAGCTCGCGCCGTACCCCGACTGCCAGTTGACGAGGAGGCCGCCGGTGCCCCGCCCGTGCAGCAGGTCCCACAGGTGCGCGTGGAAGGGGACGTACTGGTTCCCCAGGTCGTTGACGTTCCGGGTGCGCGGGCCGAAGGGACCGCTGCGGGCGACGGCGTCGGCCGCGCAGAGCACGAGCACGGTGATCGTCGCTGCCAGCAGGGCGGCCCGCCCCGGCCCGGCGGGCGGCGGCCGCTCCCCCGTGAGGTCGTCCAGGGTCTTCGGTTCGGGCGGGACGGTCGGTCGCACGCCCTGGTCGCTGGTCAATTCAGGCCCCCGTCCGGGGCCTTCGCCCCAGCGCTTTGTTTCCGCGCCGAATTAGACGGGGAGTGAATTCGCTTGGTTGTGCTCCCGACGATGGCGGTGAGGTGAATTCGGCGCTGTCCGCAAGCGAACGAGAAGTGCCGCTCCACCCCACCGCCCACCGGCTACCTCTGCCTGATCCTGACAAAGGTGACCGAGTTCGCCGGGAAGGTGTACGAGAACTTCCCGGCGACCCCGTCGAAGGTGGACGTCACTGGGGCGACCGCGGTGGACGTCTCGGTGTTCACGGCGTCGGGGGCGGCCGCCAGAGTGGTCACCCGGGCCCTGGACGCGACCCTGGCGCCGCCGAGGTCGACGGCCGTACGGGCCGCGGTGTTCTGGGCGTTGACGACCTTGAGGATCAGATCGCCGGTCTTCTGGTCCTTGGTGACGACCTGGCGGAACGGCTCGGCCGGCTTGTCGTCGGTGAAACTGCCCCACTCCTGCCCGTCGAGGTAGAGGGTGACCTGGCGGCCGCGCACCTTGACGTCGATGTCGTAGACACGGCCGGTCTCGACCGACCCGGCCTTGGAGATCAGCGTGGACTTGCCGCCGTCCACGGCCTGTTCGACGGCGGTCTGGGTGTTGTTCCAGCCGCCGATGTTCCACCAGTAGTAGTTGCCGGTGTCCTTGACGCCGAAGGCGACGAGGAAGCCCTCCTTGCCGGCCTTCTTGGTGGCCTTCACCTTCAGGTCGTAGTCGTGCCAGGACGGGTCGCCGGCCGAGACCATGGTGTTCTCGGCGTTCACGTCCGTCTGCACGTACTGCCCGTCCTGGACGCTCCAGGCGCCGCCGCCGGTGTGCGTCCACTGCGAGGCGCCGGAGGAGAAGTCGTCGGTGAGCAGCGCCCGGCCGTCGGCGTCCGTGACCCGCACGTCGTCGTACGCCGCCGTCGTCGCCCAGGTCGACAGACCCACGGCGCCGGTGATCGGGGCGAGCAGGGAGGGCGTGCCGGTGGCCGTGGAGGGCACCACACGGTCGCCGACGTTGTTCATGAACAGTTTCTGGACCTCGTAGTTGGCGGAGTTCCAGGAGGCGTGGTTGTTGAACCAGATCAGGTCCGGGCGCCACTGGACGTAGTCCTCGTTGGCGAACAGCGGGGCGTAGGAGGCGAGTTTGACGACGTCGGCGTTGCGCTCCAGGCCGGTCATGAACGCGGCCTCGGTGAGGCCGTTCTTGAAGGTGTTGCCCTGGGAGGCGTACTCGCCGAGGAAGACCTTCGGGCCCCCGCGGTCGTAGGAGTCGTAGCGGTCGTTGTTCTGGAGGAACCACTGGGGGCTGTTGTAGTAGTGCTCGTCGACCATGTCGACCTTGGCGTCCCTGTTGAGCTGCCAGGCGGTGTCGAAGGTCGTCCCGGAGTCGTCGGGGCCGGAGTTGGAGATCACCTGGATGTCCGGGTACTTCGCCTGGACGGCGGCGCGGAACTCCTTGAACCGGGCGAAGAACTCGTTCGGCAGGTTCTCCTCGTTGCCGACCTCGATGTGGGTGAGGTGGAAGGGCTTGGGGTGGCCCATGCGGGCGCGCTCCCTGCCCCACTTGGAGCTCGCCGGGCCGTTGGCGAACTCGATGAGGTCGAGGGTGTCCTGGATGTGCCGCTTGAGCAGTGCCTCGTCGACGACGGCCTTGTTCTGGCCGCAGCCGGTCACCAGGGCGGGCACGACGGGCAGCGGCATGGCGCCGATGTCCTCGGAGAGGCGGAAGTACTCGTAGTAGCCGAGGCCGTAACTCTGGTTGTAGCCCCAGAAGTTGGCATTGGTGGCGCGCGTCTCGACCGGCCCGATGGTGTCCTTCCACTGGTAGGACCGCTTGCGCTGGAAGCCGGAGGCTTCGCTGTAGTCCTCCATTGAGCCCGTGTTGACCAGGCAGCCGCCGGGGAAGCGCACGAAGCCCGGGTGCAGGGCGGCGATCTTCTCGGCGAGGTCCTTGCGCAGCCCGTTGGGTTCACCGCGGTAGGTGTCGCGGGGGAAGAGGGACACCATGTCGAGGGCGGCAGCGGCCGAGGAGGCCACGGTGAGACGGGCCGCGGAACTGGTGCGGGTGGCGGTGAAGGCGGCCTTGTACCGGGCCCAGCCGCCCTGGGTGACGGTGACCTCTCGGGCGGTGGCGAGGGTGCCGTCGGCGTCCTGAAGCGAGACCGTGAGGGCGGTGCCGGCGTCCGCGCGGGCCCACACCGAGAAGTCGTACTTCTTGCCCGCCTCGACGCGGATGCCGGTGTTGTACCCGGTGTTCGTGACCGATGAACCGGCTTCCAGGGAGAGGTAGTTGCGGTTGCGGGCGTTGAGCCGGCCGTCGTCGTTCACGACCCGGGCCGTGCCGTCGACCGTCCAGGAGGTCAGCGGGGTGTACGACCCGTTGTCGTCGGTGGAGTACTCGAAGGAGCGGTTCTGCACGAGTTCGGCGTACAGACCGCCGTCGGCGGCCCGGTTGATGTCCTCGAAGAAGACGCCGTACATGGTGTCGTCGATCTTCGCGCCCCGGGCGGACGGGTCGACGGTGATCGCGTAGTCGGTGACGTCCTCGGCATGGGCGGGGGCGGGAATCAGGCCGGCGGCCACCAGGAGGGCGGTGGCGCCGAGACCGAGTCTCCAGCGGGTGCGTGACATGGATGCTCCGCGGCTCTCTCTGTCGACGGTGACGTTCGAAATACCAAACGGTGATCAGCACTTCGAACGGCAAGATAGGGAGGGTGATCCGGAGCGTCAACGGGTCGCGCGGTTTCGAAAGTGTCGGAGGGCAGGGGCTGATGGGCGAGTTCTGGCCAGTGGCGGATGCGCTGGAGTACCTGACGGGGAGCTGGCGGACCGAGCGAACCGTGCGGGATCTGGCGAGCGGGGACGAGGGGCGGTTCTCCGGTACGACCGCTTTCGGCCGACTGGAGGGCGGCGGACTGCTGTCCCGGGAAACGGGCACTTTCGTCTGGCACGGCGTCCCCCGCCCCGCCGAGCGCACACTCCGGTTCCTCCCCGGCGGGACCCCCGGCACGGCGGATGTGCGCTTCGCCGACGGGCGCCCCTTCCACGCCCTGGACCTCAGCTCCGGCCACCATGTCGCCGACCACCCTTGCGCGGCGGACCTCTACCGGGGCGAGTTCACCGTCCTGGACGCGGACCAGTGGCGCACGGTGTGGCGGGTCGGCGGCCCGGCGAAGGACCTGGTCCTGACGACGGAGTACACCCGCCGGACGGAGGACGGCCGGGGAGCGGGACGGACCGGCCACTGAGAGGACGGGACGGCGCCGGCACCCGGTGGCCCGCGGAGCTACCCCCGGTCCGCGCCGCACCGGTGCCCCGCGGAGCTACCCCCTGGTCCGCGCCGGCTGCGTCGGGACGCCCTCGAAGCGGAGGCTCCAGCGGCCGGATCTGCCGGTCACCGTGGTGGCCGACAGGGGGCGCACGTCGAGATTCCAATAGGTCGAGGGCGGCGCCTTCAGGGCGTACACCAGCGCGGCGCGGATCACGGAGGGTTCCGCGACGGCGACGACACGGCCGCCGTCCTCGACGGGCCGGGTGTCGAGCCAGTTGCCGACGCGGGTGATGAAGTCGATCAGTGACTCGCCGCCGTGCGGGGTCGCCCGTGGGTCGGCGAGCCAGGCGTCCACGGATTCCGGCTCGCGGGCCATCGCCTCGCCGAGGGTCAGCCCCCGCCAACGGCCCATGTCGCAGTCGCGCAGGCCGAGCTGGACGAGGGGTGCGTAGCCGAGGGCGTCGCCGGTGGCGCGGCTGCGGGGCGCGGGCGAGCAGTACCGCAGCTCGGCCGCCGCGAGCGGCAGCAGGTCGTGTGCCACGGCCAGCACCTCGTCCCAGCCGGCCTGGTCGAGCGGACGGTCGTCCTCGAACCGCTCGGCGAGCAGCGAGGAACTGCGCGCGGCGGCGACGAACGTGACCCGAAGTTGCATGCGGCGATCGTGAGCCGCGAGAGTGCGCAGGTCAAGAGGCGTTACCGGGGAGTTACCGAGGGTGCCTCGGGGCTCACTGCCCGAAGACCAGCGCCATCCACCGGTCCGGCTCCGCGAGCGGCGCGAACCCGAGCCTGGCGTACACCTCGTGGGCGTCGTGGGTGGCGAGCAGGACGCGCTTGAGACCGTGAGGGCGCAAGTGCTCGCGCACGGCCCCGACCAGCGCCGTGCCGATGCCCTCGCCCCGCACCGACCGGTCCACGTACACATCGCACAGCCAGGCGAACGTGGCCAGATCGGTGATCACCCGGGCATAAGCCACCTGGTCCCCCGATTCCGCCGCGTACACCCCGAAGTTGAGCGATCCGGCGATCGCCCGGTCCTGCTTCTCCCGCGGCCGCCCGATCGCCCAGTACGCGTCCGTCGACAGCCAGTGGTGCACCCGCCCGGCGTCGATGCGGTCGGGGTCGGTGGAGATCTCGTAGCCCTGGGCGAGGGGCGGGGTGTCGGTCATGCCGGGAGGCTTCCAGGCCGTGAACACCGGCGTCGAACGGTTTTCCCCGAGGCGGGCCGGCGTACGAAATCTCCGGCCCCTCCCGGGCGTTCGTCGGGCCGCGGCCTTGGACGACCGGACCCTGACGGTGGAGTGCAACGGCTGCCTCGGCGTCACCGGCCAGGCCGTGCTGCCCCTCTCCCGCGGCCGCCGGATCGTCTCGCACCTCCTCGACGTCAACGCGGTGGACCGCTTCTGCGCCTGCCACCCGCCCCTGACCGGCGCCTCGTTGGCCCCGCCCACCGCCTGACCGGCCTACGGCTGACACCGGAGCTGTTCGCCACCGCCGAGTTCCGGTGCGGGACGGTGCCGCGCGGCTAGAGCACCTCGTCGCAGGCCGCACGCAGCCGCCGTACGCCCTCCTGGATCTCCTGCGGCCCCGCCACCGCCGCGAAGCTCAACCGCAGGTGTCCCGCGGGCGGTTCCGCGCTGAAGTACGGGCGGCCAGGGGTGATCGCGACGCCCGCGCGCAGGGCCGCCGCGGTCAGGGCGGTCTCGTCGGTGCCGTCGGGGAGGCGGAGCCAGAGGTGGTAGCCGCCGGAGGGGATGTGCGGGAGGGCGAGTTCGGGCAGGCCGAGGCGCAGGGCGGTGGTCATGGTGTCCCGGCGGGTCCGCAACTCCGCCGAGACCGTGCGCAGATGACGGGGCCAGGCCGGCGAGCCGACCAGTTCCAGGGCGGCCTCCTGGAGGGGCCGGGGGACGAAGAAGGTGTCGACGACCTGGATCGCGCGCAGGCGCTCCAGCACCGGCCCGCGCGCGGCGAGCGCGCTCACCCGGAAGCTCGGCGAGGTCGCCTTGGTCAGCGAGCTCACATGGACGACGACACCGTCGGGGTCGTCGGCGGCCAGCGGACGCGGCAGCGGGCCCGCGTCCTCGTGCACGAGCCGTCGCACGAAGTCGTCCTCGACGATGAACGCACCGGCCTCGCGGGCGATCCGCAGCACCTCGCCCCGGCGCTCGGGGGCCAGCACCGCCCCCGTCGGGTTCTGGAACAGCGGCTGGCAGACGAACACCCGGGCGCCGGTCGCCCGGAACGCGTCGGCGAGCAGGGCGGGCCGCACCCCGTCCGCGTCGACCGGGACCGGGACGGGGCGCAGGCCCGCCGAGCGCGCGATCGCCAGCATGCCGGGATAGGTGGGCGACTCGACGAGCACGGGTGCGCCGGGCGGGGCGAGCGCGCGCAGCGACGTCGTGAGCGCCGACTGGCCGCCTGCGGTGATCAGCACTTCCGCGGCCGTGACCGCGCCGCCGATGTTCCGCGCGAACCACTCGCGCAGTTCCGGCAGCCCCTCCGTCGGCGGTCGTCCCCACGCCCCGGGGCGGCGGCCGGCGCGGGCCAGGGCCGCGGACATCGCGCGCTCCGGCTGGAGGGTGGGGTGCAGATAGCCGCCATTGAACTCGACCACACCGGGCGGCGGGGCGGCCAGCGAGACCAGGACCCCGGACGCGTCCACCGAGCGCGGTACGAGGTCGGCGGCGCCGTCCGCGCTCAGCGCGACCTCCTGCCAGGAGGTGTCCCCGGCCGCGGTGGCGGCGGCGCGTGCCCGGGCGCGGAAGGCGCCGGCGCCGGGGCGGGTCACCACCAGGCCCTCCGCGGCCAGCTGGGCGAGGGCGCGGGAGACGGTCACCGGACTGACCCGGAACCGGTCGACGAGGGCCCGGCTCGACGGGAGCTTTCCACCAGGAGAGTAGCGGTCGAGCTCCTGCCGGAGACGTTCCGCCAGTTCCGTGACGCTGCTACGCTCGTGCATGAGAGTACAGAGTAGCGCTACCGCACCGACGGGGATAGCGGTTCCCGCTCCCGCCAGGACCTTCGGCACCGTGCAGGCCGCCCTGGGGGTCGCCGCGTTCTCCCTCACCTTCCCCGCCACGGCGTGGGGCCTGGAGGGCTTCGGGCCGTGGTCCCTGGTCGCGGTGCGCAGCGTCCTCGCGGCGCTCGTCGCCGGCGGGTGCCTGCTGGCGCTGCGCGTACCGATGCCGGGCCGTCGCGACTGGCCGGGGCTCGCGGTCGTCGCCGCGGGGGTCGTCGTCGGCTTCCCGCTGCTGACCACGCTCGCCCTGCAGACGTCGACCACCGCGCACGCCGCGGTCGTGGTGGGCCTGCTCCCCCTGACGACGGCGCTGCTGTCGGCCCTGCGCACGGGCACCCGCCCCTCGCGCACCTTCTGGACGGCGGCCCTCGCCGGCGCGGCCGCGGTGGTCGCGTTCACCGTGCAGCAGAGCGGGGGCGCCCTGACCACGGCCGACCTGTATCTCTTCGCCGCCCTGCTGGTGTGCGCGGCCGGCTACACCGAGGGCGGCCGGCTGGCCCGGCTCATGCCCGGCTGGCAGGTGATCGGCTGGGCGCTGGTGCTGTGCCTGCCGGTCAGCGTGCCCGCGGCGGCGCTCGCGCTGTCGTACGAGCCCGCGCACCTCACCGCGCACAGTGTCGCCGGGCTGCTGTGGGTGGCTGTGGGCTCGCAGTTCGTCGGCCTGGTCGTCTGGTACCGGGGGATGGCGGCCATCGGGATCCCCAAGGCCAGCCAGTTGCAGTTGGCCCAGCCCCTGCTCACACTGGTGTGGTCGGTGCTGCTGCTCGGCGAGCACCTGACGGTGGCCGCCCCGCTGACGGCCGCGGCGGTGCTCGTGTGCATCGCCGTCACCCAGCGGGCGCGGGGCTGACCGGCGTGCACGCGCCGGTCCGGCGAGGCCCCCGCGCCGTAGAATCGGGGCCACGGACCGCTGCTCCCGCACCTGGTGAGGAGGCCCCAGACGATGCGTGCAACCGTGGGCGACCAGCTTGTCCAGCACGGCAGGGTGGTCGGACAGCAGGACAAGGTCGGCGAGATCGTCGAGGTGATGGGCCAGGAGGGCAACCCCCCGTACCGCGTCCGCTTCGAGGACGGGCACGAGGGAGTGTGCTCACCCGGCCCCGACACCGAGATCAGGCACCGGTTCCAGCAGACGGGCCGGTGATCCGGCGCGGGGGCGCCGCCGGCTCCCGGTAGTGGTCGGCGACCACCCGCGCCATCGCCCCGATCCGGTCCGCGGCGACCTCCTTCGCGGCGAAGAAGACATGCCCGCGCACCTGTGCGCAGTCGCGGGCCAGTGTGAGGTGCCGGGGCAGCTCGGCGGGGTCCTGCCAGGCCGCGGGCTGCGCCGGGTCCCCGGCCTTGTAGAGCGCCTCGCCGAGGTACAGCCTGGTCCTGCTCCCCCGCGCCTGCCGCGCCCACCAGGCCAGCAGTTCGGCGTAGTCCGCCGCCTGGAAGCCGATGTTCCAGTAGAGCTGCGGCACGAGGTAGTCGATCCAGCCCTCGCGCAGCCACTTGCGGGTGTCCGCGAAGTTGTCGTCGTACGACTGCACGCCCGCTCGCGTGTCCGAGCCGAGCGGGTCGGTGGCCGCGTTGCGCCACACCCCGAAGGGGCTGATGCCGAACTGTGCGGTGGGCCGGATCCGCTTGATGCGGGCCGCGGTCTCCAGGACCAGCGTGTCGATGTTGTCCCGCCGCCAGTCGGCCCGGTTGGCGAAGGCGCCGCCGTAGGTGTCGTAGGCCGCGTCGTCGTCGAAGGTCTGGCCGGCCACCGGGTACGGGTAGAAGTAGTCGTCGAAGTGGACCGCGTCCACCGGGTACCGGTGCACGGCGTCGAGGATCGCGTCCTCGACGAACGCGCGGACCTCGGGCAGTCCGGGGTTGTAGTAGAGCTTCCCGCCGTACGGCACCACCCAGTCCGGGTGCTCGCGGGCGGGGTGGGAGGCGGCCAGCCGGGTGGGGTCCGCGTGGTTGGCGACGCGGTACGGGTTGAACCAGGCGTGCAGTTGCAGACCCCTCCGGTGCGCCTCGGTGACGGCGGTGCCGAGCGGGTCCCAGCCCGGGTCCCTGCCCTGCGTCCCGGTGAGGTACTGCGACCAGGGCTCGTACGGCGAGGGCCACAGGGCGTCGGCGGTGGGCCGTACCTGGAACATCACCGCGTTCAGGCGGTCCGTCGCCGCCCGGTCGAGGTGGGCGATCAGCTCCGCGCGCTGCTGTGCGGCGCTCAGCCCCGGCTTCGAGGGCCAGTCCCGGTTGGACACGGTGGCCAGCCACACGCCCCGCATCTCGGTCGTCGCCCGCCGCCTCGGACGGCCCGGCGCGGCAGCGGCTCCCGAGGCCGTCGTCAGGGTGGACAGCGCGGCCAGCGCGAAGGCCCGGCGCGACAGACGTCCCATGTGCACACTCCCCCTACACCACGGATCCGCTCGGTCACGGATCGTCTCCGCGCCCCAGAATGCACGAACGAGGGCGGCCCCAGACGATCGATCATCGATACTTGGGAGTAACGTGCTCGAACGGAGCAGGATCCGGCCACCGCCGGACTGCCACCAGGTGAAGACCAGCGAAAGGGATGAAGTGACGGACTTCCCGGCGGGAGACATCGCGCGCGTCGGAGTGGTGGGCTGCGGCCAGATGGGGGCGGGCATCGCCGAGGTGTGCGCCCGCGCCGGTCTGGACGTGAAGGTCGCCGAGACCACCGGCGAGGCCCTGGAGATCGGCCGCACCCGGCTGTTCAACTCCCTCACCAAGGCCGCCGAACGCGGCAAGATCACGGCGGACGAGCTGGCGGCCACCCAGGCCCGGCTCTCCTTCACCACCGACCTCGGCGAGTTCGCGGACCGCGACCTCGTCATCGAGGCCGTGGTGGAGAACGAACAGGTGAAGACGGAGATCTTCCAGGTCCTCGACCAGGTGGTGACCCGCCCGGACGCGATCCTGGCCTCCAACACCTCCTCGATCCCGCTGGTGAAGCTGGCGGTCGCCACCTCGCGGCCGGACCAGGTCGTCGGCATCCACTTCTTCAACCCGGCCCCGGTGCAGAAGCTCGTCGAGCTGATCCCGGCGCTGACCACCTCCGAGGGCACCCTGGCCCGCGCCCAGCAGTTCGCCGAGAAGCTGCTCGGCAAGCACGCGATCCGCGCCCAGGACCGCTCCGGCTTCGTGGTCAACGCGCTGCTGATCCCGTATCTCCTGTCCGCGATCCGGATGTTCGAGTCGGGCATCGCCAGCCGCGAGGACATCGACAACGGCATGGAACTCGGCTGCGCCCACCCGATGGGCCCGCTGAAGCTGTCCGACCTGATCGGCCTGGACACCGTCGCCTCGGTCGCCTTCAGCATGTACGAGGAGTACAAGGAGCCGCTGTACGCCGCTCCCCCGCTGCTCCAGCGCATGGTCGACGCGGGCCGGCTGGGCCGCAAGACCGGCTCCGGGTTCTACACCTACGGCTGACCGCACCCTGTCCGTTCCAGGGTGCTGATTACACAGTGCTACGAACGCGGGCCCGGCACTCCTCGGAGCGCCGGGCCCGTGTCATTCACACACCGTGTGCGCGCCGGGCCCGCATATGCCTGTCGCACACTCTCCCCACGCGCCCACCAGGCGAGTTGACTCTTCATGCGCATGCAAGGGATGTGACGACTACGGAAAGGAGCGGACCCGTGACCGCCGACCCGGAGCATCCCGTGGTCCATGGAGAACTCGCAGAGTTACGGCGCCGCCTCGATGTCGCGTACGCACGCGTCGAGGGAGGCCTCGCTCTGCTCCATCACCGTACGGAGGAGACGGACAAGGAGATCGACGATCTGAGTGCACGGATCATCGCCCTGGAGCACGCCCGTTGGCCGCTTCCCGCGGTAGCGGCGATCACCGCCGTGGGCGCGCTCGTCGTGGCGATCTGGCAGGCCTTCGGTCACTGAGGTCTCGGGGGCGCACCCGGGCGGGGGGATCAGGGCAGGTCTAGGTGTCCTGACCGAGCCTCAGATGATGCAACAGGAGTAACGCGGCCGCCATGTTGGCGGCCGGGACCTCCCCACGGGCGACCATGTCGGGAACGAGTTTCAGGGGGACCCATTCCCGGCGGTCGGACTCGAAGTCGTCCACGGGGTGCCCGATGTACTCGCCCGCGTCGGCCCAGTAGATGTGGTGCCGGGCGTCGGTGAGGCCGTTGGAGGGCTCCACGCTCATCAGGTGCTGGAGCGGCCCCGGCCGCCAGCCGGTCTCTTCCTCGAGTTCCCTGGCGGCCGCGACGGCGATGTCCTCACCGTCCTCGACCACACCCGCGGCGAGTTCCCAGCCCCAGCTGTCGGTGATGAAGCGGTGGCGCCACAGCAGCAGGACCTCGTTGGCCTCGTTCACCACCGTGGCGACGGCGACGGGCCTCAGCCGTATCAGGAAGTGGTCGAGATGCCGGCCGTCCGGCAGTTCGACATCGGCGAGATTGACGCTGAACCAGCGGTTTTCATACACAGTTTGTTCGTTCTGTTTCGTCCACTGCACGGTTCTGCCACCTTCCGTCGAGTAAGTGGCAATATCGCAGCAGGGACTGTGGGGTGTCGGCGTCCGCGTGCCGGTCTACAGGGGCACGCGCAGTGCGCCGTCGATCAGTTCGGCTGCCTCGGAGGTGCCCGCGCAGCCGCTGCGGACCAGATGTTCGCGCACCGCTCTGAGTCTGTCGCGCAGGCGCTGTGACTCCATTCCCCGCGCCTGTTCCGCCATCTGCACGGCGGTGGCCACCGCCTTGTCGGCGTTGCCCTGGCGCAGCTCGATCGTGCTGAGCATGGCGAGCCGGTGCACCCGGCCCCGGTCATGGGCCGGGTTGTCGACGGCTGCCGCCGCGTGCGCGGCCGCCGCCGCGAGCTCACCGAGGCTGAGGAGCGCCTCCGCCACCTGGACGTTGACGAGGCCCGGCTGGACATAGCCGGTCTCGTCGGGCTCGTACCCGCGGCGGATGCGTTCGGCGGCCTGCTCGGCCCGCCGGATGCAGGACAGCGCGGTCGTGCCGTCGCCGAGGTGGGCGTACGCCTTGGCCTGCATCGCGTAGAGGTCGCAGGCGAGCGCCGGGGTGATGTGCTTGCCGGCGGCCCTGAGCGCGGCCTCGGCGAAGGCGACCGCCTGGCGGTGCTCCCGCATGAACAGGGACTGGTTGACCAGAAGGGCGATCACATACGCGCCGAGTCCCCTGTCCCCGCTGGCCTTGGCGAGCCTGAGGGCCTGGTGGAAGTAGCGCTGGGCGAGGCCGTGGGCGTCGGAGTCGTAGGCGCAGATGCCGGCGACGGCGACCAGTCCTCCGGTGGCCCGGTGCAGTTGGCGGCCGGTCTCGTCGGTGTAGCTGCCGCGCAGCAGCGGGGCCGCCTCGGCGTTGAGGAAGCCCACGATCCGCGTCCGGGTCGCGATGCCGCCCGCCTTGCGGTACATCTGCTCGTAGTGGGTGCGGGCCGCGCGGAGCATCTCGATGTCGGCGGGGGTGACCCGGTGCCGGCCGCCGCGGGAGACGTCGACGTCCTCGGGCGGGTTCTCCCACTCCCACACCGGCATGACCGCGGGTGTCCCGGTGACCGCGGGGGCGCCCAGGATGTGCGGGCGCTGCTGTTCGTCGGAGCGCCACAGGGCGGTGGCCCGCTCGACGAAGCCGGACAGCGAGGTGCCGTGCGGGGCGGAGGGTTCGCCGGGCACGCCGAGGCCGATGTCGTCGAGGGTGACGGGGCGTTGGAGGCGTCCCGCGAGCACCTCGCAGATCAGGTCGGGCACCTGTCCGCGCGGGCGCTGGCCCTTCAGCCACCGCGCCACGGCGGTGTGTTCGTACCTGAGCGCGAGGCCGCGTGCCCTGCCGGCCTGGTTCACGTGTGCGGCAAGCCCCGCGTGCGAGATCCCGGCTTCGTCGAGGATCGCGTCGAGCAGAGTGTTGGGCTGCATATATGCCCCCCGGGTGGCTCGGTGCCGTCAGATTAGTGGGTTCGGCTTCACACGGGGTGTGATCGGAGTGCTCGAATCCGTAGGGTGCGCGCACTGTTGCGGAGAGTTCCCGGCCGGTTGACTGAAATGCCTCGCAAGAGGCCTCGGCCGGGCCGCCGGCTCCCCCTCGTACAGTGCGGTGGCCTGGCCGGCGGCTGAACCGGTCAGAGGTGTGTTGTCGGCTGCGGGCTCGTCGTGGCTGGTCGCGCAGTTCCCCGCGCCCCTGGGGTGGGTTGGCGTTGACGGTCGTTTCTCAGTACCAGTACGGCCACGTCGTCCTTCGGGGTGCTGCCCGTGTGGTTCAGAAGTGCCGTGAAGATCCTGCCCAGTACGGTCTGTGGGACCGCCTCGCCGGCACCACCCAACGCTTCACGCAAGGAGAAGAACCGGCCACCGGTGTCCCTGGCGTCCTCCGCGCCGTCCGTGTGCAGGACCAGGGTCTCGCCCGGCAGCAGGTGGCCGCACTGGAGGCCCGACAAGTCGGCGGGCAGGGGAAACGGTCCCAGAGGCGGCATCGGGTCTGCGCAGGAGAGCGGCTCGACGACCGGCCCGCTGAGCAAGTACGGCCACGGGTGACCGCAGTTCAGGGCTCTGAGCTCGCCGTCCCGCCCGATCTCCAGCAGCAGCACGGTCACGAAGTCCTCCGCGACGGTGCCGTCCCGGTCGGCGCGCTCGCGCAGGTGCCGGGCGAGCGCGCGGTCCAGTCTGCGCAGCACGCCCCCGAGTTCGGGCTCGTCATGGACCGCCTCGCGGAAGCTGCCGAGGACCGCGGCGGCCGTACCGATGGCGGCGAGGCCGTGGCCCCGGACATCGCCCATCACGACCCGCACGCCGTGTTCGGTGTCCACCGCCTCGTACAGATCGCCGCCGATGGTCGCGCCCCGGTCGGCGGAGAGCTGGGCGGCGGCGACGGTGAGCCCGTCGATGCGCGGGGGCAACGGCCGCAGCAGCACGCTCTGGGCGGCACCCGCGACCTGGCGGGCCTGCCGGAGTTCCCGCAGCAGGGCGCGCCGCACGTGGAGGATCAGTCCGGTGCCCACCGCGAAGAACACGGCACTGGTGACGGCCCGCGCACCCAGGCCGTTCTGCTGCGCGAGCGGGCAGGTCAGCTTGTAGGTGATGGCGACGGCACCCCACACGGTGGGCAGACCCATCGAGAGCACACGGCGCAGCGCCCCGCGCCGGGGAACCGCAGCCTTGAAGCACATCATGCCGACGGCCCCCCCAACTAGGCCCTGCACACGCAATCGGACCGGCCTCGAAAGGCCGGTCCGATTCTGCCGAGCACATGGCCCACATGGGTCAGATCACCAGGAGAACTCACTCTATCGAGTGAGGTGACCTGATATGGGGGGTGCTGGGGCACAGCCCAGCACCCCCCAGGGGCGCGGGGAACTGCGCGACCAGCCACGACGGAGCCGCAGCCGCCGGACGCCCCCACGGCGACTAGGCCCTCAGCACTGCCCCGGTCCGCTCCCCCGCAAGGGCGACCGCCGCGTCCCGAGCCGCGGAAGCCTCATCCACGGTCAGAGTCCGATCCCCGGCCCGGAACCGGAGCGCGTACGCCAGCGACTTCTTGCCGTCGCCGAGCTGCTCCTCGTTCTCGTACACGTCGAACAGCCGGATGCCCTCCAGGAGTTCACCCGCGCCCGCACGCAGCGCGGCCTCGACCTCGGCGTGCGGCACGAACTTGTCGACGACCAGGGCGACGTCCTGCGTGGCGACCGGGAACGTGGAGATCGCGGGCGCCTGCGGGGTGTCGTCGCCGGCCGCCTCCAGGACGTCCAGGTTCAGCTCCATCGCACAGGTCCGCGCCGGCAGCCCGAACGCCTTGACGACCCGCGGGTGCAGCTCTCCGGCGTGCCCCACCACGGTGTCCCCGACGACGAGCTCGGCGCACCGCCCCGGGTGCCACGGTCCGTACTGGCCGCCGCGGACAGTCAGTTCGACCCCGGCCTCCCGTGCGACCAGACGGCCGGCCTCGACCGCGTCGGCCCAGTCGGCCGGACGGCCCTTGCCCCACCAGCCGGCCTGTTCCCGGGCCCCGGCGAGCACCACGGCCACGTGCCGCGGCTGCTCGGGCAGCGCGGCGTCCAGCTCGGCGATCTCCTCGTCCGTGGGACGCCGGTCGACCGGCAGCACCGCGGCCACCCGCTGCTCCGGGCGCGGCAGGAAGACCAGCCCGGTCTCGAACAGCGCCAGGTCGTGCGAGCCCCGGCCGTCGTTGCGCCGCAGCGCGCCGAACAGGCCCGGCAGCAGGGAGGTACGGAGCGCGGGCTCCTCGTCGTTGAGCGGATTGGTGAGCCTGACGACCCGGCGCTTCGGGTCGTCCGCATCCAGCAGCAGCTGGTCGAAGACCTGCTCACCGACGAAGGGGTAGTTCGGCGCCTCGACGTACCCGGCACCGGCCAGCACCCGCCCGGCCCGGCGGTGCAGCCGCTGGCGGTGGGTCAGGCCGCGTCCCGCCGGCGGCTTGGGCAGCGTGGAGGGCAGGTTCTCGTAGCCCTCCAGCCGGATGACCTCTTCGGCCAGGTCGTTGATCTCCTGGAGGTCGGGACGCCAGGACGGCACGGTGACGATCAGCTCGTCCTGCCCGTACACGTCGCAGCCGACCTCCTGGAGACGCCGTACGACGGTCTCGCGGCCGTAGGTGACACCCGCGACCTTGTCGGGGTGGTCCGCCGGGACGCTGATGGTGTGCGGGGCCGACGGGGCGACGACCTCGGTGACACCGGCCTCGGCGGTGCCGCCCGCGAGCAGCACCAGCAGGTCGACCGTGCGCTGCGCGGCAGCGGCGGCGGCCTGCGGGTCGACACCGCGCTCGAAGCGCCGGGACGCCTCGGAGGACAGCTTGTGGCGGCGGGCCGTGCGCGCGATGGAGACGGGGTCGAAGTGGGCCGCCTCGATGACCACGTCGGTGGTGCCTTCACCTTCGGTGTGGTCGGCGATCTCGGTGTTGGCGCCGCCCATGACGCCGGCGAGGCCGATGGGGCCGCGCTCGTCCGTGATGACCAGGTCCGCGGTGTGCAGCTTGCGCGTCACCCCGTCGAGGGTCTCGATCTGCTCGCCCTCCTCGGCCCGGCGCACACCGATGGTGCCCTGGACCAGCGAGCGGTCGTAGGCGTGCAGGGGCTGGCCGAGCTCCGTCATCACGTAGTTGGTGACGTCGACGGCGAGCGAGATCGGGCGCATGCCGACCTTCTGGAGCCGGCGCTGGAGCCAGATCGGCGAGCGGGCCTCGGGGCTCAGACCGGTGACGGTGCGCGCGGTGAAGCGGTCGCAGCCGAGCGGGTCGGAGACCTGCACCGGGTAGCCGTAGGCGTTCGGGCCCGGCACGTCGAGCAGGGCGGGGTCGCGCAGCGGCAGGCCGTAGGCGATGGCGGCCTCGCGGGCCACACCGCGGATGGACAGGCAGTCGCCGCGGTTGGCGGTGACGGCGATGTCGAGGACCTCGTCGACCAGCTCCAGGAGCTCGATGGCGTCCTTGCCGACCTCGGTCTCCGGCGGCAGCACGATGATGCCCTTGGTGCCGTCGTCGCCCATGCCCAGCTCGTCGCTGGAGCAGATCATGCCGTGGGACGTCCTGCCGTACGTCTTGCGGGCGGAGATGGAGAAGCCGCCGGGCAGCGTGGCGCCCGGGAGGACCACGACGACCTTGTCGCCGACGGCGAAGTTCCGGGCGCCGCAGACGATCTCCTGGGGCTCGCCGGTGCCGTTGGCCTGGCCGACGTCGACCGTGCAGAAGCGGATGGGCTTCTTGAAGCCCTCCAGCTCCTCGATGGTCAGCACCTGGCCGACGACCAGGGGGCCCTTGAGGTCGGCGCCGAGGTGCTCGACGGACTCGACCTCCAGACCGGCCGAAATGAGCTTGGCCTGGACGTCACGGCCGGTTTCGGTCGCCGGCAGGTCGACGTACTCCCGCAGCCAAGAAAGCGGGACCCGCATCAGATCTCCATCCCGAACGGCCGGGTGAACCGGACGTCACCCTCGACCATGTCTCGCATGTCCTCGACGTTGTGGCGGAACATCAGCATCCGCTCGATGCCGAACCCGAAGGCGAAGCCGCTGTACTTCTGCGGGTCGACGCCACAGGCGGTCAGCACCTTGGGGTTGACCATCCCGCAGCCGCCCAGCTCGATCCAGCCCTCCGAGGAGCAGGTGCGGCAGGGGCGGTCGGGGTTGCCGACGGACTCGCCGCGGCAGACGTAGCACACCATGTCCATCTCGGCGGACGGCTCGGTGAAGGGGAAGAAGTTCGGGCGCAGCCGGGTCTTCATGCCCTCGCCGAACAGGGCCTGGACCATGTGGTCCATGGTGCCCTTGAGGTCGGCCATGGTGAGGCCCTCGTCGACGGCCAGCAGCTCGACCTGGCGGAAGACCGGGGTGTGCGTGGCGTCCAGCTCGTCGGTGCGGTAGACGACACCGGGGCAGATCACGTACACCGGCAGGTCGCGCGAGAGCAGCGAACGGATCTGCACGGGCGAGGTGTGGGTGCGCAGCACGACCCCGGACTCGGTGCCGCCCTGCGGGCCCTCGACGAAGAAGGTGTCCTGCTCACCGCGGGCCGGGTGGTCCGGGCCGATGTTGAGCGCGTCGAAGTTGAACCACTCGGCCTCGACCTGCGGGCCCTCGGCGACCTCGTAGCCCATGGCCACGAAGACGTCCTCGATGCGCTCGGAGAGCGTGGTGAGCGGGTGGCGGGCGCCGGCCGGTACGCGGTCGTACGGCAGGGTGACGTCCACGGCCTCCTCGACCAGCACCCGCTGGTCGCGCTCCTGCTCCAGCTCGGCCTGCCGGCCGGCGAGGGCCTTGTTCACCGCGCCCCGGGCCTGGCCGACGAGCTTGCCGGCGGCGGCCTTGGCGTGCGGGGGCAGGGCGCCGATCTCGCGGTTGGCGAGGGCCAGCGGGGAGGTGCCGCCGGTGTGGGCGACCTTGGCCTCCTGGAGCGCTTCGAGGGAGTCCGCGGCGGCGAAGGCGGCGAGCGCCTCCTCCCGCATGCGCTCGATCTCTTCCGGTTTCAGGGCCTCGACCTCTACAGGGTCGTACGACTTGTTCGGTGCCGACATCTCTTCCCGTGCTTCCGATTGGCTGGCTGAAGGTCCCCGTCACCGACTCACTCAGAGGTCAGAGGGCCGTCCATGGGACACATGGGTGCCAAAGGCCGAGTCTAACGGGGTGGGGATGTACGGATGCGCCCGCGGGCACTCAGCTCAGATAGGCCGGAGCGCTCACGGGCAACGTAAATCGGAACTCGGCGCCGCCCTGGGGGCCGCGGCCGACCGTGATGGTGCCGCCGTGGGCCTCGACGATGCCCTTGACGATGTAGAGCCCGAGGCCGGTGCCACCGCGCTTGCTGCCCCGCCAGAAGCGGGTGAAGACGCGGTTCATGGACTCCTCCGGGATGCCGGGACCCTCGTCGCTCACCGTGACCGACGTGCCGGTGTCCTCGCCCTCGCGGGGGGACGCCGTGGGCGTGATGTCAATGGTGACGGTTCCCTCGCCGTGCCGCACCGCATTTTCGAGCAGGTTGCTGAGCACCTGGTCGATCTTGTCGGGGTCGGCCCAGAGCGCCGGGAGCGGCTGTTCGAGGCGGAGCAGGAAGCGGTCGGCGGAGAGACCGGCGGCGACGTAGGCCTGGATGTGGCGTCCGACGGCGGCGCCGATGTCGACGGGCTGGCGCCTGACCTCCAGCCGCCCGGAGTCGATGCGCGAGATGTCGAGCAGTTCGGCGATGAGCCGGGTGACCCGGTCGGCGTCCGCGTCGACGGTCTCCAGCATCAGCCGCTTCTGGTCGTCGGTGAACCTCTCCCACTTGGCGAGGAGGGTCGCGGTGAAGCCCTTGACGGAGGTGAGCGGGGAGCGCAGCTCGTGGGCCACGGTGGCGATCAGCTCGGCGTGGCTGCGCTCGGTGCGGCGGCGGGCCTCGGTGTCCCGGAGGGTCACCACGACCCGGTGGACGGGGCCCGTCGGCTCGGTGCGCACGTACTGGGCGGCGACCAGCACCTCACGGCCGCCGGGCAGCAGCAGGTTCCGCTCGGGCTGTCGCCTGCGGATCGCGAGCCCGCCGTACGGGTCGGTCACCTGCCACCAGCGCCGCCCCTCCAGGTCCTCTAACGGAAGGGCCTTCTCCAGCCGCTGTCCGAGGGCGTCCGCGGCGGGCAGGGCGGTGATCCGGGCCGCGGCGGCGTTGAAGCAGATCACACGGCCCTGCTCGTCCGCGACGACGAGGCCGTCGGGCAGCTCGTCGGGATCGATGCCGAGCTCGGCGAGACCGGCACAGGCCTCGGACGCGCCTCGCGCGCTCCTCGTGCCGACACTCATCCCCGCACCCCACCTCTCAGGCGTCTGAGGGGCCCCCGAGCTGGTCACCCTACTGGTTCTCGGTGACGGAGCGGCACCCTCCGGGGGCGCGCTGTGCCCGGGCCGACGCATAGAGACATACGGCGGCCGCGGTGGCGAGGTTCAGGCTCTCGGCCTTCCCGTGGATCGGGACGCGCACCACGGCGTCCGCGAGTGCGCGGGTCTCCTCCGGGAGTCCCCAGGCCTCGTTGCCGAACACCCAGGCGGTCGGGCCGCCCATGGTGCCCTTGTCGAGCTCGTCGTCCAGGTCGTCGGTACCGGCTCCGTCGGCGGCGAGGATGCGCACCCCGGCCCGCCTGAGCCCCTCGACGGCCTCCTCCACGGGCACGCCGACGGCGACGGGCAGGTGGAACAGGGAGCCCACGGAGGCCCGTACGGCCTTGGGGTTGTACAGGTCGACGGAGGCGTCGGTCAGTACGACGGCCTCGGCACCGGCGGCGTCCGCGCAGCGCAGGACGGTGCCGGCGTTCCCCGGGTCGCGCACGTTCGCGAGCACGGCGACCAGCCTGGGGCGGGCGGCGAGGATCTCCTCGAAGGGGGTGTCGAGGAACCGGCAGATCCCGACGAGTCCCTGCGGGGTCACGGTCGTCGAGATGTCGGCGATGACGTCCTCGGAGGCCAGGTGCACCCGGGCCCCCACGGCCCGGGCCTCGCCGATGATGTCGGCGTAGCGTTCCGCCGCCTCCACGGTGGCGAACAGCTCCGTCAGCCCGTGCCCGGCGGCCTCCCGCACGGCCTGCGGCCCCTCGGCCAGGAACAGCCGCTCCTTGCCCCGGAAGTTCCGCTTGGCGAGCCGCCTGGCGGCTGAGACGCGAGGGGAACGGGGGGAGATCAGCTCGGGGGTGGCGGAGGGCATGTCGCTCACTTTCGATAACTACACAAGCGGGACCCGCAAGCCCGAAAGCCTGCGGGTCCCTCATGTCACGACGGCTCGTGGCCTACGACAACGTCACGCGGCCTTGGGGGCGTTGACGTCCGCCGGCAGGGCCTTCTGCGCGACCTCGACCAGCGCGGCGAACGCGGTCGCGTCGTTGACGGCCAGCTCGGCCAGGATCTTGCGGTCGACCTCGACGTTCGCGGCCTTCAGACCCTGGATGAAGCGGTTGTACGTGATGCCGTTGGCGCGGGCAGCGGCGTTGATGCGCTGGATCCACAGCTGGCGGAAGTCACCCTTGCGCTTCTTGCGGTCGTTGTAGTTGTAGACCAGCGAGTGGGTGACCTGCTCCTTGGCCTTGCGGTACAGGCGCGAACGCTGACCGCGGTAGCCGGAGGCCGCCTCGAGGATCGCCCGGCGCTTCTTGTGGGCGTTGACTGCCCGCTTGACGCGTGCCACTTGTTAACTCCTTGTAGCGGGGCCGTGGTTGGACTCACACGACCCGGTATCGATTGGGTCCCGGTCTAGAGGTGCTTCAGGCGCTGGGCGCCCGGCCTCACTTGCCGAGAAGCTTCTTGATCTTCGCGGCGTCGCCCGGGGCCATCTCGGCGTTGCCGGTGAGGCGACGCGTCACGCGGGACGACTTGTGCTCGAGCAGGTGGCGCTTGCCGGCACGCTCGCGGAGCACCTTGCCGGAGCCGGTGATCTTGAAGCGCTTGCTGGCACCGCTGTGCGACTTGTTCTTCGGCATAGCGCCGTTCTCTCCTCGTCGGTGGCGCTCCGGTGCCCGGTCCTGGAACCGGGCACTGTGAGCGTCGCTCTTGTATCGGTTGTGTCCTGGGGACGCGAGTCCCCGGGGGTCACGCCTCGGCGGAAGCCTCTGCCGGGGCCTCGGCCTCGGCTCCGGCCGCGTCCTCGACGTGGTCGGACTCCGCGGCGTTCTGCGACTTGCCAGGGTTGGCCTTCGCGTCTGCCTTGCGGGCTTCCTGCGCCTGGCGGGCCTCGGCCATCGCCTCGGTCTTCTTCTTGTGCGGACCGAGAACCATGATCATGTTCCGGCCGTCCTGCTTCGGGTTCGACTCGACGAAACCGAGGTCCTGGACGTCCTCCGCGAGCCGCTGGAGCAGTCGGTAGCCCAGCTCGGGCCGGGACTGCTCGCGACCACGGAACATGATCGTGATCTTGACCTTGTCGCCCTGCTTGAGGAACCGGACGACGTGACCCTTCTTGGTGTCATAGTCGTGCGGGTCGATCTTCGGCCGGAGCTTCATCTCCTTGATGACCGTGTGCGCCTGGTTCTTGCGCGCCTCACGGGCCTTCATGGCCGACTCGTACTTGAACTTCCCGTAGTCCATGAGCTTGCACACGGGCGGACGGGCGTTCGCCGCGACCTCGACCAGGTCCAGGTCGTACTCCTGCGCAAGCTCCAGTGCCTTGGCCAGTGGGACGATGCCCACCTGCTCGCCACTGGGACCGACAAGTCGCACCTCGGGAACGCGAATCCGGTCGTTGATGCGGGGCTCGGCGCTGATGGATCCTCCTCGGTTAGCACCACACGGCGGTCTGGCGGACAGCCGCGTATGTCTTTTTCGTAGACCTAACCGCGCCGAAGCACAAAAAATGCCCCGGACGATCACAGACGGGGCTCCAAACACTGCCGGAGCACCGCCGCGATGCCGCGGGGCGCGCTTTCGGGCGACTCCATCGTCCGTACGGAACGATGGTGACCGCCTGACCGGGGTGACCCGCCGTCCCTGGGGGCGGTCGGGTGGGAGATCGGAGCCTCCACTTGTGGGCCGGTCACACTTTCACACACGCGTGTCCGGCCGGTCGTCACACAAGGTTAGCAGCATCGAGGGGGTGGTGCGAACCGGCGTGCACCGGGCCCTATCGTGTGGGGCATGAGTGACACCCCTCCCCCGTCCGCCGGCTCCCCCGGCTCCCCCGACTTCGACGAGATGACCCGCGACATCGCCGAGGTCCCGGCCGTCGAGGTGATCGTGACGGTCGCCGTCAATCTGATGAGCGCGGCCGCCGTGAAGCTCGGTCTGACCGAGGAGGGCGACAAGTACAAGGACCTGGACGAGGCCCGCAAGCTGATCCACGCCCTCGCCGGTCTGCTGGACGGCAGCGCGACGGAGATCAGCTCCTTCCACGCGGCCCCGCTCCGGGACGGCCTGAAGTCCCTCCAGCTCGCCTTCCGCGAGGCCTCCCTGGTCCCGGACGAGCCGGGCCAGGGCCCCGGCGAGAAGTACACCGGGCCGGTCTACGGCTAGTTCATCCCCGTACGTACAAGGGCTCGCCCGGAGGTGTGGCCCCGGCCGGCAGCAGTGCCAGGTCGAGGCCGCGCACCAGGCGGGCCCTCAGTGTCTCGTCGGCGGCGAGGCGCTCGGCGACGGCCCGGGCGGCCTCCGCGGGCGCGGCGGACGGCTCCAGCACGAGGGCCAGGGTGCCGTCGGCCTGCCCCGGCCCGAGGTGGGCGCGGAGCACGGCCGGCTCGGCCGCCACGGCGTCCCGTACGGCCCCGAGCACGGCCGGATCGGCCAGCGGGTCGGCGTCCACGCGGCCCTCGGCGAGCGCGAGCAGCGCGGAACCGGTCAGCTCGAAGGGGACCGGACCCGCCAGGTCCAGTACGACGGTGTCGGCCTTCTCGTGCGCGGCGGCCTGGAGCGCCTGGTGCAGGGGTACGGCGACGGGGCGGGCCTCGGGGTCCCAGCGGGCCAGCGAGTCGGTGGAGGTGAAGGCCGGCAGGGCGGTCCGGGATCCGGCCCTCAGCGTCGGCACGGCCATGTCGCTGGTCTTCTCGCGGCGCAGTCCGTTCTCGTCCTCCTCGACCTCGCCGAGCACGGCGACCACGGGGACGAGCAGCCGGGCGCCCTCGAGGGCCTCCAGGACGGGGCCCACGGCGGCGCGGTCCTCGGCCCAGGCCGCGAGCGCCGCGCTCAGCCGGGGATCGGCGGAGCCGTCGTCGTCGGAGAAGCCGGGGTCGGGAATGTTCTTGTTCGCCACGGTCACCGAGCCTATAGGGGGCTTGCTGCTGCGGTTGTGCGGGCCTGGAAACCCGCCCGTGACGGCTTTCACGGGTTTCTCAGCGTTCGTTGACACAGTTCTGACGTCCGTCTAACCGCCCGCACAGTCGACGGCCCGAGCATCGGCGCCATGGAGTCCTCCAGAGCCGTCCGGCGCCGCGCCCGCAGATCCCGTCGACGGCCGGTGCTGCACACCGCGCTCGCCGTCGTCGCCGTCGTGGGCGCCACGGCCGGCGGGACCGTGTACGTGAAGGCGCGGGCCCACACCCCGGTGAGCGCCGTATCGTCGGCGGCGACGCCGTCGCCCTCGCCCTCGTCGGCGACCACGACCCAGGAGGCTGCCGTGGCGGAACCGGTGGTGGATGCCGACGAGCGGCTGGCCGACGCCATGCAGACGGTGGACGTGACGGGCGAGCAGAAGGTCTCGGTGGCGGTGCTCGACCTGGAGTCGGGCGCCGGCGCGGTCCACGGCGACGGCGTCTTCGACACGGCGAGCATCGTGAAGGTCGACATCCTGGCGGCCCTGCTGCTCCGGCACCAGGAGGCGGGAACGTCTCCGAGCGCGCGGGAGAAGGCGTACGCCACGACGATGATCGAGAACAGTGACAACACCGCGGCGTCCGCGCTGTGGGACGCCATCGGGCGGGCCGCGGGGCTCGACGCCGCCAACGAGCGGTTCGGGCTGACCGGCACCGAGGGCGGCGAGGGGGCGCTGTGGGGGCTGACGCGGACCACGGCCGCCGACCAACTCGTCCTGCTCCAGCAGGTGTTCGGGGAGGACTCGGAGCTGAGCGAGACCTCGCGGTCGTACGTCCAGGGGCTGATGGGGCAGATCGAGGCCGATCAGCGGTGGGGCGTGTCGGCGGCGGCCGACGGGTCCGGGTGGGCACTGAAGAACGGGTGGCTGCCGCGCAGCACGACCGGCCTGTGGGACGTCAACAGCATCGGGCGGGTGACGGTGGCCGGGCGCGCCTTTCTGGTGGCCGTGCTGTCCGACGGCAACTCCACGCAGGCGAAGGGGATTTCGCTGGTGGAGGCGGCCGCGAGGGCGGCGGTGTCGGTGTTCGCGGGTGAGGAGCCCACGGGTGGGGCCACGTCCGCCTCCGCGACCGGCGCGGCCGCGGTGGCCGACTAAGGCTGCGATCCCGCCTCAGAAGCCCTCGTGGGACCGCCGGGGACCGTGACGGCCCCGCCACAGGACCACCGCGACGACCAGCAGGGCGACGCCGAGGCCGCCCGCCAGCGGGGCCGCCCAACTGGCCGTGTCGTCACCCGAGTCGGCGGTGTCGGGGCCGGAGCCGAAGTACTTCTCGCCGTAGGAGGCCGGTTGCAGGCCCTCCGGCTTGAGGCGGTCCGCCGCCTTGAGCGCGGCCGCCGGGTCGACGAAGCCGAAGCCCCGGGAGTCGTCGCGGCCGCCGGCGGGGGCGTTGCGGGCCGTGTCCTCCAGGAGGCGCTTGATCTGCGCGGGCGTCAGCTCGGGGTGGGCTGCCTTGACGAGGGCGGCCGCGCCCGACACGAACGCGGAGGCCGCGCTGGTTCCCCACCCCTCGTAGTACTTGTGGTCGGGGTCGGCGATGACCACGTCGTCGCCGGGTGCGGCGACCGTGGCGTACCAGCGGCGGGTGGAGAAGGAGGCGCGGGTGCCGAACTTGTCCACGGCGGTGGCGGCGATGACGCCCGGGTAGGCGGCCGGGTAGGAGATGTGGTCGCCCTTCTCCCCGCCGTTGCCGGCCGAGGCGACGACGACGGCACCCTTCCTGAGCGCGTACTGCACGGCGTCGTCCTCACCGGCCTCGGGGTGCGCGGAGGCCGAGTCGTCGCCGAGGGAGAGGTTGATGACGTCGGCGCCGTGGTCGGCGGCCCAGCGGATGCCCTCGGCGAGGGCGTTGCCCCGGGTGTTGCGGGCCTTGGCGCGGGCCGAGTCGCCGTCCTCCAGGATCACCCGGACGGGGAGGATCTTGGCCTCGGGTGCGATGCCCATGACCCCGTCGCCGTTGCCGACGCCGTGTCCGTGACCGGCGATGATGCCGGCCATCGCGGTGCCGTGCCGGGCCCAGGAGCGGTCGCCGCGGGTGGCACCGAAGCCGATCATGTCCTTGCCGGTGAGGACGTTGCCGACGAGGTCGGGGTGGTCGTTCTCCACGCCGGTGTCCAGGACGGCGACGGTGACGCCGGCGCCCTTGGTGGTCTGCCATGCCTGCTGGGTGTGCATGGCGTCCAGGGCCCACTGCTTGGCGCGGATGCCGTCGGCGTGGGCGGCGGTGGGCGGGACGAGGGCGACGGAGGCGGCGAGGAGGACACCCAGGAGCCCTGCCCTGCGGGTGGTGACGCTCATGAGGACTGCTCCGGGGGCGAGGAGACGGTCTTGCGCAGGGCGCGTTCGACACGGTCGGCCAGGCCCTGGGCCTCGTTGCCCAGGCCGGCCTGGGCGGCGGGGGTGGTGTCGCCGGACTGCATGGCCTTCTCGGCGGGCTCCGGGCTGTCGACCGTCCGGCCGTCCGCCCAGCCGGAGACGGCGTAGGCGACGACCGGGGCGTCGGTGAGGACGGAGATCGTCCAGGAGGCCCGCTGCCGGGCGCCGAACCCCGCCGCGAGGGTGTCCTTCGCGGCGTACGGGAGGGGCATCAGGTCGGTGCGGGCGTCCAGGTCCTCCCGGGTGAAGCGGGTGTCCAGGTCGCGCATGGCGGTGGCGTCGGCGTCGGTGAAGAGCAGGCCGACGGTGGTGACGTAGCTCTGGGTGGCGTCCGTGTAGGTGGCCCGCAGGAGGCGTTCGCAGCCGACGGGGGCGAGGGCCTTGCGCAGCAGGGGGTCGAAGGCGTCCTGGCAGCCGCTGTCGGGGGCGACGGCGATCCGGGTCCAGGTGCGGTCGGCTCCGCCGGGCCCGGCGCCCCGGCCGTCCACGGTCGGCGGGAACAGCCGGTCGACGGGCACGCTGTGCCAGAGTTCGCCGGCCTGCGCGAAGGTGTCGCCGCCGGCCTCGTCCCCGGAGTCACCGATCAGCCAACTCCCGGTCACGGCGCCGCCGATGAGTCCGAGCCCGAGGACGACACACGCGGCCACGGCGGCGATCCGGGGCGGGATCCGCACCGCCCACGACCGCTCCCTGTACCCGACCTCGGGCTCGCCGAACGACACGACGGGCCGCCCGGCGCCGGGAGTCGCGGTGTGCGGGGGCACGGCGGCGCTCCACGAGAGCGCGGGGTCGGGCGTGAGGGGGGCGGCGGCCGTCCGTGGGGGCGTGGCGGGCGGTGGAGGCGTACTCGTGCCACCGGCGCGCGGCGCCTCACGTGTGGGGCGCGGCGGGAAGGCGGGTCGGGCGTCGGGCTCGGGGGGTACGACGGTGCTGTCCTTGGCGGCCGGCACGGGACGCATCCGGAAGGTCGTCTCGGAGGCGGTCTCGGCGGGGGCGGCGGTACGGCGCGGGGGCACGGAGGGCCGGGGCGGCACGGACGCGCTGCCGACGTCGGCCGGGCGCGACCCGGCACCGGACGCGGGGGCCATCGGCCCGTTGCCGGCCGGGCCCCCGTTCGCCGCGGACGGGCCCTCGGTGCCCCGCCGGTACGGCTCGCGGGGCGCACCCGCCGGACGCGGCCGGGCATCCGGGACGCGGTTGCCTGTGCCCGAAGCGGGCGGCATGGAGCCGGGAGCGACCGGGCCCGCGTTCGGCCGGGAGGTGCTGTTGCCTGTGCCCGAAGCTCGCGGCATGGAGTCGGGCCTGCGCGTGTCGGGACGCGGCGGGGAGGGGGGCGCGTCGGCTTCGGGCCTGGGCGACGGCACGGGCTGCGGTGTCCCGGCACCCGGCGCGGCCCCACCCGGGCGCGCGTCGGGGAAGCGGGCCGACGCCGGGGGCGGAGGCGGGACGCTGCCGGGGTACGGGGCTGCCGGGCCCGGGGATTCCTGGGGGGCGGAGCCGTCCCGGTCGCCCGGGGCGGTGCCGTTCGCCGTGCGTATAGGCGGCCGGCCCGCGGCGGTGGGTCCCTGGGACCGCTCCCCGCCGCCCGGCGGACCGGACTGCGGCCCCGCGCTCATGTCGCGGGGCGCACGGCCCTGCTGGTCGGCCGGGACGCGGCTGTCGGTCTCCTCCGCTCCCTGCCAGTCGAACCCGCCGAACGCCGGCCGGGCCGCTGTGCCTGATCCGCCGCCCCGGCGGTCGCGCTCACCGAAGGCCTGCCAGTCGGAGTCGTCGCTCGTCCGTCCGCCCGGCTCCTCGCCCACCGTCGGCGGCTGGGCCGGCCGCGGCGGGGTCGCCGGGCGTGGAGGAATGGAGGCGCGGCGTGCTTCCGTGCTCATGCACCCCCCGTTTCCTCATGTCCGGGCCGTTCGGTCGTGCGCGGGCCGCGTCGGGGTCGTCGGTGTGGAAGACGGCCGTCCGGGCACGCATACCCGCACGGGAGGCCCGGCATCCCGGCGCGGCGGCGACGGGGGGCGTACGGCCCTGCGTGCGTGCGCGTCACTCTACGGGTTGTCGCGGGGCGAACGGGAACCAGTCCGCCAGGCCGGGGGCATCTGCCCGGAACGTCCCCCTACCCTGCGGTAATCCTGTCTGGCAGGCTTCGTTCATGACTGCGCGCGCCACCGACCGGGCCCGTTACGACCGGGCCACCGCCCATCTCGACGCCCCTCTCGCGATCGTGGACCTGGACGCCTTCGACGCGAACGCGGACGATCTCGTCCGCCGGGCGGCGGGCAAACCGATCCGCGTCGCCAGCAAGTCCGTGCGGTGCCGGGCGCTGCTCGAACGGGTCCTGGCGAAGGACGGTTTCGCGGGCATCATGTCGTTCACCCTCGCCGAGTCCCTGTGGCTGGCGAGGAGCGGCTTCGACGACATCCTGCTGGCCTACCCCTCCGCGGACCGGGCCGGTTACGCGGAACTCGCCGCCGATCCCAAGCTCGCGGCCGCCGTGACGGTGATGGTCGACGACCCCGCGCAGCTCGCGTTCATCGACGCCTCGCGCGCGGGCGGCACCGAAGTCATCCGGGTCTGCCTGGAGTTGGACACCTCGCTGAAGCTGCTCGGCGGCAGGGTCCGCGTCGGCGCCCGGCGCTCGCCCCTGCACTCCCCCGCCCAGGTCGCCGACATGGCCCGCGCGGTGGCCCGGCGCCCCGGCTTCGAGGTCGTGGGGATCATGGCCTACGAGGGGCACATCGCCGGTGTCGGGGACTCGGTCGCCGGACGGCCGCTGCGGTCCCGGGCCGTACGGCTGATGCAGGCCACCGCCCGCCGGGAACTGGCCGAGCGGCGGGCCGCCGTGGTGCGCGCGGTGCGGGCCGTCGTACCAGGTCTGGAGTTCGTCAACGGCGGCGGCACGGGCAGTGTGCAGCACACCGCCGCGGAGGACGCCGTCACGGAGATCGGCGCGGGTTCGGGGCTGTACGTACCGAGGCTGTTCGACAACTACACGTCCTTCAGCGGGCGTCCGGCCGCCCTGTTCGCCCAGCCCGTCGTGCGCAGGCCGGGCGTGGGTGTGGTGACCGTCCTCGGCGGCGGCTACCCGGCCTCCGGCGCGGCCGGCCCCGACCGGCTGCCGGTGCCGTACCTGCCGGAGGGTCTGCGGTACGACCCGCAGGAGGGGCCCGGCGAGGTGCAGACCCCGCTGCTCGGCGCCGCCGCCGACGACCTGCTGCTCGGCGACAAGGTGTGGTTCCGGCACGCCAAGGCCGGGGAGCTGTGCGAGCGGTTCGAGAAGCTGCATCTCGTCGAGGGGGACGAGGTGACGGCGACCGTCCCGACGTACCGCGGGGAAGGCCACACGTTCCTCTGAGTCAGCGGTCGGCCTGCTTGATCCCGCCGGTGATCCGGTCCATGTCGGCGAGCGGCGGCCCTTCGGGGCCCGCGTCGAACGCGAAGCGGACGACAACCGCGCTCGGGGGTCCGCCGCGGTCCTGGGGGAAGGCCAGCGACTGCACCCAGCCACCGGGGCCCCGGGCCGTCCTGACCCGCCAGCGCACCAGGTGTCCGGCGCGTCCGGCGACGGCCACGCGCTCCGACCTGACGACCCGATGGCCGCGGATGCCGTCGTAGGAGCTGTGCGCGGCCCGCCGTACGTCCTGCTCGGCGAGGGACGCCGGGGGTTTCCCCGCGCCGCCGGGCAGCGTGCGAGCCGAGACGCTGCCGCCCTCGCTCGTCATCACGACGTGGTCGCGGGTGACGTACTTCGCGGGGGCCCAGCCGTCCGGCAACGGCAAACTGATGCCGTCGAGTTCGTCGACCAGACGGGACGGGGACGGGGAGGCCGTGTCGGGTGACGGGCTCGCGACCGTCGGTGCCGTGTCCGCCACCACGTCGTCCCCGTCGCCCCGGGCCAGGGCGAACGCCCCGCTGACGATCGCGGCCACGAGCGCGAGTACGGAGGCCGCGAGGGCGACGGCCTTGGCGCGCCCCGAGACCTCGCCGGCCGCTCGGGGCGGGCCGGGGACCTCCGGGACGCGCCGGTCGTCCGTCCAGGCCGTCCCGTCCCACCGGCGCTCCAGCAGCGGAGCGTCGGGGTCCGGGTACCAGCCGGGCGGGAGCCTCCTGCTCATCCAGGCACTGTAGGACGAGACCTACAGCGGTGTGACGTACGCCCCCGAGATGCCGCCGTCCACGAGGAAGTCGCTGGCGTTGACGAAGGAGGAGTCGTCGCTGGCCAGGAAGGCGACGGCGGCGGCGATCTCCTCGGCCTCGGCGAACCGGCCGACCGGAATGTGCACCAGACGGCGGGCCGCCCGCTCCGGGTCCTTGGCGAACAGCTCCTGGAGCAGCGGGGTGTTGACCGGGCCCGGGCACAGGGCGTTCACGCGGATGCCCTCCCGTGCGAACTGCACGCCCAGTTCCCGGGACATGGCGAGCACGCCGCCCTTGGAGGCGGTGTAGGAGATCTGGGACGTGGCAGCGCCCATCCTCGCCACGAAGGACGCCGTGTTGATGATGGACCCCTTGCCCTGCCTCCGCATGTACGGGATGGCGGCCTTGCAGCACAGGTAGACGGAGGTCAGGTTGACCTCCTGGACGCGCTTCCAGGCCTCCAGGCCGGTCTCCAGGATGGAGTCGTCGTCGGGCGGGGAGATGCCCGCGTTGTTGAAGGCGACGTCGACGCTGCCGTAGGTGTCGTACGCCGTCCTGAACAGGGCCTCGACCTGCTCCGGGTCGGTGACGTCGACCTTGACGAAGAGGCCGCCGACCTCGTCCGCGGCGGCCTTGCCGCGGGCCTCGTCGACGTCGGCGCAGACGACGTTCGCGCCCTCGGAGGCGAGCCGGCGGGCGGTGGCGAGGCCGATGCCGCTGCCGGCTCCGGTGACGACGGCCGTACGGCCGACGAGGCGGCGGCACACGATCTGATCGGTCGCCGAGGTGGCAGAGGTCGAAGAGGTCGAAGAGGTCACTGGGCGGGGCCTTCCGTGCTGATGAAGACGTTCTTGGTCTCGGTGAAGGCGGCCAGGGCGTCCGGGCCGAGCTCCCGGCCGAGTCCGGACTGCTTGTAGCCGCCGAAGGGGGTCCAGTAGCGGACGCTGGAGTGGGAGTTGACGGACAGGTTGCCCGCCTTGACGGCCCGGGACACGCGCAGGGCGCGGCCGATGTCCCGGGTCCAGAGGGAGCCGGAGAGACCGTAGGGGGTGCCGTTGGCGAGCCGGACCGCGTCCTCCTCGTCGCGGAACGGCAGCAGGACGGCGACCGGGCCGAAGATCTCCTCGCAGGCCGCCGCGGAGTCGGGCGCCTCGCCGGTGAGGACGGTCGGCGCGAACCAGAATCCGGGTCCGTCGGGGGCGCTGCCGCGCAGGCCGGGGGCGTCCGCCGGCACCAGCTGCCGGACGCGTTCCAGTTGCCGGCGGGAGATCAGCGGGCCCATCTGGGTCTTCTCGTCGGCCGGGTCGCCCACCACGACGGACGCCACGGCGTCGGCGAGCAGCTCCCGGACCTCGTCGTAGACCGTCTCCTGGACCAGGATCCGGGTGCGGGCGCAGCAGTCCTGGCCGGAGTTGTCGAGGAAGGAGAAGGGGTCGACGGCCTGGGCGAGGTCGGCGTCCGCGAAGACGATGTTGGGGCTCTTGCCGCCGAGTTCGAGGGTGACCGGCTTGACCTGGCGGGCGCAGCGCTCCATGACGTCGCGGCCGGTGCGGGTGGAGCCGGTGAACACGATCTTCGCGACGCCGGGGTGCTCGACGAGGGCGGTGCCGGCGACCGGGCCGTGTCCCGGCAGCACCTGGAAGAGGCCCTCCGGCAGCCCTGCCTCCAGGGCGAGTTCGGCGAGCCGCAGGGCGGTGAGCGGGGTGGTCTCGGCGGGCTTGAGGACGACGGCGTTGCCGGCGGCGAGCGCGGGAGCCGTGCCCCAGGCGGCGATCGGCATGGGGAAGTTCCAGGGTGCGATGACGCCGACCACGCCGAGCGGTTCGAGGATCGTGACGTCGAGGCCGCCGGGGACCGGGATCTGGCGGCCGTTGAGCCGCTCCACGCCGCCCGCCGCGTAGGCGAGCAGGTCGCGGACGTTGCCGGCCTCCCAGCGGGCGTTGCCGAGGAGGTGGCCGGCTTCCCGGACCTCCAGGCGGGCCAGTTCCTCCACGTGCGCGTCCACCACGTCGGCGAACCGGCGCAGCAGCCGGGCCCGGTCGGCGGGGGCGAGGGCGGCCCAGCCGGCCTGTGCCTTCGCCGCGCGGGCGACCGCGGCGTCCACGTCGGCCGCGGTGGCGGCGGGGACGGTCGCGACGACCTCCTCGGTGGCCGGGTTGAGGACGGTCAGCTCATGCTCGTACGACAACGAAGTACCTCTCACGGGCGTCGACTTCACAGACGTTCGAAGGAGCGGCGCAGCTCCCAGTCGGTGACCGCCGCGTCGAAGGCGTCGAGCTCGACGCGGGCCATGTTGCGGTAGTGCGCGACCACCTCGTCGCCGAAGGCCGCCCTGGCGATCGGGCTGTTCTCCCACAGGTCGGCGGCCTCGCGCAGGGTGGTGGGGACGTGGTCGTACTCGGCGGCGTAGGCGTTGCCGGTGCAGACCTCCGGCAGCTCCAGCTTCTGCTCGATGCCGTACAGCCCGGCCGCGACCAGGCCGGCGACCGCGAGGTACGGGTTGACGTCCCCGCCGGGCAGCCGGTTCTCGAAACGCAGGGAGCGGCCGTGGCCCACGACCCGCAGGGCGCAGGTGCGGTTGTCGTGGCCCCAGGCGACGGCCGTGGGGGCGAAGGAGCCGGGCTGGAACCGCTTGTAGGAGTTGATGTTGGGGGCGTAGAGCAGCGCGAAGTCCCGCAGGGCCGCGAGCTGTCCGGCGAGGAAGTACCGCATCACGTCGGACATGCCGTCCGGGCCCGCCATGGCGTTGTCGCCGGCGGCGTCGGCGAGCGAGAGGTGGATGTGGCAGGAGTTGCCCTCGCGCTCGTTGTACTTGGCCATGAAGGTGAGCGACACGCCCTCCTGGGCGGCGATCTCCTTGGCGCCGGTCTTGTAGACGGCGTGCTGGTCACAGGTGGTCAGGGCGTCGTCGTAGCGGAAGGCGATCTCGTGCTGGCCGGGGTTGCACTCGCCCTTGGCGGACTCGACGGTGAGACCGGCGGCGGCCATCTCGTTGCGGATCCGGCGGAGCAGGGGCTCGATGCGGCCCGTGCCGAGCACCGAGTAGTCGATGTTGTACTGGTTCGCCGGGGTGAGCCCCCGGTAGTTCGCGTCCCAGGCCTGTTCGTAGGTGTCCTTGAAGACGATGAACTCCAGCTCGGTGCCGACCTGGGCGGTGTAGCCGAGTTCGGCGAGCCGCTCCAGCTGGCGGCGCAGGATCTGCCGCGGGGCGGCGATCACGGGCGAACCGTCGTTCCAGGCGAGGTCGGCGATCAGCATGGCGGTGCCGGCGTTCCACGGCACGCGGCGCAGGGTGCGGAGGTCGGGGTGCATGGCGAAGTCGCCGTAGCCGCGGTCCCAGGACGACATCGCGAAGCCGTCGACGGTGTTCATCTCGGTGTCGACGGCCAGGAGGTAGTTGCAGCCCTCGGTGCCGTGGTGGAGTACCTCGTCGAGGAAGAAGCGGGCGGCGAACCTCTTGCCCTGGAGCCGGCCCTGCATGTCGGGGAAGGCCAGGACGACGGTGTCGATCTCACCGCTCGCGACGAGGGCGTGCAGCTCCTCGACACTGAGCGGGGGTGTGCGGTCTGCCACGGGAGAGCTCCTTCGGCTGCTGCGCGTTTTCCGACCGGGCCGGGAGCCATAAGGTATTGCTCTGGACCATTGCTTGGGAAGGGGGCTCGGCCATATGTCGGTGGACGCTGACGGCGACCCGGACGACCGGTTGGCTCCGGTGCTGCGGCCGGTCAGGGCGGGCAACGGCTTCGAGGAGGCGCTGGAGCAGATCCTCCAGGTGGTGCGGCTCGGGCTGGTGCCGGGGGGCGAGCGGCTGCCGGCCGAGCGGGAGCTCGCGGAGCGGCTCGGGATCAGCCGGGTGACGCTGCGCGAGGTGCTGAAGGTGCTCCAGGACCAGGGGCTGGTGGAGTCGCGGCGGGGGCGGTACGGGGGCACGTTCGTGCTGCCGCGGGCCCGGGCGGCGGTGGGCGAGGAGGAGCTGCGGCGCCGGATCGCCGAGGTGGACATCGAGGACGTGCTGCGGTTCCGGGAGGTCCTGGAGGTGGGCGCGGCGGGGCTGTGCGCGGCGCACGGCCTGGCCGACGAGCAGGCGCGGAAGCTGCGCGAGGCGCTGGCGGCCACGCAGGAGGCTCCGCTGGCGGACTACCGGCGGCTGGACACGCTGCTGCACCTGACCCTCGCGGAACTGTGCGGCTCCCCGAGCCTGACCGCGCGGTACGCGGCGGTACGGGCCTCGGTGAACGACCTGCTGGACTGCATCCCGCTCCTGGTCCGCAACCTGGAGCACTCGCAGCGCCAGCACGCGGCGCTGGTGGAGGCGGTGCTGGACGGGGACGCGGACGGGGCGCGGGAGATGATGCGGGAGCACTGCGCGGGGACGGCGGCGCTGCTGCGGGGATTCCTGGCGTGACCTTGCCAGCGGGTGGCCCGAGAGTAAAAGGTATGACTGTGGGCCATTGCAGGACTGGGAGGTCCGGGTGACGACCGTACGACCGCTGATCGGCGTCAGCACCTATCTGGAGGCCCGGGCGCGCTGGGGCCTGTGGGAGCTGGAGGCGGCACTGCTGCCGGCGGGCTATCCGCGGCTGGTGCAGCGGGCGGGCGGTCTGGCCGCGATGCTCCCGCCGGACGCCCCCGAGCACGCGGCGGCGACCGTGGCCCGTCTGGACGGCCTGGTGATCGCGGGCGGTCCGGACGTGGAGCCGGTCCACTACGGCGCCGCCCCCGACCCCCGCACGGGTCCACCCGCCCGCGCCCGTGACACCTGGGAACTGGCCCTGATCCGGGCGGCCTTGGCCTCCGGCACCCCCCTGCTCGGCATCTGCCGGGGCATGCAGCTCCTGAACGTGGCCCTGGGCGGCACGCTCATCCAGCACATCGACGGCCACGCGGTGACCCCGGGCGTCTTCGGCCGCCACGCGGTCAAGCCGGTACCGGGCACGCTCTACGGCGACCTGGCCCCGGAGGAGACCTCCGTGCCGACCTACCACCACCAGGCCGTGGACCGCCTCGGACAGGGCCTGCTGCCGTCGGCCCACGCGGCGGACGGGATGGTGGAGGCCGTAGAACTGCCCGGCCCGCACTGGGTGCTGGGAGTGCAGTGGCATCCGGAGATGGGCGAGGACGTGCGGGTGATGCGCGGCCTGGTGACCGCGGCCGCCTGCGCCTAGGCGCGGGTGATCCAGCCGGGAGCCGGCGCCGCCGCCGTCCACCCCGCAGCGCAGGTGACCCAGAACCCCGCCACCGCCGCCGCCCCCTAGTCGCGCGTCAGCGACAGCAGGTCTCGCGCCGGGCCCACCGGGCGGTGGCCCGTGGGCCAGACTGCTCGCAGGTCGCGGGCCAGGGACACGCCGGCCACCGGCACCCGCACCAGCCGTCGCATCGACAGTTCCTCGCCGACCGCCAGTTCGCTCAGTACGGCGGGGCCCGCGCCGCCGACCGCCGCCGCCTTCACCGCCGTGGTGGAGGAGAGCTCGATGAGGGGGCGGGCCAGGCCGCCGAGGGCCGCGTCCAGGACCTGGCGGGTGCCGGAGCCCTTCTCGCGGAGGATCAGCGGGGTCTCGGCCAGTTCGGCGGCTTCCAGGGGGCGCCGGCGGCGGGCCCAGACGTGCCCGGGTGCGGTCACCACGATCAGGTGGTCGTGGGCTATCACCACCGAGTCCAGCCCCGACGGGACCGTCAGGCCCTCCACGAAGCCGAGGTCCGCCTCGTCGGACAGCAGGCGCTCCGCGACCGTCGCCGAGTTCCCGGCGTGCAGCGACACCGCCGTGTCCGGGCGCCCCGCACGCAGGGCGAGCAGCCACCCCGGCAGCAGGTACTCCGCGATCGTCATGCTCGCGGCCACCCGCAGCCGGGAGTCCCGGCGGACCCGCAGCGCCTGTGCCCCGGCGTCGAAGGCCTCCGCGGCCTCCACGATCCGTCGCGCCCAGTCGGTCACCAGCGCCCCGGCGTCCGTGAGCCGGGAGCCGCGGGGCGAGCGGTCGACGAGGGCGACCCCCAGCTGGCGTTCCATCGAGCGGATCCGGCTGCTCGCCGCCGGCTGGGTGATGCCCAGCTCCCGGGCCGCCCCGCCCAGGCTCCCCAGCCGCGCCACGGCCAGCAGCAGTTCCAGCGCGCCCAGATCCGGCACACGGTGGGACAGTCCCCCGCTCACCGCCCCGTGCTCCTCCACACCGCTCATAAAGACAGCTTATGCCCTCATAGCTCCGTACTCCCTGGTCGCGGCCCTCCCCGGACGGCACCGTGGAGCCATGGTCACCGCCGTCCGTCACCTCGGGCCGAACTGGTACGCCGCCGTCATGGGCACCGCGATCGTCGCCACCGCAGGCGTCGCGCTCCCCGTGCACCTCCCCGGCCTGCGCACGATCTGCGCCACCGTCTGGCTGCTGTCCCTCGCCCTGCTGCTCGCCCTCCTCGGCGCCCGCGCCCTGCACTGGCGCCACCACGCCGACCAGGCCCGCGCCCACCTCCTCGACCCCGCCACCGCCCCCTTCTACGGCTGCCTCGCCATGGCCCTGCTGGCCGTCGGCGGCGGTGCCCTCACCGTCGGCCGGGACTGGATCGGGACCACGGCCGCGGTCACGCTCGACGCCGTGCTGTTCACCGCGGGCACGGCCGTGGGTCTCGCGGCGGCCGTCGCCGTGCCGTACCTCATGGCCGTACGGCAGAAGGCCGAGCCGGGGCAGGTCACGCCGGTGTGGCTGCTCCCCCTGGTCGCGCCCATGGTGTCGGCCGCCCTCGGGCCGCTCCTCGTGCCGCACCTCCCCGCCGGCGAGCCCCGCGAGACCCTCCTGCTCGGCTGCTTCGCACTGTTCGGGCTCAGTCTGCTCGCCACCCTGCTGATGCTGCCGCTCGTCTTCGCCCGGACCGTCACCGGCGGCCCGCTCCCCCTTGCCCTGACCCCGACCCTCTTCCTGGTGCTCGGCCCGCTCGGCCAGTCCACCACCGCGGTCGGCAAGTTCGCGGACGTGGCCCCCGGCGTCGTCCCGGCCCCCTACAGCGAGGGCTTCGGCGTCCTCGCGGTCCTGTACGGGGTCCCCGTGATGGGGTTCGCCCTGCTGTGGCTGGCGCTCGCCACCGCGCACGTGGTCCGCGCCCGCCGGCACAGGATGCGGTTCGCGATGACCTGGTGGGCGTTCACCTTCCCGGTCGGCACCTGCGTCACGGGCGCCGAGGCGCTGGCCCGGCACACGGGGCTCGTCGGCTACGACTGGCTCGCCACAGGTCTCTACGCCGCTCTCGTCGCCGCCTGGGCCACCGCCGCCGTGCACACCGTGCGCGGGCTCGTCAGCGGAGCGCTGCTCGCAGGGCCTCGCCCAGTGCCCGTGGTGCTTCGGCCAGCGACGGCCCGTACCACGTCAGGTGCCGTCCGCTGACGAGCGCGCAGGGCAGACCGGGAAACGCCTCCGGGCCGTCGTCGGGGGTGAAGCGGTACGGCTCGTCGGGCAGGACGACCACGTCCGGGGCCGCCGCCCGCAGCTCGTCCAGCGGGACGCGCGGATAGCGGTCCGCGTGGGTGGCGTACACGTGGTCGACGCCGAGGCGGGAGAGCACGTCGCCCGCGAAGGTGTCCCGGCCCAGCACCATCCACGGCCGCCGCCAGATCGGCACGACCGCGGTCGCACGGCGCGCGGGGGGTTCGAGCGCCGACCACGCCTCCTCGGCCCGGTCCAGCCAGCGCGGCCGTACGGCACCGCACGCCCCGACGACCCGGTCCAGCTCCCGGAAGGCCTGCGGGACGTCGCGGACCTCGGTGACCAGGACCTCCAGGCCCGCCGCGCGCAGGGCGGCGAGATCGGGCTCCCGGTTCTCCTCCTCGTTGGCGATCACCAGGTCGGGGGCGAGGGCGGTGATCCGGTCGAGCTTGGGGTTCTTGGTGCCGCCGACGCGGGTGACGTCGAGATCGGCCGGGTGGGTGCACCAGTCGGTGGCGCCGACCAGGGCGCCGGGGGCCGAGCGGGCGATCGCCTCGGTGAGCGAGGGGACCAGGGAGACGACCCTCACTGCCGGGGCCGGTCCTGGAGCGCCTCGACGTGTTCGGCCACGGCGACGACGATCACGCGGGTGTCGGCCACGGTCGCCCGCCAGCGGTGCCGCACCCCGCCGGTCAGGTACAGCGTGTCGCCGCGGCCCAGCCGGTACGCGCGGCCCTCGGCCTCGACGTCCACCGCGCCGTCGGCGACGTACATCAACTGGTCGTTGCGGTACTGGAATTCGCGTCCCGCGTCGTGGTCGCCGGTGAACTCCTGGGCGTGCATCTGGTGGTGACCGCGCACCAGCGAGCGCATCCTGGGTTCACAGCCCGGCTCCGGGCCCTCGGCGTGCACGACGTCGACGCTGCACGCCGGGTCGGCGGCGGCGAGGAGTTCGACGGCCGTGGTGCGCAGGGCGTCGGCGACCTTCTCCAGGGAGCTGCGGCTGGGACGCGCGCGTTCGTTCTCGATCTGGCTCAGGAAGGGGACCGAGAGGCCGCTGCGCTCGGCGACGACGGCGAGGGTGAGCTCCAGCGCGCGGCGCCTGCGGCGCACGGCGGCGCCGACCCGAAGGGGCTGTTCTTTGTGGTCGCCCATGGCTCCGGCTCCCTCCTTCGCTCGTCGGTCCTCGGACACGTCCCCTGATGAGTTGTCTGCACCCTACGCATGTTCGGCAAACCGTTTCATGCGGCCGTCACATCGATGTCATACGGCGTGCGACCGTACCTCACGATTCGCGCCAGCCGAACGGCCCCCCGGAAACAGCCGGGGGGCCGGGTTTCGGTCACCCGTCCGTCGCGGACCGCCCAAGTCCCCTCGTCGGCATCGGAGTTCGGGCGATGACGTAGCTCTATGTGGTTGGCCGGATCCTTACCGTGCTCCCGGAGCGGTCATGACGGTGTCATCCGCCCGACCATCTCCAGGTGCTCCTTCAGCCAGGCGGCGACCGCCCGCTCCTCGTGCCCCTGGCCGTACTTGTTGATCTCGCTCTCCAGGGTACCGAGCTCGTCCTCGGTCATATGGAAACCCTTGATCCACTTGGTGAGCTGGGGATACCGGCCGGGGAAGTCCTCGTTGGCGATGGTGCGGATCGTGTTGCCCTCGCCGAAGAGCTTCCTGTCGTCCTTGAGCTTGGTCAGGTCGTACTGGCTGTACGCCCAGTGCGGGGACCACAGGACGACGGCGACGGGCTGCTTCTTGGCGTAGGCCCGCTTGAGCTCGGCCAGCATGGCGGGGGTGGAGCCGTCGACGACCTCGTACTCCTTGTCGAGGCCGTAGCCCGGCAGCACCTTGTTCTTGAGGAGGTCCATCTCGCCGGTGCCCGGCTCGATGCCGATGATCCTCCCGTCGAACAGGTCCGCCTTGCCCTTGAGGTCCTCGTACGTCCGCACGCCCTTGACGTACGACGGGACCGCGACCTCCAGCGAGGTCGGCTGGTACCACGTGCCGAGGTCGGCGAGCCGGTCCTTGCTCTGGTCCCAGTAGTTCTTCTGGGCGTACGGCAGCCAGGCGTCGAAGTTGAGGTCCAGGTCGCCGGAGGCGAGGCCGGTGTAGACCGGGCCGACGTCCATCTGCTTGAGGTTCAGCCGGTAGCCGCGCTTCTCCAGGACGTTCTTCCAGAGGTAGGTGACGGCGATGTCCTCGTCCCAGGGGAACCAGGCCACGTTGACCGGGCGCTCGGTCTCCGCCGCCGTCTTCTGGACGGGGGCCAGCTTGTCGACCAGGCCGGGGTGCTGCTTCAGCCAGGTACGGACGGCGTCCTGCTGCCTGCCCTTGCCGGCGCTGTTGATCTCGGCCTCCAGGCTGGTGAGCTGCTTCTCGTCCAGCTTGAAGTTCTTCAGCCACCCACCGACGACCGGGTTCTCCTCGGCGAAGCCCTTGCGGGCCACCGTGTGGATGCCGTCGCCCGAGCCCCAGGCGCCCTTGGGGTCCTTGAGCTTCTTCAGGTCGTAGTCGTTGTACGCCCAGTGCGGCGACCAGAGCGGGACGACGATCGGGGCCTTCTGGGCGTACGCCCGCTTCAGCTCGGCCAGCATGGCGGGCGTGGAGCTGTCGACGACCTCGTACTCCTTGTCGAGGCCGTACGCCTTCAGGACCTTGCTCTTGAGCAGGGCCGTCTCACCGGCGCTGGACTCGATGCCGGTGATCTTCCCGCCGAACCGCGCACCCTTGCCCTTGAGGTCGGCCAGGGTGTCGACGTCCTTCATGTACGCCGGGACGGTCAGCTCCAGGGACGTCGTGTCGTACCAGGCGCCGAGGTCGTCGAGCTTGCCGCCGTACTTCTTCCAGTACTGCTCGTGGGTGGTGGGCAGCCAGGCGCCGGTCATGAAGTCGGCGTTGCCGGAGGCGACGGAGGTGTAGAGGGGTCCCGCGTCGAACTGCTTGGCGTCGACCCGGTAGCCGCGCTTCTCCAGGATCTCCTTCCAGAGGAAGGTGGAGGCGACGCCGTCGTCCCAGGGGACGTAGCCGATGCTGATCTTCTTGCCCTGGCCGACGTCCTTGCTGCCGGCGACGGCCGTGGCCTCGCCGGAGCCGCCGCCGAAGATCCCCATGCCGCCCGCCACGAGGGCGAGCACGACGACGCCGATCACGGCGATCTGGGGGCGGGGGCGGTAGGACCAGATCTTCAGCCCGCCCTGGGACGCGCGTGCCTTGGCGGCGGCGCGGCGGCCCAGCGGGGAGACCTGCGTGCCGAGCGCGCTGGTCATGCGGTCCAGGTAGATCGCGAGGATCACGATGGCGACGCCGGCCTCGGAGCCGAGGCCCACGTTGAGCTGGCCGATGGCCTCGTTGACGTCGCCGCCCAGGCCGCCGGTGCCGACCATGCCGGCGATCGCGGCCATGGACAGGCCGAGCATGATGACCTGGTTGACGCCGGCCATCACGGTGGGCAGCGCCAGCGGGAGCTGGACGCGCAGGAGGGTGTCGCGCGGGGTGGTGCCGAACGCCTCGGCCGCCTCCACGAGCTCCTTGTCGACCTGTCGGATGCCCAGCTCGGTCATGCGGACGCCGGGGGCCAGAGCGAAGATCAGGGTGGCCACGATGCCGGCGGAGGCGCCGGTGCCGAAGAACAGGATCGCCGGGATGAGGTAGATCATCGCGGGCAGCGTCTGCATGAAGTCCAGCACGGGGCGCACGAACCCGCTGACCCGGTTCGAGCGGGCCGCCCAGATGCCCACGGGCACGGCTATCACCAGCGCGATGATCGTGGCGACGAGGACCAGCGACAGGGTCGTCATCGCGTCCTCCCACAGTTCGAGGGAGTCGATGAAGGCGAACCCCGCGAAGGTGAGGACACCGGCCAGGGTGCCGCGCAGCCAGAACGCGATCACGGCGAAGATACCCGCGAGCAGCAGGGGCCGGGGCGCCTGGAGGACGGCGTCGATGCCGTCGTAGGTGCCGGTGAAGACGGTCTTCAGGAAGTCGAAGAGCCAGGACACGTGGGTGAGCAGCCAGTCGACGGTGTCGTTGACCCGGTCGCCGAGCGGGATCCTAGGCATGGGCCACCTCCGCGTCGGCGAGGAAGCCGACCAGGCGGTCCTGCGGGACCACGCCGACGAGCCGGTGCTTGTCGTCGAGGACGGCCACCGGGTGGGTCGACCGGGCGCTCATCGCGCACAGTTCGGTGAACGGCGTGTCGGGCGTCGCGGTCTCGCAGTCGCCCGTGCAGCCGCAGGCGGCCTCGCCGCCGCTCACGTCGGTGTCCATGACGGCGGACGCGGTCAGGACGCGGGAGCGGTCGACGTCCTTGGTGAAGGAGGCGACGTAGTCGTCGGCGGGCCGCACGAGGATGTCCTCCGCGCTGCCGGTCTGGACGATCCGGCCGTCGCGCATGACGGCGATCCGGTCGCCGAGCCGCATGGCCTCGTTGAGGTCGTGGGTGATGAAGACGATGGTCTTCTTCAGGGTCTTCTGGAGGCTGAGGAGCTGGTCCTGCATGTCCCGGCGGATCAGCGGGTCGAGCGCGCTGAAAGACTCGTCCATGAGGAGCAGGTCGGCGTCGGTGGCGAGAGCGCGGGCCAGACCGACGCGCTGCTGCATGCCGCCGGAGAGCTCGTCGGGCCAGGACTTCTCCCAGCCCCCCAGTCCGCACAGCTCCAGGGCCTCGGCGGCCCGCTCGGCGCGCTCGGCCTTGGGGACGCCCTGCACGGCGAGGCCGTAGGCGGCGTTCTCCAGGACGCTGCGGTGCGGGAAGAGCGCGAAGTGCTGGAAGACCATGCTGATCTTCTGGGCGCGTACGGCGCGCAGTTCGCGGTCGGTGAGCGCGGTGAGGTCCTGACCGTCGAAGCGGACATGGCCCGCGGTCGGCTCCAGGAGGCCGTTGAGCATGCGCAGCAGGGTCGACTTGCCGGAGCCGGACAGGCCCATCACCACGAAGATCTGGCCGGGGTCCACGGTGAAGGAGGCGTCGATCACCGCCGCGGTGGTGCCCTCCGCGCGCAGTCCCTCCCGGTCGGCGCCCTCGCGGAGCCTCTCGACCGCCTCGTGCGGCCGTCTCCCGAAGACCTTGTAGAGCTGCTCTGCCTCAAGCCGTGATGACACGCGTACCTCTTGTCTCTTGACCACTGGGTGGGAGACGAAGGGTCGCGAACAGTTGAAGATGCAACCTGCCTCGCTCCGAGGCGGCGCCTGCCCATAAGCCTTCGGGTCAAACACACCGTTCTGCCGGTTCACAGGACGCTCACACCGCCGAACGAGTCAAGCGGCGACGGCCGCTGTCGGTGCCGTACGGCATGATGCGAGGCGTGACCGGACGACTGATGCTCCTCGACACCGCCTCGCTCTACTTCCGTGCCTATTTCGGCGTGCCGGAGTCGGTGAAGGCCCCGGACGGCACGCCGGTGAACGCCGTGCGCGGCCTCCTCGAATTCATCGACCGCCTGGTCAAGGACCATCACCCCGACGAGCTCGTGGCCTGCATGGACGCCGACTGGCGGCCCCAGTGGCGGGTCGACCTCATCCCCTCCTACAAGGCGCACCGCGTCGCCGAGGAGCGCGAGAGCGGCCCGGACGAGGAGGAGGTGCCGGACACCCTGTCGCCGCAGGTGCCGGTCATCGAGGCCGTTCTGGACGCGCTCGGCATCGCGCGCGTGGGGGTCGCCGGGTACGAGGCGGACGACGTGATCGGCACGTTCACCGCGCGGGCGACGGGCCCGGTCGACATCGTCACCGGCGACCGGGACCTGTACCAACTGGTGGACGACGAGCGCCGGGTGCGGGTGCTGTACCCCCTCAAGGGCGTCGGCACGCTCCAGCTCACCGACGAGGCGTGGCTGCGCAAGAAGTATGGCGTCGACGGCCGTGGGTACGCGGATCTGGCGCTGCTGCGCGGTGACCCGAGCGACGGTCTTCCGGGGGTGCCCGGGATCGGCGAGAAGACGGCGGCCAAGCTGCTGGCCGAGTTCGGTGACCTGGCCGGGATCATGGCCGCGGTCGACGACCCGAAGGCGAAGCTCACGCCGTCGCAGCGCAAGCGGCTGGACGAGTCGCGGCCGTACGTGGCCGTGGCCCCGAAGGTCGTGCGGGTGGCCGGTGACGTTCCGCTGCCGACGGTGGAGACGGCGGTTCCGCGCGCGCCGCGCGACCCCGCGGCGCTGGAGAAGCTGGCAGAGCGATGGGGACTGGGTGGATCATTGCAGCGACTGGTGGCGACGCTGGGCGCGTAAATATTGCCCTCGCTTTCCACGAGTGGCATGCCATCGCCAGGGGCGCTGATGCTAACTTAGGTAAGCCTAAGCGTAGGGAACAGGGAGGCCGCCATGGCAGAAGGACCCGGACGCAAGCCGCGGAGGGCCCACTCCGCACAGGTGGTCCGCACCGAACGCCTCACCCCGCACATGCAGCGCGTGGTGCTCGGCGGCGAGGGACTCGCCGAGTTCGCGGCGGACACCTGCACCGACCACTACGTCAAGATCCTGTTCCCGGCCGAGGGCGTGACCTATCCCGAGCCCTTCGACATGCAGCGGATCCGCGAGGAGTTCCCGCGCGAGCAGTGGCCCGTGACGCGCACGTACACCGTGCGCCACTGGGATCCCGATCACCGCGAGCTGACCGTGGACTTCGTGATCCACGGCGACGAAGGGCTGGCCGGCCCCTGGGCGATGCGGGTCCAGCCCGGCGAGACCGTGCGTTTCATGGGCCCCGGCGGCGCCTACGCCCCCGCCCTCGACGCCGACTGGCATCTGCTCGCCGGCGACGAGAGCGCGCTGCCCGCGATCGCCCGCTCCCTGGAGTCGCTGCCCGACGGCGCCCGGGCGCACGCCTTCATCGAGGTGTCCGGGCCCGAGGAGGAGCAGAAGATCGACTCCGACGTGGAGGTCGTCTGGCTGCACCGCGGCTCCCGTCCGGTCGGCGAGGCCCTCGTGGAGGCCGTGCGCGCGCTGGAGTTCCCGGAGGGCCGGCTGTGCGCGTTCGTGCACGGCGAGGCGCACTTCGTGAAGCAACTCCGCCATCTGCTGCGGGTCGAGCGGGCAATCCCGCGTGAAGACCTGTCCATCTCCGGCTACTGGCGCCTGGGCCACAACGAGGACGGCTGGCAGGCATCCAAGCGGGACTGGAACGCGCGCATCGAGGCGGAGCAGGAAGGCGCGGCGCCCGCCGCTTAGGCATACGTCGCTCAGGCATACGTCGGTGAGCGGGGCGGCACCCACGAAGGTGCCGCCCCGCTCGTCGTGTCCGGCAGGTGTCACACCGACCGCTGGTACGACCGGAACGTCCGGATCGACAGCCACACCGCGACGGCCGCGAGCCCGAGCAGCGCTCCCCCGCGGCTCAGCACCAGCCCCGGGTCGGGATCGGCCGACAGAGCCGAACGTCCCGCCACCATCGCCCAGTTCAGCGGGTTGAAGTCGGCGATGTGCCGCATCCAGGAGGGCATCTGCGAGGGCGCCATGAAGGCACTGGACAGGAAGGTGAGCGGAAGCAGCAGGAAGGTGTTGATCCCGATGATCGACTCACGCTCCCGCACCAGCATGCCGAGCGCGTTGGACAGCGCCCCGAAGACGGTGCCCAGCAGGACCGCGACGAGCACGAGGACCGCGACCCCGGCGGTCCCGCCCGGGTAGTCGGCCCCGCCCAGCAGCCCGAGCAGCACGATGACCACCGACTGGAAGGCGGTGACCAGTCCGTTGTTGACGACGTTGCCGTTCATCAGCGCGGCCCGGCTGACCGGGGTCGTCAGGAAGCGGTCCAGGGTGCCGCGCTGGATCTCGTCCAGGGTGGTCATCCCCGCCCACATGTTGGAGCTGAGCGCGCTCATCACGACCACACCCGGGACGAGGTAGTCGAGGTACGAGGTGGTGCCGAAGCCGCCCAGTTCGACGACCTTCCGGAAGAGGCTGCCGAACAGGAACAGCCAGATCACCGGCTGGACCAGGGTGATGATCGCGTAGGCGGGCTGCCGCACGAACACCATGAGTTGCCGTTGCGTCATGTACCAGGTCTGGGAGACGGCCATGCTCATCGCGCACCCACCAGGTCGTCGGCCTCGGAGTAACGGCGGCCCGCGTAGCGCAGGTACACGTCGTCCAGGGACGGGCGGGCGACGGTGGCGGTGGCGACGACGACCCCGGCCCGCTCCAGCGCGGCGAGCAGGGCGGGTACGGCGGCCGCCCCGTCGTCGGCGCGGACGCTGACGCGGTGTCCGTCGGCCTGCACCTCGTGCACGCCCTCCACCCCGCGCAGGGCGCCGGTCAGCAGGGTGCGCCCGGCGTCGCCGAGCGGCTCGCGCAGCTCCACATGGACGGCGTCACCCCGGAGTTCGCCCTTGAGAGCGTCCGGGGTGCCCTCGACGACGATCCGGCCGCGATCGACGACCGCGACCCGTTCGGCGAGCCGGTCGGCCTCTTCGAGGTAGTGCGTGGTGAGCAGGATCGTCAGCCCCTCCTCCCCCGCGAGCCGGCCGATCTCGTCCCACATCGCGGTGCGGGCCTCCGGGTCGAGACCGGTGGTGGGCTCGTCGAGGAAGAGCACCTCGGGCCGGTGCACCAGACCGAGGGCGACGTCGAGCCGGCGGCGCATGCCGCCGGAGTAGCCCTTGACCGGACGCCGGGCGGCCTCGGTGAGCGTGAAGCGGTCGAGGAGCTCGTCCACCCGCTGTTCGAGGGCGGCGCCCTTCAGGCCGTGGAGCCTGCCCTGGAGCCGGAGGTTCTCGCGGCCGGTGGCGACCGGGTCGGCGCCGGAGCCCTGGGCGACCACGCCGATGGCCCGCCGGACCCGGTCCGGGTGGCGCAGCACGTCATGGCCGGCGACGGTGGCCGAGCCGGAGTCGGGGCGGGCCAGGGTGGTGAGGATCTTGACGGTGGTGGACTTGCCGGCGCCGTTCGGGCCGAGCAGTCCGAAGACGCTGCCGCGTTCGACGACGAGGTCGATGCCGTCGAGGGCGGTGACCTCACCGCCGTAGGTCTTGATCAGTCGACGCGCCTCGATCGCGGGCGCACGGGTGTTCATGGCAGGTGCCCTCCTGGGTCTCCTGGCTGAGCGGACGACAACTGATCCGCGTGAGGAGCACCGGGCTATCCTGGGTGTGCCGCACCTCGATCGCCTGGATGTGCCCTCATGGGCGGATTCAGTTCGGGGTTCGAGGCCCCGGCGGGCTGCTGCAACAGCCGTGCCGGGGCCTGTTCTCGTTCAGGTCATGGATCTCGTCATGGCTCTCTTCCGGGTTCCGGCCGGTGGAACGCCTTCCATTCCTCGATGCCGGGCAGCGCGCCCTTCCTGAGCTCGTCGAGGAAGCCGCGGACCCATTCCGCCTCCGCCTCGACCATGTGGAGCTGGTACTCGCTCTCCACGAGGAAGAGCCGGGGCAGCGTCTCGTAGAGCTTCTCCAGCGCGCCCCGGCCGCTCGCGATCCGCACCTCCAGGGCGTCGAGCCGCTCCTCCAGCAGCGGCACCACCTCGTCGGGGTGGAGCACGGCGAGCAGGGACAGCGCGGTCTCGAAGATCGGGTACTCCTTGGCCGGGAAGGCGACCAGGTCCGACATCCACTCGGTGGTCTCCTGGCGTCCGGCCGCGGTGATGCCGTAGACGGTCCGCTCGGGCCGGTTGCCCTGCCGCTGCACGTCCGTGACCTCGACGAACCCGTGGGTTTCGAGGTTCTGCACGACCGTGTAGAGCGAGCCGTAGTTGATCTTCGTACTGGAGTCCTTGCCCTGGCGGCGCAGGGTCTGGGCGATCTCGTAGGGATGCATGGGCTTCTGCCACAGCGTCGCCAGCACGGCGAGCGCCAGGGGGTTGCGTAGCTTGCGACGCCGCACGACCGATTCACCTCGCATCCGAATATCCGGCGCCGAACATATCGCGATCCGCGACAGCCAGTCAATACACACGACATATCGCGTTCTCGTGCGACCGCGACGGCGTGAGCACTTGGGCCCCGCCCGGACACGGCGCCGTCATGCACCGGAAACAGCACCTCCCTAATTTCTGTCGCCCGACAGGAATTCACGCCCAAGGCAGGTGCCGCCGTGACGACGACCAGCCCCTCCGACGTCCGTCCCGATCCCCCGCATCCCCCGTCCCCCTCCCCCGGCGACCGGTCCCTCGCCGAGTTCGGTTACCGGCAGGAGCTGCACCGCAGCCTGGGCCGGTACGCGTCCTTCGCGGCGGGGTTCTCCTTCATCTCGGTCCTGACGACCGTCTTCCAGTTCTTCGCCTTCGGATACGCCTTCGGCGGCCCCGTCTTCTTCTGGGCCTGGCCGGCGGTCCTGGTCGGGCAACTGCTGGTGGCGGCCTGCTTCGCGGAACTCGCGGCGCGGTACCCGATCTCCGGCGCGATCTACCAGTGGTCGACCCGCCTGTCCCGCCCGACGTTCGGCTGGTTCGCGGGCTGGATCATGGTGATCGGGCAGATCGTCGTGGTCGCCGCGGCGGCCCTGGCCCTGCAGATGGTGCTCCCCGCGATCTGGTCGGGCTTCCAGCTCGTCGGCACCGACCCGTCGCCGGCCTCGGCGGACGGCGCGGCCAACGCCGCGGTCCTCGGCGTCCTCCTTCTCGTCCTGACCACCCTGGTGAACGTCGTGGACAACCGCGTCCTGTCGGTGATCAACCGGGTCGGCGTGACCGCCGAGATCATCGGCGCGGTGCTGATCGTCGTACTGCTGCTCACGCACTCCGAGCGCACTCCGAGCATCACCTTCCACACCGCGGGCGCCGCACAGAACGGCCTGTTCGGGGCACTGCTGGTGGGTTCGTTCACGGCGGCGTACGTGATGATCGGCTTCGACAGCGCGGGCGAGATGAGCGAGGAGACCCGCAACCCCCGGCGCACCGCGCCCCGCACCATCCTCACGGCGCTCGCCTCGGCCGGCGCGCTCGGCGGCCTCATCGTCCTGGGCGGCCTGCTCGCCGCACCCAGCCTCACCGACGGCCGCCTGTCGGTCGACGGCCTCAGCTACGTCCTCACCAGCAGCCTCGGGGACGGGGTCGGCAAGGCCCTGCTGGCCGACGTGGTGGTCGCGATCACGGTGGCCACCCTCGCCATCCAGACGGCGGCCTGCCGGATGCTCTTCTCCATGGCCCGCGACGGACAGCTGCCCTTCGCGGGCCGCCTCGCGCGCGTGAACCCCCGCACGGGCATGCCCACCGCCCCGGCCCTGGTCGTCGGCGTCCTGGCCGCCGCCCTGCTCCTCCTCAACTTCGCCTCCCCCGAGGCGTTCCTGGCGATCGGCACGACCTGCATCGTGATGCTGTACCTGGCGTACGCGATGGTCACGGGCCCCCTTCTGATCCGCCGCCTGCGGGGCGAGTTGGGCTCCGCGGGCACCGACGAGGAGGGCGCCCCCCTGTTCTCCCTGGGCCGCTGGGGCGTCCCGGTCAACGCCCTGGCCCTCCTGTACGGCCTCCTCATGACCGTCAACCTGGCCTGGCCCCGGGCCGCGGTGTACGACCCGGCGGGCGGGCACTGGTACTTCCAGTGGTTCACGGTGCTGTTCCTGGCGGCGACGCTGGGGGCGGGGGTGGTGTGGCGCGGGCTGCGGAGGCGTGCGGCCGGCGACAGCGGGGCTGTCGCGACGGCACAGCAGGAGGGTGCTGCGCTGGGGTAGCGGGCGGGGTGGGGCAGGGCGCGGGAACAGCGGTGCAGGGCGAGGGGGTTGCTCTCTCAGCGTTCCCCGGACGGTGGCCCGTCGCCCCGCACGCGCGCGTGCAGATGCATGTCGTGCCACCCGTCCGGATGCAGCACCGCGCTCCGCTTGGTCCCTTCCAGTGCGAAGCCCGTCTTGGTCGCGACACGACAGGACGCCTCGTTGCGGACGGCGTGCATGAGTTCGAGACGGTGGAAGCCGACCTCGTCGAGGGCCCAGCGGGACAGGGCGACCGTGGCCCGCGCCGCCACCCCGCGCCCCCGGGCCGCCGGAGTCGTCCAGTAGGCCATCTCGGCCTGACCGTCGTCGAGATGGATCTCCCGAAGGGCCACCCGGCCGAGCAGGAGGTCGGTGCCCCCGTCCACCACGGCCCACTGAGCGGTCTGCTCCTGCGTCCAGGCCTTGCGCCACTCCTCGATCCAGCCGCCGACCTCGTCCACGGAGTCGGCGGCTCGGGCGTGCCACTGCTGCATCACCGGGTCCTGGAAGGCGGCGTGCACCGCGGGGGCGTCCTCGGCGCGCCAGGGGCGCAGGAGGAGTCCGTCACCGGTGGGGAGGGTGGGCTGGGCGGTGCTGGAGAGGGTGCCGGGTGCGAGCACCGGGGCGGTGAGGTACGGCATGACCCGCATCCTGCCAATCGCGTGGCACGCATCCCAACGGGTTTTACTCTTGCGGCGACGGGACGCGGAGACCCGGGTTCCCCGCCCCGGACGATCGCCGTCCGCACCCCGCTGTTCCTGACTGAACTCGCCGTCACCGGCCGAACTTGCTGCCCAACTGCCGCAAACGGGGGTGGTACCCGTGGCGCAGCGGCGGGCCGGAATGCGCGGCCGTGCATCCGGCGGCCAGGGGATCCGCTCCGTGCGCCGGGGCTGCGCCCCCTTTCGCGCGGCCGGAAATCGTCGCATGGTGCGAAGTGGTGGGCTGTCAGGGCGAATTGCGAGCATGAGCGGTGTCGCACCCGGGCCCGTGAGGGTGGTGGCCGAATGCCTGCGACGGTCGGCTGGAGGCATCGGGTACGTGATGCGCGTGAGGCACGGTTACGATCGGTTGAGTCGTGTACCAGTGCGAATCCGCCCGGGACGAGCGCCTGCCCTTTACCCCCCGGCCCGTCCGGAACGGCGCCGAGAACAGCGGACCCGGCGCCCCTCGACCGACCCTTCGCGCCGGCCCGCCACGGCGCCTCGCACCAGCGTCAACTCGCCCCGCACAGTTGACGAAACCCACGGTGGCACTGGAAGGTAGGGATGATCCACGACCTCGCCGCCGACAACGCTGTCGCGGCGGTGGTGGCCACCGATTCTCCGCACCGTCCGGCTGCCGCCGCGAGGACAACGGCCTCCGGGCACGCAGTTGACGAGGCCGGGTTCGTGCACGAGTTCAGCCACGCTGCGGTCGCAGCGTATGGAACACAACGCGTAGTTCATGGACTTCGTCGACTCCGCCACCCGGAGGGCATCATGAATGGCTCTGCTCCAGGCGAGTCGCCCGAGCCGTTCCACTGATCGGGCACGCAGACCTCGCTCGGCGCACGTCACCCTGGCCGTGACCCGCGCCCCCTCGCGTCCCGTACACCCCGGAACGCCTCTCGATTCCGTGTTCTACCCAAGCCGAAGGACCTGAGAAGGACTGGCCATTCCAGGTCTTGAATACGCGACGGGAGATCAGCACGATGAGTATTACCTCGTCCTCGATACCTTACGCGTGGCGGGAAAATCCCAGCGTCGACCTGCTGCGGCGCGACGGCGACGCGTGGACGTACAGCATGGAGCTCCTGCCCGTCTCAGCCACTCCGGACGAGTGGTCGGCCATTCGACTCCCCGAATGCGCCGCGTGGTGCTACCCAGCAGCGCCAAGGGACGAGTTGTTCCTGATGTACCACGTGTACGCGTGGATGTTCGCACTCGATCTGCTCTTCGTGCGGACGTTCAAGGCTGATCGCGACCTCACCGGAGCGCGCGCCATGGTCGACCGGCTTCCGCTGTTCATGCCTCTGGACGGCACCGCCCGTGCGATGCCCGAGCCGGCGAACCCCATCGAGAAGTCCCTCGCCGACATCTGGCTGCGACTGGCCCCGACCCGCTCCACGGCCTGGAAACGCGACATGCTGAAAGCCCAGATGGAATATGCCGACGGGCAGTGCTGGGAGCTGGAATGCATTCGCAACGGGCGGATCCCGGACCCGGCCGAGTACCTCGTCCGCCGTCGCGGCTCGTACGGCGGCCCCGTCGGGATCTGCCTGGCCGAGCACGTGGCGGGCGCGGAGGTGCCGGTGCGCGTGCGGCGCTCGCGGCCGTTTCGCGCGCTGATGGACGCTTGGACGGACATCCAGGCGCTCCACAACGACATCCGCTCGTATCGCCGTGAAGTCGAGGACGAGGACGAGACGTGCAATTCCGTCCTGGTGTTCGCCAGATTCCTTGAACTCACCACCGACCAGGCCGCGGCCTCGGTCGCGCGGCTGCGCACCGCCAGGCTCTCGGAATACGAACACTTGGAAGCCGTTCAGCTCCCGGAACTCTGTGGCCAGCTACGGCTGGACAGCAAGGAGCGTGAGCAGGTGCATGCCGTTCTGAAGGCCATGCGCGACCATCTCACCGGTTTTCACGTCTGGCAGGACAGCGCCACCCGCTACCAGGCTCCGGCCCCGGGCCAAGGCCCCGCCAAGAGGCTTGGATCCTAACGGGCCGAGCCGGTACCCGTCCGCGGGGCACAGCACTGTTCGGCTCCCGGCTCGTCGCCACTGCCGGTCCCGGCTCGTACGCTTGATCGTGATGAGACGCCGTACGCCGCCCCCGACCCCTCCCCTGCCGCAGCGCGACGGGGTCGACCCGGTGCGGGTGCGGCTGCCGTCCGGCGGCGCCTGGGCGACCGTACGGGATCATCTCGTGGCGCGGCTCGCGGCCGACGCCGAGGTGATCGACGGGATGCTGGAGACGGGGCAGATCGTGGACGCCACCGGACGTCCTGTGACACGTGACTCGGCGTACGTGCCGGGGACGTCCGTGTGGTTCCACCGTGAGCTGCCCGACGAGGAACGGGTCCCGTTCCCGCTCGACGTCATCTACCGGGACGAACACCTGGTGGTCGCCGACAAGCCGCACTTCCTCGCCACCACCCCGCGTGGCAGCCATGTCGCCGAGACGGCCCTGGCGCGCCTGCGGCGGGAGCTGGACATTCCCACGCTGGGCGCCGCGCACCGGTTGGACCGGCTGACGGCCGGCCTGGTGATGTTCACCGTGCGGCCCGAGGAGCGCGGCGCCTACCAGTCGCTGTTCCGGGACAGGCGGGTGGTCAAGGAGTACGAGGCCGTGGCCCCGTACGACCCGGCTCTGCCCCTGCCCCTCACCGTGCGCAGCCGCATCGTCAAGGAGCGCGGAGTCCTGGCGGCTCGCGAAGTCGAAGGGGAGCCCAACGCCGTCAGCCGGATCGAGCTGCTGGAGCACCGGGGCGGGCTGGCCCGGTACCGGCTGACGCCGAGTACCGGGCAGACACACCAACTGAGGGTGCACATGAGCGCTCTCGGCGTGCCGATCCTCGGCGACCCTCTCTATCCGGTGGTCACCGCCCCCGTGACGGCCGGCGACTTCCGACGCCCGCTGCAACTGCTGGCGCGTGTACTGGAGTTCACCGATCCGATCACAGGACGCGAGCACAGGTTCGTCAGTCCGCGCGTGCTGCGGGCGTGGTCCTCCTACGAGGAGTGGGCGACCGGGTAACCGCGGTGCCCTCGGCTCACTCGCCACGCCACCAGCGCAGGAGACGCTGGAACACACCGCGCTGTACGGCGGGTTCGGGTTCCGGCGCCGGAGCCACGGGCACCGGAACCACCAGCTCCGGTTGCGGCGTGCCGACCTGCCAGTCGGTGCGGCGCTGGGACGGAACCGGGTGGGCCGGTCGGGCCATGACGTCCTGCGGGGGCTTGGGCGCGAACTTCACCGGCAGCGCCACCAGATGCCGGTTGGAGAGGGTCTCCTCCCACTCCAGCTCGTCCTCGTCGCAGGCCAGTTCCGCGTCCGGGAGCCGGGTCAGTAGCGCGTCGACGCCCACGTCGGCGATGGCACGCCCGATGTCCTGCCCCGGGCATTCGTGAGGGCCTCCACTGAAGGCCAGATGGGAGCGGTTGCCCTGCATGTTGGCCTTGGTGTCGGGGCGGACGCGGGGATCGACGTTGCCCGGCGCGATGCCCAGGATCAGTCCTTCGCCCTTGCGGATGTGCTGTCCACCCAACTCGGCGTCCTGCTTGGCGAAATACCCGATAATGGTGCTGAACGGCGGTTCGTCCCACATGGACTGCTCCACCGCCTGGGGCACCGTCATCTGGCCGCCGTTCAACTGGGCGCGGAACCGCGGGTCGGTGAGGACCACCCTCAGTACGTTGGCGAGCAAGTTGGCGGTGCTCTCGTACGCGATGATCAGGACGAGTCGCAGATGCTGGCTTACCTCCTGGTCGGTGAGCCGCGCCGGGTGGTTGATGAGGTGGCTGGTGAAGTCGTCCTCGGGTTCGGCACGGCGCCGGGCGGTGAGCCGCATCAGGACGTCCATGATGTACTCGTTGCTGGCGATGGCCGTCTCGGTGCCCTTGGGCAGGTCGCGGGCAGCCTCGACGATGCGGTCGTTGTACTCGTCGGGCATGCCGAGGATCTCGCACATCACCATCATCGGCAGGCGCTCGGCGAACTGGCTGACCAGATCAGCTTTCCCGTGCTCGCAGAACTTGTTGACGAGGTGCTGGGTGGCTCGGTTGATGTGACGGCGGACGCCCCGGTGGTCGATGGTCGAGATGGCGCCGTTGACCGCGCCGCGCAACCTCAGGTGCTCGTCGCCCTCGGCGTGACAGCACAGGGGCTGCCAGGCGAGGTGCGGCATCAGCGGGTGATCCGGCTTGACGGTTCCGTCCTGCATCGGGCCCCAGAGCCGGGTGTCACGGCTGAAGTGCGAGGGGGTGCGGACCAGGCGCATGTTCTCGCTGTGGCCGAGCACCACCCAGATCGGCACGTCCTCGTGCACCAGGGCCGGCGCCACGGCACCGTGCTCGGAGCGGAGTTCCTCGTACACGGCCTCCAGGTCCTCCGCCCCGGGGCCGTACAGCCGACGCAGTCCGCCGGGGCCGATGCCGTGCGCTGGGCAGCCGGGCGGGGGGCCCGCGGGGTCGTACGTACCGGCCGGGGTGAAGGGGTCACGCGTCACGATGGTCGCTCCGAAGCTGGAAGTAAGTGAGGGCTGCCCGGTTCGGGCGAAACCGGGCTTACGACAAGGGCGTGCGGCGATGGGGCGGCGCAGGGGGTGAGGCGCGCGTCCGGCACGGCTGCGGGGCGCGGGCACGGACGTACCCGGTCGAGGACGGGACGTCCGTACCCCGCCTCACACAGGCGCCTTCTCCACCGCCAGTGAATGCAGGAACCGCATCAAGGTCATCAGCACGTCCCGGCTGGACGCCCGCCGGCGGGCGTCGCACTCCACGATGGGGATGTCCTCGCTGAGGTCGAGCGCGGCGCGCAGGTCCTCGATGGCGTGGCGGGGGCCGTCCGGGAAGGTGTTGACGGCCACGACGAAGGGCACGCCCCGTTCCTCCAGGCGGTCCATGACGTCGAAGCTGACCTCGAGGCGTCGGGTGTCCACGAGGACCACCGCGCCGAGCGCGCCTTCGAACAGGCCGTTCCACAGGAACCAGAAGCGCTCCTGGCCGGGGGTGCCGAAGAGGTACAGCACCAGTTGCTCGGTGATGCTGATGCGGCCGAAGTCCATGGCCACGGTGGTGGCCGTCTTGGTCTCGGAGCCGTAGTTGTCGTCGACCCCGATGCCGGCCTGGGTCATGGTTTCCTCGGTGGTCAGCGGTTTGATCTCGCTGACCGAGCCGACCATGGTCGTCTTGCCGACGCCGAAGCCGCCGACGATGACGATCTTGACCGCGGCCTCGGCGGTCTGCGGAAGGTGGTCCTCTGTTCGCGGACCGGGGATGGTGTCAGAGCCTTTGAAGTCCATGCATCACCGCTTCGAGGAGGGAACGGTCGGCCAGCGCCTGGCGGATCACAGGGGCGCGCGCCGTCACCAGTTCGGCCGTCAGCAGCTCGGTGAGCAGGACGGTCACCACGCTGAACGGCAGGCTGAGGTAGGCGGACAGCTCGGCCACGGACAGGGGGGCCGTGCAGAGCCTGAGCAGTGCCGCCTGTTCGGGCGTGGCGGAGGGCGGTGGGTCGGCGTGCGCCACGATTAAGGTGACCAGGTCGAGCTGCGAGCGCTCGGCTCCGTCGGGGCCGGTGATGACGTACAGCCGCTCGGGGTTCTTCTTCGGTCCCTCGGGGGGGTCCTGGCCCTCCTGCGGGGGCTGCGGGGTCGGTTCGGGACTGGCCTTGGGGAATCGCCGTCGGCGTTGCGGAGGAGTCATACGGTCTGCCCGTTGCGCCGGGGCGGGCTGGTGAGGTGCGCGCCGATGCGGACGACCAGATCGCTCATGCGGGCGCTCATGTGGCCGGGTTCGGTGATGATGTCGGAGAGCACCGCGAGATAGGCGTTGGGGCCGGCGGCCATCAGGTAGAAGTAGCCGCCGTGGATCTCGATGAGGACCATCTTCATCTTGCCGTCGCTGCCCGGGATCTCGCCTGCCACCGCTCCTGCCAGGCTCTGCAGGCCCGCGCAGGCGGCGGCGACGCGGTCGGCGGTGTCCGGGTCACCGCCGTGCCGGGCGATGCGCAGGCCGTCGGCGGAGAGCACCACGATCATCTGGATGCCCGGTACGCCTTTGGCGAGGTCCTGGAGCATCCAGTCGAAGTTGCCTCGCTGCTGGATCACTTGAGGTTCCCCTCGTCTTCGGCCTCGGTACGGGCCGGTTCGTCGGTCGGCTGGGTGACTGCGGAAGAGGTGGGGCGCTTGAGGCCGTCCATGAACGCCTGGACCCACAGGCCCGGCGGGGTGTCGTCGGGCTTCGGTTCCGGCTCGGGTTCGCGCCGGGCCGTCGACCAGATGGTCGGGCGGCCCTCCCGCTCGGCGCGTTCGATCTCGGCCTGCTCGGCGTAGCGCTGGGTGAGCGAGGTCTTGACCCGGCTGCGGCGTTGCGGCAGCCCGTTGGCCGTCCACTCGGTGACCTCGGGGACGTCGTCCTCCATGGACACCGGCGTCGTGAACTTGGGGCTGGTGGGGCGGCGCTTCTTGACCGTGCGCTTGGGTCCGGGCAGCGCTCCGAGTTCGGCCTTGGGCACGGCGGTGGCGCCGATGCCGTGGGCGAGTCCGACGCCGGGCTCGTCGGTGAGCATGTCGCTGGGCACGACGAGGATCGCGCGGACGCCGCCGTACGCGGAGGCACGCAGCGAGACCTGCATGTCGTACGCCTGGCAGAGGCGGCCCACGACGGCGAGACCGAGGCGCGGGGACTCGCCGAGGTCCTGGAAGTCCACACCGGCCTTGGCCCGTTCCAGCATGCCCTCGGCCCGCAGGCGGGCCTCCTCGCTGAGGCTGACACCGGCGTCCTCGATCTCGATGCAGACGCCGGTCTGCACCTCGGTGGCCGTGACGTGCACCTTGCTCTGGGGCGGCGAGTAGCGCGTGGCGTTGTCGAGGAGCTCGGCCGCGGCGTGGATGACCGGCTCCACGGCGGTGCCCTTGACGTTGACCTTGGCGATCGAGGAGAGGTCGATGCGCCGGTACTCAAGGATCCGGGACATGGCACCGCGCAGCACGCTGTACAGCGCGACGGGCTCGGGCCACTGGCGACCGGGGCGGCCGCCGCCGAGGACGGAGATGGAGTCGGCGAGCCGGCCGATCAGGGCGGTGCCGTGGTCGATGCGCAGGAGGTCGTCGAAGACCTCGGGGTTGCGGCCGTGGTCCTCCTCCATCTCCCGGAGCTCGTTGGCCTGTTGGTGGACGATGGCCTGCACGCGCCGGGCGATGTTCACGAAGGAGCGCTGCGCGGCGTCGCGCATGATCTCCTCGGTGTCGACGATGGTGAGCACCGTCTTGAGCAGCCGGATCTGCGGCTCGGGCAGATTCCCCCACGCGGGGTCGAACTCACCGAGTCGGCGAATCACCTCTCCGGGGGAACTTCCGCGGCGCAGCCAGTCCAGCGCCGTGGGCGCGATCTCCTTGGCGAACCGGATCAGGTCCTGGTCGTGCTCGGCGATGCGCTGCTTCAGCTCAGCCGTCTGACGGAGGTGCTCCTGCCGTTGCTCACGCAGTTCACGACCGCGCCGGACGGCTTCGGCCGCCACCGCGATCACCAGCAGCGTGGCGACGACACCGCACCAGCCGACGGCGGCCCTGGCGGGCTGCTGCACGAGCGCGACACCGGTCCCGGTCACCGCGGCCATGACTATGGCGGGGAGCAACAGCACGCGCGCATACGGCAGTTCACGGCGTCCTGGGGGGGATTGAACACTCACCATGTGGGCCCTCTGAGACGTATCGACGGGGAGTCGCACATATAGGGAACAAGCGTACGAATACACATCAACTCGGTGCGCTGCGGGCGAGCTTAGTCCGACCGGATCATCGCCGTGTCATATTCAGCAAGCGCCTGAAACGGGCATTGCGACTGGAGTACCCTCGGCTCATTTACACGCTCCGGCACCACTCGAACACGGCGAGTCATGGTGTACGGGTGTGCGAAAGCATCTCACCGCGAGGGGTGAAGGTCAGGCTCCGGCCGGGCGCCGGTCCTGGATTCCGGCGATGCGCAGAGCCGCGTCCGCGGTGGCCGCCGCGAAGGCGGGGACGGGCCGCTCGGGGTCGGAGCGGCGGACGAGGATCACGCCCTCGATCAGGCCGAACAACAGGTCGGTACGGAGTTCCAGCTCACTCTTGGCGAGGGCGCTCCCCTCGGCCGTCGCGGCGAGCAACTGCCGGTAGGCGTCCTTGAGTTCGGCACGCACGGCATGGAAGCCGGCGAACCGCTCGGCGCGCACCTCGGGCAGCAGGTAGAGCCCGCCGAGGTTGTACGGGCCCCCGCACAGCACCTCGACGTCCGCACGGCACAGCTCCCACAGCCGGCTCGCGGCCGGTGCCGTGTCGTCGGCGAGCAACTCACGGGCGTACGCCAGCGAGGGCGTGACGGTGGACTCCAGGAGCTCGGCGAGGAGTTCCTCCTTGCCGGAGACGTAGTGGTACATGGACGCCTGCCGCATGCCCGCCCGCTCGGCCACGGCCCGGGTACTGGTGGCCGCGTATCCCAGGGTGGTGAACAACTCGGCGGCGGCGACGAGGAGTTCGTCCCGCGGCGCCAGCCCGCTCTCCGGCCGCCGGTCAGCCCGCGGCCTCCCGACCCGCCGCCCGGCGTCCGCGGCCCCACCTGTCGTACCCATGCGTTCGATCCTCGCACACGGGACCCGCCCGAGCCCTCAGCGCCCGAGCAGCCGGTGTCCGAGCAGCGAACGCCCGAGCAGTCGGCACCGATCCTTCAGCACCAGAGGCCGCAGAGCCACAGGGCCCCAGGGCCCCAGCACACACGGCAAGCACCGAACCCGGCACACCCCAACCCCCCAGGGGCGCGGGGAACTGCGCGACCAGCCCCCACCAACCCGCACCCGAAAAGACAACAGCAACCCCTCCCCCACCCAACGAACCCGCACCCGGCACCACCACCCCCACCCCCGTCGGCACCCCCGTGAGCGCCCAGTAACCCCCCAGCAACGCCCAAGCAATCCCCCCGACCAACCCCGCCCCTAATTTCTGTCAAGCGACAGAAACACCCCCGGAGCCGGAGGTCCGCATGGCCACAGAGACCACGTACGGAGCCCGAGACCACGCCCGCGCCCAGGAGGGCACCCGCGCCGAGGCCATGCCCGTCGTCCCGGCCTGCGACTGGCCCGAGACGCCCCCCGCGGCGGGCCCCCTCGTGTGGGCGGAGACCGTCGCGGGCGGCAACTACACCCACCGCGTCCTCGCCCGCGGCACCGAACTGCGCCTCACCGACCTCCACGGAGACGCCTGCGCCCACCTCCTCCTGTACGCGGACGGCCGCCCCTGGGAGCGCCTGAACGTCGCCGACACGGTCAAGGTGCAGTGGAACGCCTACCTCGGCGAGGGCCAACTCCTCCTGTCCGACCAGGGCCGCGTCCTAGCGAGCGTCGTCGCCGACACCTCCGGCCGCCACGACGCCCTGTGCGGCACCTCCACCCTGGTCCGCAACACCGAGCGCTACGGCGACGGCACCCCCCAGGGCACCTCCCCCGCCGGCCGCGAGCTCTTCAAGCTGGCGGCCGCGAAGAACGGCCTCGAACCCCGCGATCTCCCGCCCTCCCTGTCCTTCTTCCAGGGCGTGCGCGTCCACGAGGACGGCACCCTCGACTTCACCGGCTCCGCGGGCCCCGGCGGCAGCGTCACCCTCCGCACCGAACAGGACGTGACGGTGCTGATCGCCAACGTCCCGCACCCGGCCGACCCCCGGGCCGACTACGTCAGCACCCCCCTGGAGGTCCTCGCCTGGCGCGCCGCGCCCACCCGCCCCGGCGACTCCCTCTGGGACGCCACCCCCGAGGGCCGCCGCGCCTTCCTCAACACCGCCGAGTTCCTCGCCTCGAAGGGACGCTCATGAAGACCGTCATTCCGGCCCGCGCCGCCTGGTCGTCCGTCGTCCGCGAGGGCGAGACGCTCACCGTCACCGACCTGCACGGCAACCAGGCCGTCGACTTCCTCGTCTACGACGCCCACGACACGTCGGTCCGCTACAGCGCCCCCGACACCATCCAGGCGCAGAGCGGCATCTTCCTCACCACGGGCAGTGTGCTGATGTCCAACGAGCACACCCCGCTGATGACGGTCACCGCCGACGACGTGGGCCGTCACGACACGGTCGGCGGCGCCTGCTCCAAGGAGTCGAACACTCTGCGCTACGGCCACCACACCTGGTCCCAGCACGCCTGCGTGGACAACTTCCTCGCCGAGGGCGCGAAGCACGGCCTCGGCAAGCGCGACCTCGTCTCCAACATCAACTGGTACATGAACGTCCCGGTCGAGAAGGACGGCACCCTCGGCATCGTCGACGGCATCTCCGCCCCCGGCCTCTCCCTGACCCTGCGCGCCGAACGCGACGTCCTCGTCCTCGTCTCCAACTGCCCCCAGGTCAACAACCCTTGCAACGGCTTCGACCCCACGCCCGTCGCGATGACGATCGAGGCCCCGGCACCCCCGACCGGACCCGCGGCCACCACCGATCCCACCCGCAATCCCACCCTCACGGCCACCACGACCGAGCCCACGACCCGGCCCACGGCCCCCACCCCCGGAGCCGGCGCATGACCTTCGACACCCTCCTCGTCGCCAACCGGGGCGAGATCGCGGTCCGCATCCTCCGCACCGCCCGCGACCTGGGCCTGCGCACGGTCGCCGTGTATTCCGACGCCGACCGGTCCGCACCCCACGTCCGGCTCGCCGACACGGCCGTACGCCTCGGCCCGGCGCCCGCGAAGGAGTCGTACCTCGACCCCGACCTCGTCCTCAGGGCGGCCAAGGACACCGGCGCCGGCGCGATCCACCCCGGCTACGGCTTCCTCTCCGAGGACGCCGCCTTCGCCCGCAGGTGCGAGGACGCGGGGATCGTGTTCGTCGGCCCGACCCCCGCCCAACTGGAGCTGTTCGGCGCGAAGCACACGGCACGGGCCGCGGCGGAGGCGGCCGGGGTGCCGCTGGCGCCGGGAACGGGCCTGCTGCCCTCCCTGGACGAAGCCCTCGCCGCTGCCGGGTCCATCGGCTACCCCGTCATGCTCAAGGCCACCGGCGGAGGCGGCGGCATCGGCATGTCGGCCTGCCGCTCCGCCGGGGAACTGGCCGAGGCATGGGAACGGGTGCAGCGCGTCGCCGCCGCCTCCTTCTCCTCCGCGGGCGTCTTCCTGGAACGGCTCGTCGAGCACGCCCGCCACGTCGAGGTGCAGGTCTTCGGCGACGGCGAGGGCACTGTCGTGACCTTCGGCGACCGCGACTGCTCCCTCCAGCGCCGCAACCAGAAGGTCGTGGAGGAGGCGCCCGCACCGGGCCTCCCCGCACACGTCCGCGCACAACTCGGCGCGAGCGCCCGCGACTTGTGCGCCTCGGTCGGATACCGCTCCGCGGGCACCGTCGAGTTCGTCTACGACGCCGCCCGCGAGGAGGCTTTCTTCCTGGAGGTCAACACCCGTCTCCAGGTGGAGCATCCGGTCACCGAGGAGATCTACGGCGTCGATCTGGTCGCCTGGATGCTGCGTCTGGCCCGGGGCGAGCGGGACGTCGTGCGCGAACCGGGCCCCCCGCGCGGCCACGCCGTCGAGGCCCGTGTCTACGCCGAGGACCCCTCGCGCGAACACCGGCCCAGCGCGGGACTGTTGACGCGCGTCGAGTTCCCCGCCGGGGTCCGTGTGGACACCTGGGCGGAGACCGGCACCGAGGTGACCACGTCGTACGACCCGATGCTGGCGAAGATCATCGCGTACGGCCCGGACCGCGCCCACGCGCTGCGACGGCTGGACGAGGCCCTGGCACGCACCCGTGTCGACGGCATCGAGACCAACCTGGGCCTGGTGCGGGCGGCGCTCGCCGACACCCGCTTCAGGACGGCCGCCCACTCCACGGCCACCCTCTCCGGCGTGCAGGACCCGACCCCGCGCATCGAGGTCGTGACCGCCGGCACCCTCACCACGGTGCAGGACTGGCCGGGCCGTACCGGCTACTGGCAGGTCGGCGTGCCCCCGAGCGGCCCGATGGACGACCGCTCCTTCCGGCTCGGCAACCGGGCGCTGGGCAACCCGGAAGGCGCCCCCGGCCTCGAATGCACCCTCCAGGGACCGTCGTTGAGGTTCACCCACCCCACGACCGTGTGCGTGACGGGCGCTCCTGCCCCGGTCACCGTCGACGGCACACCGGTGGCGCAGTGGGAGCCGGTGACCGTGCCCGCGGGCGGGGTCCTGGAGGTCGGCGCACCCGCCGGGCACGGTCTGCGGACGTACGTCCTGGTCGCGGGCGGCCTCGACGTCCCGGTCTTCCTCGGAAGCGCGAGCACCTTCACGCTGGGCCGCTTCGGCGGTCACGGCGGACGGGCACTGCGGACGGGCGACGTGCTGCACGGGGGCCGCCGCGTCGACGGCACGCCCGTCGGGGAGCGCCCCTCCTTCACCTCCACCTGGCAGCTGGCGGTCGTCGAAGGCCCGCACGCCGCACCGGAGTTCTTCACCGAGCAGGACGTCCACGACTTCTACGCCGCCGAGTGGAAGGTCCACTTCAACTCGGCCCGCACCGGAGTCCGCCTGGTCGGCCCCAAGCCCCGCTGGGCGCGTACCGACGGCGGCGAGGCCGGCCTGCACCCGTCGAACATCCACGACACCCCGTACTCGGTCGGCGCGGTCGACTACACGGGCGACATGCCGGTGCTGCTGGGTCCGGACGGGCCCTCCCTCGGCGGGTTCGTGTGCCCGGCGACCGTCGTCAGCACCGACCGCTGGAAGCTGGGCCAGCTCCGCCCCGGCGACACGGTCCGCTTCGTGCCGGTGCGCACCGACGGCTCGGCGCGCCCTGCGATCGTGGACGGCGGCGTCCTCGCCCGCGACGGCGATGTGACGTACCGCCGCAGCGGCGACGACAACCTGCTGGTCGAGTTCGGCCCCATGCAGCTGGACCTGGCGCTGCGCATGCGTGTCCACGCGCTGATGGAGGCGGTCGCAGCACAGGGCCTGGACGGCGTCACCGACCTCACGCCCGGCATCCGCTCCCTTCAGATCCGCACGGACCCCAACCGGCTGCCCCAGAGCGAACTCCTGGCCGCCGTACGGGAGATCACCGCGTCCCTTCCCCCGTCCGACGAACTGGTCGTCCCCTCCCGCACGGTCCACCTGCCGCTCTCCTGGGACGACCCGGCGACCCGTGAGGCGATCGCCCGCTACATGGCGGGCGTGCGCGACGACGCCCCCTGGTGCCCGTGGAACATCGAGTTCATCCGCCGCGTCAACGGCCTGAGCTCGGTGGACGACGTCTTCCGCACGGTCTTCGACGCGGAGTACCTCGTCCTCGGCCTGGGCGACGTCTATCTGGGCGCCCCCGTGGCGACCCCCCTCGACCCGCGCCACCGCCTGGTGACCACGAAGTACAACCCGGCACGCACCTGGACCGCCGAGAACTCGGTCGGCATCGGCGGCGCGTACCTGTGCGTCTACGGCATGGAGGGCCCCGGCGGCTACCAGTTCGTGGGCCGTACGACCCAGGTGTGGTCGCCCTGGCAGCAGCGCGGCGCGTTCCAGCCGGGCTCGCCCTGGCTGCTGCGCTTCTTCGACCGCATCAAGTGGTATCCGGTGAACGCGGACGCACTCCTGGAACTGCGCGCCGACATCACCTCCGGCCGCTTCGCACCCCGCATCGAGGAGGGCACCTTCTCGCTCGCCGAGTACCAGGCATTCCTCGGCGAACACGCCGATTCCATAGCGGAGTTCAGGGCGCGACAGCAGGCGGCGTTCGCCGCGGAGCGGGACGCGTGGGAGGCGGCGGGCGAGTTCGCGCGGGCCGAGTCGGCGGCCCCGGCGGCGGCCGCCCCCGCCGACATCGCGGTCCCCGCCGGCGGCCGTCTGATCGAGGCCGAGTTCGCCGCCTCGGTATGGCAGTTGAACGTCGAACCGGGCGACGAGGTGACGGCCGGGCAGCCGCTCCTCGCCCTGGAGGCGATGAAGATGGAGTCCAGGGTGCACGCGCCGGCGGCCGGAGTGGTCGCGGAGATCCTGGCCAGGCCGGGCGACCAGGTGGAGGCGGGCACGGCCCTGATGGTCCTGGCCCCGCCCACCGCCTGAGGGCCGCACAGTGAAGGAGGAGCGAGCCATGTCCAGCACCGTCACCCGGGTCCGTGCCGCCTACGACCGCGTCGAGGCCGTGGACCGCCCGGAGATCTGGATCGACCTGCGCCCGCGGGAGGAGGTCGAGGAGGAGGCCCGGGCGGTCGACGCACGGCTCGCGTCGGGCGAACGGCTCCCCCTCGCGGGCCGTCTGTTCGCCGCCAAGGGCAACATCGACGTGGCGGGCCTGCCCACCACCGCGGGCTGCCCGTCGTACGCCTACCGGCCCGAGGCCGACGCCCCGGTGGTCGCCCGTCTCCGCGCGGCGGGCGCGATCGTGCTCGGCACCACGAACCTGGACCAGTTCGCGACGGGCCTGGTCGGCACCCGCTCCCCGTACGGCGCGGTCCGCAACGCGTACGACCCGGCGAGGGTGAGCGGCGGTTCCAGCTCCGGCTCGGCGGTCGCCGTGGCGCTGGGCATCGTCGACTTCGCCCTCGGCACCGACACGGCAGGCTCGGGCCGGGTCCCGGCCGCCTTCAACGGCATCGTCGGCCTCAAGCCCACCCGTGGACTGGTCCCCACGGCCGGGGTCGTCCCGGCGTGCGCCTCGATCGACTGCGTGACGGTCTTCGCCCGCACCCTCCCGGAGGCCGAACAGGCGCTCTCCCACATGGTGACGGGCACCGCCCCCTTCCTGCCCGGCCGCCGCCCCGGCCCCTGGCGGATCGCGGTCCCCGCACGCGAGCAGCTCGGCGAACTGGACGAGGGCTGGGCGCAGGCATACGAGGCGGCCGTGGACCGGCTCGTCACGGCCGGCGCGTCCGTCCGGGAACTCGACCTAACGCCCTTCACCCAGGCCGCGGCGATGCTCTACGAGGGCGCGTTCGTGGCCGAGCGCTACACAGCGGTGGGAGCCTTTGTCGACAAGGCGACAGCGGCGAGGGACGACTCCCTCGACCCCACGGTCGCCGCCATCATCACCCGGGCCCGCGACCTCCCGGCCCACCAGCTCTACGCCGACCTGGACCGCCTGGCCGGCCTCCGCACCCGGGCACTGACCGAACTGGCCGACGCGGACGCCCTGTTGCTGCCGACCACGCCGGGCCACCCCACCCTCGCCGAGGTCGCCGCCGACCCCCTGGGCGCCAACGCCCGCCTGGGCCGCTTCACCAACTCCACGAACCTCTTCGACCTGGCCGCGGTCGCCGTCCCGGCGGGCGAGGTGAACGGCCTGCCGTTCGGCGTGATGCTGATCGGCCCGGCACACACCGACGAGCGCCTGGCGCGGATCGCGGGCCTGCTCCGGCCGGAGACCCGCCTGGCGGTGGTGGGCGCCCATCTGACGGGCCAGCCGTTGAACCCCCAACTCCTGTCCCTGGGCGCCCGCTACGAGCGTACGACGACCACGGCCCCGGTCTACCGCCTGCACGCCCTGAGAACGGACCCGCCGAAGCCGGGCCTGGCCCACGTGGGCGAGGGCGGCGCGGAGATCGAGGCGGAGGTCTGGCGCCTGCCGGCGGAGGGCCTGGGCCGCCTGCTGTCGGACCTCCCCCGCCCGATGGCGCTGGGAAGGGTGGGACTGTCGGACGGCACCCACGTGCCCGGCTTCCTGTGCGAACCGAGCGCGCTGGAGGACGCCGAGGACATCACGGAGTACGGAGGCTGGCGGCCCTATGTGAACGCCGGGCAGCGCAACTCACCCAGGGGCGCGGGGGAACCGCGCGACCAGCCCCCACGCCCCCGCACCCGCCTCCCGGCCCGTCACCCCACCGACGAGTAGGCCACGACCCCCCGCAGCAGCAGATCAACGGCCTTGCGCGCGTTCTTCGCGACGGTGGAACCCTCGCCCCCGGACACCGGCGCCGCCGCCGAGATCTGCCCCAGCACGTCGATCACCTGCTTGCACCACCGCACGAAGTCCCCGGCCGGCATCTCCGCCTCCCGCAGGACCTCGTCCAGCCCCTTCCCCGAGGCCCACATGTACGCGGACCAGGCGAAGCCGAGATCCGGCTCCCGCTGCCCGACCCCCTCGGTCTGGTTGATCCGGAATTCCTCCTCGAGCGCGTCCAGCCGCCCCCAGATCCGCACCATCTCACCGAGCGCGGCCTTGGCCTTCCCGGACGGCAGCTTGGGTGCCATGGCGTCGTCGCCCACCCGGGACTCGTACACCAACGCCGACACGCACGCGGCCAGTTCGGCGGGGCCGAGGCCCTCCCAGACGCCTTCCCGCAGGCACTCGCTGGCCAGCAGGTCGAGCTCGCCGTACAAGCGGGCCAGTCGCTTGCCGTGCTCGGTGACCTCGTCGCCGCGCAGGTAGTCCAGCTCGGTGAGCAGGGCCACGATCCGGTCGAAGGTCCGCGCGATCGTGTTCGTGCGTCCCTCGATGCGCCGCTCCAGCTGCGAGGTGTCGCGCAGCAGCCGGTAGTAGCGCTCGGCCCAACGGGCGTGGTCCTCGCGGTCGTTGCAGCCGTGGCAGGGGTGTGCCCGGATCGCCGTCCGCAACCGGGCGATCTCACGGTCGTCGGCCGCCTGCGCCCGCTTCTTGCGGACCCGCTCGGGCGGGATGTGCCCGGCCTTGGTGCGCAGCGCGGAGGCCAGGTCCCGACGGGACTGCGGCGACCGCGGGTTGAAGGACTTGGGGATGCGCATCCGCTCCAGCGGCTCTACCGGCACCGGGAAGTCCATCGACGCGAGCCGCTTGACCTGCCGCTCGGCGGTCAGCACCAGCGGCCGCGGGCCGTCGTGGTGCTCGAAGCCCCGGTGGCCGTTGGACCGACCGGCGGGCAGGCCCGGGTCCAGCACCAGCGCGAGACCGGCGTACTTGCCCGTCGGCACGTGGATGACGTCGCCCGGCTTGAGCTTCTCCAGCGCCACGGCCGCCTCGGCCCGCCGCTGGGAGACGCCCTGCCGGGCCAGCTCCGTCTCGCGGTCCTTGAGCTCCCTGCGCAGCCGGGCGTACTCCTCGAAGTCGCCGAGGTGGCAGGTCATGGAGGCCTTGTAGCCGTCCAGCCCCTCCTCGTTGCGCTGCACCTGCCGGGAGATCCCGACGACCGACTTGTCGGCCTGGAACTGCGCGAACGACGTCTCCAGGAGCTCGCGCGAGCGGTGCCGCCCGAACTGCTCCACGAGATTGACCGCCATGTTGTACGACGGCTTGAAGCTGGAGCGCAGCGGGTATGTGCGCGTGCCGGCGAGTCCCGCCAGGTGCTCGGGGCTGCTGCCGCGCTGCCACAGCACCACCGCGTGGCCCTCGACGTCGATGCCGCGCCGCCCCGCACGGCCGGTGAGCTGGGTGTACTCGCCGGGCGTGATGTCGGCGTGCTGCTCGCCGTTCCACTTGACGAGCTTCTCCAGCACCACCGAACGCGCGGGCATGTTGATTCCCAGGGCGAGCGTCTCGGTGGCGAACACCGCCTTGACCAGGCCGCGTACGAACAGCTCCTCGACGACCTCCTTGAAGGTCGGCAGCATGCCCGCGTGGTGGGCCGCGATACCGCGCTCCAGGCCCTCCAGCCACTCGTAGTACCCGAGGACGTGGAGGTCCTCGGTGGGGATGGACGCGGTGCGCTCCTCGACGAGGGCGCGCACCTCGCCCCGCGCCTCGTCGTCGTTCAGCCGCAGTCCCGCGTACAGGCACTGCTGCACGGCCGCCTCGCACGCGGCGCGGCTGAAGATGAAGGTGATGGCGGGCAGCAGCCCCTCGGCGTCCAGCCGCTCGATGACCTCGGGCCGGCTCGGCGTCCACACCCGCGACCGCTGCCGCCGCTCGCGCTCCCGGTCGGCCTCGCGCATCGCCCGGCCGCGCCTGCGGTCCTGGTACGACGGCCGCTGGGCCTCCATCCGGGCCAGCCGCACGAGGTCGGGGTTGACGGCCTTCTTGCTGCCCTCGCCCTCCTCGAACAGGTCGTACATCCGCCGTCCGGCGAGCACGTGCTGGAACAGCGGCACCGGCCGGTGCTCGGAGACGATCACCTGGGTGTCGCCGCGCACGGTGTCGAGCCAGTCGCCGAACTCCTCGGCGTTGGACACGGTCGCCGACAGCGACACCAGGGTCACCGACTCGGGGAGGTGGATGATCACCTCTTCCCACACGGCGCCCCGGAATCGGTCGGAGAGGTAGTGCACCTCGTCCATGACCACGTATCCGAGGCCGAGGAGCGTCTGCGAGCCCGCGTACAGCATGTTCCGCAGCACCTCGGTGGTCATCACGACCACGGGGGCGTCGGAGTTGACGCTGTTGTCGCCGGTGAGCAGGCCGACCTTCTCCGCGCCGTAACGGCGGCACAGGTCCGCGTACTTCTGGTTGGACAGCGCCTTGATGGGGGTGGTGTAGAAGCACTTCTTGCCCTGCTGGAGGGCGAGGTGGACGGCGAACTCGCCGACGATCGTCTTGCCGGAACCGGTGGGGGCGGCCACCAGCACGCCCTTGCCGGCCTCGAGCGCCTTGCAGGCCTCGATCTGGAAGGGGTCGAGACCGAAGTCGTACATCTCGCGGAAGCCCGCGAGCGCGGTGGCCTGCTCGGCTGCCCGCAGACGGGCTGCCGCGTACCGCTCGGCCGGTGAGAGGTCCTCTGTCATCGTGCTTTCGAGCGTACCCGGCAGCACTGACAACAGGACGATCATTATCCGGATCCAGGTCCGCGAAACCCGCCCTTCACGCAGTTCAAGGGCCCACCACGGACACCGCCGCGCGGACGCAGCGCGCGCTCAGCGGCAGCGGTCCGAGCGGCTCGCCGTCCGCGTACCCCGTGACGCCCGCCGCGGCGATCTCGACCTTCGCCGCCCGCACCACGGTGACCTTGGGATGGTCGACGTGCGTACCGCGGTACACCCTCGGGAACACCCGCAGCAGGGTGCCGCGAGTGCAGTCGCCGACCACGGTGACGTCGAACAGCCCGTCGGTGAGGTCCGCGCCCGGACAGATCCGCATGCCGCCGCCGTACGACGAGCCGTTGCCGACCGCCACCAGGGTCGCCTCGACCTCGTGGACCCGGCCGTCGTCGAGGGTGATCCGGTACGGGAAGGGCCGGAAGGCGGCCAGCTCGGCGAGCATCGCGAGGTCGTACTTGAGGCGTCCGGCGGGCCATCTCATGCGGTTGCCGCGGTCGTTGACGCGGGAGTCGAAGCCGGAGGCGAGGACGGTGCCGAACCAGTGCTCGCCGACCCGCCCCAGGTCGGTGTCGTGGACGCGGCCCTCCTTGAGAGCGTCGGCGATCAGCCGGCCCGCTGCGGCGGGGTCGCGCACCGGCAGCCCGAGGGCGCGGGCGAAGTCGTTGCCGGTGCCCGCGGCGACCAGCCCGAAGGGCGTGCGGGTGCCCGCCACGGCCTGGAGGGCGAGGTTGGCCATGCCGTCACCGCCGACGGCGACGAGGGCGCCGGTGCCGTCCCGGACGGCGGCACGCGCGCGTGTGAGGGCGTCGGCGGCGTCCTCGCCGAGTACGGTCCGCACGGCGAAGCCCGCCGCCCGCAACGCGGAAGCGGCCGGCTGCGCCGCGTGGGCGCCCCGGCCGCGGCCCGCGGTGGGATTGACGAAGAGGGTGATCTCGCTGGTCACGGAAGTGACCTTACGAGTCGCTTCCCGGTCGTCAGGTCACGTCGTCATAACCGTTGACCCGGTCCGTGCCGGCCTGCTCGGGCAGCGCCCGGCTGGCGGAGACGGTCTCGACCTCTCCGATGTCCTCGGGGGTCAGGTCCAGGTCGGAGGCCTCGTCGTCGGCGGGGCCCTCGGCCTCGCGACGGCGCCTGCGCCGGTCGTTGAGCAGGGAGAAGGCGGTCGCCGCGAAGTACAGGACCCAGATCGGCGCGGCCAGCGCCAGCATCGTGAGCGGGTCGGTGCTCGGCGTGGCGACGGCCGCGAACACGGTGATGGCCATGATCATGCCGCGCCACCAGCCGAGCATCCGCTTGCCGGTGATCAACCCGGTGAGGTTGAGGAAGACCAGCAGCAGGGGCAGCTCGAAGGAGAGGCCGAAGACCAGCACCATGCGCAGGACGAGGTCGAGCAGGTCGTCCAGCGGCAGCAGGTTGGAGGTGCCGCCCGGGGTGAAGCCGATCAGCACCTGGGCGGTGGTCGGCAGGACCGTGTAGGCGAAGTAGGCGCCGATGATGAACAGCGGGGCGCCGGTGCCGACGAAGGCGTAGGCGTACTTCTTCTCGTGCCGGTGCAGGCCGGGGGCGACGAAGGCCCACAGCTGGTAGAGCCAGACCGGGGAGGCCGCGACGACACCGGCCATCAGCGACACCTTCAGGGCGAGCGTGAAGGGCGCGAGGAGGCCGTTGATCGTGATCTCGGCGCAGGGCTTGGTCGACTTGGTCGACTGGGCCAGTTCCGCGAAGGACTTGTCACAGCCGACCGAGTCGAGGATCGGCTTGGTGATCAAGTTGATGATGTCGTTGTAGAAGAAGGCGGCGACGACCGTGACAAGGACGATGGCCAGCATCGCCTTCGCGAGCCGGTTGCGAAGCTCACGAAGGTGATCCGCGAGAGGCATCCGCCCCTCGGGATCCCTCTCCTGTTTGCGGGCAGACTTGAGCAACCCACGTTCCCATCTCGTGCGGGCGGGCCGGTGGTCACCGGCCCCGCGTCAGCGCTTGGTCGTGTCCGTCGGCTCGGTGACCGGGCGCGAGCTCGTCACGTCGCCGGGGGCGGCCTGGATGGTGCGCTGAGCCGGGTTCTGCTCGTCGGTGCTGGGCGGGCCGGCCGGGGTGGCCGTGTTGCTGCCGCCCTCCTCCTTCATCGCCTTGGCCTCGCTCTTGAGGATGCGGGCGGACTTGCCGAGCGAGCGCGCCATGTCGGGAAGCTTCTTCGCGCCGAACAGCAGGATGATGACGACGAGGATGAGAATGATCTCGGGGGCGCCGAGCCTTCCGAACATAAGTCTTTACCTTCTCACCGAGGCGGCTTGTGGGGTGCTGTCCGACCGGTCGGACATATGTCCGATCAGCCGTGCTGGCAGCGATCGTAACGCTCAGGGGTGAACGCCTGGCAATCCCTGTGCGTACTCCCGGTTCGCGGCCGAGCCTCGTTATCCGGTCCGCGACCAGCAGCGTACCTGCCGAGCCTGCCACGGTGACAGGTCGAAGTGGCCCAAAACGCATGCGGCGCCCGACTCACACCCAACTCTCAGCCGTACTCACAGCGAGTCCACAGAACGCGCCGTGCTCACCGCCGCGCGCTCCAGATCCTCCGCTGCCCTGCTGATACGCCGCGCGGAGTCCGTGACCTGGCGCCCGAGACGCTGGGCCTCCAGGAAGACCCGCACGGCGAGCACCCCGAGCACGGCGAGACCCACGAAACCCACAGCTACCGCGAACATCGGCCAGAACATGGCACCGAGCCTAGAGGGTGGAGTGCAGCCGCAGCGTGCGGACCCCGCCGCCGGTCAGCAGCTCCACGATCCGCTCGCCGGCCGGCTTGCGGACGGCCGCACCGCACTCCGGGCAGGTGAAGGAGTAGAAGGTGGTGCGGCTGCTCGCGCCGATGGCGAGGCGCAGCGCGCTGGCCGCCAGCTCGAACCGCTCCCGGCAGTCGGGGCAGCCCGCCTTGAAGGTCACCGGGGCCGCGCTTCTCATCCCCGCGAAGGCGGCAGCCACCGTGATGCCCGCACCGGACGTCGCCGACTCGCTCAAAGCCCCTGCTCCTGCCTGTCGTACTGACCGTCGTCCTGCCTGTCGAGCCCCGCGTCCGCCGCGTGCGTGCCCTGCGCCTCGACCCCGTCGTAGGCCGCCAGCGCCTCGCGGGCGGCCTCGCGGGCGCTGTCGGCGAGGCCGCGCGGCGAGACGATCCGGCCGTCGCGGCCGAGCCGGAGCGCGAGCCTGCGCAGTGACGCCGGGTCGGGGGTGCGCAGCGTAATACGCAGCCCGCCGTCGGAAAGCTCATCCGCACTGTCGTGCGGGTAGTACTCCGCGACCCAGCGTCCGCCGGGACCGACCTCGACGACCACCTCGGGGTCCTCGGCCGCGGGCTGCACGAGCCCCTCCGACAGGTCCCTGAGCTCGACCTCGGGCGGCGCGGACGGCTCGTCGAGGATCTTGATCTCGGCGACCCGGTCGAGCCGGAAGGTGCGCCGCGCCTCGGAGCGGCGGCACCACGCCTCCACATAGGTGTGGCCGACGCTGACCAGGCGGATCGGGTCGATCTCGCGCTCGGTGAGCTCGTCGCGGGCGGGCGAGTAGTAGCGGATCCACAGCCGCCGGCGCTCGGAGATGGCCCGGTCGACGTCCGCGAAGACGCCGCCCTCCGACTCGAAGGTCACCGAGAGGCGGGCGCTGGCCCCGGCGGTCTCGCCGGCCGCGGTCTCCACCTTGGCGGTGGCCCGCAGCAGCGCCTGCCGGTCGCTCTCCCGGAGGCCGGGCAGCGTGGCGACCGCGCGGGCGGCCACCAGCAGCGCGGTCGCCTCGTCGGCGGCGAGCCGGAGCGGCTCGGCCGTCTCCTCGCCGAGGGCGGCGGGGTTGTGCCACCAGATCCGCTCGCCGTCGGTGTCGATGTCGAGGAGGTCGCCGCCGCGGAAGCTGGTGCCGCACATGGGCAGCACGTCGAGATCGGAGACCAGCTCGTCCTCGGTGATCCCGAAGGCGCGGGCCACGTCCTCGACCCGCGCGCCGGGACGCTCCTTCAGATAGGTCACCAGCGAGAGCATCCGCCGGGTCTGGTCGATGGCGTTCGTGGGCCTGACCGGTTTGCCTGCCACAGTTCTCTTCCGCTCCCCCTCAGCCCTTGGCCACGGCACGCAGCCGGTCCACCACGTCGGCCCGCAGCTCGGCGGGCTCCAGGACCACCACGTCAGGACCGAACTCGACCAGCCAGGCGTCCAGCCCGTGGCCGTACGGAATCTCCAACTCGTCCCAGCCGTCGCCCAGTTCCCGAACCGAGGTGGCCTTCGCCCGCAAGGGGTACCCGGCGCCCGTGCGCAGCCGGATCAGCGCGCTGCGGTCGGCGGTCTCCCCCGCCCAGCTCGCCACGGTCTCGCGGACGGTGACGACGTCGGGGACGGGGGCGGTGAACCGCGCCCCGCGCGAGCGCACCTTGCCGGTGATCCGGGACAGCCGGAAGACCCGCTCGGCACCCCGGTCCCGGTCGAATCCGGCCAGGTACCAGTGGCCGCGCCAGCACTCCAGCGCCCACGGCTCGACATGGCGCGGCTCGGGGCGGGCGGCGGTGGCCTTGCGGTAGTCGAAGACGACCGGGCGGCGGTCACGGCAGGCGAGCATCAGCGGCTCGAAGGACGCCTCGTGCACCGGGATGCGCGGCTCCAGGGCGCCGTGCGCCTCGTACGGGTCGACGTCCTCGGGCAGCCCGGCCGCGCGCAGTTTCTGCAGCGCGCCGCTGGCCGCGCCGGCGAGCCGGGCCTGCTGCCACACCTTGGCGGCCAGTCCCAGGGCGGCGGCCTCCTCGGCGTCGAGGGTGATGGGCGGCAGCCGGTTGCTGTCCCGGCGGGCGAGGTAGCCGACTTCGCCGTCGAGGTTCTCAACGGTCTCGATCACCAGCCCGAGTTCGCGCAGATCGTCCTTGTCGCGCTCGAACATCCGGTTGAAGGAGTCGTCGGAATTGGCTTCCAGGTAGGCCTCGATGGACTCCCTGAGCTCGCGCTTGCTCAGCGGCCGTCGCGTCCCGAGCAGACACAGCGCCAGGTTCATCAGCCGCTCGGCCTTGGCAATGGCCATCGACGCCCTTCGCCTCCCTATGGTGCTTACGGACGATGACCGTACCGCCCCGGAGGAGCAAGGCAAAAGCCGAGGGCCCATGCCCGGACAGGCATGGGCCCCGCTCGATCAGGTCCGGTCGGATGCCGTACGACGATCAGACCGCGACGCGATCTTTTACGACTTCTCCGGTGACTCCGGTACGACGATCAGACGCCGAGGAGGTCGACCACGAAGATCAGGGTCTCACCGGGCTTGATCGCCGGGGTGGGGCTCTGGTTGCCGTAGGCGAGGTGGGCGGGGATGGTGAGCTGGCGGCGGCCGCCGACCTTCATGCCCTGCACACCCTGGTCCCAGCCCTTGATGACCCGGCCGCCGCCCAGCGGGAAGCGGAAGGGCTGGCCACGGTTCCAGCTCGCGTCGAACTCCTCGCCGGTGCTGAAGGCCACGCCCACGTAGTGGACGGTGACGGTCTGGCCGGCCTGCGCAACCTCGCCGTCGCCCTCCCAGATGTCCTTGATCTCCAGGTCCGCCGGGGGCTCGCCGCCCGGGAAGTCGATCTCGGGCTTGTCGATGCTCACGTCACTCGCTCCTGCTTGTTCACGGAAAGGCAACAGGGACCAGTCTTACATCCCCGCCGCCGGGACCTTCGCGCGTGTCCCCCGTGCGTCACATCTTCGCGAGGATGTCCACGGTGAAGACCAGCGTGGAGTCCTTCTCGATACCGCTGCCGGCCGGCGGGTTGTCGCCGTAACCCAGCTTCGGCGGAATGGAGATGAGCACCCGGCTGCCGACCTTCTTGCCGGTCAGACCCTGCGCCCACCCCTTGACGACCTGCTGGAGCGAGAACGACGCGAGCTGCTTGCGCTTGTACGTCGAGTCGAACTCCTTGCCGGAGTCCCAGACGACGCCCTTGTACTGCACGAGCAGCGTGCTGTCGGCCGCGACCTCGTCGCCGTCGCCCTCGATGACGTACTCCGACACCAGCTTCGTCGGCGCGTCCGCCTTGGGAATCTCGATCGAGGGAGCCTGGCCGTCGGTGTTGGTGCCCACCTTGGGCAGCTTGGCGTCGCTCTGCGCGACGTTCTTGCCCTTGGCGGAGCTCTTCGCGTTGAACGTGTCCTGCACGTCGACGACGAACACCAGCGTGTCGGTGCCCTTGATGCCCGCCTGCGCGTTGCCCTCCTTGCCGTACCCCCAGGTGGGCGGCACGGAGAACAGGACCCGGCTGCCGGCCTTCTTGCCCGTCAGGGCGTACCGCCAGCCGTCGATGATGCTGTTCTGCGCGAGCTGGATGACCAGGGCCGTCTTGCGGTCGTAGGAGTTGTCGAAGACCTTGGCCGTGTTCCAGATCTGGCCCAGGTAGTGGGCCTGGACGTAGTCGCCCTCGGCGATGGTGGTGCCGCCGCCCGCGATGAGCGTCTTGACCGCGAGGTCCTTCGACGGATCGCCGCTGCCCTTGGCGACCGTCGGCTTCTGCCCGAACTTCGCACCCGCCGTGACCGCCGGCAGCGGACCGTCCACGATCTTCGGCGGCGGCGCCTGGGAGCCCGAGGACGACGGCGAGGGTGACGTGCTGTCGCTCGCCTCGCTCGAGTCGGACTTGTCGTCACCGCAGGCGGCGAGTGTGGCCAGTCCTGCGGGAACGGCGATGAGAAGGGAGCGTCGGCGCACGGTGGGGGCCTCGTAATCGGTCGATCTTGTTGATGGCGTGCGCGCAACTCTACGGCGTGCGAAGGGCGCCGTACGGGAAACGTACGGCGCCCGTGTTGCGTTCCGGCGGTGCCGCGGAACGCTTTGCTCACATTCCGGCGATCAGTTTCTCGACCCGGTCGTCGACCGAACGGAACGGGTCCTTGCACAACACCGTGCGCTGCGCCTGGTCGTTGAGCTTGAGGTGGACCCAGTCGACGGTGAAGTCCCGGCGCTGTTCCTGTGCCCTGCGGATGAAGTCGCCGCGCAGCCGGGCCCGAGTGGTCTGCGGGGGCACGGACTTGCCCTCGAAGATCTTCAAGTCGTTGCAGATACGGGCTGCTTGACCCTTCTTCTCCAAGAGGTAGTAGAGCCCACGACGGCGGTGGATGTCGTGGTACGCGAGGTCTATCTGCGCGACCCGCGGGTGGGACATGGTCATGTTGTGCTTGGCCCGGTACCGCTCGATGAGCTTGTACTTCATGACCCAGTCGATCTCGGTGCCGATCCGGTCGAGGTCCTCCGCCTCGATCGCGTCCAGCGTGCGGCCCCACAGCTCCAGGACCTGCTCCACGGTTCCGGTGCGGATGCCCCGGCGCTCGCAGAAGTCCACGGCCTTCTCGTAGTACTCGCGCTGCACCTCCAGCGCGGAGGCCTCCCGGCCGCTGGCCAGACGCACCTTGCGCCGGCCGGTGATGTCGTGGCTGACCTCGCGGATCGCCCGGATGGGGTTCTCCAGGGTCAGGTCCCGCATGACGGTGCCCGCCTCGATCATGCGCAGCACCAGGTCGGTCGCGCCGACCTTCAGCAGCATGGTCGTCTCGGACATGTTCGAGTCGCCCACGATGACGTGCAGGCGGCGGTAGCGCTCGGCGTCCGCGTGCGGCTCGTCGCGCGTGTTGATGATCGGCCGGGACCGGGTCGTCGCCGAGGAGACGCCCTCCCAGATGTGTTCGGCCCGCTGGCTGACGCAGTACACCGCGCCCCGCGGGGTCTGCAGCACCTTGCCGGCGCCGCAGAGAAGCTGCCTCGTGACCAGGAACGGAATGAGAATGTCCGCGAGCCGGGAGAACTCCCCGTGGCGGGCCACCAGATAGTTCTCGTGGCAGCCGTAGGAGTTGCCGGCCGAGTCCGTGTTGTTCTTGAAGAGGTAGACGTCGCCCGCGATTCCTTCCTCGTGCAGGCGTCGTTCGGCGTCCACCAGGAGTCCTTCGAGAATGCGCTCGCCCGCTTTGTCGTGGGTGACCAGTTCGGTCACGTTGTCACATTCGGGTGTCGCGTATTCCGGATGTGAGCCCACGTCGAGATAGAGGCGGGCGCCGTTTCGCAGAAAGACATTGCTGCTGCGGCCCCATGACACGACACGGCGGAAGAGGTACCGCGCCACCTCGTCGGGAGACAGGCGGCGCTGTCCCCTGAACGTACACGTGACGCCGTACTCGTTCTCCAGCCCGAAAATGCGGCGGTCCATGACTGAACATTACGCCCGATCCCCCGAGCTGAAACGGGGTTCGGCCGCACGGTTTGGATCATTTTCCGATGAAGCCGCAACCACCACCCGACCGGCGGGAGCCGCCAGGACGCGTCCCGTGACCAGCAGAACCAGCAGGGACACACCCCCCGCGACACCCGGCACGGCGAACCCCCACAGGGCCCCGCCGCCCTCGACGACCGGCCCCGCCAGTCCCGTTCCGACCGAGGCGCCCACGGTGAACGTCGTCACGATCCAGGAGAAGGCCTCGGTCACCGTCCCGGCCGGCGCGTGCCGGTCGACCAGGACGAAGGCGCAGGCGATCACGGGCGCCAGGAACACACCCGCCAGGACCATCAGCAGCGTCATGGCGACCGCGCCCGGCATCAGCGTCAGCGGCAGGTAACACACCGCCAGGAAGGCCACCAGGACCTGAAGTCGCCGCGCGGGCTCACCGGCCCACTGCCGCGCCCCGTACACCGTGCCGCCCAGCAGGGCCCCCAGACCGATGCCGGCCATCAGCCAGCCGTACACCGCGTCCCCGCCGTGCTCGTCCGCGTACGGCACGGAGGCCACCGTGATCGACCCGAGCGCGATCCCGACGAACAGGAAGGCGCCGAGCAGCGCGAGGAGCCCGGGCGAGCGCAGCGCACCGAGCCAGTGCGCCTCGCGCGGCCCGGAACGCCACGCGCGCGAGGGTGGCGACACCACGACCGACAGCGCCCCGAGCACCCCGATCACGTTCAGCACCACCAGCGCCGCCTGCGCCGACCACAGCGATACGCACAGCGTCACCAGCAACGGCCCCACCGTGAACATGACTTCCTGCGCCACCGCGTCCATGGCGTACGCCGTGTGCACCTGGTCCTCCCGGCGCAGCACGCTCGGCCACAGCGCCCGCAGACCGCCCTCCAGCGGCGGCGTGAAGAGCCCCGCGGCCGCCACGGCCGCATAGGCGAGCGGGAGCGGTTCGGTGCCGGTGAAGGCGAACAGGGCCATCGCGAGGGCCGACACCACCGCGGCCGGGAGCTGCACCCGCGGCTGCCCGTGCAGGTCCACCAGGCGCCCGAGCACCGGCTGCCCCACCGCGTTGGCGACCCCGTACACGGCCGCGAGCGCCCCGGCGAGGCTGTACGTGCCGCCCTCCGCCCGGACGAACAGCACGATCGCGATCGCCGCGGTGGCGTTCGGCAGCCGGCCCACCAGCGTCCCCGTCAGCAGGCGCGCCGCATGCCTCGCCCTGAGGATCTCCAGGTATCCCGCGGCCATGTCCCGCCTCCAAGTAATACGTATAACTTCGACTCCCATACGTACCATGTGCGCTGTTCGGACGTCCAGACGAAGGAGCGGACCCACGGTGGCACGCAGCAGCACGCGACCGACCAGCCGCGACGTCGCACAGGCGGCCGGAGTGTCCCAGGCCGCCGTCTCACTCGTCCTCGGCGACAAATGGCGCGGCCGCGTCTCCGAGACCACCGCCCAACGCGTCCGGGAAGCCGCCCGCGACCTCGGCTACCGGCCCAACCTCGCCGCCCGCAACCTCCGCCTCGGCCACACCCGCACCGTCCTCCTCGTCGTCCCCGCCCTCACCACGGAGTTCTTCGCCGGCGTCTACACCGGCGCCGCGCGCGTCGCCGCCGACCACGGCTTCGGCGTCGTCCTCTACCCCTCCCCCGAAGGCGTCGGCCCCGCCCGCGACCCCTTCGCCTCCGCCCAGGCCGCCCTCGACGGCGTCATCGCCTCCTCCATGGCCGCCGACGCCCTCACCGCCATCCGCGGCGACCAGCTCCCCCTCGTCATGCTCGACAGCGACCCCTCCGGCAGCCTCGGCGCCGCCACCGTCAACCTCGACATCGCCGACGGCGTCCGCCAGGTCGCCACCCACCTCCTCGACCTCGGCCACCGCCGCTTCCTCCACCTCGCCGCCGACATCCCCTCCTGGACCTTCGACGTACGCGCCCGCGAACTCGCCGCACGACTCGCCACCGTCCCCGGCACCTCCGTCCGCACGGCCCGCGCCCCCATCTCCATCGACGGCGCTCTGGCCGCCGCGGAAGCCGCCCTCGCCGCCCCCGGGCCCCGCCCCACCGCCCTGGTCTGCGACGACGACAAACTCGCCGCCGGCGCCTACAAAGCCGTACGGCGACTCGGACTGCGCGTCCCCGACGACATCTCCGTCACCGGCCTCGACGACCTCGCCCTCGCCACCGCCCTCGACCCCGAGCTCACGACCGTACGACTGGACGCCGAGCTCTTCGGCGAACGCGGCATGCAGGCCCTGCTGGCCGTCCTGGAGGGCCGCACACCCGATGCCGGCGACATCCCCGTCGAGCTGGTCGTACGGGGCTCCACGGCCCCGCCCAGCGCCCCCTGAACGCCCTGTGCCCCGGCCGGAGGTCGGCCGGGGCACAGAAAAAGGGCGACGGTCGAACGGGACCGGCGGGACTACTCCGTGTCGGAGCCCTCCGCCTCGTCCGAACTCTCCGCCTCCGTGGACGCGCCCCCGGCCTCCAGCAGCCGACCGAGCTGACGCCCCACGATCCGCTTGAACTTGCGCTTCTGCGGACGCGTACGGTCCAGCACCGCCACCTCCAGCCGCTCCGCGGGAATCTCCCGCTCACTGCCGTTGGTGTCACGGGACAACGCCTGCACGGCCAGCTTCAGCGCCTCCGCCAGACTCATCCCGTCCTGATGACGCTGATCCAGGTAACTGCTGATCTGCTCGGCATTGCCGCCCACCGCGACCGAGCCGTGCTCGTCCACGATGGAACCGTCGTGCGGCAGCCGGTAGATCTGGTCCCCGTCCGGCGTCTCACCGACCTCCGCCACCACCAGCTCCACCTCGTACGGCTTCTCGCCGGCCGAGGAGAAGATCGTGCCCAGCGTCTGGGCGTAGACGTTGGCCAGACCGCGGGCGGTCACGTCGTCACGGTCGTACGTGTACCCGCGCAGGTCGGCGTAGCGGACGCCGCCGATCCGCAGGTTCTCGTACTCGTTGTACTTGCCGGCGGCCGCGAAGCCGATCCGGTCGTAGATCTCGCTGAACTTGTGCAGCGCACGGGACGGATTCTCGCCGACGAACACGATGCCGTCGGCGTACTGCAGCACGACCAGGCTGCGACCACGGGCGATGCCCTTGCGGGCGTACTCCGCCCGGTCGGCCATCGCCTGCTGGGGGGAGACATAGAACGGCGTCGACACCGGTTATCCGTCCCTTTCTGTGGAAGTCACTGCGATCACCTTGAACAAGACGGGGTGGCGCCTACAGCAGCGCGGCCCGCGGGCCGTCGGGCTGCTCCAGACGCCGCTCCAGGATCGAACGGGCGATCTCGGAGGACTCCTCGTCGGTGAGCCGACGGAAGCCGTCCTCGGTGATCACGGTGACGATCGGGTAGATCCGGCGGGCGACATCGGGACCACCGGTCGCCGAGTCGTCGTCAGCCGCGTCGTACAGGGCCTGCACCACGAGGGTGGTGGCCTGCTCCTCGGTCAGGTCGTCGCGGAAGAGCTTCTTCATGGCACCGCGCGCGAAGATCGAGCCCGAACCGGTCGCGGCGAAGTTGTGCTCCTCGCTGCGGCCGCCGGTCACGTCGTAGGAGAAGATCCGCCCCCTCTCCCGGTCCACGTCGTACCCCGCGAACAGCGGCACCACGGCCAGCCCCTGCATCGCCATGCCCAGGTTGGAACGGATCATCGTGGACAGCCGGTTCGCCTTGCCCTCCAGCGACAGCTGGGCGCCCTCGACCTTCTCGAAGTGCTCCAGCTCCAGCTGGAACAGCTTCACCATCTCCACGGCGAGGCCGGCGGTGCCGGCGATCCCGACGGCCGAGTACTCGTCGGCCGGGAACACCTTCTCGATGTCCCGCTGGGCGATGACGTTCCCCATGGTCGCCCGTCGGTCACCGGCGAGCACGACGCCCCCGGGGAACGTGACGGCGACGATGGTCGTGCCATGCGGCGCCTCGATCACGCCCTGCGTGGGCGGCAGTTGCCGGTTCCCCGGCAGCATCTCCGGCTGATGCTCGGACAGGAAGTCCATGAAGGACGACGACCCAGGCGTCAGGAAGGCAGCTGGTAGACGCCCGGTGCTACGAGTGTTGGCTTCCACGCGATTCCTTCCAAGTAAGCGGCGGCCCGGCGGACGGCGTCGGGGTGATCACCCAACTTGCCGATGGCCGAATTGCAGTTGAAGCACAGTACGCCTCGGACCCTACCCGTCCTGTGGCAATGATCCACATGCACGGCCGGAGCGTTCAGACAGATCACACAGAGCCCCATCTGAGAGGCGACCATCTCGTCACGCTCGGCTTCGGTGATGCCGTACTGCCGCTTGAGATGCCCCTGCCTGCCCCGTGCGGCCTTGCACGTCTTGCAGCACGTGGCGAGGCCATCCGATGCTGTCGCGTTGCGGTGCCATTTCGCTGTACGGCTTGGCCTCGCCGCAACCGCGGCAGAACTTGTGCCCTTCAGGCGTCTCCACCCTGGGTCGGACGTTCTTCCCTTTAGCCAATTGCCGAGCCTGGTGGTAGGCAGACCAGCACTCGCGGCAGTAGGCCTGCAGACCATCACGAGCGGACTTGTTGTTAGCGAAGGCTGCTCGCGGCTTTGCCTCCTTGCACCGCGAGCAGCGCTTCACATCCTTTCCGCTTACCACCGAGAGACCCCCGCAACCTTCGATTCGAAGGTTACTGGCCGCCTTTCTGAACGAAACTTCGAACGAAGTCCTCGGCGTTCTCCTCGAGTACATCATCGATCTCGTCCAGGACGGAGTCGACGTCGTCGCTCAGCTTCTCCTGGCGTTCCTTGAGGTCCTCGGAACCCTGCGCCTCCGCAGTCTGCTCCTCGACCTCCTCGGTGTTGCGGGTGGCCTTCTGCTGTCCGCCGCCGGTGTCCTTGGTCGCCATAACCCCTCACCCCGCTCGGTTCGACGTTCTTGATCAGACCCTACAAGCAGGGTCTGACATCGGCCCCGCAGTTCCTACAACGTACGGGGGCCATCTCGATGATTCCCTCTGGCCGGGTTTTCCACCCTGCGGGAGAACCCGGCCCGGGTATCCGTTCAGTTGCCCGACAACACCCTGACCAGGTCTTCTGCCGTGCGGCAGCGGTCCAGGAGCTCCTTGACGTGATTTCGCGTTCCGCGAAGCGGTTCGAGGGTTGGGACCCGCTGGAGCGAGTCGCGGCCCGGGAGGTCGAAGATCACCGAGTCCCAGGAGGCCGCGGCGACGTCGTCGGCGTACTGCTCCAGGCAGCGGCCGCGGAAGTAGGCGCGGGTGTCCTCCGGGGGCTTGGTGCGGGCCCGCTCGACCTCGTTCTCGTCCAGCAGGCGCTTGATGCGGCCGCGGGCCGCGAGACGGTTGTAGAGGCCCTTGTCGGCCCGTACGTCGGCGTACTGGAGGTCGAGGAGGTGCAGCTTGGCCGCGTCCCAGTCGAGGCCGTCACGGCGCCGGTAGCCCTCCATGAGCTCCCGCTTGGCGACCCAGTCGAGCTCGCCGGCGAGGCTCATGGGGTCGTGCTCCAGGCGGTTGAGGGTGTCCTCCCAGCGGGCCAGGACGTCCTTGGTCTGGTCGTCCGCGTCGGCGCCGTAGCGTTCTTCGACGTACTTGCGGGCGAGTTCGTAGTACTCCATCTGGAGCTGGACCGCGGTGAGTGTGCGGCCGCTGCGGAGGGTGACCAGGCGCTGGAGGGTCGGGTCGTGGGAGACCTGGTGGAGGGTGCGGACGGGCTGGTCGACGGCGAGGTCGACGGCGATGAAGCCGTCCTCGATCATCGACAGGACCAGGGCCGTGGTGCCGAGCTTGAGGTAGGTGGAGATCTCCGAGAGGTTCGCGTCGCCGATGATCACGTGGAGGCGGCGGTATTTCTCGGCGTCGGCGTGGGGCTCGTCGCGGGTGTTGATGATGGGGCGCTTCAGTGTGGTCTCGAGGCCGACCTCGACCTCGAAGTAGTCGGCGCGCTGGCTGAGCTGGAAGCCGTGTTCGTGGCCGTCCTGGCCGATGCCGACGCGGCCGGCTCCGGCGAAGACCTGGCGGGAGACGAAGAAGGGCGTGAGGTGGCGCACGATGTCCGAGAAGGCGGTTTCCCGCTTCATCAGGTAGTTCTCGTGCGTGCCGTAGGAGGCGCCCTTGTTGTCGGTGTTGTTCTTGTAGAGGTGGATGGGCTGGGCGCCGGGGAGCTGGGCGGCGCGTTCGGCGGCCTCGGCCATGATGCGTTCGCCGGCCTTGTCCCAGAGGACGGCGTCGCGGGGATTGGTGACCTCGGGGGCGCTGTACTCGGGGTGTGCGTGGTCGACGTAGAGCCGTGCGCCGTTGGTGAGGATGACGTTGGCGAGGCCGATGTCCTCGTCGGTGAGCTGGCTGGAGTCGGCGGCTTCGCGGGCGAGGTCGAAGCCCCGCGCGTCCCGCAGCGGATTCTCCTCCTCGAAGTCCCAGCGGGCCCGGCGGGCCCGGTGCATCGCCGCCGCGTAGGCGTTGACGATCTGGGATGAGGTGAGCATGGCATTGGCGTTGGGGTGGCCGGGGACGGAGATCCCGTACTCCGTCTCGATGCCCATTACTCGCCGTACGGTCATGCGGCCCTCCTTGCCCGGCGGCGCCCTCGGTCGGGGGCGGCGCTCAAGTACCGCTGGCGCTCCGGTGCGTGTGCGGTGCCCGTCCCCGCACTGCGCGACTCGGCGGTACCGAAGAGCCTAGAACGGCTCTGCGCTGGTGGGGAGATCATTTGCGTCATTGCCTTGCTCGCCTTTGGTCCGGTTAGTTGCCTGAAAAACAGTCGGCTGCGGGTACCCCGTTGTGGGCACCCGCAGCCGCCCTGTGTTTACAGGTACTGACCGGTGTTCGCCACCGTGTCGATGGAGCGTCCGGTGTCGGCGCCCTGCTTTCCGGTGATGAGGGTGCGGATGTAGACGATCCGCTCGCCCTTCTTTCCGGAGATGCGGGCCCAGTCGTCCGGGTTGGTGGTGTTGGGCAGGTCCTCGTTCTCCTTGAACTCGTCCACGCATGCCTGGAGGAGGTGGGAGACGCGGAGGCCCTTCTGGTTGTGGTCGAGGAAGTCCTTGATCGCCATTTTCTTGGCGCGGCCGACGATGTTCTCGATCATGGCGCCGGAGTTGAAGTCCTTGAAGTAGAGGACTTCCTTGTCTCCGTTGGCGTAGGTGACTTCCAGGAAGCGGTTTTCCTCGGATTCGGCGTACATGTGTTCCACGGCCGTCTGGATCATGCTCTGGACGGTGGTGGCCTTGCTGCCGCCGTGCTCGCCGAGGTCGTCGGCGTGCAGGGGGAGGCGCTCGGTGAGGTACTTGCCGAAGATGTCCTTGGCGGCTTCGGCGTCCGGCCGCTCGATCTTGATCTTCACGTCGAGCCGGCCGGGGCGCAGGATGGCGGGGTCGATCATGTCCTCGCGGTTGGAGGCACCGATGACGACCACGTTCTGCAGGCCTTCGACGCCGTCGATCTCGGCGAGGAGCTGCGGGACGATGGTGTTCTCGACGTCGGAGCTGACGCCGGAGCCGCGGGTGCGGAAGAGGGACTCCATCTCGTCGAAGAAGACGATGACGGGAGTGCCCTCGCTGGCCTTCTCACGGGCACGCTGGAAGACGAGGCGGATCTGCCGCTCGGTCTCGCCGACGTACTTGTTGAGGAGCTCGGGACCCTTGATGTTGAGGAAGAAGCTCTTGCCGGTGGCCTGGCCGGTGACCTCGGCGACCTTCTTGGCCAGCGAGTTGGCGACGGCCTTGGCGATGAGCGTCTTTCCGCATCCGGGGGGTCCGTAGAGCAGGACGCCCTTGGGCGGGCGCAGTTCGTGCTCCTTGAACAGGTCCGGGTAGAGGTACGGGAGCTCGACGGCGTCCCGGATGGCCTCGATCTGGCCGCCGAGTCCGCCGATCTGCTCGTAGCCGATGTCGGGGACCTCTTCGAGGACGAGTTCCTCGACCTCGCTCTTGGGAACGATCTCGTAGACGTAGCCGGATCGGGGTTCGAGCAGCAGGGCGTCGCCGGGGCGGATGGTGACGTCCAGCAGCGGCTCGGCGAGCCGTACCACCCGTTCCTCGTCGGTGTGCCCGAGCACCAGGGCGCGTTCGCCGTCCTCGAGGATCTCCTTGAGGGTGACGATGTCCCCGACGCGCTCGAACTCCATGGCTTCGACCACGTTGAGCGCTTCGTTGAGCATTACTTCCTGGCCGCGCCGGAGCTCTTCGAGTTCGACGCTGGGGCTGACGTTCACCCGCAGTTTGCGGCCGCCGGTGAAGATGTCGGCGGTGCCGTCCTCGTTCGCTTCGAGGAAGACGCCGAAGCCGGCCGGGGGCTGTGCGAGCCGGTCGACCTCCTCCTTGAGGGCCACGATCTGGTCGCGGGCCTCACGGAGCGTGTTGGCGAGTCGCTCGTTCTGGGCGGACACGCCGGCCAGGTTGGTCTGCAGCTCGACGATCCGCTCTTCGAGAATCCTCGTGTGTCGCGGAGAGTCGGCGAGCTTGCGTCGCAGGACGGCGATCTCCTGCTCAAGGTAGGCAATCTGCCCGGACGGGTCGTCGGACCCTCGTCCCGGGCGGATGCCGCGGTTCATGTCGTCGTCGTGGGCTGCCACGGTCCTCACCTCCTCCAAGGGGAGCTGGACGCTTCCAGACCCTACCTGGGTGGGTGTCGATTGAAACCCCTAGATCACAAAGACTGTCGAGGTGTGTCCGATCTTCACCCTTGCGCTCTCCCTCACGCCAGGGGAATACCCACCGAACAAGATTGGAAAGCTGCCGAAGGTAGGGTCGAAGTGTTCAACACCCGTCAGAGCTGGCCGGATTCCCGTTCGGCTCGACGCATAAACGGCAGGAGAGATGAGAGTGCAGCAGGAGGTCGGGGTCGCGGGCGAGACCCTGGAGGTCTGGATCGATCAGGACCTCTGTACCGGTGACGGCATCTGTGCGCAGTACGCGCCGGAGGTGTTCGAGCTGGACATCGACGGGCTGGCCTACGTCAAGGGGGCCGACGACGAGCTGTTGCAGGCCAAGGGCGCGACAACGCCCGTACCGCTGCCGCTCCTCACCGATGTGGTGGACTCGGCGAAGGAGTGTCCGGGCGAGTGCATCCACGTACGTCGGGTTTCGGACAGGGTCGAGATCTACGGTCCGGACGCAGAGTGACCGGAAAGCCACCCTGCGTGACCACTGTCTGATTTCTCACAGATGTGAGTCCGGTGTGAGTGCTTCGGTCAGACGGTGTGCGTGCCCGCGGGGGTCGAGCGGATGAACGCGCCGTCCTTCCACTGCCACTTCGCCTCTTCCTTCACGTCCGGGCAGCAACTGGGTACGTCGGACGTGGAGTAGCCGAGGAGGGTAGCGCGAACGGCGCCGTCGCTCAGCGTGAAGTCGGTGACGGTGTTGCGGGTCTTGGGGCTCAGCAGGGTGGCGACGACCCGGGGTTCGCCGGTGCCCTTCGCGTGTGTGATGACGTAGACGGCGTCGGGCGGGGTGCCCATGGGGGCGTCGCAGTGCACCACGACGACTGTTTCCGGCCGTCCGTCGCCGTCGAGGTCTCCGGAGACCCGTTTCTGCACCTTCGCCTCGACCGGGCCGCAGTCGATCGGGAAGCGGACGTCCGCGGGGTCGGGTGCCGTCGTGGCCACCGGGGCGGTTCTGGCCTCTGGACCGGCCGCCTGGGCCGCTGTCGCGGGGTTGGGCTGCAGGACCGAGGAGAGGGCGACGACTCCCGCCACGGCGGTGGCGGTGGCGAGCCAGTGGATCGGGCGGGTGTGCGTGTGTGCCAGTTCCGGGACGGCGGATTGCTGCACTAGGAGCGTCTCCTGTGAGGGCTGTGCCGGTGGGGGGTGGCCAGCATGGTGCCACACGTCACAGATCGGGGGAACGGCGGGGTGGGTACTCGTACGGGTTTTCCCGCGGCGGTTTCTGCCGTTCCCTCAATACGAAAGCGCCGGGGTGGAGTTCCGCTGGTCTGCGGGAACTCCACCCCGGCGCCCGTACGTTGACTGCCGCGCGGGGCTGTCTCAGCGGCCGGAGCCCCCGTCGGCGTTGGGGCCGGCGTAGTCCTCGCCGTAGGCGCCCTTGGCGGGGCGGCGGCGGCGCATGGGCGGCTCGACGCCGTCCGCGAGGCGGCGGGCGGTGAGCAGGAACCCGGTGTGGCCGATCATCCGGTGGTCGGGGCGGACGGCCAGGCCCTCGATGTGCCAGTTGCGGATCATCGTCTCCCAGGCGGTCGGCTCGTTGAAGCAGCCGATCTCGCGGATGGACTCCACGGTCCGGGCGAGCTGGGTGGTGGTGGCGACGTAGCAGCACAGGATGCCGCCGGGCACGAGCGCCTTGGAGACGGCCTCCAGGCACTCCCAGGGGGCGAGCATGTCGAGGATGACGCGGTCGACGTCCGCATCGGACAGGTTGTCCTGGAGGTCGCCGACGGTGAGCTGCCAGGCGGGGTGCGGGCCGCCGAAGTAGCGCTCCACGTTCTGCCTCGCGATGTCGGCGAAGTCCTCGCGGCGCTCGTAGCTGTGCAGCATGCCCTGGTCGCCGATGGCGCGCAGCAGGAAGCTGCTGAGCGAGCCGGAGCCGACACCGGCCTCCACGACGCGGGCGCCGGGGAAGATGTCGGCGAAGGCGAGGATCTGCCCCGCGTCCTTGGGGTAGACCACGGCGGCGCCGCGGGGCATGGACAGGACGTAGTCGGGGAGCAGGGGGCGCAGCGCGAGGTAGGCGACGTTACCGGTGGTGCGGACAACGCTGCCCTCGGGTGCGCCGATCAGCTCGTCGTGCGGGAAGGAACCCTTGTGGGTGTGGAAGTTCTTTCCCTCTTCGAGCGTGAACGTGTAGTGGCGGCCCTTGGGGTCGGTCAGCTGAACCTGGTCCCCGACCTTGAAGGGCCCGCGCCTGCGGGCGGCACCGGTCGGTTCGGACATGTGAACAGCCTACCGGTCCGCGGAGGGGCCTCCGACCACTAGGAGGGTCTGGCCATGGCCTTCACGAAGGCGCGCTCGACGTCGGCGGCGGAGAGCACGCCGTAGATCTCGCCGGTCTCCTCGACGACGAGGTACTCGGTGGCGGGGGTGGCGCGGAGGGTGTCCAGGAGGTCCTCCCCCGCGAGCTCGGCGGAGACCCGCATGCCGTCGGTGAGGTCCTGGGCGAGGCCGCTGACGGCGACCCAGGGGCGGCGGTGTTCCGGTACGCCGACGATGGCGGCCTCGCGGACGAGGGAGAGCGGGGTGCCCTCGGCGTCGACGACGACGAGGGCGCGGGCCCCGGCGTCGTTGGCGCGGCGCAGGGCCTCGGAGAGGGGGGTGTGGCTCTCCACGGGGACCGCGCGGCGGGTGAGGGTGCGGGCGCGCAGTTCGGGGAGGTGTTCGCGCAGGCGGGCCATGCGGAGGCTGTTGCCGGCGCCGGTCCAGATGATCGCGGCGAGGATCGCGGCGAGCAGGGCGTCCATCACGGTGTCCATGCCGACGTTGTCCTCGGCGGAGGAGCCGAGGGCTCCGGACTGGGTGAGCAGCGGGAGGCCGATGAGGACGCAGACGGCGAGGGCGCGGCCGACCCAGGCGGCGGCGATGGTGCCGCTCATGGGCTTGCCGGTGATCTTCCAGACGACGGCGCGGAGCATGCGGCCGCCGTCGAGGGGGAGGCCGGGCAGGAGGTTGAAGGCGGCCACGATGAGGTTGGAGACCATCAGGCCGGCGAGCAGGACGCCGGGGACGGTGCCGGGTTCGACGGGCTGCATCGCGAGGTAGAAGAGGCCGGCGAGGACCAGCGAGAGCAGCGGGCCGACGAAGGCCAGCACGAACTCGCGGCCGGGGGTCTCGGCCTCCTTCTCGATCTCGGAGACGCCGCCGAAGAACTGGAGCTGGATGCGGCGCACGGGGAGCTTGAAGCGCAGGGCCGCGACGGTGTGGGCCAGTTCGTGGACCAGGACGGAGGCGTAGAAGGCGACCGCGAAGAAGAGGGAGACGAGGTAGCGGGCGGCGCCGAGCTCGGGCAGCACGCGCTCCAGTTGGCCGCCGAACACCCAGGTGATGAGCGCGGCGACGAGGAACCAGCTGGGGGCGACGTAGACGGGCACGCCGAAGGGACGGCCCATCAGCAGTCCGCCGCGCGGCTGGGGGGACGGCGGCGGGGGGCTCTTGGGGGCGCCGGAGTGGGCGAGGGTGCGGTGCTCGTCGGCGGGGGGCTCGGCGGGCTCACCGGCACCGGTCCCGTTCCCAGCCGTCGGCGGGTCCTGGGGGGCGTCGTCGTCCGTGGTGGGCTGTCCTACGGCGTCGGGGCCGTCGGTCGGGTCGTCGGCGTGCGGAGTCCCGGTGGACGGGTCGACCGCCCGGTTCCCGTTCTCGTGCCGGTCGGGGGCCGTGGGGTCGGTGGTGCGGGCCGTGGGCCCTGCGTGGGGCTCGACCGGCCGGTCCGTACCGGGCCGCGGCTGCCCGCTCCCGCCGCTCTCGTCCACGATGTCCCCTCGTTCGAAGCGTCTTCCGCGCCTGCCGTGCGGAAGGGTCTCGGGTCGATGGTATGCGGCGGTCCCGCCGCGTCCCGCCCCGGCACCCCCCGCGTTTCCTCAGGAGCCACAGCGGTCACGGCCGCGAATGGGTCACTGTCAGTGGCGGGCCGTATGGTCTGTGGTCATGGAGACGAGCACGGAGGCCGTGGCCGAGTCCGCCGCCGATGCCCCGGAAGCAGCGCCGGCGACACCTGCGGCGCGCCCCGGCACGGCCGGGCAGGAGAGCGGGGACACGGCTGAGGAAGCGGACGCCGCCGACACGGCCGTGACGCCGACAGCGAGCCCGGCGCGGCAGGAGGGCGGGGACCCGTCAGCCGACGAGGCGGGGGCGGACGGGCCGTCCGGGACGGTTGGGGAACCGGAGGCGGTCGACGTGGGCGTCGCACCGGCGGCGGTCGCGGACGGGCAGGAGAGTGAGCCCCGGGCGGCTGGAGCGGCTTCCGGGCCGGCTCGAGAGCCGGACGCAGGGGTCGCCGGCGTCGCCTCGGGCGCGCGGCAGGGCGGGGACGTCTCCGCAGAGACCCCCGGAGCGTCCGGAGCCGAGCTCGGGGTGCGGCCTGGGACCGTTGCGGAGGCGGCGGGCGTCGGGTCCGCGCCCACGGCGGTCGCCTCGCCTGCCGGTGACCCCCGGGCGCCCGCATCGCAGCCCGGGACCACTCCCGCAGCGGCGCCGGCCGGGCAGCGGGGCGCGGAAGCCGCCGTCGGCGTGGCGGACAGCGGTGGCGGGGCCCGGGCCGGCGCGCCTGCTTCCCTCTCTCCTTCCCGTGCCAACGACTTCATGCAGTGTCCGCTGCTGTACCGGTTCCGGGTGATCGACCGGCTGCCGGAGAAGCCGAGTGCGGCGGCGACCCGGGGGACCCTCGTGCACTCGGTGCTGGAGCGGCTGTTCGACGCTCCGGCCGGGGAGCGGACTCCGCCCGCGGCCAAGTCGCTGATCCCCGGTCAGTGGGACCGGCTGCGGGAGAGCCGGCCGGAGGTGCTGGAGCTGTTCGCCGACGATCCTGACGGCGAGCGGCTGGCGCAGTGGCTCGCCGAGGCGGAGCAGTTGGTCGAGCGGTGGTTCACGTTGGAGGACCCCACGCGCCTGGAGCCCGCCGAGCGGGAGTTGTTCGTGGAGGCGGAGCTGGACTCGGGGCTGAGGCTGCGCGGCATCATCGACCGGGTCGACGTGGCGCCGACCGGTGAGGTGCGGATCGTCGACTACAAGACCGGCAAGGCGCCCCGGCCCGAGTACGCCGAGGGCGCGCTGTTCCAGATGAAGTTCTACGCCCTGGTGGTGTGGCGGCTGAAGAACGTGATCCCGCGCCGGCTCCAGCTCGTCTACCTGGGCAGCGGTGACGTCCTGACGTACGACCCGGTCCTCGCCGACCTGGAGCGCGTCGAGCGCAAACTGCTGGCGCTGTGGGAGGCGATCCGGCAGGCCACGCGCACGGGTGACTGGCGGCCTCGCCCGACCAAGCTGTGCGGCTGGTGCGACCACCAGGAGCACTGCCCGGAGTTCGGCGGCACTCCCCCGCCCTACCCCCTGCCGGTGGAGGCCGCGACCGGCGAGCAGGGCAGAATGGGGCCGGACTAGCGAAGGAGACACACGTGGCCATCCGCGTCCTACTGGTCGACGACCAGCCGCTGCTGCGTACCGGCTTCCGGATGATCCTCGAGGCCGAGCAGGACATCGCGGTCGTCGGCGAGGCCGGAGACGGCCTTCAGGCTCTCGACCAGGTGCGGGCGCTTCAGCCCGACGTGGTCCTGATGGACATCCGTATGCCGCGGATGGACGGTGTGGAGGCGACCCGGCAGATCACCGGTCCCGGCCGGGACGGTCCGGCCAAGGTGCTGGTGCTGACGACCTTCGACCTCGACGAGTACGTGGTGGAGGCGCTGCGGGCGGGGGCCAGCGGGTTCCTGCTCAAGGACGCCCCGGCCAACGAACTGGTGCAGGCGATCCGGGTGGTGGCCGCGGGTGAGGCGATGCTCGCGCCGAGCATCACGCGCCGGCTCCTCGACAAGTACGCCACGCATCTGCCGTCCGGTGACGAGCCGGTGCCGGACACGCTGCACACGCTCACCGACCGCGAGGTCGAGGTGCTGAAGCTGGTGGCGCGCGGGCTGTCGAACGCGGAGATCGCCGCGGATCTGTTCGTCAGCGAGACCACCGTGAAGACGCATGTCGGCCATGTGCTGACGAAGCTGGGGCTGCGGGACCGGGTGCAGGCCGCGGTGTACGCGTACGAGAGCGGTCTGGTGCGTCCCGGCGCGCAGTAGCCGCCCACCGTACAAGAGCGAAGAGGGCGTCCCCTTCCTGACCGGGGGCGCCCTCTTCGTGTCCGTGGGGCCGGATCAGCCCTTGCTGAGTTCCCAGAAGCGGAACACCGTGGAGGGGTCGAGGCAGTACTCCAGGCCGTAGACGTCGTCGCGGACGACGGCGTACTGCTTGGCCTGCCAGACCGGCAGGACGGGGACGTCCTTGGCGACGAGGTCCTGGAGCGTGCCGAAGGGGTCGTCCGTCGCGGAGCGGTCCGGCTGGGCGGCGGTCTCGGGGATGAGCGAGCCGGTGATCTTGTTGTTGGTGTAGTTGTTGTCGAGGACGTTGCCCTTGCCGAAGAAGGGGGCCGTGAAGTTGTCGGCGTCCGGGTAGTCGGGCACCCAGCCCTTGACGTAGACGCCGTACTTGCCGGCCGCGATGTCCTTCTCGTACTGGTCGAAGGCCACGGACTTCACGTCGGCGTCGAACAGCCCGCTGGCGTTGAGCTGCTGGGCGATCGTCCTGAGTTCCTGGTCGGTGGCCGGGCCGTAGCGGGACGGGGTCGACCACAGGGTCAGCTTCACCTTGCCGGTGATGCCCTCGGCGGCGAGGGCGGCCGCGGCCTTGGACTTGGAGGGCTGGGCGCCGTAGGTGTCGAAGAAGGCCGTGTTGTGGCCCGCGATGCCGGCCGGGACGATCGAGTAGAGCGGGGTCGCGGTGCCCTGGTAGACGTCGTGGATGAGGGCTTCGCGGTCGAGCAGGTAGGCGATGGCCTTGCGGACGCCGAGCCGGCCCGCGACCGGGTCGTTCATGTTGAAGACGAGGTGCTGGACCTCGGCGCTGGTGCCCTCGACGACCTCGACGCCGGAGTCGGGGGCGGCGTTCTCGATGTCGGCGATGTCGCCGGCGCTCAGACCGCGGTAGGCGAGGTCGATCTTGTCGCCGGTCAGGGCGGTCTTCAGGGCGGCCTGGTCGCCGTGGAAGAACTTCAGGGTGACGCCGGAGTTCTGGGGCTCGGCGGCGCCCTCGTAGTTCTCGTTGACGGAGAACACGGCCTGGTCGTCGTCGAACGAGTCGAGCCGGTAGGGGCCGGAGCCGACCGCCTCGCCGTCCTCGCGCAGGCCGTCGGCGTCGTACTGCGTGTGGTCGACGATGGAGCCGGCGCCGGATGCGATCTTGCTCGGGAAGGTCGCGTCGGGGGTGTTCAGCCTGAAGACGACGGTCTTCTCGTCCGGTGTCTCGACCTTCTCCAGCATCGGGAACATGATCGCGGGACCGGCGTCGTCGTTGATCCTCAGCATGCGGTCGAAGGAGAACTTGACGTCCTCGGAGGTGAGCGGGTCACCGTTGCTGAACTTGAGCCCGGACTTGAGGGTGCACTCGTACACCTGCGTCCGGGTGTCGGTGAACTCGCAGCTCTGTGCGGCGTCCGGCTCCGGTTCCGTGCCGCCCTTGGGGAAGCTGAGCAGCGACTGGAAGACGTTGTTGAACAGCAGCCAGGAGCCGGGGTCGTAGCCGGAGGCCGGGTCCGTGGCGAGGACGTCGTCGGACATCCCCATGACCACGGAGGAGCCGCCGGCACCGGAGTCCCCCGACTCCGTGCCGCAGCCGGTCAGCAGACCGGAGGCGAGCCCTGCCACGATCGGCAGGACCTGCCACTGGATGCGCTTGTTCACGTGCGACTGCCTTGTCGTCGATTCGGGTGGAGTCCCGGGCCCGTCCCTCTGGGCCCGGGCGAGGGAGGCGCCGGGCGGTGGTCAGCCGCTGACGCCTCCGCCGAGCGGCGGGTCAGCCGCCCACGCCCTTGCCGAGTTCCCACAGCTGCAGCGTCGACGAGGAGTTGAGCGCGTAGGCGGTGCCCGTGACGTCGTCGCGCGCGGCGACGTACTGCTTGCCCTGCCACAGCGGCAGCACGGGGACGTCCTTGGCGACGATGTCCTGGATCTCGGTCAGGCTTCCGGCCGCGGAGAGGCGGTCGGCCTCGCGGCGGGAGTCCGGGATCAGGGTGTTGCGGACCTCGCTGTTGGCGTAGGGCGAGCCGAGGAAGTTGTCCTTGTCGAGGAACGGGGCGAGGTAGTTGTCGGCGTCGGGGAAGTCCGGGAACCAGCCCATGCCGTAGACGTCGTACTCGCCCTTCTGCTCCGCGGGGCGGAAGGTGGACCAGGGGGCGCCCTTGATGCTGATGTCGAAGAGCCCGCTGGCGTTGAGCTGCTTCTGGAGGTCCTCGAACTCCTCCTTGGTGCCCGGCCCGTAGTGGTCGGTCGTGTAGTGGAGGGTCAGCTTCACCGGCGTCGTGACGCTGGCCTGGGTCAGCAGCGCCTTGGCCTTGCTGACGCTCGGGTCGCCGTACTTGTTGAAGAACGAGTTGGAGTGGCCGGTGATGGTGGCCGGGACCAGCGAGAAGAGCGGCTCGGCCTGGGTGCCGTAGACCCGGGAGACGAGTTCGCTGCGGTTGATGAGCTGGGCCATCGCCTGGCGCACGGCACGGGACTTCACGGTCGGGGCGTTGGTGTTGAAGGCGAGGTAGCGGATCTCCAGACCGGCCATCTCGACGAGGTCGACGTCGCCGCCGGACGCGTTGGACAGCTTCTGGATCTGCTGGGGCGACATGGTGCGGGTGATGAGGTCGATGTCGCCCTTCTCAAGAGCGGTGCCCATGGCGTCGGCGTCCGCGTAGGAGCGCAGCACGACCTCGTCGTTGTTCACCGTCAACGACCCCTTGTAGTTGGGGTTCTTGGTGAACACGGCGTCGACGAGCTCGTCGTCCTTGACGTCGGCCTTCATGGTGTACGGCCCGGAGCCGTCGACGTCGAAGCCGTCGCGGAGCTTGTCCTTCGCGTAGTCGTCGGGGTTGACGATGCCGGCGACCGGGGTCGACAGCTTGTACGGGAAGGTGGCGTCGGCGGTCTTGAGGTGGAAGATGACCTCGCGGTCGCCCTTGGTCTCGACGGTGTCGATGGTGGAGAGCAGGGCGAAGACGCCGGAGTCGGCCTTGAGGGCACGGGCGCGGTCGATGGAGTACTTCACGTCGGCCGCGGTGATGGGGTCGCCGTTCGCGAACTTCAGGCCGTCGCGCAGGGTGCAGACGTAGCGTTCGTTGCCGCTGTCGCTGAAGCCGCAGGACTGGGCGGCCTCGGGCACGGGGTCGCCCTCGCCCTTGGGCGAGATCATCAGGGTCTGCACGGTCTGGCGCAGGACGTTCCAGGTGCCGACGTCGTACGCGTAGGCCGGGTCGAGCGGGGCCGGAGCTTCCTTGGTGGCGGTGAACCGGTCCGTGGTGCCGACGCCGATCGCGTCGCCCCCGCCGCTGCCGCTGTCGGACCCGCCGCAGGCGGCGAGCACCGGCGCGAGCAGACCTATGACGGCCGGCAGCACCAAAGTCTTGCGGTTCATGCTCGAGTTTCTCCAGAGCTCTTGAGTCCGTGTACCCGGCATGCAGGGGTGGCGCGGCGGATCACGGGGTTAGGGCGATGTTCTCACCAGGAGATTAGTCCGCGCCCGCACGAGGGTTCGCTGCCACCGGAGTTGGGCTTCCATCACGCTGTGAAACCGGGTGCGGACGCACCGAAAGGCCGTCAGGGGAAGGATTGGTGCACGGTTTCACCAATCAGGACACATGGGCGCGTCCGCGTCTCCAGAAGCGAGGTGCCCTGCACAGCTTCGGCCGTGTGTCGAGAGCCTGTCGAGTGGGGAACGTCACACCCGCAAGGAGGTGTGGGCGAGCTGGAATTCGATCGTCCGGTGGGCTGCGAATTCCGGTGACAGGGCCCTGGGGAATTACCGTGCTATGCGCTCTGCACGCTGGGTGAACACGGGAGGCATTTCCGTCATCGAGGGGTGATCAGGCCGCGCAGAAATGTCAGGTCCACCTCTTCGAGGGAGGTGACGACCGTGCGTCCGGGGGCCGCGGGGACGGGGGCCACGGAGGGCACCACCACGACCTGGCAGCCGGCGGCCTCGGCGGCGGCGACACCGGTCGCGGTGTCCTCGACGACGGCGCATCTGGCCGGGTCGGCGCCGAGGCCGGCGGCGGCGAACAGGTACGGGTCGGGGTGCGGCTTGGTGCGCGGCACCTCGTCGCCGGCGACCGTGAGGGCGAAGTGCCGGCGGCCGAGGGAGTCCAGGACGCGGTCGATGATCCGCCGGTGCGAGGCGGAGACCAGGGCGGTGGGGATCCGGTGCGCGGACAGTTCGGCCAGCAGCCGGGTGGCGCCGGGCATCAGCGGCAGGGAGCGCCCGATGCGGTCCTCGAAGCCCTGGTTGAGCAGGACGGTGAGCTCGGGGAGGGTGATGTCGGCGCCGGTGGCCTCGATCAGGAAGCCCGCGCTGCGGGTCATGGGGCCGCCGACCACGACATGGCGCCAGGAGTCGTCGAGGGTGTGGCCGAGACCGGCGAAGACCTCGACCTCGACGTCCCACCAGAAGCCCTCGGTGTCCACCAGGGTGCCGTCCATGTCGAGGAGGACGGCCTGGAGGGCGGAGCCGTCTGCCGTACGGGTCAATGGCGCGGGGACCGTGCTGGTCATCCACGTACCTCCTTGAGGGACGAGCAGGCCGGTTCCCAGGAGGGGAACCGGCCTGCGGTGGACCGACCAGTGTACGACTTATCCGATCAGTGTGCCGAGTGAGCGCCTCAGCGGGCGTTGAAGTACTTCGCCTCCGGGTGGTGGATGACGATCGCGTCGGTGGACTGCTCGGGGTGGAGCTGGAACTCCTCGCTCAGCTGGACGCCGATCCGCTCCGGCCGCAGCAGGTCGGCGATCTTGGCGCGGTCCTCCAGGTTGGGGCAGGCGCCGTAGCCGAGGGAGAAGCGGGCGCCCCGGTACTTCAGGGCGAACATGTCCTCGACGTCGGCCGGGTCCTCGCCGGAGAAGCCGAGCTCGGAGCGCACGCGGGCGTGCCAGTACTCGGCGAGCGCCTCGGCCAGCTGGACGGACAGACCGTGCAGTTCGAGGTAGTCGCGGTAGGCGTTGGCCTCGAAGAGCTCGGCGGTCCGCTCACCGATCCGCGAGCCGACGGTGACGACCTGGAGGCCGACCACGTCGGTCTCCCCCGACTCCTCCGGGCGGAAGAAGTCGGCCAGGCACAGCCGGCGGCCGCGGCGCTGGCGCGGGAAGGTGAAGCGGGTGCGTTCGTTGCCCTCCTCGTCCAGGATGATCAGGTCGTCGTCCTTGGACACGCACGGGAAGTAGCCGTAGACCACGGCGGCTTCCAGGAGGTTCTCGGTCTGGAGCTGGTCCAGCAGGCCGCGCAGCCGGGGCCGGCCGTCGGTCTCGACGAGCTCCTCGTACGTCGGGCCCTCGCCGGTGCGGGCCTGCTTGAGCCCCCACTGGCCCTTGAACAGGGCGCCCTCGTCGAGCCAGGAGGCGTACTCCTTGAGCTGGATGCCCTTGATGACGCGGGTGTCCCAGAACGGCGGGGTGGGCACCGGGTTGTCGGTGGCCACGTCGGAGCGGACGTGCCCCTCCTCGGGCCGCTCCTCCTCCACCACCGCGGCGCTCGCGCGGACCCGGCGCTGCTTGAGCTCGGGCAGCTTGGCGCCGGGCACGCCGCGCTTGACGCCGATCAGGGCGTCCATGAGGCGCAGGCCCTCGAAGGCGTCGCGGGCGTAGCGGACCTCGCCCTGGTAGATCTCGTGCAGGTCCTGTTCGACGTACGCCCTGGTGAGGGCGGCTCCGCCGAGGATGACCGGGAAGTCGGCGGCGAGGCCGCGCTGGTTGAGCTCCTCCAGGTTCTCCTTCATGATCACCGTGGACTTGACCAGGAGCCCTGACATGCCGATGACGTCGGCGCGGTGCTCCTCGGCGGCTTCCAGGATCGCGGAGACCGGCTGCTTGATGCCGAGGTTGACCACGTTGTAGCCGTTGTTGGACAGGATGATGTCGACGAGGTTCTTGCCGATGTCGTGGACGTCGCCGCGGACGGTGGCGAGCACGATGGTGCCCTTGCCGGCCTCGTCGCCCTCGACCTTCTCCATGTGCGGTTCGAGGTAGGCCACGGCGGTCTTCATGACCTCGGCGGACTGGAGGACGAACGGCAGCTGCATCTGGCCGGAGCCGAAGAGCTCGCCGACGACCTTCATGCCGTCCAGGAGGGTGTCGTTGACGATGTCGAGGGCGGGACGGTCCTGAAGGGCCGCGTCGAGGTCGGCCTCCAGGCCGTTCTTCTCGCCGTCGATGATGCGACGCTTGAGGCGCTCCTCCAGCGGGAGGGCGGCCAGCTCCTCGGCCTTGCCGGCCTTGAGGGACTTGGCGGTGGCGCCCTCGAACAGGGCCATCAGCTTCTGGAGGGGGTCGTAGCCCTCGGCACGGCGGTCGTAGATGAGGTCGAGGGCGGTCTGCACCTCTTCCTCGCTGAAGCGGGCGATGGGCAGGATCTTCGACGCGTGGACGATCGCCGAGTCCAGGCCCGCCTTGACGCACTCGTCGAGGAAGACCGAGTTGAGCAGGATGCGGGCGGCCGGGTTGAGGCCGAAGGAGATGTTGGACAGGCCGAGCGTGGTCTGGACGTCCGGGTGGCGGCGCTTGAGCTCGCGGATCGCCTCGATGGTGGCGAGGCCGTCCTTGCGGGACTCCTCCTGACCGGTGCAGATGGTGAAGGTCAGGGTGTCGATGAGGATGTCCGACTCGTGGATGCCCCAGTTGCCGGTCAGGTCGTCGATGAGCCGTTCGGCGATCTCGACCTTCTTCTCGGGGGTGCGGGCCTGGCCCTCCTCGTCGATGGTCAGCGCGATCAGCGCGGCGCCGTGCTCCTGGGCGAGCTTGGTGACCTTCGCGAAGCGGGACTCGGGGCCGTCGCCGTCCTCGTAGTTGACGGAGTTGATGACCGCGCGGCCGCCGAGCTTCTCCAGGCCGGCCTCGATGACGGGCACCTCGGTGGAGTCCAGGACGATCGGCAGGGTGGAGGCGGTGGCGAAGCGGCCGGCGAGCTCCTTCATGTCGGCGACGCCGTCCCGGCCCACGTAGTCCACGCAGAGGTCCAGCATGTGGGCGCCCTCGCGGATCTGCTCGCGGGCCATCTCCACGCAGTCGTCCCAGCGGGCCTCCAGCATGGCCTCGCGGAACTTCTTCGAGCCGTTGGCGTTGGTGCGCTCGCCGATGGCCAGGTAGGAGGTGTCCTGACGGAAGGGGACCGTCTGGTAGAGGGAGGCGGCGCCGGGCTCGGGCTGCGGGTGGCGCTCGGGGGGCGTGAGGTCGCGGACCCGCTCGACGACCTGGCGCAGGTGCTCGGGGGTGGTGCCGCAGCAGCCGCCGATCAGGGAGAGGCCGTAGTCGCGGACGAAGTTCTCCTGGGCGTCGGCCAGGCCCTCGGGGTCGAGCGGGAAGTGCGCGCCGTCCTTGGTGAGGATGGGCAGGCCCGCGTTCGGCATGCACAGCAGCGGGATGCGGGAGTGCCGGGCGAGGTAGCGCAGGTGCTCGCTCATCTCGGCCGGGCCGGTCGAGCAGTTCAGACCGATCATGTCGATGCCGAGGGGCTCCAGCGCGGTGAGCGCGGCGCCGATCTCGGAGCCGAGCAGCATGGTGCCGGTGGTCTCGAACGCCATCGAGACGACGAGCGGCACGTCGGCGCCGGTGGCCTCCAGGGCACGGCGGGCGCCCAGCACGGACGCCTTCGTCTGGAGCAGGTCCTGCGTGGTCTCGACGATCAGCGCGTCGGCGCCGCCGGCGAGGAGTCCCTCGACGTTGGCCTGGTAGCCGTCGCGGATCGTGGCGTAGTCGATGTGGCCGAGGGTGGGCAGCTTGGTGCCGGGGCCGACGGAGCCCAGCACCCAGCGGGGGCGTCCGTCGCGGGCCGCGAAGTCGTCGGCCGTCTCACGGGCGATGCGGGCACCCGCCTCGGACAGCTCGTGCACGCGGTCGGCGATGTCGTACTCGGAGGCGGCCGTGTGGTTGGCCCCGAAGGTGTTGGTCTCCACGCAGTCGACGCCCACCGCGAAGTACGCCTCGTGGACCGAGCGGACGATGTCCGGGCGGGTCACGTTGAGGATCTCGTTGCAGCCCTCGAGGTTCTCGAAGTCCTCGAGGGTGGGGTCCTGCGCCTGGAGCATGGTGCCCATCGCTCCGTCGGCCACCACCACTCTGGTGGCGAGCGCCTCACGGAGCGCGGACACACGGGTCCGGCTGTCGGCGGAAGGGGTCAGTGGCGACGAGGCCATGAAGGGGCTCCCTCGGTTGCGACGGCTGTCGGCTTCAGGCGCCCGCGAGTCGTCCCGCGCCGGGCGCACCACGCCAGAGTAGCCGGGTCCCCTGGAGGATGGACGGCACGTCCATGGGGCGGACGAGGATGGCGGCCGGGTCACCGGCGGGACACCGGTGACGCAACAGATGCCGACCGACCATTAGCGGGAGGTCGGCATCGACCGGTAGTGTTCGGCATTGCCGAACAGCGGCATCGACGCCGTAGCACTCGGCTGTCGAAGGGGACGGAGGCGGAACGGCGATGGCACGGAACATCCAGTCGCTCGAACGGGCGGCCGCGATGCTGCGGCTCCTCGCGGGCGGCGAGCGGAGACTCGGCCTGTCGGACATCGCCTCGTCCCTGGACCTGGCCAAGGGCACCGCGCACGGCATCCTGCGCACCCTCCAGGCGGAGGGGTTCGTGGAGCAGGACGAGGCCTCGGGGCGGTATCAGCTCGGTGCCGAGCTGCTGCGCCTGGGAACCACCTATCTCGACGTGCACGAACTGCGCGCGCGTGCGCTCGTGTGGACGGACGACCTGGCCCGCTCCAGCGGCGAGAGCGTCCATCTGGGCGTGCTGCACCAGCACGGCGTGCTGATCGTGCACCACGTCTTCCGGCCCGACGACAGCCGGCAGGTGCTGGAGATCGGGGCCATGCAGCCCCTGCACTGCACGGCGCTCGGCAAGGTGCTGTCGGCGTACGACCCGGTGGCGCACAGCGAGGCCCTGGAGAGCGACCGCAAGGCGTTCACCGACCGGACCGTGTGCGAGCTGGACGAGTTCGAGCAGATCCTCGACGTCACGCGCGCGCGTGGGTACGCGTCGGACGTGGAGGAGACCTGGGAGGGCGTCGCGTCCATCGCCGCGCCCATCCACGACCGGCGGCGGATGCCGGTCGGCGCGGTCGGCATCACGGGCGCCGTGGAGCGGCTGTGCCGGCCCGACGAGGAGGGCGCGCTGCGTCCCGAGCTGATCGCGGCGGTGCGGGACTGCGCCCGCGCGGTCTCCCGGGACCTGGGAGCCGGGCGCTTCTGACGGGGATGGGACGGGGCCGGTACGTCATTGACGTGCCGGCCCTCGGTCGTACCCTGACGGAACGGCACAAATCACCGAAACAAGATCGTTGACCCACAGCAGTCAATAACGATCGTGTTTTCGAGTACAGAACTCTTGACGTGCGCGTGAGCCCGGAGCAAGACTCCCGTCCATCGGTCGGCATTGTCGAACACCTACCGGCAATACGCGCTAGAGTGTGACAACGCCAAGGGCCGGCATCGCTCTCACCCCCGAGGGCAGCTCGAACCTCCGGAGGGACCCGGGGTTCGGTCCCCTGGACGAAGGACAAAGGAGTCGCGGGTGTCCAGCTCCGACATCTTCATCGGCGAGACCATCGGTACCGCCGTACTCATCCTGCTCGGCGGTGGCGTGTGCGCCGCCGTCACGCTGAAGGCCTCCAAGGCCCGTAACGCCGGCTGGCTCGCCATCACCTTCGGGTGGGGCTTCGCCGTTCTGACGGCCGTCTACACCTCGGCGCCGCTCTCCGGCGCCCACCTCAACCCGGCCGTGACACTCGCGCTCGCGCTCAAGAAGGACGGCATCTCCTGGGGTGACGTCCCGATCTACTGGGGCGGTCAGCTCCTCGGCGCCATGATCGGTGCCGCACTGGTGTGGGTCGCCTACTACGGCCAGTTCCACGCGCACCTGACCGACAGGGAGATCGTCGGCGCCCCGGGTGCGCAGGCCACGGCCGCCAAGGCCGTCGAGGCGCAGGAGAAGGGCGCCGGCCCGGTCCTGGGCGTCTTCTCCACCGGCCCCGAGGTCCGCGTCGCCTGGCAGAACGTCGCCACGGAGGTCATCGGCACGATCGTGCTGGTGCTGGCCGTCCTGACGCAGGGTCTCAACGGCGACGGCAAGGGCCTCGGCACCCTGGGCGCCCTGATCACCGCGCTCGTGGTCGTCTCCATCGGTCTGTCCCTCGGCGGCCCGACCGGCTACGCGATCAACCCGGCCCGTGACCTCGGTCCGCGTATCGTGCACGCCCTCCTGCCTCTGCCCAACAAGGGCGGCTCCGACTGGGGCTACGCCTGGGTCCCGATCGCCGGTCCGCTGATCGGCGGCGCGATCGCCGCAGGCATCTACAACATCGCTTTCGCCTAGAACGTCGCACCATTCACAGCGCAGCAGTCGTAGAGCAGTCGCAGACAGCCCCTCACCCACGGATCCCCAGGAGCACACAGTGACCGACGCCCACACCGCCGGCCCCTTCATCGCCGCCATCGACCAGGGCACCACCTCCAGCCGCTGCATCGTCTTCGACCGGGACGGCCGTATCGTCTCGGTCGACCAGAAGGAGCACGAGCAGATCTTCCCGAAGCCGGGCTGGGTCGAGCACGACGCCAACGAGATCTGGACCAACGTCCAGGAGGTCGTCGCCGGAGCCATCCAGAAGGCCGGCATCACCCGCGACGACATCAAGGCCATCGGCATCACCAACCAGCGCGAGACCACGCTGCTGTGGGACAAGAACACCGGTGAGCCCGTCCACAACGCCATCGTCTGGCAGGACACCCGCACCGACGCCCTGTGCAAGGAACTCGGCCGCAACGTCGGCCAGGACCGCTTCCGCCGCGAGACGGGTCTCCCCCTCGCCTCCTACTTCGCCGGCCCGAAGGCCCGCTGGCTGCTCGACAACGTCGAGGGCCTGCGCGAGCGCGCCGAGCGCGGCGACATCCTCTTCGGCACCATGGACACCTGGGTCATCTGGAACCTGACCGGTGGTGTCGACGGCGGCAAGCACTACACCGACGTCACCAACGCCTCCCGCACCATGCTGATGAACCTCCACACGCTGGAGTGGGACGAGAAGATCGCCGAGTCCATCGGCGTGCCGCTGGCGATGCTCCCCGAGATCCGCTCCTCCGCCGAGGTCTACGGCGAGGTCTCCGGCGGCAAGCTGGGGGACCTGCTCGGCGGCATCCCGGTCGCCTCGGCGCTCGGCGACCAGCAGGCCGCGCTGTTCGGCCAGACCTGTTTCGCCGAGGGCGAGGCCAAGTCGACCTACGGCACCGGCACCTTCATGCTGCTGAACACCGGCGAGAAGATCATCAACTCGTACAGCGGTCTGCTCACCACCGTCGGCTACCGCATCGGTGACCAGAAGCCGGTCTACGCCCTCGAGGGCTCCATCGCCGTCACCGGTTCGCTGGTGCAGTGGATGCGCGACCAGATGGGCCTGATCTCCACCGCCGCCGAGATCGAGACGCTCGCGCTGTCCGTCGAGGACAACGGCGGCGCCTACTTCGTGCCGGCCTTCTCCGGTCTGTTCGCCCCGTACTGGCGCTCCGACGCCCGCGGTGTGATCGCCGGTCTGACCCGGTACGTCACCAAGGCGCACCTGGCGCGTGCCGTCCTGGAGGCCACCGCCTGGCAGACCCGTGAGATCACGGACGCCATGACCAAGGACTCGGGCGTCGAGCTCGCGGCCCTCAAGGTCGACGGCGGCATGACCTCCAACAACCTGCTGATGCAGACCCTCTCGGACTTCCTGGACGCCCCCGTGGTGCGCCCGATGGTCGCCGAGACCACCTGCCTCGGCGCCGCTTACGCCGCCGGTCTCGCCGTCGGCTTCTGGACCAGCACCGACGACCTGCGCGCCAACTGGCGCCGGGCCGCCGAGTGGACCCCCCGCATGGACGCGGAGACCCGCGACCGTGAGTACAAGAGCTGGCTCAAGGCCGTCGAGCGGACCATGGGCTGGCTCGAGGACGAGAGCTGAGAGACACCCCCTCAACAGCTCTGACGAGGAGTAAGAACCCCACATGACCAGTCAGTCCACCCTGCAGTCCGTGCCTGCCCTCGGTACGCGCCCGGCCTCCGGCTCCCTTCCGAGCCGCGCCGAGACCCGGGAGCAGCTCTCCAAGGCGTCGTACGACCTTCTCGTGATCGGCGGCGGCATCCTGGGCATCTCCACCGCCTGGCACGCCGCGCAGTCCGGCCTCAGGGTGGCTCTGGTCGACGCCGGCGACTTCGCCGGCGCCACCTCCTCCGCCTCCTCCAAGCTGCTCCACGGCGGTCTGCGCTACCTGCAGACCGGCGCGGTGCGGCTGGTGGCGGAGAACCACTTCGAGCGCCGTGCGGTCTCCCGCCAGGTGGCACCCCACCTGGCGAACCCGCTCACCTTCTACCTCCCCGTGTACAAGGGCGGGCCGCACGGCGCCGCGAAGCTCGGGGCGGGCGTCTTCGCCTACTCCGCGCTCTCGGCGTTCGGCGACGGCGTCGGCCACCTGCTGTCCCCCGCCAGGGCGGCGCAGGACGTGCCCGAGCTGCGCACCGACAACCTCAAGGCCGTGGCCGTGTACGGCGACGACCAGATGAACGACGCGCGCATGGCGCTGATGACGGTCCGCGCTGCCGTCGAGGCGGGCGCGGTCGTGCTCAACCACGCCGAGGTGACCGGTCTCCGCTTCACCCGGGGCCGGGTGACCGGCGCGGACCTGCGCGACCGGCAGTCCGGTGACGAGTTCGGCGTCAACGCCCGGCTCGTACTGAACGCGACCGGGCCGTGGGTCGACCACCTGCGCAGGATGGAGGACCCGAACGCGGCTCCCTCCATCCGCCTGTCCAAGGGCGCCCACCTGGTGCTGAAGCGGACCTCGCCGTGGAAGGCCGCGCTCGCGACCCCCATCGACAAGTACCGGATCACCTTCGCGCTGCCCTGGGAGGACATGCTCCTGCTGGGCACCACGGACGAGGAGTTCGAGGGCGACCCCGCGGACGTCACCGTCACCGAGAAGGACACGGCCCAGATACTCGACGAGGCCGCGTTCTCCGTCCGCGACCAGCAGCTCTCCCGTGACCTGATCACCTACGCCTTCGCGGGGCTGCGAGTGCTGCCGGGCGGGCCGGGCGACACCGCCAAGGCCAAGCGCGAGACGGTGGTCACCGAGGGCAAGGGCGGCATGCTGTCCGTCGCGGGCGGCAAGTGGACGACCTTCCGGCACATCGGCCGTACGGTCATGCAGAAGCTGGAGGCGCTGCCGGGCGCCCCGCTCGGTGACGACTACGAGCCCATCTCCTCGCTGCCGAAGCGGCTCCCGCTTCCCGGTGTCGCCAACCCGCGCGCGGTCGCGCACCGCCTGCTGGTGGACAACCCGGCGCCCGGTCCGCGGATGGCCGCCGACACGGCCAAGCACCTGGCGACGCACTACGGTTCGCTGGCCTTCGACATCGCCCGGCTGGCCAACGAGAACCCGGAGCTGGGCGAGCGCGTGCACCCGGACGCCCCGGAGATCTGGGCGCAGGTCGTGTACGCCCGGGACAACGAGTGGGCCGAGACGCCGGACGACGTCCTGCGCCGCCGCACCACGCTGACGATCCGGGGCCTGGCCACGGACGAGGTCCGGGCGAAGGTCCAGGACCTGCTCGACAAGAAGTAGCCCCGGGCCCGGTCCCTCCCCGACCGGGACCGGCGTCCGAGAACGGCCCCTCCCCTCCCCTGGAGGGGCCGGCACGCGAGAGGGGGCGGCTCCCCGCCGACGGAGCCGCCCCCTTTTCGCATACCGCCGGAAGCCCGCGCTCGCCCGGGAAGGGGCGGTCCCCGGCAGCCTCCATAATGTGCTCGGACATCCGACGTCTCAGCGCACCCGCGGCGCGAGAAGGAGGCCGGACATGGCTGTCACCGACGAGGCGATCGAGAAGATCAAGGGCATGATCGTCTCCGGCGCGCTGCGCCCCGGCGACCGCCTCCCCAAGGAGAGCGAACTCGCCTCCGAACTGGGGCTGTCCCGCAACTCGCTGCGCGAGGCCGTGCGGGCGCTGTCCCTGATCCGCATCCTGGACGTACGGCAGGGCGACGGCACGTACGTGACCAGCCTGGACCCGCAACTCCTGCTGGAGGCGCTGAGCTTCGTCGTGGACTTCCACCGCGACGACACGGTCCTGGAGTTCCTGGCCGTGCGCCGCATCCTGGAGCCGGCCGCCACCGCCATGGCCGCCACCCGGATCAGCGAACAGCAACTGGACGCGCTGACCGCCCAGTTGGACAGGCTCGGCGACAGCCCGTCGGTGGAGGAGCTGGTCGCCTGCGATCTCGACTTCCACAGCGGGATCGTGCGGAGCTCCGGCAACTCCGTGCTGTGCTCCCTCCTGGACGGCCTGTCCGGACCCACCACGCGGGCCCGGATCTGGCGCGGCCTGACCCAGCAGGACGCGGTCAGCCGCACCCTGCACGAGCACCGCGCGATCCTGGCGGCCCTGCGGGACCGGGACGGCGAGGCGGCCCGCTCCTGGGCCACGGTGCACATCGCGAGCGTCGAGCAGTGGCTGCGCGCCACGCTGTGAGTCACTCGGGCCCGGGCTCCGCCAGCCGCTCCTGCAGGGCCAGGTGCCGGAACTGGTGGACGGCGCCCACCCGGCGCAGCACACCCCGGTCGTGGGCGTCGGCGAGGAAGCCCATGAGGTCGTACGGCAGTCCCCGGCGCAGGGCCAGGTAGCAGCGGGCGACCGCGTAGTGGCCCCACGCGGCCTGCCGGATGCCGACGGCCAGTCCCGTCAGCAGGGCGGGGATGAGGCCCACGACGAACATCCACAGGTAGCCGCCGGTGGGCTCCGCGCCCCACACCCGGGTCGACCCAGACAGCACCGCGCACCAGCCCTGCGCGCCGATCACCAGGGCGCCGACGACGGCCGAGGTCAGGACGCAGACGCCGAGGGTGCGCCGGTCGTTGGCGAGCAGGGCCCGCTCGTCGGCGCCGGCGGCCACGTCCACCGGGACGGCCCGCAGGCCGTGCACCAGCAGGCAGGACATGGCGAACACGGCCGCGAGCTGGGCGCCGGCCCAGCATGCCTCGCCCGGGTCGGCGGGCGCGATGTTCTCCGCGCCCGAGGGCCCCAGCAGCGCGTAGGCGACCAGGCCCTCCAGGACGATGCTCGCGCCCAGCAGGGTCCCGACCAGCAGCCCCCGGCCGACCCCCGCGGCGCTCCAGTGCCAGCGCAGCCGGGCGACGGGACGGGCCGGGTCCGCGGGCACCCCGTCGGTGCCGATGGCCGCGGCCGTCACGCCGTAGAGGAGGGCGCTGGCGATGCCGCACGCGTTGCCGAAGGCGGCCACGTAGCAGAGCGCGGCGAGGGCGCCGGTCAGCAGGGCACGGCGGTCCCAGCGGGACGGCCGCCGCAGCCGGGGCCGGACACCGAAGGCGAACCCGGAGATGATCAGGCCGACCAGGGTGAGCGCCCCGGTGTCGGCCAGCCGATTGAACAGGAGTTCGGGAAGGCTTCCCGGTGGCGCGGCGAGCACGCACAGCAGGGTGACCGCCGCTCCGGCCGCGAGGCCGCAGACCAGGCCGCCGCAGATGCCGGCCGCGACGATGCCTAGCCCGCCGCGCTGCTCCCAGTCGGCCGGGCCGCCCTGCGCGGTGAACTGCTGGGTCAGCGCCATGACCGTGCCCTCGAACAGCCAGGCCACCACGCCGAGGAGCGCACCGGCCAGGACCTTGGGCAGTACGGCCGGCACGGTGTGGCGGAGCTTCCACCAGGCGACCTCGGCCGCGCCGTCGAGACCGCGTTCCATGTGCCGGGCGAGGAAGACGAGCGCGAGGCGTGCCTGGGCCGTCGGCCAGTGGCCGCTCCGGCGCGGGTGCGGACGGTAGGCGGCGTCGACGAAGGCGTCGAGGAGGTGGTGCTCCACGGCGGTACGGTCGCGCAGCCACACCAGGTCCGCCGGGTCGGGCAGCACCGCGTGGCCCTCGTCCGGCCGTGGGTTGTACACGGTGCGTGCCAGGGACACCATCAGCGGGCTGGTGAGCGCCCGGGCCACCGGGGTGTCCGTCCGCAGCGCCCGCACCACCGGCGTCCAGCGTCGCGCGGCGGGTGCGTGGGGGCCGCCCGCGTCGTGCAGGAGGTAGGCGGCGACGTCGGCGCGGTCCAGGGGTTCGAGGTGGACGCCGGCCAGCCCCGCGAGCCGGGCGGGGACACCGGTGCGCGGCCGCAGCGCCGCCCGGTACTCGGCGGGACGGCTCGACAGGACCATCTCGCGCCCCGGCGGCAGCGCCTGGGCGATGCGGTGCAGGGCCGTCGCCGCGACGTCGGCGGGCAGTTCGTCGAACCCGTCGAGCAGCGGCAGGATCAGCCGCCGGTCCAGCAGCACGCGGGCCAGGGTGCGCCGCCCGTACGGTTCGGGGGCGGGCCCGGCCAGTTCCGCGTGGTCCTGCACGAGTCTGCGCTCCATCCAGTCGCGCAGGTCCAGCGCGCCCGGGTCCCAGGAGGCCAGCGGGAACAGCACGGGCACCGGCCCGCCGGCCTCCCGGCGCTCGGTCAGCGCGAGCAGGAGCCGTACCAGGAACAGGGTCTTGCCCGCGCCCGGTTCGCCGAGGACCAGCAGCCGGACGGGCGCTCCCGCGCCGAGGACGCCGGTGATCTCCCCGCGTCCGCCGCCCGGGCCGGGCCCGGGTGCCTCGGCCAGGTCGGGATCGGCGTCCCGCCAGCCGACGGGCAGGGGATACGGCTCCGCCAGCCGCCGTACCTCCGCCTCCCCCTCCCACTCGTGCCGTACGGCGACGGCGAGCCGGTCGGCGACGGCCTCCGGGGTCTGGCCCGCGGCGGCCTCGGCCCGCTCGGCCCGGTAGCCGCTCCACGCCAGGTAGGCCCCGCCCCAGGTCGGCAGCAGCGCGGCGAGCACGGTCGCCGGATCGTCGAGGCGCGGGGCGAGCAGCAGGGCGCCCAGTGTGCCGGCGGCCAGCAGGGTCAGATAGATGATTCCGGCGCGCCGCACGCGCGACCTCGGGACAACTCCGCTCACCCGACGAAGAGTTCCGTACGTGAGCGGCGGCGGGTGGCCGTAGTGCGCCGCTCCACACGAGTGGGTGAAACGGTGTCGCCGGGCGGACATCGGAGCTCTTGCGCACCGGGGCGGGCACGGCGTCCGGTACGGAGGACCCCGGCGGCGGTGTCCGCGAAGCGAGGACGGCCGGGGTGTTCGGGGGTGGCGAACGGGGCAGTGATCGTTCACTCCCCCGTGCAAGGGGGCTGCGGGCGCCCCCGCCGGACGCCGTAAGGTTGGTGCGTTAGGCGAGGGCACGTCGGAAGGAGGCGCTGGGTGATCGAGCTCGAGGGGGTTCCCGAGCTGATCGACCCGGTCATGGTGGCCGCGTTCGAGGGCTGGAACGACGCCGGCGACGCCGCCTCCACCGCGGTCGCGCATCTGGACAAGGAGTGGAAGGGCGAGGTGTTCGCGGCGCTGGACGCCGAGGACTACTACGACTTCCAGGTGAACCGCCCCACGGTGTGGCTGGACGGCGGAGTGCGCAAGATCACGTGGCCCACGACGAGGTTGTCGGTGGTCCGCGTCGGCGGTGACAAGCCGCGCGATCTCGTGCTCGTCCGCGGTATCGAACCGTCGATGCGATGGCGCTCGTTCTGCAACGAGTTGCTGGGCTTCGCCCACGAACTGGGCGTGGAGCTGGTGGTGATCCTGGGCGCGCTGCTCGGCGACACCCCGCACACCCGTCCGGTGCCGATCAGCGGGACCACGTCCGATCCGGACCTGGCCCGGCGGATGGACCTGGAGGAGACCAAGTACGAGGGTCCCACGGGGATCGTCGGCATCCTCCAGGAGGCCTGCACCCACGCGGGCGTGCCCGCGGTGTCGCTGTGGGCGGCCGTACCGCACTACGTGTCGCAGCCGCCGAACCCGAAGGCGACGCTGGCCCTCCTGAACCGCCTGGAGGACCTGATCGACGTGCGGATCCCGCTGGGCGAACTGGCCGAGGACGCACGGGCCTGGCAGGTGGGCGTGGACCAACTGGCCGCCGAGGACAGCGAGGTGGCCGAGTACGTCCAGACGCTGGAGGAGGCCCGGGACACCGCGGAGCTGCCGGAGGCCTCGGGCGAGGCGATCGCCCGGGAGTTCGAGCGGTATCTGCGGCGCCGGGACGGCGGCCAGCCGGGGCAGCCGGGCGGGCACGCGACCGCGGACGGGAGCGACAGTTCGGCCTATCTGCGGGACGGCCCCGGTGGCCGTACGAAGCCGCCCAGGCCGCCGCGGCCGGAGGCGGAGCCGGGACCCGAGCGGGAACCGGAGTCGGACGACGGGGACTCGTCGCCGGAGGACTGAGCGGAGAGGGCGGTGCGCACGCACCGCCCTCTCCGTCCTTTCCTCTACGGTCTTTCAGACCTGGTCCACGGCCACCGCGTCGTACTCGGTGGCGGGGGTGGGCTCCACGTCGAAGCGCGCGTTGGGCAGGTAGAGCCTGTTCCCCCAGGCGGCGACCGTGGTCGGGATGCGGAAGCGCGGGTCGGTGATGCGGGCGATCGCGGTGCCGCGGGTGCCGGAGGCGTTCAGCCGGAACACGTCGATCGCGTTCTGCTGCTGCTGCACGGCGTAGAGGATCCGCCCGAGCAGCAACAGCCCGTCGCCGTTGGGGAGTTTCGCCGCGCCGAGGTCGACGGCCCGGGCGGCGCCGGTGCGCGGGTCGACCCGCATGAGGCCGCCGCCGTTCGCGTAGGCGTTCACCACGAGCAGGGCGCGGCCGTCGGGGGTGCGCTCGATGCCGTTGGCCGTGAAGTCGGGGCCCTGCTGCCAGTCGCCGGTCAGGGGCACGGTCGTCACCGCGCCCCCGGCCAGCCGGTAGAGCGCCGGCTTGAAGGAGTCGGTGAACCAGGCGGCTCCCGGGGTGAGGACCACGTCGTTCACGAAGGTGCCGCCGGTGGCGTACACGTGCTCGGTCTCGCCGGAGCGGGCGTCGACGGTCCGGATCTCGCCGCTGTCGCCGCCTGCGAGGAAGAGTCTGCGGCCGTGCCGGTCGATCTTCAGGCCGACGGTGGGGCGCCCGGAGCCCCGCGCGACGACCTTGCCGCGGCCGGTGGCCAGGCTCGCCCGGTAGACGTCGCCGTTGGCGAGCGAGCCGAACCAGGCGAAGGGCGCGGTGCCGATGGTGATGCCCTCGGGCTGGAAGCCGTCGGGCAGCGGGAACTGCGCGGGCCACGCGGCGTGCCGGGTCTCTGCCGCGTGCGCGGTGCCGCCGAGCAGGGCCGCTCCGGTCAGCGCGGCGGTCGTGGTCAGGAGTGTGCGACGTGCGAAGGAACGGTCTGCGGGTGCCACGGTGCGTCCTTCCGCAAGGAGGCCGGCCCGGGGCCGGCCGAACGGTCAAGCGACGCTCCCACCCCATCACATGACGGCCGTCTCCACAGCCTTCGAGGCCGATCAGGTGCCGCCGCAAGGGAGTTGCAGAGAACTGTCCGACGGTCGGCGGAAGGACGCAGGGGCGCTTCCGCCGTCCGGAGAAGCGCCCCCGGCCTCCCGTCCTCCTAGAGGGCCACGCCGAGCAGCGCGTCCACCGCGCGGGTCACCACACCGGGCGCTCCCGTGTCGGTGCCGCCCTGCTCCTGCTGGCGGGCGGCCCAGCGGTCGACGGCGGCCAGCGCGGCGGGCGCGTCGAGGTCGTTCGCGAGGGCCTCGCGGATCTCCTCGACGAGCGCCTCGGCGGCGGGTCCGTCGGGCCGGGAGACGGCGGCACGCCAGCGGCCCAGCCGGTCCTCGGCGTCCTGGAGGACCTGGTCGGTCCACTCCCAGTCGGCCCGGTAGTGGTGGGCGAGCAGCGCGAGGCGGATGGCGGCGGGGTCGACGCCGTCGCGCCGCAGCTGCGACACGAAGACCAGGTTGCCCTTGGACTTGGACATCTTCTCGCCGTCCAGGGCGACCATGCCGGCGTGGACGTACGCCTTGGCCATGGGGAACTCGCCGGTCAGCACCTGGGCGTGGGAGGCGCCCATCTCGTGGTGCGGGAAGGCGAGGTCGGAGCCGCCGCCCTGGACGTCGAAGGTCATGCCGAGGTGGTCCAGGGCGATCGCCACGCACTCGATGTGCCAGCCGGGGCGTCCCGGGCCGAGCGAGGCGCCGTCCCAGCTGGGCTCGCCCTCGCGGGCGGCCATCCACAGCATCGGGTCGAGGGGGTTCTTCTTGCCCGGGCGGTCCGGGTCGCCGCCGCGCTCGGCGGACAGCAGCCGCATGGCGGCCGCGTCGAGGTTCGAGACCTTGCCGAAGTTCGGGTCGGACTCGACGGAGAAGTAGACGTCCCCTTCGAGTTCGTAGGCGGCACCGGCGTCCCGCAGCCGCTCGACGAGGGGCACGATCCCGGGTATCGCCTCGACCGCGCCGATGTAGTGCCGCGGCGGCAGCATCCTCAGGGCGGTCATGTCCTCGCGGAAGAGGGCCGTCTCCTTCTCGGCGAGGGCGGCCCAGTCGAGACTGTCCCGCTCGGCGCGCTCCAGGAGCGGGTCGTCGATGTCGGTGACGTTCTGGACGTAGTGGACCTGGCGCTTCGTGTCGAGCCACACGCGCTGCACGAGGTCGAACGCGTTGTAGGTCGCCGCGTGCCCCATGTGGGTGGCGTCGTACGGCGTGATGCCGCAGACGTAGATACGGGCGACGGGACCGGGGTCGAGGGAGACCAGACCACCGGTCGCGGTGTCGTGGATCCTCAGGTCGCGGCCCTGACCAGGCAGGGCGGGGACCTCGGAAGCGGGCCAGGCATGCATGTCACGAGCCTAACCGGACGGATGTTCCGTATACGAACCGGACCGGGCTGGATGGCCGGTAAGGCCTTCTTGCGCGGTACGGCCCCTTGTGCAGTGTCCGCTCAGACGGGCGGCCAGGGAATGGCCGGCCACTCGCCGCTCGGCTCGGGGTGCTTCCCGGAGTCCAGCAGCGCGTCGACACGCGCACGCGTGGCGTCGATCTCGGTGGGGGTGATCAGCGTGGCCAGCCGGGCGGCCAGCTCGCCCGACAGGGCCTCCCTGAGGCCCTTCAGAACGTCCACCGCCTCCCCCGTCAGGGGCTCCCCCGCCCAGCCCCACAGCAGGGTCCGCAGCTTGTTCTCGACGTTGAAGGTCACGCCGTGGTCGATGCCGTAGAGGCGGCCGCCCTCGGCGGGCAGCAGGTGGCCGCCCTTGCGGTCCGCGTTGTTGATCACCGCGTCGAGGACGGCGAGCCGGCGCAGCCGCTCGTCGTCGGCGTGCACCAGCAGCGCGGTCCTGCCCTCGCCGACCTCGGCGAGACCGATGGCCTTCCAGCCCGGCTCGGGCTCCTCGCCGTCGACCAGGGCGAGCAGCTCACTGCCGGGCGCCCCCTCGATCCACAGCTGGCACATGCCCTCGCCGAAGGGCCCGTCCCGCAGCACGGTGGGCGGCACCAGGCCCCAGCCGGTCGCCTCGGACACCTCGTACGCGGCGACCTCCCGCTGGGCGAGGGTGCCTTCGGGGAAGTCCCACAGCGGCCGCTCGCCGCGGACGGGCTTGTAGACGCACAGCGCCTCCCGGCCCTCGTAGGCGACGGAGCAGTGCAGCACCGCGTTGGAGGCGTCCCGGATCTGCCCGCGTACCGTCAGCTCGCCCCGGGCGAGCAGCTCGGCCGTGGTCACGCTCCGCGGCGGTATCCGTTCTGGCGCGGACATACGTGTCCTTCCGGGTCGAGCGGGAGACTGCACAGCGGACACGGCGGCCGCCCCGCGTTGACGACGTCCAGGGCGCGCTTGGCGAAAGCCCGGGCCTGCGCGCCGGTGAGGCGGACCCGCAGCATCGGGGGGCCGTTCTCCTCGTCCTGGAGGAGTCTCTCCTCGGCCTCGGCGAGGTCCTCCTCGGACTCGGCCTCCAGCTCCACGAGGGCCTGCGCCTCGACGATCATGCGCTGCTCCTCGCCGTCCCAGGCGAGGGCCATGGTGCCGACCCGGAACTCCTCCTCGACGGGGGTGTCGAGGGGCGCGGTGTCGGCGATCTCGGTAGGCGGTACGGCCGGCACGGAAGCGCTGCCTCCGCTGCGGCGCACGACCTCGTCGAGGAGCTCGTCCATCCGCTCGGCCAAGGCGGCCACCTGCGTCTTCTCCAGGGCCACGCTGGTCACACGGGGGCCGGCCGTGGCCTGGAGGAAGAACGTACGGCGCCCGGGCAGTCCGACCGTGCCGGCCACGAAGCGGTCCGGCGGGTCATAGAGGAACACCTGACGGGACACGTCCTGTCTCCATTGGATTCGTGAGTACGGGAACGACGGGGAACGACGGAACGTCCATGCCTGAACGCGCTTGTGTGAACCGCTTCACCCTACTGCGCCCGACGATCACGGTGCGCCCGCACCACCACCGACCGGGGCGTCACCGCCCGCGGCCTCCTCACGCGGCACCAGGGACGCGAAGTCACCGGTGTCGCCGAGGCGGACGAGGAACGGCCGCAGACGTGTGTAGCGGATGACGGTGATGGAACACGGTTCGACGGAGATCCGCTGGAAGAGGTCGAGATGCAGTCCGAGTGCGTCGGCGACGAGCGACTTGATGATGTCGCCGTGCGAGCACATCAGATAGACGGCGTCGGCTCCGTGATCGCGCTCCACGCGTGCGTTCCACTCGCGCACGGCCTCCGCCGCGCGCGTCTGCATCGCCCGCATGGACTCGCCGCCGGGGAACGCGGCCGCCGACGGGTGCGCCTGGACGACCTCCATGAGCGGCTCGTCCATGAGCTCGGCGAGCTTGCGCCCGGACCAGTCGCCGTAGTGGCACTCCCCGATGCGCTCCTCGCTGTGCGCCCGGAGGCCGGGCCTTGCGTCGAGCAGTGGCTGGACCGTCTCCTGGCAGCGCTGGAGGGGGCTGGCGACGACCTCGGAGATCGGCACCCCTTCGAGCCGTCCGGGCAGCGAGGCCGCCTGAGCGGCGCCGCGCTCGTCCAAGGCGACTCCGGGCGTCCACCCGGCGAGCAGCCCCTCGGTGTTCGCGGTGGAGCGTCCGTGCCTGACAAGGATCAACGTGGGCATGCGGCAAGGGTAGGCGTACGCCGGAATGCAATGTCCTGCGAGCGACGGGAGAATACGCTCCGTGATCGTCGACTGTGCCATCTACCGGGAGGGACACCGGACCGAGGGACCCGAGGACCTGTCCGACGCGCTGGAGCAGGCGCGGTCGGGGGGCGGGTTCGTGTGGATCGGTCTGCACGAGCCGTCGGAGAACGAGTTCGACCACGTCACCAAGGAGTTCGGGCTGCATCCGCTGGCGGTCGAGGACGCCCTCAAGGCGCACCAGCGGCCCAAGCTGGAGGTGTACGACGACTCGCTGTTCGTCGTCCTCAAGCCCGTGGTGTACGAGCCGGACAGCGACACCGTGTCCACCGGCGAGGTCATGCTCTTCCTCGGTGACGGCTTCGTGGTGACGGTCCGTCATGGTGTGGGCTCGCCGCTGAAGGCCGTGCGGGACCGCCTGGAGCAGGAGCCGAGGCTGCTCGGCAAGGGGCCCACCGCGGTGCTGTACGCGGTGGCCGACGCGGTCGTGGACCACTACCTGGAGGTGGCGACCGAGCTCGGGACCGACCTGGAGGAGCTGGAGGCGGAGGTGTTCTCGCCGGACGGCGGCGGCTCACGCAACACTGCCTCGCGGATCTACACCTTCAAGCGGCAGATCCTGGAGTTCCGCCGGGCCACCGTCCCGCTGTCGATGCCGCTGACCCGGCTCGCGGGCGTGGGGGCGTACGGCGGGACGGTGCCGTTCGTGAACGAGAAGGCGCGGCCCTTCTTCCGGGACGTCAACGACCATCTCGCGCGCGTGAACGAGTCGGTTGAAGGGCTGGACCGGCTGGTGTCGGACGTCCTGTCGGCGCATCTCGCGCAGATGAGCGTCCGGCAGAACGACGACATGCGGAAGATCTCCGCGTGGGCGGCCATGGCGGCGATCCCCACGATGATCGCGGGGATCTACGGCATGAACTTCGAGCACATGCCCGAGCTGCACTGGGTGTGGGCGTATCCGGCGGTGATCGCGCTGATGGGCGTGCTGGAAGTGCTGCTGTACCGGACGTTCAAGCGCCGGGGCTGGCTGTAGCGGGCGCTCCTCAGGCGAACTCGGGGGCGGAGGTGGCGGGTCCGCCGAGGGCGTCGCGGCGCTCCGGCGGCTTCAGGGAGACCATGCGGCGCCAGCCCGCGGCGCGCTCGTAGGCGTAGACGGCGTGGATGCCCGCGGCGAGGACGGCGGACTTCGCGCGGGACCAGCCGAGGATGCGGCCCATGTGGGCCATCACCGCGAGGCTGACGTCCCGGTAGACGCGGATCTCGGCCAGCGCGCACTCCCTCAGCGTGCGCTGGATGGCGCGGCCGTGGCCGGCGCGGGCGAAGCGCAGCAGTTCCTCGTGGCAGTAGGCGAGGTGGTTGTCCTCGTCGGCGGAGATCATCCGTACCGCCCGGCCGAGGTCGGGGTGGTCGGCGAAGTGCTTGCGCAGCAGCTCCATCTGCTCGGAGGCGCGCTGTTCGGTGACCCGGCTGTGGGCGAGGTAGGTGACGATGTCGTGCACGGTCAGCGGCTCGTCGCTCTGCAGCTTCTCGTGGGCGAGACCGATGCCGTGCTTCTCCAGGAGCATCGTGTAGTCCGTGTCCGGCGGGACGGGGACGGGTTCGAGGCCGCGCTTCCTCATCAGGGCGTTGAAGATCCGCCCGTGCTTGTCCTCGTCGGCGCCGTGGCGGGTGATCTTGGGGGCGAGTGCGCGTTCGCTCGGCGGGACCAGGGTGGCGATACGGGCGTTCTCCCAGCCGCCCTGCGACTCCCCGCTGGCCGCGATGGAGCAGAACAGCCGGAAGGACTCGTCGTGGTCGAGGATCTCCTGGAACAGACTCTTGGCCGAAAGCATCGTGGGGCACCTCTCTGCCGGACTCCGCGGCAATCCGCAAAGAACGAGTCAAATGCGGCGCGAGGGGGGCTGCAACAGCAGTGTCGGAGAACTCCGCCAAAAGGAGGACCACCGGGGTCACCAGGGGGGCGTAACCGCGCGGGGGTGAAGGCGTTGAGTCACGTGACGGCCGTGGCGGGGAAGACCCCCGAGCCCCCACCACGGCCGCGGAAGCCTCCGGCGGTCGGGCGGGGTACGGGAGGGGCGGGGACCACGCCGGAACCTCTGCACACCGACCTGCGTCACGACCCGGCTGTCGGGACAGGACGCCGACGCGACGGCCTCCTGCCGAGAAGCCGCCGACAGCCGGGCACGTGGGACTGCACCGGGCCGGCAGGACCGACCCCCGTCGCGGCCCGGCCTTCGGAGAGAGCCGACGCGACCGCACGCACCCCGCGAAGCCGCAGGCAGCCGGGCACCCGTGGGACTACACCGGGTTGGTGGGACCGAGCGCTCGCGGCACGCGGCCCGCACCCCCGCGCAGTCGCCGGGGCGGGCCCGCGCGGGATTGCACCGGGCCAGTAGGGCCGAGCGCCGCCGTGGCCCGGCAGCCGGAAAGGTGAACCGACGCGCGGCCCGCACCCCCGCGCAGTCGCCGGGGCGGGCCCGCACGCAGTTGCACCGGTCCGGTAGGACCGAGCGTCGCCGCCCCGCAGTCGGCAAAGCGAACCGACGCCGGGGCGGGCCGTGGCCGTGGCCGGGGTGGCCGGGGAGGGTGCCGACATGGGGGGTCCCCCGTGGGGTGGCGCCGGGAGGCTCGTGCGGGTGTCCGGTTGCCCGGACGGGTCTAGGCGAGACCGGCGCGTTCCAGGGCCTCCGTGCCGGCGCGGAGGGAGGCGAGGCGCTCGTCGAGAGTGAAGCCGGCGGGAGCCAGGGTCAAGGTGGTGACGCCGGCCGCCGCGTACTCCTTCATGCGGTCCGCGATGCGGTCCACGGAACCGAGCAGGGTCGTCTTGTCGATGAGGTCGTGCGGGACGGCGGCCGCGGCACCGTCCTTGTCGCCGCCCAGGTACTTGTCCTGGATCTCGGCGGCCGCCTCCTCGAACCCCATGCGCCGGGCGAGCTGGTTGTAGAAGTTCTGCTTGCGGCTGCCCATGCCGCCCACGTACAGCGCGGTGTAGGGACGGAAGGTGTCGGCCAGCCTGCTGACGTCCTTGTCCTCCCCGACGGCGAGCGGCAGGGTCGGGCAGACGTCGAACCCGTCGAGGGTCTTGCCGGCCTTCTCGCGGCCCGCCCGCAGGTACCGGATCGCGGTGTCCTCCAGGTGCTCGGCGGAGGGGAAGATCAGCAGGGCGCCGTCGGCGATCTCGCCGGTCTGCTCCAGGTTCTTCGGGCCGATCGCGGCGATGTACAGCGGGATGTGCTCGCGCTCGGGGTGCACGGTCAGCTTGATCGGCTTGCCGGGGCCGCCGGGCAGGGGCAGCGTCCAGTGCTGTCCCTCGTAGGACAGGCGCTCGCGGGACATGGCCTTGCGGACGATCTCGACGTACTCACGCGTGCGTGCCAGCGGCTTGTCGAACTTGACGCCGTACCAGCCCTCGGAGACCTGTGGTCCCGAGACACCGAGGCCGAGGCGGAAGCGGCCGCCGGAGAGGGAGTCGAGGGTGGCGGCGGTCATCGCGGTCATCGCCGGCTGGCGGGCCGGGATCTGGAAGATGGCCGAACCCACGTCGATGCGCTCGGTCTGGGCGGCGACCCAGGTGAGCACGGTGGCCGCGTCCGAGCCGTAGGCCTCGGCGGCCCAGCAGACGGCGTATCCGAGCCGGTCGGCCTCCTGGGCGACGGCGAGATTGTCCGCGTCCATTCCGGCGCCCCAGTAGCCGAGGTTGATCCCGAGCTGCATGGCCGATTCCCCTTACCGATCAGTAACGTCCTTGTCGGCAGACCTTAGCGCGGCGGAGCCGCCCGGGGCAGGCCGCGGCCCGTGCCCGACCGGGCGCGGGAATAGCGCGTACCTGTCGGAATCCGTTGTCCACAGGCCCCCACGCGGCAGGTTCTGGCCAGTAATCTCGGCGTTCATGGAGCAGAGGCATCTCGGCCGTACCGGCCTGCGCGTGTCCCGCATCGGGCTCGGCACCCTCACCTGGGGCAGGGACACCGACGAGCACGACGCGGCGGACCTCCTGAAAACGTTCTGGGAGGCAGGCGGGACGCTGGTCGACACGGCGGACGTCTACGGCGACGGGGAGGCCGAGTACCTCCTCGGCCGCCTCATAGAAGGGCTGGTCCCGCGCCGGGACCTGGTCATCTCCACGAAGGCCGGCAGCGTCCCCGACCCGGACGTCCGGGTCGACGGCTCGCGCGGCCACCTGCTCTCCGCGCTGGACGACTCACTGGCCCGCCTCGGCACGGACTACGTCGACGTGTGGCACATCCACTCCTACGACCCCCACACCCCCCTGGAGGAGACGCTCCAGGCCCTCGACCTGGCCGTCAGCAGCGGCCGCGCCCGCTACGCCGGGGTCTCCAACTTCTGCGGCTGGCAGCTCGCCAAGGCAGGGACGTGGCAGTTGGCCGCGCCCGGGACGCGCACCCGGCTTGCCGCCACACAGCTGGAGTACTCGCTGCTCCAGCGCGGGGTCGAGCGGGAGGTGCTGCCCGCCGCACTCGACCTGGGCATCGGACTGCTGCCCTCCTCCCCCCTCGGCCGCGGTGTCCTGACGGGCAAGTACCGCACCTCCACGCCGGCCGACTCCCGGGGTGCCTCGGAGCATCTGGCGCCGTTCGTCGCGCCGTACCTCGACGACACCGCGAGCCACATCGTGGACGCGGTGACCACGGCGGCCGACGGACTCGCGGTGACACCGCTCCAGGTGGCCCTCGCGTGGGTCCGGGACCGGCCGGGGGTGACCGCGCCGATCGTCGGCGCGCGCAACTCGCAGCAGCTCACGGCGGCATTGTCAGTGGAGGCCCTTAGTCTTCCTGACGAGATCTGCCGGGCGCTCGACGATGTGTCGGCGCCCGTGCACCGCTATCCCGATCACGACTGGAGCACGCTGTGAGCACGGAGCCGGAGCCCACGGAGAAGACCGAGCCGGGGACGCGGGGCGCCGCGCCGGAGCCGGAGGGCACGGACGGGACGCCGGCGCGGGAGGCGGACGGCGGCGACAGCACGGACGAGGGCGGTGCCACCCTCGGCGCCGATGGCGATGCCGACGCCGGCGCTGAAGACGGTGCCGCGCACGGCTCCGACGTCGAGGCGGAGGCGGCGGAGAAGGCCCGGTTGTCCGAGGCCGAGGCCGAGTTGGCGGCGCAGCGGATCGAGCGGGAGCGCATCGCCCGGCGCAAGGCCGAGAAGCAGGGACCGATCGAGAGCGGGGCCAAGCTCAGCGGGAAGGCGGCCGATCTCCTCGCCGCCGTACGGGCGGTGGAGAGCGGGGCGAAGCCCGTGGCAGCCGTCTTCAGCGAGCCCGAGCCCCCGCGCCGGCCCGCCCAGGAACCGGCACGGCCCCGGCCGGTGTCGGCTCAGTCGGCCGAGCCGGGTGCCGGCGGCGCGGCCGGTGCCGTGGGCGCGCCCGTACCGGAGACCGTGGAGGCCGTACGGCGGGTGCTGACCGAGGGCGGGGCGCCGGAGGCCCTCGCGGCGCAGGTCGCCGCCGTCCTCGGGGAGGGAGCCGACGACGAGCTGCGGGCCGACCCCTGGCAGTTGCTGCGGGTCCCGGGCGTGCGCCCCGAGCAGGCCGACGGGTTCGCGCGGGCGCTGCTCGGCGCGGACTGCGCGCCGGACGACGAGCGGCGCGGACGCGCGGTCACCGTCTGGCTCCTGGAGCAGGCGGCCCTCGCCGGGCACACCGCGCTGGAGATGCCGGCGCTCACCGCCGCGCTTGCCCAGCGGGGCGTGCCGGACGCCGAAGCGGCCGTGCAGAGCACTCTCGCCGAGGCCGAGGCCCTGGTCTTCCAGGACGCCTTGGACCCGGCGGCCCCGGAGCCGGCGGAGGACGACGAGGAGGGCGCCGAGCGGCCGGTGCGCATCCTGGTCGGCCTGGAGCGGTACGCCCTCGCGGAGGAGAGCCTCGCCGACGGACTGGCCCGGCTGATCAACTCGGTGCCCAAGGAGGACGGTTCGGCCGAGGACTGGGAGCGCGCGGCGACGGCGGCCGAGGGATCGGCCGCCGAGCTGATCCGCGCGGTCGCGGCGGGCGGCCTGGTGCTGCACACCGGCGGTGAGGCGGCCCTGGCGGAACCGGCGGCGCTGCTGGCTGCGGCGCGCGGGCTGGGGCTGCGGGCGTGGGCGGCCACCCACAGCCCGCTGGGCCGCGAGCGCTTCGGCGCCCTGCCGGCAGCCGGCCAGGCCGCTTCCGAGCGGCCCGTCGCCACCGTCGCAGGACTGCTCTCCGGCGCCGAGGGGCCCGGTCGGGACGCCGACGGGGCGTTCGACCTCGACCTGCTCGTCGTGCTCGACGCGCCTCAGCTCGACGTGGAGACGGCGGCACTGCTCGTGGAGTCCCTGCCGGACGGGGCGCGGCTGGTGCTGAGCGGGGACCCGGCGGTGCTGTGGTCGGTGGGGCCCGGGCGGGTGTTCGCGGATCTGCTCGCCGCACGGATCTGTCCGCAGATCGCCTCGCGCAGGCCGGACCCCGGCCCCCTCGGCGAGCTGGTCTCCGGAATCGGCATCGGGGAGCTGAACCAGGTCGAGGCCCCCGGCAAGGAGGTCGTGATCGTGCCGGTGCGGGACGCGGGCGAGGCCGTGCACCGGACCGTGCAACTGGTCGCGGACTCGGTGCCGCGGGCGATCGGGGTCCCCGCCGAGGAGACCCAGGTGATCACGCCGGGCCACGGCGGCGCGGCCGGCACCCGGGTCCTCAACGCGGCCCTGAAGGAGCGCTTGAACCCCGGCCCGGGACGCTTCGGCGGGTTCGACCCCGGTGACCGCGTCGCCTACTCGCCCGTACCGGGCCGTACGCTTCCCGGCCGGGTGGTCGGGGCCGACGCGGACGGTCTGCGCCTGGTCTGCTCCGGTGAGGCCGTGGTCGTGCCGAAGGAGCGGGTGGAGCAGTGCGTGCGGCACGGCTGGGCGCTGACCGCGCACCAGGCGGTCGGCGGCCGCTGGCCCGCGGCGGTCGTGGTCCTGCCCGGGGACGCGGCACAGGCCCTCAGCCGGCCCTGGGTCTACACGGCGTTCGGCCGGGCGGACCGCCACCTGTCCGTGGTGCACGGCGTGGAGCAGGCCCTGCCGCGGGCGGTCGCCGAGATCCCGGCCAAGCCCCGGACGACCCGGCTGCCCACGCTCCTCGGCGCCCAGTCGCCGACGACCGGCTGACCGGAGGACGACCGGCTGACGGAAAAGGAGCGCGGCCCCGGAGACCGTTCCTCCGGGGCTGCGCTCCTTTTGTCTCAGTGACGATCCACGTCCAGCGGTTCCAGGTCGTCGTCCCCGGTGTCGGGCCCGTCGGCGTCGTCGTCGAGCTCGTCGTCGAACATCGCGCTGACGTCGAACCGGCACACCACCCGCTCCACGTCGACCTGCTCGAACGGCGTCTCCAGCCACTCCCCCGGCTCGGCCGGTTCGTCCGCCGCGGTCACCCACAGCGTGGAGTCGCCCTCCTCCAGCCCGAACTCCTTGTGCCGGGAGGCGATCTCGTCGGGCTCGAACTCACCGAACAGCACCTCCAGCGCGCCGTGCACCGTGCCGGAGGCCTCCGTGCCGAGCCCCTCGTCGGCGGCCTCGACCCGCTGGGCCTGGGCCAGCAGCCGCTGCGGCTCCACCACGGCGTAGTCGCGGCGGATCAGCACGCTCAGCGCGTTCGGCTCCTCGGGGCCCGTGTACGGAGGGGCGTCCTCCGCGCCCGGGATCTCGAAGGGGGTGACCTCGTCATAGCGGTCGTAGAGCAGCTCGTCGTACACCTCGGCGGCCGCGGCCAGTTCGTTGAAGGCCTCGTAGACGGCGGGGTCGTCCTCTCCAGACCTGCGTTCGACCGCGGCCAGGTGGCGGTCGAGCGCGGTCTTGACCGCCTCGGCGGCGGCACGTACCTCGGCAGCGGTGGGCTGCACAGCATCAGACATAGTGCAGACGCTATCCGTAGCGGGCCCCGGCCCGCACAATAGATGCGATGCCGGAATACGAATTTGTCGACGTGTACGTACCTCGCGGGGTCTCCCGCAAGGACGCCACACGTCTGCTGACGGACCATGCCGAGTACGGACACTGGGAGTTGGACCGACTGAGTCTGATGCGCGACGGCAGCCGCAGGGTGCGGTTGCGCCGGCGGATCATCCGCCAGGTGCGTGCCACGTGGTGAGACAGCACGAACGGAGCGGGCCCCGCCGAGGCGGGGCCCGCTCCGTTTCACGCGGTGTGTCCTAGGCCGAGGCCCGTGCCCTGCGGTAGAGGACCGCACCCGCCAGCAGCGCGCCGGCGCCCACCGGGACGGCCAGCCCGATCGGCAGCTCGCTGCCGGTCTGCGCGAGCTGGGCGCTGCCCAGGGGCTGGGCGACCGTCTGGGTGCCGGGGTGGTTGCCGCCGCCCGGTGTCACGGCGCGTGCCCCGGGCGGGGTGGCCGGGGAACCGGGGTGGCCGGGTTCCACCGGGTTGCCGGGCTGTTCCGGGGTGCCGGGCTGCTCCGGGCCTCCGGGCGGGGTGTGCTGCCCGCTGCCGCTGCCGCACTCGTTGCCCATGGCGGGGTTGCCGACGCCGATGACGTCGACGCTGTTGCCGCAGACGTTCACGGGAGCGTCGACGGGCACCTCGACGTGGTTGCCCGAGCCGACGCCGGGCGAGCCACCGGTGTGACCGCCGGCGTGCGAGCCGCCGGAGCCGCCGGAGCCTGTGCCTCCGGAACCGCCGTGTCCGCCGGGTCCGTGCCCTCCGTGTCCGCCCCCGTGGCTGCCGCCGTGGTTCCCGGAGCCGGGCGTTCCGCTGCCGCCGCCCTTGTTGGCGCAGCTGTTGCCCATCGCGGGGTTGAGCACCCCGACGACGTTCACGGTGTTGCCGCACGCGTTCACCGGCGCGTGCACCGGCGCGGACACCGTGTTGCCCGAGAGCACGCCCGGGGAGTTCGCGCTCGATCCGCTCGCGCCCGCGTCCGCGTGGGCGGCGCCTCCGGCGGCGGCGATCACTCCGGTGGCGGCCGCCACTGTCATCAGGCCCTTGCGGGTGACTTGTCGCATGTACCCAATCCCTGCTTTCGACCTTGTCTCGAAATTCCGCTGAATCGCGGTTCTTTCTCTTTTCGAAAAGGCCGGTCGGCCCCGGAGCGCATGGCTTGCACTCCGGGGCCGACGGGCTCATCCCTGTTAACTAAGGGCGAGGCACAACGTCACTTGTTGATGCAGGTGTTGCCGAAGGCGGGGTTCAGCAGGCCGATCACGGAGACCGTGTTGCCGCAGACGTTCACCGGGACGTGAACGGGAACCTGCACGACGTTGCCGGACAGCACACCCGGGGAGCCCACAGCGGCACCCTGCGCACCCGCATCGGCGACGGCAAGGCCCGCGCCCGCGAGAACCAGGCCACCAGTAGCAGCCGCAGCGGCGACGACCTTCTTGATCATTATTCCTCCTTGTTGGCAATGCGATCCCAAGCAGCGGATCACATGAGTTGTAACGAGGAGGGAGTAATGGGGATACGAGCTTATGAGCGCATTCACCCTTCCCGGCCGATCTCGTACGCGCGGCCGAATAAGCGCGTCAACACGAGTCGGCTCACGTCAGCTCGCGTCGATGAACCGGTCGAGAACCCGCACGCCGAACTTCAGCCCGTCCACGGGCACCCGCTCGTCGACGCCGTGGAACATCCCGGCGAAGTCCAGCTCCGGGGGGAGCTTGAGCGGCGCGAAGCCGAAGCCGCGGATGCCGAGCTCGTCGAAGGACTTGGCGTCGGTGCCGCCGGAGAGCATGTAGGGGATCGCCTTGGCGGCCGGGTCCTCGGCGACCAGGGCGGACTGCATGGCGTCCACGAGGGCGCCGTCGAAGGTGGTCTCGACGGCCTTGTCGGAGTGCACGTCCTCGCGCCGGACCTTGGGGCCGAGGATCTTGTCGAGGTCGGCGAGGAACTCCTCCTCGAAGCCGGGCAGGAAGCGCCCGTCGACGTGCGCGGTGGCCTCGCCCGGGATGACGTTGACCTTGTAGCCGGCGCCGAGCTGGGTGGGGTTGGCGGTGTTGCTGAGGGTCGCGCCGATGAGCTTGGCGATGCCGCCGAGCCGGGCGAGGGTGCCCTCCATGTCCTCCGGGTCCAGCTCGGTGCCCAGCGCGTCGCCGAGTTCGTCGAGGAAGGCACGGGTGGTCTTGGTGACCCGGACCGGGAACTTGTGGCGGCCGAGGCGGGCGACGGCCTCCGACAGTTCGGTGATGGCGTTGTCCCGGTGGATCATCGAGCCGTGTCCCGCGGTGCCGGCCACGGTCAGCTTCATCCAGTGCATGCCCTTCTCGGCCGTCTGGATCAGGTAGAGCCGGCGCTGCTCGTTCACCGTGAAGGAGAAGCCGCCCACCTCGCTGATCGCCTCGGTCACGCCCTCGAACAGGTCGGGGTGGTGGTCGACGAGATGCCGGGCGCCGTACGTGCCGCCGGCCTCCTCGTCGGCGAGGAAGGCGAGGACGATGTCCCGGGGCGGCCTTCGCCCGCTGCGCAGCCGGTCCCGGACGACCGCCAGGGTCATCGCGTCCATGTCCTTCATGTCGACCGCGCCCCGCCCCCACACGCACCCGTCGGCGACCTCGCCCGAGAAGGGGTGGTGGGTCCAGTCCTGCGCGTTGGCCGGTACGACGTCGAGGTGGCCGTGGATCAGCAGGGCGGGCCGGGACGGGTCCTCGCCCGCGATCCGGGCCACCGTGGAGGCGCGGCCGGGGTGCGACTCGTAGATCTGCGGGTCGAGCCCCACCTCGGCGAGCTTCTCCGCGACCCACTCGGCCGCCTTGCGTTCGCCCGGGCCGGAGTGGTCGCCGTAGTTGCTGGTGTCGAACCGGATCAGCTCGCGGCAGAGGTCCACGACCTCGTCCTCGCCGGTGACGCCCCTGGCCGTGTCCGTGTCGCTCACGCTGTTCCTCCCGCTGTCACTGCTGGTGGTTGCCCTCATCCTCTCCCCGCGCCCCGGTCGGCCCCAAGACCGGGCCCGGCCCGTCACACGCCGTTCACGCCCGCCCGGGGCGGGGACGGGGGGTGATCGGGCCCCCTCGAAAGCCTGGTAATGTTTCCTTCGTCGCCGCGAGGGAAACCCCGCACGACAGACACCTTGTCCGGGTGGCGGAATGGCAGACGCGCTAGCTTGAGGTGCTAGTGCCCTTTATCGGGCGTGGGGGTTCAAGTCCCCCCTCGGACACCAGCCGAATCCCCTCGGCCGCTCAGGCGGCCGGGGGGATTCGTCGTGTTCGCCCTGCTGCTCGCGCTGTTGCTCGCTGCGTGTGGGGCATCTCTCGCTCGGCGTGAAGATCACCAGGTCAGCGCTCCGCGGACGCGGCCGCCCCACCCCCGGACGGCCCCTCCGGGTCGCCGTTCCCCTGGGGCGAACCTAGCGTCGTACTAAAATTTCCGGCTTGTTACGAGCTGGACCCGGACAACCCCAGGCAGACCTGCGGGCCCGCCAGCGCCCCGGAGGCTCCGGGATCGAGACGCGAGGACCGATGGCAGCCATAGACGAGAGCAGTGCTCTCGGCCTGCTCGACGAAGAGCTCAGCGCAGAGATCCACGAACAGTTCGGTGACACCGCCCGTTTCTCCGGGGGCCCCGCCGCCTCCCCCCGCACCCTCGTCGACGTCTTCGACGCGTCCGTGCGCTCCTTCCCCGACGAGCTCGCCCTGGACGACGGGACGACCCGGCTCACCTACCGTGCGCTGGCCGCCGAGGTCGAGCGACTGCGCCGGCGGCTCGCCGCGGCCGGGGTGGGGCTCGGCGACCGGGTGGGCGTCCGGGTGCCGTCCGGCACCAACGACCTCTACGTCGCGATCCTCGCCGTCCTCGCCGCCGGTGCCGCCTATGTCCCGGTCGACGCCGAGGACCCCGACGAGCGGGCCGAGCTGGTGTTCGGGGAGGCGGAGGTGCGGGCCGTGGTCGGCGCCGGGCACGAGCTGACCGTCAGCGGGCGCGGTGCGGCCCCCGCCACCCGGCCCGGTATCGGGCACGACGCGTGGATCATCTTCACCTCCGGTTCCACCGGCAGGCCCAAGGGCGTCGCCGTCTCGCACCGCAGCGCCGCCGCCTTCGTGGACGCCGAGGCCGCGCTGTTCCTCACCGACGACCCCATCGGTCCCGGTGACAGGGTCATGGCGGGGTTGTCCGTCGCCTTCGACGCCTCCTGCGAGGAGATGTGGCTGGCGTGGCGGTACGGGGCCTGTCTGGTGCCGGTGCCGCGGTCCCAGGTCCGCAGCGGGGCCGACCTCGGGCCCTGGCTGGTCGAGCAGGAGATCACCGTGGTCTCCACCGTGCCGACGCTCGCCGCGCTGTGGGAGCCCGAGACCCTCGACGACGTACGCCTGCTGATCTTCGGCGGGGAGGCCTGTCCGCCCGAACTGGCGCAGCGGCTGGTGACGGAGGGCCGGGAGGTGTGGAACACCTACGGGCCCACCGAGGCGACCGTGGTGGCCTGTGCCTCGCTGATGAGCGGCGAGGAGCCGATCCGGATCGGGCTGCCGCTGGACGGCTGGGAGCTGGCCGTCGTCGACGAGGCCGGGGAGCCGGTGCCGATGGGCGCCACCGGGCAGCTCGTGATCGGCGGGGTCGGCCTGGCCCGGTACCTGGACGCCGAGAAGGACGCGGAGAAGTACGCGCCGCTGGAGTCGCTGGGCTGGGAGCGGGCGTACCGCAGCGGTGACCTGGTGAAGGCGGAGCCGGAGGGACTGGTCTTCCTCGGGCGGGCCGACGAGCAGATCAAGCTCGGTGGCCGGCGGATCGAGCTCGGCGAGGTCGACGCCGCCCTCCAGGCGCTGCCCGGGGTGGCGGGAGCGGCCGCCGCCGTCCGCACCGCCGGCAGCGGAAACCAGCTCCTCGTCGGGTACGTCGTCACGCAGGACGGCTGGGACCACGCGGCCGCCGTGGAGAGGCTGCGGGCCGAACTGCCCGCCGCGCTCGTGCCGTTGCTGGCCCCCGTCGACGACCTGCCGACCCGGACCTCCGGCAAGGTGGACCGCGACGCGCTGCCGTGGCCGCTGAAAGGGCTCGAAGCGGCCGTAAGGACAGAGGAGTTGTACGGCACCGAGGCCTGGCTCGCCGAGCAGTGGGCGGAGGTCCTCGGTGTCCCGGTCTCCGGACCGCGCGACGACTTCTTCGCGATCGGCGGCTCCAGCCTGGCTGCCGCCCAGTTGACCACCCGGCTGCGCACCCGCTACCCGAGCGCGGCCGTCCTCGACATCTACCAGCGGCCCACCCTGCGGAAGTTGGCCCGCCGTCTGGAGGAGTCCGCGCAGGACGACGGGGCGGCACGGGTGGTCGCACCGGTGCCGGTCCGGGCCCAGGTGATCCAACTCCTGCTGCTGCTCCCCCTGTTCGCGCTGACGGGGCTCCGCTGGATGGTGCCCCTGACCGCCGCCGGGAACCTCCTGCCCTCCTACGGCTGGCTGCCCACCGCCTCCTGGTGGCTGATCGGCGCCGGGGCCCTCGCCCTGTTCAGTCCGCCCGGACGGCTCACGATCGCCGCCGGCGGGGCCCGGCTGCTGCTGCGGGGCGTCCGGCCCGGCCGCCACCCGCGCGGTGGCAGCGTCCACCTGCGGCTGTGGGCCGCCGAGCGGCTCGCCGAGTCCAGCGGGGCGACCTCGCTGACCGGCTCCTGGCTGGAGCGGTACGCGCGGGCGCTCGGCGCCAAGGTCGGTCCCGAGGTGGACCTGCACTCGCTGCCGCCGGTCACCGGCATGCTCAAGCTGGGCCGGGGCGCCGCCGTGGAGTCCGAGGTGGACCTGTCCGGCTGGTGGCTGGACGGCGACCGGCTGGAGATCGGCCAGGTCAGGGTGGGTGCGCACGCGGTCGTCGGCACGCGCAGCATGCTCTTCCCGGGCGCCCGTGTCGGCAAGCGGGCCGAGGTGGCACCGGGTTCGGCGGTCACCGGGCAGATCCCGACCGGTCAGCGCTGGGCGGGCGCGCCCGCGGTCAAGCTCGGCAAGGCCAAGCGCAACTGGCCGAAGGAACGGCCGGCGCGGGGCACGTACTGGCGGGTGATGTACGGCCTCACCGGTCTCGCGCTGACCCTGCTCCCGGTGCTCGCGGGCGGCGCCGCGTTCCTGGTGGCCCGGCCCTTCGTCGCCGGGTCCGCGCCCCTGGCCGGCGCCTTCCTGGCCCTGGTCCCGGCGACGCTCACCTTCGGGCTGGCGTACGCGCTGCTGCTCCTGGCCTCGGTACGGCTGCTGAGCCTGGGGCTGCGCGAGGGGACGTATCCGACGCACAGCCGGGTCGGGTGGCAGGCGTGGACCGTCACGCAGTTGATGGACCGCTCGCGCGAGACGCTGTTCCCGCTGTACGCCGGGCTGGTCACGCCGGTGTGGCTGCGGCTGCTGGGGATGCGGATCGGGCGGGGCGCCGAGGTGTCGACCGTGCTGGCCCTGCCCACCCTGACGACGGTCGGCGAGGGCGCGTTCCTGGCCGACGACACCCTGACCGCGCCCTACGAGCTGGGCGGTGGCTGGGTCAGGATCGGGCGCGCGGAGATCGGGCGGCGGGCGTTCCTCGGGAACTCGGGGATGACGGCGCCGGGGCGGACCGTGCCGGACGGCGGCCTGGTCGGGGTGCTGTCGGCCACCCCGAAGAAGGCGAAGAAGGGCACGTCGTACCTGGGACTGCCGCCGGTGAAGCTGCCGCGCAGCGCGGCCGACAGCGACCAGAGCCGGACGTACGAGCCGTCGGCGGGGCTGCTGTGGGCGCGCGGACTGGTGGAGCTGTGCCGGATCGTGCCGGTGTTCTGCTCGGCCGGGCTCGCGGTGCTGACGGTCGCCGCGCTGTGCGTTCTGGGACCGTGGGCCTGGCTGCTCGCCGGAGTGGTGCTGCTCGCGGCCGGTGCGGTGGCGGGGCTGGTGTCGGTGGTCGCGAAGTGGCTGCTCGTGGGGCGGCACCGCTGCGGGGAGCACCCGCTGTGGAGCGGCTTCGTGTGGCGCAACGAGCTCGCGGACACCTTCGTCGAGGTGCTGGCGGTGCCGTGGCTCGCGGGTTCGGTGCCCGGTACCCCGGTCCTGACGGCGTGGCTGCGCGGACTCGGGGCGCGGATCGGCAGGGGCGTCTGGGTGGAGAGCTACTGGCTGCCGGAGACCGATCTGGTGACGCTGGAGGACGCGACCACCGTGAACCGCGGCTGTGTGCTCCAGACCCACCTCTTCCACGACCGGATCTTGCGGACGGATACTGTTGTTCTCCGTGAGGGCGCCACGCTGGGCCCTGGCGGGATCGTGCTGCCCGGCAGCACGATCGGGGCCCGCACCACGCTGGGTCCCGCGTCGCTCGTCATGGCCGCGGAGTCCGTCCCGGACGACACCCGCTGGCTCGGCAACCCGATCGAGGCATGGCGGCCCTGAACGCGGGCCACCCGGAGTCGGTGGGCGGTGCACCGGCGGATCCGAGTGGCGACGCGGCGCAGGGAGCGGAAGCGGCAGTGGCAGTTCAGCAGGCGGCGGGTGCGGACCCGTACTTCCCTGACCACGGTGACGTCCGGTACCGGGTGCACCGCTACGAGCTCGCGCTGGACTACCGCCCCGCTCCCAACCGGCTGGCCGGGAGCGCCCGGATCAACGCCATAGCGGGACGCTCGCCGCTCGCCGAGTTCATGCTCAACCTGTCCGACTTCAAGATCGGCCGGGTGCGGGTGGACGGCCGCCCCGCGCACTACACGCACCGCGGCGGGAAGCTGCGGGTCCGGCCCGCGAAACCGGTGCGGCCCGGGGCCGCGTTCACGGTCGAGGTGCAGTGGTCGGGCAACCCCGGGCCGGTGCAGAGCACTTGGGGCGGGCTCGGCTGGGAGGAGCTGGAGGACGGGGCGCTGGTGGCGAGCCAGCCGATCGGGGCGCCGTCCTGGTACCCGTGCAACGACCGGCCCGCGGACAAGGCGTCGTACCAGATCTCGGTCACCACGCCGTCGGCGTACGCGGTGGTCGCGGGCGGGCGGCTGCTGACCCGTACGACCAAGGCGTCCACCACCACCTGGGTGTACGAACAGGCTGCGCCGACCTCCAGCTATCTGGTGGGCCTCGCGATCGGCAAGTACCAGACGGTGCTGCTGGGCGACCCGGGTCCCGGCGGGGTGCCGCAGCACGGGCACATCCCGGCGCACCTGCTGCCGGAGTTCTCACGGGACTTCGCGCGGCAGCCGCAGATGATGGAGCTGTTCCAGGAGCTGTTCGGGCCGTATCCGTTCGACGAGTACGCCGTCCTCGTCACCGAGGAGGAGCTCGATGTGCCCGTGGAGGCACAGGGGTTGTCGCTGTTCGGCGCCAACCACGTGGACGGGGCCCGGGGTTGGGAGCGGCTGGTCGCGCACGAGCTGGCGCACCAGTGGTTCGGCAACAGCGTCTCCATCGCGGACTGGCGGCACATCTGGCTGAACGAGGGGTTCGCCAAGTACGCCGAGTGGCTGTGGTCGGAGCGTTCGGGGGGCCGTACGGCACAGCAACTGGCCGCCGCCGCGCACCGGTTGCTGTCCTCGCTCCCCCAGGACCTGCGGCTGGGCGATCCCGGCCGCAAGTCGATGTTCGACGACCGGCTCTACGAGCGCGGCGGGCTGACCGTGCACGCGCTGCGCTGTGCGCTGGGAGACGAGGCGTTCTTCCGGATGCTGCGCGGCTGGGCCGGGCTGCACCGGGGCGGGGCGGTGACCACCTCGACGCTCACAGCGCATGTCAACCGGTTCGCGGACGAGCCGTTGGACGGGCTGTTCGACGCGTGGGTGCACGGGACGGCGCTGCCCGCCCTGCCGACGCTGGGTCCGGCGCGGCCTGCCCATCCTCCGACCAACGCCGGCTAGGTGTATTGGCCCGCAGCGTTGTTCACGCGGCTGATCGGTGGGTGGCCGCCGAGTGCGGTGTGGCAGCGGTGGTGGTTGTAGGTGTGTAGGAAGTCT